>NZ_JANZKP010000015.1 GCF_025642745.1 Cellulomonas sp. RIT-PI-Y
CCCCGCAAGCGCCGCCACATCGGCCGCCGGATCGCCCTGGTCCTCGTCCTGCTGCTGGTCCTGGTGATCGCCTGGCCGATCGGTCTCGGCTTCTGGGCCAACGGCAAGATCCAGCACGTCGACGCGCTCTCCGGTGCCGCGAACACCCCCGGCGAGACCTACCTGCTGACCGGATCGGATTCGCGCGCCGACGGCGCGATCGAGGACACCCAGACCGTCGGCGCCCGGACCGACACCATCCTGCTGCTGCAGGTGCCCGACTCCGGTCCGCCCGCGCTGATCTCGCTGCCCCGGGACACCTACGTCGACATCCCCGGCTACTCCCCCGGCAAACTGAACGCCGCGTTCTCCTGGGGCGGCGCACCGCTGCTGGTGCAGACCGTCGAGCAGCTCACCGGCCTCACCGTCGACCACTACGTCGAGATCGGCTTCGCCGGGGTCGAGGGCGTCGTCGACGCGGTCGGCGGCGTCGACCTCTGCCTCGACGACTCCGTCCTGACCTTCCCCGTCGCGGACACCAACTCCGGCCTGTTCTGGGATGCCCCCGGCTGCAAGACCGTGGACGGTGTGACCGCACTCGCCTTCGCCCGGATGCGCTACTCCGACCCGACCGGCGACATCGGCCGGGGCCAGCGCCAGCGCCAGCTGATCAGCGCGATCACCCAGGCGGTCGCGACCCCGGGCACGGTGCTGAACCCGAACCGGCAGATCTCGCTGATCGACGCGGGCACCAGCGCCCTGACCACCAGCGAGGGCACCGACATCGTCGACATGGGCAAACTCGCCCTCGCCTTCCGTTCCGCCAGCGGTGAGGGCGGCATCACCGGCACCCCGCCGATCAAGAGCCTGGACTACCGGCCCGGCGGAGTGGGCTCCACGGTGCTCCTCGACCCGGACACGACACCGACGTTCTTCGCCCAGATCCGGGACGGTGAGCTCGCACCCGGGGTGTACGGCGGGATACCCGGTACCTGAGTCGCGGTCCACGCGACCAGGACCGTCCGGTCGACAGGTCGCTCGCGATGTGCCCCGGCGGTCTCAGCCGGCCCAGCCCACGCCCACGAGCCGCCGGCCGCCGCGCCACGCCTGCACCGCCCCGTCCCGCAGCCGCTCGCAGCCCCGGGTGGTCGCCCTCCGCAGGCGCGGCCCGAACGGCTTCTCCACGAACCGGTGCACCAGCCAGGCCAGCACCAGCGACAGCGCGATGGCCGCGCCCAGCACCGCCCACACCGGCAGGCGGTCGTGCAGCAGGTGGATCACGTACAGGCCCCAGTACTCGTGCAGCAGGTACAGCGGGTAGGTCAGCGCACCGGCGGCGGTCAGGCCGGACCAGGTCCACCGGTTGACCGGGCTGAGCGCCACCACCGCGACCAGCGCGATACAGGCCAGCAGTGCGAGCGCGAGTCCCAGGGCGACCGGCGGGGCGACCGAGTTCCGGCCGAGCGAGTCCATCCGGGCGGGGACCAGGGCCGCCAGCACGAGGACGGCGTTCCCGGCGACGATCAGCCACGGCAGGACCGCGTGACCACACCGATGGATCACGTAGAGCGCCATCCCGGCGGCGAACAGCGGGGCGTAGGGCGCGACCAGCCAGGTCACTCCGTCCGACCAGCCGAGCACCCGGGCGCCCATCGCCGCCAGCGGCCACAGCGCCGCGAAGGCCAGCACCCGGCGGCGGGTGATGCCGAAGGCCGCGAACACCGCGATCAGCAGGTAGAAACGCAGCTCGACCCAGAGGGTCCAGTACACGCCGTCCACGTGACCGACGTCGACCATCGACTGCAGCAGGGTCAGGTTCACCAGCACCTGCCCACCGGTGATCTCCTTGCCGGGCCAGATGGCCAGCAGCAGGAACCCGGTGGCCAGCACGGCCACCCAGTACCCGGGGTACAGCCGCCCGATCCGGGACCCGATGATGTCCGGCACCGAGCGACCCCACGCGGTCATCAGGATGACGAACCCGCTGATCACGAAGAACAGCTCCGGGCCCAGGGACAGGTAGGTCGCGACCGGGGCCAGAGCGGGCGCGACCTCGGCCAGGTCGCGGCCCCAGGCGTCGGTCTCCCGCGCGGTGAAGTGGTAGAGCAGCACGCCGAGCGCGGCCAGGAACCGCAGGCCGTCCAGCGCGGCCAACCGGGAGGCCGGCCGCGCCGTGGCGTGCTCCGCGCGGGGAGCCGGCACGGTGGGCAGGCTCCCCGTCAGGACGGCAGGGCTGCTGATCGTGGTCGGTGCGCTCACGCTGCGACGCTAGGTCGGCCGCTCCGGGACCGCCCGTCGAGACCGTGGCCTCAGCGCGATCCGAACCGGACCTTCACAACGTGCCGAACCCGATCGACGGGCCCACACCGCCCTGTCCGTGCCGGGCGCGCAGCTTCTCGCCCTTGGCGTCGGCCTGGGCCCGCAGGTCCTCCTGGAACCGGACCATCGCGGCCGCGACCCGGGTGGCGACGTCGTCGGTGCCGGACCCGAGGATCCGGGCGGCCAGCAGCCCCGCGTTGCGCGCACCGCCGATCGACACGGTCGCCACCGGGACCCCGGCGGGCATCTGCACGATCGACAGCAGCGAGTCCAGGCCGTCCAGCCGGGCCAGCGGCACCGGGACGCCGATCACCGGCAGCGGGGTGACGGCGGCCAGCATGCCGGGCAGGTGCGCGGCTCCCCCGGCCCCGGCCACGATCACCCGCAGCCCGCGAGCCGCGGCGGTCCGGCCGTAGTCGACCATCTTCTCCGGCTGCCGGTGCGCGGAGACCACGTCGACCTCCACCGGGACGTCGAACTCGGCCAGGGCCTGTGCGGCGTCCGCCATCACCGGCCAGTCCGAGTCGGACCCCATCACGATGCCGACCAATGGCTGTGTCACGCGTTCTCTCCCCTCACGAGGTCCGCCGCGGCACGGGCCCGCGCCCGCACGCTGTCCAGGTCGTCGCCGGTGACCGTCACGTGCCCGAGCTTGCGCCCCGGGCGGACGGCCTTGCCGTACAGATGGATCTTGACCTCCGGGTCGAGCAGGGCCAGGGCGTCGGTCAGGGACTCCCGGCTGCTGCCGAGCACGTTGACCATCACGGTCCACGGCGCACGGGCGGCGGTCCCCCCCAGCGGGAGGTCCAGCACCGCCCGCAGGTGCTGCTCGAACTGGCTGGTCACCGCTCCGTCGATCGTCCAGTGCCCGGAGTTGTGCGGCCGCATGGCCAGCTCGTTCACCAGCAGTCCGCCGTCGGGCAGCTCGAACAGCTCCACCGCCAGCACGCCGGTCACGCCCAGGCCCTCGGCGACGGCACGGCCGATCCGCTCCGCCTCGGCCGCGGTGGCCGGATCCAGGTCGGGGGCCGGGGCGACCACCTCCGCGCACACGCCGTCGCGCTGCACCGACTCGACGACCGGCCAGGTGCGGACCTCCCCGGAGGGGGTGCGGGCGACCAGCACGGCCAGCTCCCGGGTGAACGGCACCAGCTCCTCGGCCAGCAGGGGCGCCCCGGTCCCGGACGCGGCGGCGTCGAACCAGTCCCGCACCTGGTCGGCGTCCCGCACCACCCGCACGCCCTTGCCGTCGTAGCCGCCGCGGGCGGTCTTGACCACCGCGGCGCGTCCACCGGTCGCCCCGTCCAGGAACCGGTCCAGGTCCGCGGCGGAGTCCAGCGCCGCCCACCGTGGGCACGGGACCCCGAGCGCGGACAGCCGGGTGCGCATCACGATCTTGTCCTGGGCGTGCACCAGGGCATCCGGTCCCGGGTGCACCGGCACTCCGCGTCGGCCGAGTTCGGCCAGCAGCTCGTTCGGCACGTGCTCGTGCTCGAAGGTCAGCACCGAGGCGCCGGACACGAGGCGTTCCACCGCCACCGGGTCGCCGGCCTCGCCCACCGGCGCGTCGACCACCACCTGCGCCGCCGACGACACCGCGTCCTCGACCAGCACCCTCAGGTGCAGGCCCAACGCGGTCGCCGCGGGTGCCATCATGCGGGCGAGTTGCCCACCACCGACCACTGCCACCACGGGAGCTGCCACGACCGGAACCCTAGTCGACGGACCGGCGGGCACGGGACCTTCGCTCAGCACGCACTCAGGAGCCCGGGATACCGTGGGCGGATGACCTCCGGCTCACCGACCCTCCTCGACGGTCCGCGCACCTCGCGGACGTTCCGGGACCGGTGGAACGACACCCTGCGGGCCCGGGCGGTGGAGCTGGCGCGGTTCGGTTCGGTGGGCTCGGTGGCCTTCGTGGTCGACATGGGCACCTACAACCTGCTGCGCTTCGGGCCGGTCGCGCTGTTCAGCGAGAAGCCGATCACCGCCCGGATCGTCGCCGTGGTGATCTCCACCCTGGTGTCCTGGCTGGGCAGCCGGTACTGGACGTTCGCGGATCAGCGCTCCGCGCGTCAGGGCCGCGAGTTCGCCCTGTTCGGCGCGATCAACGTGGTCGGGATCGCGATCACGGTCGGTGCTCTGGCGTTCTCGCACTACGTGCTGGGCCTGTCCGGACCGTGGTCGGACAACATCGCGAACATCATCGGCATCGTGCTCGGCACCATCGTCCGCTACCTGGGCTACAAGGCCTTCGTCTTCACCGGGACCGCGACGCTGCCGACCCAGCTGGCCGAGATCGGTCAGCAGTCCGCCGAGCCGCAGGTGGTCGAGGTCATCGGCATCACCCCGGCCCAGGTCACCGAGGACGTCCGGCAGGCCACCGCGGACTAGCGCCGGCGGCGTTCCGCCCGCGGGGAGATCACCGAACCGCGCGGCAGCACCACGTCCGGGTCCATCGCCTTGGGCACACCGGTGAGGAACAGGGCGAAGACCGCCGGTCGGCGCTGCGCCAGCTCCAGCCGGGCACCGTCCCCCGCAGCCAGGTCCCGGGCCAGCGCGAGACCGAGGCCGGTGCCCTTCCCGCTGGTGACCTCGCGTTCGAAGATCCGCGGCGCCAGCTCGTCGTCGACGCCCTCGCCCTGGTCGGCGACCTCCAGGACCACAGCCCGGGAGGCGCCCTCCCGGGAGCGCACCGTGGTGGTGCCGCCGCCGTGCCGCAGCGAGTTCTCGATCAGGGTGGCCAGCACCTGTGCCAGGCCGCCCGGCGTGACGAGCACCTGCGCCCGGGGGTCGACCTCGATCACCAGCTCGCGGCCCTCGGCCTCGAAGGTGGGCCGCCACTCCTCCTCCTGCTGGTGCACCACGTCCAGCAGCCGCACCGCCTCGGTGGTGCCGCCCTGGGCCCGGCGGGAGTTGGTCAGCAGGTCGTCGACCACCCGGACCAGTCGCTCCACCTGCTCCAGCGAGATCCGGGCCTCCTCGCGCACCGCCTCGTCGTCGGTGGCGAGCATGATCTCCTCCAGCCGCATGGACAGCGCGGTCAGCGGTGTGCGCAGCTGGTGCGAGGCGTCCGAGGCGAACTGCCGTTCCGCGGCCAGCCGTCCCGCCATCCGGTCCGCGGACCGCGCGAGCTCGGCGGCCACCAGGTCGATCTCCTCCACGCCCGAGGGCTCCAACTGGGGACGCACCTGCCCCGAGCCGAGCTGCTCGGCGGACGCGGCCAGGTAGACCAGCGGCGCGGCCAGGCGGTTCGCCTGCCAGATCGCGGTCGCGATGCCCGCCGCGAAGGCGACCAGGGCGGCCGCCACCACCAGCCCCACCACCCGGCCGCTCAGCAGGAACAGGTCCCACCACTCGGCGTACAGGGTGACCCGGGCACCGCTGGCCGAGGTCTCGGTGACCGTCTCCGGCCGTGACGGCACCTCCGGGCCGGCCTGGAACCGCGCACCGTCCTCGGTCACCACGTAGATCGACACCGGGGTGCCGTCCCGTTCGACGTAGGGCTCGAGCATGGCGTCGGACAGCGGGGTGCCCTCGGCCAGCCGGTTGTCGATCATCCGGGCGACGTCACTGGCCCGGGTCTGCAGCTGGGAGACCTCGGTCTCCCGGATGTACTGGGCGCCGATGAACGCGAGCGGGAAGCCGAGCAGCACCACCGCCACGGTGACGGCCGCGATGGTGGCCTGGAGGACACGGCGACGCACAGATCAGCCCCGCTGACCCTCTCCGGTCTCGAACCGGAAGCCCATCCCGCGCACCGTGCTGATGTAGCGCGGCGAGCTGGCGTCGTCACCCAGCTTGCGACGCAGCCAGGAGACGTGCATGTCCAGGGTCTTGGTGGAGCCGGTCGGGTCGGAGCCCCAGACCTCGCGCATCAGGGTCTCGCGGGCCACCACCGTGCCGACCGAGCCGACCAGCACCCGCAGCAGGTCGAACTCCTTGGCGGTCAGGTGCAGCTCGCGCTCCCCCTGGAAGGCCCGGTGCGCGGCGACGTCCACCCGGACGTCCTGACCGCGCAGCTCTTCCTCCTCGGCCGGGTCCTGCCCGGTCCGGCGCAGCAGCGCCCGGACCCGGGCGAGCAGCTCGGCCAACCGGAACGGCTTGGTCACGTAGTCGTCGGCGCCCGCGTCCAGGCCGACCACCAGGTCGACCTCGTCCGCTCGGGCGGTCAGCACCAACACCGGGGTGGTCAGGCCCTGGTTCCGGATGGCACGGGCCACGTCGAGCCCGTCCATGTCCGGCAGCCCGAGGTCGAGCACCACCAGATCGGCCTCGGAGGCCCGGTCGATGGCACCCTGTCCGGTGCCCTGCACACGCACGTCGTAACCTTCACGGCCGAGCGCGCGCGCCAAAGGCTCGGCAATCGCGGGATCGTCCTCAGCCAGCAGCACCTGGGTCATTGCGCCATGTTAGGTCACGGAACGGTCGAGGACACGGCGAGATCGGGCATGGATTCGGTCGAGTCGCGGTGAACCGCCTCCGACCGGGGTCGTGGAGGCGGTCAGACCACGGGTGCACGCGCGCGATCCGGTCTCCTGCCTACCCTGATCCGCGTGAGCTGGTGGGAGCGCGTGACGCAGTGGCAGGAGCGCCACGGATTCGCCATCGACCTGTTGGTGGTGTTCCTCAGCGCGCCCGTCGTGGTGGCGCTCGGCTGGAGCACGCAGGGGCGGCTGGTGGACGCGCTGCTGGCCGCGGGGCTCTGGCTGCCGCTCGGCTGGCGCCGTCGCAGCCCGGTGGTCTCGGTCGTGCTGGTCTTCGTCGCCGGGGTGTTGTGCCTCCCGGTGAACGGGCCGGTGTTCTTCCCCGGCACCTTCGCCGTCCTGATCGCGCTGTACTCGGTGACCATCTTCGGCCCGGCCTGGGCGCACCGGACCGCGATCATCTCGGCCGTGGTCGGCTGCGCGCTGCTCGGCGTGATGTTCGGGCTGACCTCGATGGGCAACGGCTACGGCACCGTCGAGGCCGCGATCGGGGTCACGGTCCTGGTCGGCGGCTTCAGCATGGCGCTGTGCATCTCCACCTGGGCCTTCGCGCTGACCCGGCGCTCGCGACGTGAACTGATCACCACCCTGCGCGACCGTGCCGAGCGGCTGGAGGTCGAGCGGGACCAGCAGGCCACCATCGCCGCGGCCGCCGAGCGCACCCGGATCGCCCGCGAGATGCACGACATCGTGGCGCACTCGCTGTCGGTGGTCGTGGCGCAGGCCGACGGTGGTCGCTACGCCGCCGCCGCGGACCCCGACGCGGCGGTGCGCTCCCTGACCACGATCGCCGAGACCGGCCGCGCCGCCCTGGCCGACATGCGCCGGCTGCTCGGGGTGCTGCGCGAGGCGCCGGAGCCGCGCACGGGCGCGATCCCGGCGGTCTCGACCCTGGCGCCGTCCACCCCGCAGCCCGCCGAGCACGATCTGGAGCAGTTGGTCGAGCAGGTCCGGGCCAGCGGCGTCCGCGCCTCCCTGGTCCGGATGGGCACCGCCCGCCGACTGCCGCCCGGCATGGGCCTGACCGTCTACCGGATCTGCCAGGAGGCGCTGACCAACGTGCTCAAGCACGCCGGCCCCACGCCCGCGGTGACCGTGCTGGTGCAATGGGGACCGCGCTCGTTGGTGGTGGAGATCGCCGACGACGGACGCGGCGCCAGCGCGGACTCCGACGGCATGGGCCACGGACTGCTCGGCATGCGCGAGCGGGCGGCGATGTTCGGCGGCACCGTCAGCAGCGGCCCCCGGCCGGGTGGCGGGTTCCGGGTCCGTGCGGAGCTGCCGTTGCCGACCGGCTCGGCCACCTAGGCTGACCGGCATGAGCGACGTGATTCGGGTCGGCCTGGTCGACGACCAGCAGCTGGTGCGCGCCGGGTTCCGGCTGGTGATCGACTCCCAGCCCGATCTCGAGGTGGTGCTGGAGGCGGGCGACGGTGAGCAGGCGGTGCGGGCGCTGGTCCCGGATACGCCGCAGTCGCGCAGCCTCGGCCCGGTGGACGTGGTCCTGATGGACGTCCGGATGCCGCTGATGGACGGGTTGAGCGCCACCGCGCGGATCATCGACGCGGCCACACCCGAGCACCCGGCGCCCAAGATCATCGTCCTGACCACCTTCGACCTGGACGAGTACGTGATGAGCGCGATCCGGGCCGGGGCCAGTGGCTTCCTGCTCAAGGACGCGCCGCCGGAGGACATGCTGCAGGCGATCCGCACGGTGCACGCCGGGGACGCGGTGATCGCGCCGTCCTCCACCCGGCGCCTGCTGGAGCACCTGGTCACCGCGCTGCCCGCCGAGCAGCCCGAGGCCGGTGCCGCGCAGGAGGCGCTGGCCAGCCTCACCGACCGCGAGCGCGAGGTGCTGGTCCTGATGGCCCGCGGCCGGTCCAACACCGAGATCGGCGCCGAGCTCTACGTGGCCGAGGCCACCGTCAAGACGCATGTCGGCCGGGTGCTGGCCAAGCTCGGCGCCCGGGACCGGGTGCAGGCCGTGGTCGTCGCCTACGAGACCGGTCTGATCGTCCCCGGCAGCTGATCAGACCCCGGGATGACACCGGGTCCGGCCTCCGGGCTGACGACCGGCATCGCCGCGCTCCGTAGCGTCAGAGACGACAGTTCGACGTCTCGCACCAGGAGCATCCCGTGGACACTTCCCTCGACCCGCATCCCCGATCCGCCGTCCGGGCCCGGGCCCTGACCAAGGTCTACGGCACCGGCGCCGCCCAGGTGCACGCGCTGGCCGGGGTGGACGTCGACTTCTCCGCCGGCCGGTTCACCGCGATCATGGGCCCGTCCGGCTCCGGCAAGTCGACGCTGATGCACGTGCTGGCTGGGCTGGACGCCGCGACCTCCGGCGCCGCCTACCTGGGCGAGACCGACGTCACCACCCTGAACGACGACGCGCTGACCCGCCTCCGTCGCGACCGGGTCGGATTCGTCTTCCAGTCCTTCAACCTGCTGCCGATGTTCACCGCCGAGCAGAACATCCTGCTGCCGCTGGAGCTGGCCGGGGCCTCGCCGGACCGGGCGTGGTTCGACACCCTGGTCGCGACCCTGGGTCTGGGCGAGCGACTCAGCCACCGCCCCTCCGAGCTCTCCGGCGGCCAGCAGCAGCGGGTCGCGATCGCCCGGGCGCTGATCGCCAAGCCCGAGGTGGTCTTCGCCGACGAGCCGACCGGCAACCTGGACTCCCGCTCCGGCGCGGAGGTGCTGTCCTTCCTGCGCCGGTCGGTCCGCGAGCTGGGCCGCACCATCATCATGGTCACCCACGACCCGGCCGCCGCCGCCTACGCCGACCGGGTCGTCCTGCTGGCGGACGGACGGATCGCGGGCGACATCCAGGACCCGACCCCCGAGGCGGTCCTGACCGGCCTGGACGCCCTGCGTCAGCTGGAGACCACCAGCCCGGCGGTGGAGGCCTGATGTTCCGGCTCACCCTGGCGCAGATGCGCCGCAGCATCGGCCGTCTGGCCGCGGCCGGGATCGCCGTGCTGATCGGCACCGCGTTCGTCGCCGCCACCCTGCTGGCCGGCAGCGCGATCAGCTCGATCAGCACCGATTCGATCACCGCCTCCTTCGGGCAGGCCGACCTGGTCGCGCGCTCCGACTCCAGCCTCACCGACGAGCAGCTGTCCGCGTTGCGCGCGCTGCCCGGCGTCGCGGCCGTCGACCCGCAGGTGCAGGCCTACGGGGTCACGTTCAGCTCCGGGGACGCCTCGGTCAACCAGACCGTCATCCCGGTGTCCAGCTCCTCGCAGCTGCAGAGCCAGGAGCTCACCGACGGCGCGTTCCCCACCCGGGACGGCGAGGTCACGCTGCCGACCGACACGGCGGAACGGCTCGGCCTGGACGTCGGGGACACGGTGACCGTCGACTACTACGGCTGGGCCGCCGCGGACACCCGCACGACCGACGCCGAGGCCGTCCCCACCGCCGGCGCGACCGGCGAGGACTCCACCACCGACGACAGCGAGGTGATCAGCGTCGCCCGGCAGGCCGAGGCCACCGTGGTCGGCCTCACCGACGACCCCCACTCCGCATGGGCGTCGGTCGGCGGTGCGGCCGAGGCCACCCTGCACGACACCCTGGTCTGGGCGAGCGCCACGGACAGCACCGAGGACGGAGTGCCCGTGCTCGCGGCCTCCGCCACCTACTGGCTCACCGTCGCGCTGCGGGACGGCGCCGACCCGGCCACCGTCCGCACCGAGCTGACCTCGATCCTCAGCACCGGGGATCCGGCGGACACCTCCGCCCCGGCCGGGGTCTTCACCCGCCAGGAGGCCGCGGAGCAGTCCCTGGGCGGTGACGGCGGCCTCGGTCCGGTCACCGCGGTGGTGCTCTCCTTCGCGGCGATCGCGCTGCTGGTCGCCGGGCTGGTGATCGCCAACACCTTCCAGGTGCTGGTCGCCCAGCGCACCCGCACCCTGGCCCTGCTGCGCTGCGTCGGTGCGGTGCGCGGACAGATCCGCGGATCGGTGCTGCTGGAGGCGGCGATCCTCGGCCTGGTGTCCTCGGTCGCCGGGCTGGCGGTCGGCACCGGGCTGGTCCAGGTCACCCTGTGGGTGCTCGGTCGCACGGATCTGCCGTTCCCGGTGCCGCACTCCGTGCAGGTCACCGCGGTGAGCGTCCTGGTGCCGCTGGTGGTGGGCGTGCTGGTCACGGTCGTGGCCGCCCTCACCCCGGCCCGGGTCGCCACCCGGGTGGCGCCGATCGCAGCGCTGCGTCCGGTCGACGCCCCCGCCGCCCGCAGCACGGCCGGCCGGGTCCGCCTGGTCCTCTCGCTGCTGCTGATCGTCGGCGGCGCGGCGCTGTTGGCCGGCGGGGTGGCCATCGTGGTCCACGCCGGCCAGATCGCCGGGCTGGGGCTGTCCCTGCTCGGCGGTGCCGCCTCCTTCGTCGGACTGCTGGTCAGCGCCACGTTCTGGATGCCCCGCGTGGTCGCCGGGGTCGGTGCCCTGGCCGGACGGTTCGGCATGCCCGCCCGGCTCGCCACCGCGAACACCGGTCGCAACCCGGCCCGCACCGCCGCCACCAGCACCGCGCTGCTGATCGGCGTCACCCTGGTCGCGATGATGAGCACCGGCGCGGTCAGTGCCCGGTCCACCCTCAATCACGAGTTGGACAGCCGCTACCCGGTCGACGTGGCGGTCGGCGGCGCGACCACCGTGGACGCACAGGGCGACGCGTCCTACGCCGCGCTGCCCGCCGGTGCGGTGGAACAGCTGGACGAGCTGCCCGGGGTCGAGTCCGTCGCGGGACTGGTGTCCCAGGACATCGAGGTCGGCGGCTCCTCCACTCAGTCGCTGGTGATCTCCACCGAGCAGGCGGCGACCCTGCTGCGGAACGACGCCGTGATCACCGCCGTCGCGGACGACGCGGTGGTGATGCCGACGGCGATGGCCTCCGTCGACGGAATCTCCGCCGGGGACACGGTCAAGCTGACGCTGGACGGCGAGGTGGTCGAGCGCACCGTGCGTACCGCCGAGCTGGACGGCTGGAACGTGCTCATCACCCCCGCGACCGCCGACGCACTCGGGTTCGGTACCGACCCCGCGGTCGCCTGGGTCAAGCTCGCCGACGTCAACGACTCCGGGGCGGCGGTCCAGGACATCCAGTCGCTGTTCCTGAACGACGCACTCCCGGTCACCGGCGCCGCGGTGGAGCGGGCCGGGTACCAGCGGGCGATCGACACCGTGCTCGCGGTGGTGATCGGCCTGCTGGCCGTAGCGGTCGTGATCGCCCTGGTCGGCGTCACCAACACGCTCTCGCTGTCCGTGCTCGAGCGTCGGCGCGAGTCGGCCACCCTGCGGGCGCTCGGCCTGACCCGGCGCCAGCTACGGGCATCCCTGGCGATCGAGGGCGTGCTGATCGCCGGGGTCGGCGCGGTGACCGGGATCCTGCTGGGCCTGCTCTACGGCTGGGCCGGGGTCGCGTCCGTGCTGTCCGTGGTCGGTCCGGTCACCCTCGCGGTGCCGTGGTCCGACCTGGGCCTGGTGCTGGCGATCGCGCTGGCCGCCGGGGTGCTCGCCTCGGTGATCCCGGCCCGGTCGGCGGCCCGCACTCCCCCGGTGGCGGCACTGGCCGAGGCCTGAGCCAGGAGGTCACGGGCCCACGACGCCCCGGACGGACACAAGTCCGTCCGGGGCGTCGTGGCAGGGGCGGCGCGATCGGCGCGCGTCCTCACGCCCGAGGGCGATCCGGGCGCATCGTCGTGCGCGAAGCACGACCCGGGCTGCCGATCGCCGGGTTTCCCTGCACTGACCGGTCAGTGCGTGGCGGGCAGCGTCCAGGCGACCGTCGGCTTGAGCACCAGCGTCACCGCGGACACCGCCGCGACCAGCAGCACGAGCACGGTCCAGAGACTCGCCTCGACGCCCATCCAGCCGAGCGACAGCACGATCAGCAGCACCTGCCAGAACATCACCGGCGACCGGGCCCAGCGCTGACCACCCCGCCACACGGCCCGGAGCGCCGCGACCAGCAGCAGGCCGATCCCCACCGCGACCACCGCCATGAACACCAGCGGACCGGGCAGATCGCTCCCCCGCACCACCGTCACGACCGAGGCGACGGCCGCCACCACCAGGGCCGCGACCTCCAGGACGAGCAGGCCGCACAGCACGACGACGGCAGTGGGTCGAGCGGCGGGGGCGGTGATGGCACGGTCATCGGGACGATCGGTCACGGCCCGACCCTACGCCGAGCGGGACGGTGGTCCCGGGTGAGAGCCCGCTGACCGCGCCGGTCAGAGTGCGGGTCCGGGACCCTGGTCCCAGCAGCCGGACATCTCGGGGCCGGGATTGGTGTCGGCGCGGCAGACCGGGGTACCGTGCACACCAGGCGTTCTGGACTCACACAGCTGTGACCGACGCCTCAACGGTTACGCGCCAGAAACCTCCGCGTAACCCCTTGTGCGCTGCGAGTCCGCCGTGTGACCCTTGAGGCAGCAGTGATCCCGAGCGCCGACGCTCACGTCCCCCCACGAAATGTGTCGTGAGTCGGTCGTGTCCGTTCGCGCCAGCCGCCCCACCCCCCACGAGGCGGCTCCCCCCTGTGTGCTGAGGAGTGTTCGAGATGGATTGGCGCCACGAGGCTGCGTGTCTGACCGAGGACCCGGAGCTGTTCTTCCCGATCGGGAACACCGGCCCGGCCCTTCTGCAGATCGAAGAGGCGAAGGCTGTCTGCCGCCGGTGTGACGTCGTCGACACCTGCCTCAAGTGGGCGCTGGAGTCCGGTCAGGACGCCGGCGTCTGGGGCGGCCTGTCCGAGGACGAGCGTCGCGCGCTGAAGCGCCGCACCGCCCGCCAGCGCCGCGCCAGCTGAGACTTCCGCCCTCCACGCGGACCCGCGATGCCCGCCACTCCTTCCGGGGTGGCGGGCATCGCGCGTTGACCCCCGAGGCGGCACGGTGTTCCGCCGGGTAACGGAGCACGCCGCGAGATCGGTACATCGGTCGTGAGGTCGGTACCCCGGGGACCGAAGTGGCCACCGATGTACCGATGTCGCGGAGAGCCGACGTCGCTTGGGAGCGTCTGCCACCGGGACGCACAGGCGTCGAACGGCCGGACGGCGTCCCCACCTGGAGTCGCCGCGCGTCGGCCGGTGGTGACCGCACCTGCGGGGCGAGCCCGCACGGCGGCCAGCCCGAGGTCGGCCCTTCACCCTGAGGTCGGCACTTCACCGCCGTCCCATAGGACGCAACCGCCGACCTCGGCGACGGGCAGCCCCGTCGCCCGCCCCCGGAGACCCTCGGAACCAGGGCCGGGCAGCGAGGTGCGCCGCGAATTCGGTACCTCGGTCGTGAGATCGGCACCTCGGAGACCGAAGTGGTCGCAGATGTACCGAAGTCGCGGGGGGACCGAAGTTGGGGGGGCCGACGCCGCGCAGGGGGACCGGAGCCGAGCAGGAGGTACCGACGGCGCGTAGGGGTCACCGACGGCGCGTAGGGAGCGACTCTCCCCGGGCACCGCCCACGCGCCCGCCCCACCGGACGGTGTTCGCCGCGCAACCGGTCGGATCCCGCACCCAGGCGGTTCCCGCTCCCCGACGGTCAGGCGACCGTGTTCGCCTCGCGCCCCGGTGCTCGCAGGTGTGCGCGCAGCAGGACCTGCGTGCCTCCGCCCGTGCGCGGGGCCCAGTCGATGGAGCCGCGCAGCTCGTTGGTGACCAGGGTCGAGACGATGGTGGTGCCCAGACCCGTGCCGGCACCGGCGTCGGCGGGGATGCCGGCGCCGTCGTCGGAGACCGTGACGGTGAGCTCGTCGTCCTGGCGGTCGGCGCTGATCTCGACGGTGCCGGAGTCGCGTCCGGCCAGGCCGTGCTCGACCGCGTTGGTGACCAGTTCGGTGAGCACCAGCGCGAGTGCGGTGGCGTCCTCGGCCGAGACCGCGCCGAACGAGCCCTGCACGACGGTGCGGACGCTGGCGCCGGCGGAGGCGACGTCGGCCGCCAGACGCAGGCTGCGACCGACCAGATCGTCGAACTGGACGGTCTCGTCCAGGGTCTGGGAGAGGGTCTCGTGCACCAGGGCGATGGTGGCGACCCGGCGCATCGCCTCCTCGAGCGCGGCGCGGGCCTCCGGCACGTCCATCCGGCGGGCCTGCAGGCGGAGCAGAGCGGCCACGGTCTGCAGGTTGTTCTTCACCCGGTGGTGGATCTCCCGGATGGTGGCGTCCTTGGTGATGAGCTCCCGCTCCCGACGGCGCAGCTCGGAGACGTCGCGGCAGAGCAGGACGGCACCGATCCGCTCCTTGCCCTCGGACAGCGGGACCGCGCGCAGGGAGAGCGCCACGCCGTGCGCCTCGATGTCGGTGCGCCAGGGCGCGCGCCCGGTGAGGACCAGCGGCATCGACTCGTCGACCTGGGAGTGCTGCTGCTCGATCAGATCGGCGACCACCTCGACCAGGGAGCGGCCGACCAGGTCGTCCATGGCGCCGAGGCGGTGGAAGCAGCTGAGGGCGTTCGGGCTGGCGTACAGCACCTCCCCCTCGGAGTTCAGCCGGATCAGGCCGTCGCCGACCCGGGGGGCGCCACGCCGGGGACCGGTGGCGGCGTCCGGCAGCGGGAACTCGCCGCGGGCGATCATGCCCATCAGGTCGTCGGCCGCCTCGACGTAGTTCAGCTCCAGGCGGCTCGGGGTCCGGACACCGCCGAGGTTGGTCTGCCGGGCGATCACCGCGACGGCGCGGCCGTCCCGGACCACCGGCACCGCCTCCTCGCGCACCGCGTAGGAGCCGAACCAGCGCGGTTCGCGGGAGCGCTGGGCGCGCATCTCGGACAAGGACTGCCGGAGCTGACCGCGCTGGCCCTCCGGCGGGTGCGAGCCCACGACGTCGTCGTAGTGCACGGTGGCGCCGGTGGACGGACGGCACTGGGCGATCGCCACGAAGTCGCCGTCCCGGGTGGGCAGCCACAGCACCAGGTCCGCGAAGGCCAGGTCGGAGATGACCTGCCAGTCGCCGACCAGCAGGTGCAGCCATTCCAGGTCGGCCGCATCGAGGTCGCTGTGGCGCTGCACGAGTTCGCTGAGGGTTGACACCGGTCCAGGGTAGGCGGCGTCGCTGAACGCCGGGCGACGCGTCCGGGTCCCGGGCTAGAGTCGTCCCCACCCCGAACGTCCCGAAGGAGCCTTCGCCGTGCACCTGCAGGTCCCGCTCGCCCTCGACACCGATGCGCTGTCCGCCGGCCGGATGCTGGCCGATCCGGTGTACGTCCGGGCCAAAGTCGCGGCGGGCGGCGGCGAGGTGCTGCACGTGGACGTGACCCCGGGCGACGGCGGCGCGTTCACCGTCACGACCCGGCGGTCACTGCCGACCGACCTGATCCCGCCGCAGGCCCGCGCGTTCATCGGCGACCGGCTGGAGGTGCGGCAGGCCGAGGCATGGGAGGCCGCGGGGCCGGACGGCGGCCGGCGCGGGACGGTGGCGGTGGAGATCGCCGGCGCTCCGGTCCGGCTGACCGGCACGGTGGCCCTGATCCCGGGCGGCGAGTCCTCCCGGGTGGTCTACGACGGCGACCTCAAGGCGAACGTCCCGCTGTTCGGCGCCTTGGTGGAGGAGGCCGCCGCGAAGGCGGTCCGGTCCGCGCTGGAGGCCGAGGAGGCCGTGGCCCGCGAGTACGTCCGCACGACCGAGGCCTGAGCCGCCCGAGGCGACGGCCGACTGCACAGCCGAGGCATAACGATTCCGTAACACAGGCCGGGGCTTCGACGCTCTGACCAGTGGTTTCGCACCGTGGGATCGCTTCCATCACCCCGTTGCCGCGGCAGCCGCTTGACACTGTCCCACGATTCGGACGAGAGTCGGCCGCACGCCGTGGGAACGCTCCCGCACCCTCCTTGGGAACGCTTCCACGACCGGCATCGACGCCCCCCTCGGGCGTCGTTACTCAACGGCGATGACGCCGTTCGATCGACAAGGGAGTCCCCAGTGCGCCGAAGCACGAGAACCACCTGGATGGCCATCGCCGGAGCCACCTCCGTCGCCCTGCTCGCCACCGCCTGCTCCTCCGGCGGCTCGGGTGACAGCGAGAGCAGCGACGGGAAGATCACGCTCACCGTCTCCACCTTCAACGAGTGGGGCTACGACGACCTGCTCGACGAGTACATGGAACTCAACCCCGACATCACGGTCGTGCACGACAAGGCCGCGACCTCGGACGAGGCCCGGGAGAAGTTCAACACCGGGATGGCCTCCGGTTCCGGCCTGGCGGACGTCGCCGGCGTCGAGGTCGACTGGATGCCCGAGATCATGCAGTACGAGGACCAGTTCACCGACCTGACCTCGGACAGCGTCGAGGGTCGCTGGCAGGACTGGAAGACCGCCCAGGCCACCACCCCGGACGGCAAGCTGCTCGGCTACGGCACCGACATCGGCCCGGAGGCCATCGCCTACCGCGCCGACCTGTTCGAGGCGGCCGGCCTGCCCAGCGACCCGGCCTCGGTCGCGGAGCTCTTCGGCGGCGACAGCTCCACCTGGGACGACTTCTACGACGTGGGCGACCAGTTCATGGCGGCCGGCACCGGCGTGCCGTTCTACGACGCCTCGTCGACCATCTACCAGGGCCAGATCAACCAGGTCGAGGAGTCCTACGAGGACCCCGACACCAACGAGATCATCGCGCTGGACAACCCCGAGGTGAAGGACATCTACCAGGGCGTCCTGGACCACGCGGAGCTGTCCGCCGGTCTGAGCCAGTGGTCCGAGGACTGGGTCGCAGCGTTCCAGAACAACGGCTTCGCCGTGATGCTGGCGCCGTCCTGGATGCTCGGCGTGATCGAGGGCAACGCGGACGGTGTCGAGGGCTGGGACATCGCCAACGTCTTCCCCGGCGGCGGCGGCAACTGGGGCGGTTCCTTCCTGACCGTCCCGGCGCAGTCCGAACACCCGGAGGAGGCCCAGGCGCTGGCCGACTGGCTGACCGCCCCGGAGCAGCAGATCAAGGCGTTCCAGACCACGGGCAACTACCCGAGCCAGGTCGAGGCGCAGAAGTCCGAGGAGCTCGCCGGCATCACCAACGAGTTCTTCAACGACGCCCCGATCGGTGAGATCTTCGCCGAGCAGGCCGACCGGATCTCGGTGAACCCCTACAAGGGCCCGAACTACTTCGCGATCAACTCCGCGATGGCCGACGCCATCGCCCGGGTGACCGTCGACAAGACCGACGACGCGGACTCCTCCTGGAAGCAGTTCGAGGACGCGGTGAACGCGCTGGGCTGATCCTCGCCCCTCGCGGAGCGGCTCGTCGGCTGACCCCAGCCGGCGGGCCGCTCCCCCGCCCCGCCGTTCCCACTCGTTCCGCGAAGGACCCCCATGGCCACCTCGACAGCCTCAGCTCCGGTCACCCCCGGCAGCGTCGACGACCCCCGCCCGCCGCGGAAGATCGGCTTCCGGCAGCAGCTGGGCAAGTGGGACGTCAAGCTCTCCCCCTATCTGTACATCTCCCCGTTCTTCCTGCTGTTCGCCGTCGTCGGTCTGTTCCCGCTGATCTACACCGCGTGGGTCTCGGTGCACGAGTGGAGCCTGCTGGGCGGCCAGGGCGAGTTCGTGGGGATGGAGAACTTCCAGTTCATCCTCGGCCAGCCCAACTTCTGGAAGGCGCTGGGGAACACCTTCAGCATCTTCGTGCTGTCGACCGTGCCGCAGATGATCGCGGCCCTGATCATCGCGGCGATGCTGGACGCGAACCTCCGCGCCAAGACCTTCTGGCGGATGGGCGTCCTGCTCCCCTACGTGGTGGCCCCGGTGGCCGTCGCGCTGATCTTCTCCAAGCTGTTCGCGGACGGCTCCGGCGTGATCAACACCCTGCTCGGCCAGATCGGCATCGACCCGATCGGCTGGCACTCCCAGTCGCTGCCGTCGCACATCGCGATCTCGACCATGGTCAACTTCCGCTGGACCGGCTACAACGCGCTGATCTTCCTGGCCGCGATGCAGGCCATCCCGCGTGATCTCTACGAGGCCGCCACCATCGACGGCGCGGCCCGCTGGCGTCAGTTCCGGTCGATCACCATCCCGATGCTGCGCCCGACCGTGATCTTCGTGGTCATCACCTCCACCATCGGCGGTCTGCAGATCTACGACGAACCCCGGATGTTCGACCAGGCCGGCAAGGGCGGGTCCAGCGGCCAGTGGCTGACGCTGACCCTGTACCTGCGCGACCTCGGCTGGCGGACGAACAACCTGGGCCGGGCCGCCGCGGTCGCGTGGCTGCTGTTCCTGGTGATCATCGTGTTCGCGATCCTGAACTTCACGCTGACCCGGTTGATCGCGTCCAGCGGTGCGAAGAAGGACAAGAAGGGACAGCTGCGGGTGTCCGCCTCGGGCGCCGCGATCCCGTCCGCTCCCTCCCCCGCCTCGACCCCGGTGGTCGAGACCAGTCCGGCGACCGGCGAGCCCGGGTCCGGCACCGACGGCACCACCGGAAGGACCGCGCGATGAGCACCTCGATCCCCATGCTCGAGCAGAGCGCCGGACGTGGCGCCGCCCGGGCCGCCGCACGCCGGCGCAAGCACCAGACCCAGACCTCCGAGGGCCGCCGCGCCGGGTGGGTGACCTACACGATCCTCGCGATCGTGGTGCTGGGCTCCGCCTACCCGCTGTACTACTCGCTGCAGCTGGCCAGCTCGACCGCCAGCCAGATCGCGCAGAACCCGATCCCGGGCCTCGGCCTGGGCGGCAACCTGCTGGAAAACCTTCAGCGGGTGATGGACGCGAACATCAACCTGCCGCAGGCGTTCGTGAACTCGGTGATCGTCGCCGTGGTCACCTCGGCCTCCGTGGTGCTGTTCTCCACGCTGGCCGGATTCTCCTTCGCCAAGCTGCGGTTCCGTGGCCGCGGTCCGCTGCTGGTGTTCGTGATCGCGACGATGGCGGTGCCGACCCAGCTCGGTGTGGTGCCGCTGTTCATCGTGATGCGGGAGCTCGGCCTGGTCGGGAACCTGCTCGCGGTGATTTTGCCCGGCCTGGTCACCGCCTTCGGGGTGTTCTGGATGACCCAGTACCTGGAGTCGGCCCTGCCGTACGAGCTGATCGAGGCCGCCCGGGTGGACGGCGCGTCGATGATCCGGACGTTCTGGCACATCGCGCTGCCCGCCGCCCGACCGGCCGCAGCGATGCTGGCGCTGTTCACCTTCATCGGTTCCTGGACCAACTTCTTCTGGCCGTCCATCGTGCTCGGGACCCAGAACCCGACCCTGCCGGTGGCGTTGCAGCTGCTGCAGGCGTCCTTCTTCAAGGACATGTCCCTGATCATGGCGGGCGTGGTCATCTCGGTGATCCCGCTGCTGGTGCTGTTCGTGATCGCCGGCCGGCAGCTGGTCGCCGGGATCATGGCCGGCGCGGTCAAGGGCTGACGCTAGGCTGCCTCGCGGGGCCGGATCCCCGGCCCCGCGTCCCAGCCGCGTATCCACTACTGCGACGTCGTCCGACGAGCACCATCAGCAGAGGGGGACCATCGTGGTCGACCAGGCGATGACGCCGCTGCACACCGCTCCCACACTCGAACAGGTCGCCGAGCGCGCCGGGGTCTCCCGGTCCACCGCCTCCCGCGCGATCAACGGCGGCGACCGGGTCTCCCCGGAGGCGATGGCCGCCGTGGCCGACGCCGTGTCCGCACTGGGCTACACCCCGAACCGCGCGGCGCGGTCCCTGGTCACCCGGCGTACCGACTCGGTGGCGCTGGTGGTCCCGGAGCCGGACGAGCGCGTGCTCTCCGACCCGTTCTTCGCCGGGGTGCTGAACGGTGTCAGCCTGGCGCTGTCCGACTCCGACCTCCAGCTGCTGCTGCTGATCGCCCGGCCGGACGACGCCGCCCGCACCGTGCGCTACCTGCGGGCCGGGCACGTGGACGGCGCGATCATCGTCTCCCACCACCGCGACGACACCATCGACCGGGCCCTGGAGGACTCCGGCCTGCCCACGGTGTTCATGGGCCGCCCGTTCACCACCCGCACGCAGCTGTCGCTGATCGACACCGACAACGTGGGCGGCGCCCGCCTGGCCACCGAGCACCTGATCGAGCGCGGACGCCGCCGGATCGCCACCATCACCGGCCCGGCGGACATGAGCGCGGGCATCGACCGGCTGGAAGGCTGGCGGCAGGCGCTCCGCGCCGCCGGGCTGTCCGACGACGCGGTCGTGGTCGGCGACTTCACCCTGGACGGTGGCGCGTCCGCCGCCCGTGAGCTGGTGGAGCGCTTCCCGGACGTCGACGGGGTGTTCATCGCGTCGGACCTGATGGCGGCGGGCGCCGTGCCGGTGCTGTCGGCGGCCGGGCGCACCATCCCCGACGACCTGGCGATCGTCGGCTACGACAACAGCGGCCTGGCCGTCACCACCAAGCCCGCGCTGACCACGATCACCCAGCCGGTGGTCGCGATGGCCCGGGCCGCCGGTGCCGAGCTGATCGCCCAGCTGCGCGGCGAGCTGCCGCGCACCGCGCCGATGATCTTCGAGCCCGAGCTGGTGGTGCGCGACTCCGCGTGACCCGGTGCCGCGACGGGGGCCGGACCTGGTGGTCCGGCCCCCGTGCTGTCAGCGGGTGGGGTCGATGTGCCCGAACCGGTGCCGGGTCCGGCTGACCGCCTGCTCCCGCAGCACCGTCAGCAGCTCGCGCTCCCCCGACGCCAGCACCGGTCCGTCCAGCACGGTCACCTCCCCGACCCGTCCGGCGGCCGCCTCGCGCAGACCGGGCGCGGAACCGATCACCCGGATCCGTCCGGTGATCTCCCCCGCCGCGACCCGCCGCTCGACGTCGTCGCCGCGCAGCACGGTGACCGGGACGTCCGCGACCCGGGCAGCCGCCAGCACCCGGCGCAGGTCCCGCTCCCGGCCGTCGTCGCCGACCCGCACGGTCAGGGACGGGATCGGCCGGTAGCGCAGCGTGTTCTCCTCCGAGGCGAGCCCGGTCGGGTCGTGGTCGATCCCGAACTCCTCCGCCCAGCACCGGGCGTCGTCGCGCACCGCCCAGGCCAGCCAGGCGTCGTCGTCCAGCGCCGCGACCTCCGGGTCGTCCTGCCAGCGACCCAGCTGCGCCACGTAGTGCGGACCACCGGCCTTCGCCCCGGGTCCGACGACCGAGGCCTTCCACCCGCCGAACGGCTGGCGCTGGACCACCGCGCCGGTGATGTGCCGGTTCACGTAGGCGTTGCCGACCTCGACCCGGTCCAGCCAGTGCGCGATCTCCGCCGGGTCCAACGAGTGCAGCCCGCCGGTCAGGCCGAGGGCGACGTCGTTCTGCACCGCGATGGCCTGGTCCAGGGTGTCCACCCGGATGACGCCGAGCACCGGGCCGAAGCACTCGGTGCGGTGGAACCAGGAGCCGGGCCGCACGTCGACCTTGACCCCGGGCGACCAGAGCCGGCCCTCCTCGTCCAGCCGCCGCGGCTCGACGAGCCAGTGCTCGCCCGCGTCCAGCGTGGTCAGGGCGCGCAGCAGCTTGCCCTCGGCGGGTGCGATCAGCGGGCCCATCGTGGTGCCCAGGTCGTCGGCCGGCCCGACCCTGAGCGAGGTCACCGCGTCGGCGAGCTGGCGCCGGAGCCGGTCGGACCGGCCGGCGGAGCCGACCAGGATCGCCAGTGAGGCCGCCGAGCACTTCTGCCCGGCATGGCCGAAGGCGGAGCGCACCAGGTCCGCCACCGCCAGGTCGACGTCCGCCGAGGGCGTGATGACCAGCGCGTTCTTGCCCGAGGTCTCGGCGAACACGTCCAGCTCCGGCCGCCAGCCCGCGAACAGCCGGGCGGTGTCCAGCGCGCCGGTGAGCAGCAGCCGGTCGACGCCGGGGTGGGTGATCAGGTGCCGGCCGGTGTCGTTCTCCTCGGTCAGCACCACCTGGAGCGCGTCCTCGGTCACCCCGTGCGCGTCCAGGGCGCGCTGCACGGCCGCCATCGCCACCCGGACGCAGCGCGGGGTCTGCGGCGCGGGCTTGATCAGCACCGGCGAACCGGCCGCGAGCGCCGCCAGCACCGAGCCGGTCGGGATCGCCACCGGGAAGTTCCACGGCGGGGTGACCAGGGTGACGCCCTCGGACCGGAACCGGGCACCGGGCACCGCGCCGTCGGTCAGGTCCAGCGCCCGGGCGGCGTAGTACCGGGCGAAGTCGATCGCCTCGCTGACCTCCGGGTCGGCCTCGGCGACGGTCTTGCCGCCCTCGTGCACCATCGTCGCCACCAGGTCGCCGCGCACGGCCTCCAGTTCGGCCGCGGCCCGGTGCAGCACCGCGGCCCGCTCGGCCGGGGGGCGGGCCGACCAGGCGGGGGCCGCGGCCCGGGCCCGGTCGACGGCGGCGTCCACCTGCTCCGGGGCGGTCAGCTCCTGGGCTCCGGGCGGGGCGGCGACGTCGTGGGCGACCAGGGCGGCGGCCCACTCCCGGGAGGCCGACACCGCGGGGTCGGTGTCGCTGGCGTTGCGGAACGGACCCGGCTCCCCGGTCGGATCGACCGCCGGGCGGGCCACCCGGCGCGGGGTGGTGTCCACCGTGGCCGCGTCGGCGACCGCGGACCGGAAGGCGGCCAGCTGTGCGTCCAGCCCGGTGACCTGCTCCCCGGCGAACAGGGCGTGCAGGAAGTTCTCCGGCGCCGCGTTCTCCTCCAGCCGCCGGACCAGGTAGGAGATCGCCACGTCGAAGTCGTCCCGGGACACCACCGGCGTGTAGAGCAGCACCTGCCCGGCGTCCCGCTGCACCGCACGGGCCTGTGCGGGCGCCATGCCCTGCAACATCTCGATGTCGACGCCCTCGCCCACCCCACGGTCCGCGGCCAGCAGGTGGGCGTAGGCGACGTGGAACAGGTTGTGGCTGGCCACGCCGACCCGCAGCGCGCCGATCCGTGCCGGGTCCAGCGCTGTCGACACCAGGCGCAGGTAGTGGGCGTCCACCTCGGGCTTGCCGGCGAACGGAGCCTGTGGCCAGTCGTGCTGGGCGGCCTCGACCCGCTCCATCGCCAGGTTGGCGCCCTTGACCAGCCGCACCTTCAGCGGTGCGCCACCGGCGGCGGTCCGGCGCAGGGCGAGCTCGGTCAGCTCGTCGAGCGCGGCGGAGGTGTCCGGCAGATAGGCCTGCAGCACGATCCCCGCGGAGTGGTCGCGCAGCTCCGGGTCCGCGAGCAGCCGGTCGAAGACCCGGACGGTCATCTCCAGGTCCCGGTACTCCTCCATGTCCAGGTTGAGGAAGGTCCCGTGCGCCGCGGCCACCCGGTAGAGCGGGCGCAGCCGGTCGACCACCCGGTCCACCGATCCCGCGGTGTCCCAGGTGGAGAGCTGACTGGCGACCGCGGAGACCTTCACCGACACGTAGTCGACGTCCGGCCGCACCACCAGGTCCTGCACCCGGCGCAGTCGGCGACGGGCCTCGTCCTCCCCGAGCACCGCCTCGCCCAGCAGGTTCAGGTTCAGCCGGAAGCCGTCCCGACGGGCGCGGGCGATGTGGCCGGCCAGGCCCGGACCGGCGTCGGCGACCAGGTGGCCCACCAACTGCCGGAGCCGGATCCGAGCGGCCGGGACGACCACCTGCGGCAGCAGCGGGGCGACCCGCGACCCGATCGTCAGCAGTCCGCGGTCCGCGGCGCCGAGGAAGCCCCGGGCGTCCGCTGCCCGGTCGCCGAGCTCGACCAGCTCCTGCGCGGCCACCCGCACGTCCTCCGGCCGGGCGACCCGGTCGACGAACCGCACCGCCAGCTCCAGTCCCGCCGGGTCCGCGACCAGCGCGGCCAGCCGTTCGGTGGCCCGGCGCTCGGCGGGGGTGGCGTCCGCCTCGGTGGCCTCGGTCCACCGGCCCGCCAGCTCGATGGCACGCTCGGTCAGGTCGGCGCGCGGCGGCGCGGCCGGCTCGTGGGTCGTCGTCATGGCCTGATCGTTCCCGTCCACCCCCGGCCGCGTCTTGCACCGATCCGCGCTCACCGCGCCGGGGATCCGTCCTGTCGACCTGCTGACCGCCTACGCTGCCCCGATCATGGTCAGCCGTCCACCGCATCCCGTCCCGCCGCTGGTGCGCGCGCTCACCCCCGCCCTGCTCACCCTGGCCGAGGACCTGACCGGCACCATGTTCTGCGCCAAGGACACCGAGGGGCGCTATCTGCTGGTCAACGACGCCTTCGTCCGGCGGACCGGCGAACGGTCCCGGCGCGCGGTGGTCGGCCGGACCGCGGACCAGCTGTTCGACCCGCTGCTGGCCGCCCGGTACGACGAGCAGGACCGCGCGGTCCTGACCGAGGGCCGGGAGCTGCGCCGTGAACTCGAGCTGATCCGTCGTCCGGGCGGCACCCCCGGCTGGTACCTCACCTCCAAGTCACCGGTGCGGGCGGAGGACGGCGCCGTGCTCGGCCTGGTCTCGATCTCCCAGGCGCTGCGCGGCCAGGACGCCGACCCGGCGACCGTGGCGGCGCTGACCCGGGTGGCCACGCTGGTCCGCGACCGGATCGCCACCCCGCCGACCGTCGCCGAGCTCGCCGCCGCGGCGGACTGCTCCCCCGCCACCCTCGACCGCCGCCTGCGCCGGGTGTTCGCGCTCTCCCCGCAGCAGTACGTGCTGCGCGCCCGGGTCGATCACGCGGCCACCCTGCTCGGCACCACTCGGCTGCCGGTGGCGGAGGTCGCCCGGGAGTCCGGTTTCTACGACCAGGCGTCCTTCACCCGGACGTTCGGGCGCCTGACCGGGGAGACCCCCGCGCAGTTCCGCCGCGCGGCCCGCGACGCCGGCACCGGGCACCCCGTCACCGGCGGACTCCCCTGGCCGACACCGCCCGGGCGGGACACGATGGAGACATGACCGCAGCGAACATCCCCACCATCCAGCTGCCGAACGGCCCGATGCCCCTGCTCGGGCTCGGCACCTGGCAGTCCGAGGGCGACGACGCCGAGCGTGCGGTGATCACCGCACTGGAGCTCGGCTACACCCACATCGACACCGCCACCGGCTACGGCAACCAGGCCCAGGTCGGACGTGCCCTGGCCGCCGTCGGCATCGACCGGGACAGCGTGTTCGTCACCACCAAGCTCCCGCCGGACCACGCGGGCCGCGAGCGCCAGACCCTCACCGAGTCGCTGGCCGAGCTCGGCACCGACCACCTGGACCTGTGGCTGATCCACTGGCCGCCCAACAAGCAGGCCACCCCCGACACCTGGCGGGAGTTCATCGCCGCCCGGGACGAGGGCCGGGTGCGCAACATCGGGGTGTCGAACTACTCCCTCGACCAGATCGACGAGCTGATCGCCGCCACCGGCGAGGCTCCCGCGGTCAACCAGATCCCGTGGAGCCCCACCGACTGGGACGCCGACCTGGTGGCCGGGCACGCCGACCGAGGTGTGGCGATCGAGGGCTACAGCCCGTTCAAGCGCACCGACATGTCCGCACCCGTCCTGGCCGAGATCGCCGAGACGCACGGCGTCAGCCCGCAGCAGGTCGTGCTGCGCTGGCACCTGGACCACGGCATCGTCGTGATCCCCAAGTCGGTGCACCGCGAGCGGATCGAATCCAACCTCGACGTGCTGGGCTTCCAGCTGTCGCCCGAGGAGCTGGCGCGGATCGACGCGCTCGGGAAGTGAGCCCCGCGGTGGTGGACGACGGATCGGCGGGACGCCGCGACCGGCGCGCCCGGACCCGTCGCCACCACCGCACCCGGCTGATCGCCGCCGGGGCCGCGGTGCTGCTGATCGCCACGGGCGCGGTGGCCGGTGCGCTCGCGCTGCGCGGCGGGCCGTCCGCACCTCAGGTGGACGCCGACGCGCTCGCCCTGTCGGCGGAGCTGACCGCACAGGAGCAGGACTTCCTGTCCGACCGGTCGCGGACCGCCGACGTCGCGGCCTCCCGCCAGGTCCAGCAGCGCGCCGCCGACCGGGCCGCCGCGGCCGCGCAGGCACAGGCCGAGGCCGAGGCGGCCGCAGCAGCGGCCGCAGCCGCCGCAGAACAGGCCGCCGCCGAGGAGGAGGCCGCCCGCGCTGCTGCTGCCGAGGCCACCTCCGCCCCGCCAGGAGCCCCCACGAGCTCCCGGATCGCCGGCTGGGTCGACGGCCGTCCGGTCGACGCGAACGGCAACGTCCTGTGGGTCACCTCCGTGCCCACCGCGGACGGCGACGGCTCCAACGGCCACATGCCGATGTCCGCCATGTGCGCGATCGGCTGGGGCACCGACCAGCTCGGCTTCACCCAGTACCTGCGCTGCGATGCCGCCGACGCGCTCACCGCGCTGAACGACGCCTATCGCGCGGCCTTCGGCGCCTCCCTCGACCTGGATCTGACCTACCGCTCCTACGAGGACCAGGTCGCGATGAAGGCCGCACTCGGCGGCCTGGCCGCCACCCCCGGCACCTCCAGCCACGGTCTCGGTCTCGCGCTCGACGTGCAGGAGTGGCCGCAGACCTACGGCTTCGGCACCGAGCGGTACCAGTGGCTGGTGGCGAACGCGCCGACCTACGGCTGGTACGCACCGGACCGGGTGCGCGAGGGGCAGCCCTACGCGGAGTACTGGCACTTCGAGTACGGGCCGGGGCGGAGCAGCTGACGACACCCGGTGCACCCGCCCGCGCTGTGGCACAGTGGCCAGGTCCGGCGGCCCGGCGTCGAGGCGGCGCGACGAGGCCCCGCCCGCGGGCCGTCCAGCATCGCCCAGGAGGCATCGCATGACAGCGTCCGTCCCCGATCCGCACACCCCAGCGGCTCCGGCCACCGACGACCAGACCCGGCACCCGAGCCGATCGGGTCCGTTGGACACCGCGCAGGATCAGCTGCGCTCCGCGGTCCGGCTGCTCGGCTACGACGAGGGCATGCACGCCATGCTCGCCACCCCGCGCCGGGAACTGCACGTGGCGGTGCCGCTGCGCCGGGACGACGGCAGCGTGCAGGTGCTGGCCGGGTACCGGGTGCAGCACAACATCTCCCGCGGACCGGGCAAGGGCGGACTGCGGTACGCCCCCGGGGTCGACATCGACGAGGTGCGCGCGCTGGCCATGTGGATGACCTGGAAGTGCGCGGTGGTCGACCTGCCCTACGGCGGTGCGAAGGGCGGGGTGGCGATCGACCCCCGCGGGTACTCGACGGCGGAGCTGGAGCGGGTGACCCGGCGGTACACCTCGGAGCTGATGCCGGTGATCGGTCCGGAACGGGACATCATGGCGCCGGACATCGGGACCACCGAGCAGACCATGAGCTGGGTGATGGACACCTACTCGGTGAACACCGGGTTCACGACCCCCGGGGTGGTGACCGGCAAGCCATTGGCGGTCGGTGGCTCGCTGGGCCGGGCGACCGCGACCTCACGCGGGGTGGTGCACGCGGCGGAGGCAGCGCTGGCCGATGCCGGGACCGGGCTGCCGGAGGTGACCTGCGCGGTGCAGGGCTTCGGCAAGGTCGGGTCGCATGCCGCCCGGTTCCTGGCGGACGGCGGCGCCCGGGTGGTCGCGGTCAGCGACGAGAACGGCGGGGTGTACGCGGCGGACGGTCTGGACCTGGCCGCGTTGCAGCGGCACGTGGCGGAGACAAGCTCCGTGCAGGGGTTCCCGCAGGCGGACCCGATCGGCAACGACGAGCTGCTGGGACTGGACGTCGACGTGCTGGTGCCGGCCGCGGTGGAGAACGTGCTGGACGCCGACTCCGCCCGGCGGGTGAAGGCGCGCTGGGTGGTGGAGGGCGCGAACGGCCCCACCACCTCCGAGGGCGACCGGGTGCTGGCCGAGCGCGGGATCACCGTGGTGCCGGACATCCTGGCGAACGCGGGCGGCGTGGTGGTGTCCTACTTCGAGTGGGTGCAGGCCAACCAGGCGTACTGGTGGAGCGAGGTCGAGATCGCGGAGAAGCTGGCCCAGCGGATGCGGACCGCGTACCAGGCGGTGGCGACCCGGGCCCGGGCGGACGGGATCACGCTGCGCGACGCCGCCCTGGTGATCGGGGTGTCGCGGGTGGCGGAGGCGCACCAGCTGCGGGGCCTGTATCCGTGATCGGGATCAGCGGGCCCGGGAAGCGGTGACGGGTCGGGGACGTTGCGACCTGATGTGACCGATCAGCGCACCGTCCCCCTCTCCGTCCTCGACCTGTCCGGTGTCGGCACCGGACGCACCTCCGCCGATGCCCTGGCGGACTCGACCGCCCTGGCCCGGACCGCCGACCGGCTGGGCTTCCACCGGTTCTGGGTGGCGGAGCACCACTCGATGCCCGCCGTGGCCTCCACCTCCCCGGCGGTGCTGCTGGCCCACCTGGGCGCCCACACCGACCGGATCCGGCTGGGTTCGGGCGGCGTGATGCTGCCGAACCACCCCTCGCTGGTGATCGCGGAGCAGTTCGCCATGCTGGAGGCGCTGCACCCGGGACGGATCGACCTGGGGATCGGCCGGGCGCCGGGCGCGGATCCGATGACCGCCGCGGCGCTGCGGCGCACCGGTGAGGAGGACTTCCCGACCGAGCTGGTCGACGTGCTGGCGCTGCTGGGCCAGCCCGCCGCCGGGCTCTCCCCGACCCCCGCCGCGACCCGCCTGATCGCCACCCCGTCGGCGTCCGGGACCCCGCAGGTGTGGCTGCTCGGCTCCAGCCTGTACAGCGCCCAGCTGGCGGCCCGGCTGGGGCTGGCGTTCAGCTACGCGCACCACTTCAACACCGGCCTGACCGAGCAGGCGGCGGCCGCCTACCGCAGCGGGTTCCAGCCGTCCGCGGTACAGGCCCGGCCCCGGTTCATGGTGTCGTCGTCGGTGATCGTCGCGGACTCCGAGGAGCGGGCGGCCTGGCTGTCCGGTCCGAGCCGGGTGATGATGCTGCGGCTGCGCACCCGCGGCCCGCTGGCCCCGGTCGTCACGCCGGAGGAGGCCGAGCAGCTGCTGGACACCCTGGCGGCCGACCCGGACGGCCGCGCGGTCATGGCGCAGATCCCCGGCACCCAGATCACCACCACCGCCGAGCCCGCGGTCGCGGCGCTGCGCGAGCTGGTGGACCGGGTGGACGCCGACGAGCTGATGCTCACCGCGACGACCTACGACGTCGCGGACCGGATCCACACGCTGGAGCGGATCGCCGAGCTCTGGTGAGCGCGGCCCGGCGATGACATCATCGGCGGATGGACGAGGTCGTCGGTCGCAGCTGGATGGTCACGGATCTGTCCGGGGAGGCGGTCGGCGACCGGCCCCCGACCCTGCACTTCGAGGAGGACGGGCAGGTCTACGGCAACGGCGGGGTGAACCGGGTGCGTGGCACCTGGGCGCTGACCGACGGACGGCTGACCTTCGGCCCGATCGTCGCGACCCTGATGGCCGGTCCGCCGGAGCGGATGGCGGTGGAGCGCGCGGTCCTCGGGCTGCTCACCGGACCGCTGACGGTGACCGTCGCCGACGACGAGCTGCTGCTGTCCGCCGAGGACGGCCGCACCGCCCGTCTGGTGCCCGCCCCGCCGGAGTCCGAGCTGCTCTAGGCGCACGGCGACCGGCGAGGACTCCGGCGGCGATCGCTCAGGCGCGCGGCTGGCGCTCCGCCCACGCGCCCAGGTCGACCTTCGGCCCGGTGTAGAACGGGGTCTCCTCCCGCACGTGCAACCGGGCGCCGGTGGCCCGCAGATCACGCATCAGGTCCACGATCCGGTGCAGCTCGTCCGCCTCGAAGCCGAGGATCCACTCGTAGTCGCCCAGCGCGAAGGACGACAGGGTGTTGGCCCGGACGTCGGCGTAGTCCCGGGCGGCGTGCCCGTGCTCGCGCAGCAGCTCCCGGCGCTCGGCCTCGGGCAGCACGTACCAGTCGTAGGACCGCACGAAGGGGTACACGCACAGGTAGGCGCGCGGTTCCTCGCCGGCCAGGAACGCCGGGACGTGACCGCGGTTGAACTCGGCCGGACGGTGCATCGCCACGACGGACCAGACCGGGAGCAGGTGCGCGCCGAGCTCGCTGGCCCGCAGCCGGTGGAAGGCGTCCTGCACCGACTCGATCGTCGGACCGTGCCACCACACCATCAGATCCGCGTCGGCCCGCAGACCGGCGACGTCGTACCAGCCGCGCACCACCAGGTCCTCGGGGCGGTCGTCACCGGTCAGCGTGTCCAGCACCTCGGCCACGGCGCGCTGACGGGCGGCGGCGTCGGCCGGCAGCGGGCTGGAGACCTCGAACACCGCGTACATCGCGTAGCGCAGTGAGGCGTTGATCTGGTCGGCGACCTCGGGGGTGTGGCCGCCGGCTTCCGGGGTGGTGCTCATCGTGCAGTCGTCTCCTCCGTGGTGGCGCGGTCCGCGTCGTCGCGGCCCGCGTGATCCGATCCGGCGGTCGCCGGGATGCCGGTGTCCTGCCCGGCGCGCTGGAAGCAGCAGCCGGCGGCGCAGCGGTCGGGCCAGGCGCCCAGGTCGCCGACGGTGACCGGGGTGACGTCCTCGCCGCGTTCGCGCGCCGCGCGCTCGGTGATCATGTCGACCAGGCCGGAGACGAAGGGCGCGCGGGTGGAGGCCGATCCGGCCCGGACCGCGGTCATGCCCAGCGACTCGGCGGTGGCCATCGCCTCGGTGTCGAGGTCGAAGGCGACCTCCATGTGGTCGGAGACGAAACCGATCGGGGACATCACCACGGCGGTCGTCCCCGCGCCGGCCCGCTCGGTCAGGACGTCGTTGATGTCCGGCTCCAGCCAGGGCTGCTGCGGCGGACCGGAGCGGGAGCAGAACGCCAGGCTGGACTCCGGCATCACCCCGAACCGCTCGGCGACCAGCCCGGCCACCTCGCGGGCGACCTCCTGGTGCTGGGTGAGGTACGACGGGCGGCGCGCACCGGAACCCGCCTCCATCGCCTCCGGGATGGAGTGGGTGACGAACAGCAGCGGCGCCTCGGAGAGCAGCGCGGTGACCGGCCTGCCGGTCTTCCCGGCCAGCGCGGTGTACGCCTCGATCACCGCGTCGGCGTTCGCCCGGACGAAGCCCGGGTTGTTGAAGTAGTGCCGGAGCTTGTCGACCCGGATGCCGGCGGTGCCCTGGTCACCGGTCGGGTCGGTGTCGTCCGCGCCGAGCCCCTGGAGCGAGGCGGCCAGGTGCTCGCGGTACTGCCGGCAGCCCGAGTACGAGCCGTAGGCGCTGGTCACCACGGCGAGCACCCGGCGGTGTCCCGCCTCGCGCAGCGACTCCAGGGCACCCTCGGTGTACGGCTCCCAGTTCCGGTTGCCCCAGGCGATCGGCAGGTCGGTCAGGCCGCGGGCGTCCAGCTCGGCGCGCAGCGCGGCGATCAGGGCCCGGTTCTGGTCGTTGATCGGGCTCTTGCCGCCGAACAGCGCGTAGTGCTGACTGACCTCGACCAGGCGCTCCTCCGGGATGCCCTTGCCGCGCGTCACGTTCCGCATGAACGGCAGCACGTCCGCGGGCTGCTCGGGACCACCGAAGGACAACAGGAGCACGGCGTCGTACGGGGCGAGCGACGACGTCGTCGGGGCAGCAGAAGTCACGTCCTGCATCATGTCATCTTGAACAGTTCAAGAATTTCCAACGGCGGGGCCTCCGGCCGTGATCTTGTCCTGACGCGTCGTCAGCTCCTTGGTCAGGCGACGGTCTGCTCCCGCACCACGGCCAGCTGACCTGCGATGTCACGCGCCCAGGCGGCGACCGCCTCGAAGTCGCGGTGGTCGCCCTCCTTGGCCCGGGCGCCGGCGATCAGCGCCCGCTCCGCGAACGCCAGCTCGCTGCGCTGCAGCCGTCCGGCGAACGACCGGTGGCCGAGGGCACCGACCCGCTCGCGCAGCGCCAGCAGCTCGTGCGGCGAGTTCGCGGAGGCGGCCGGCTGGGTGGCCAGGCCGGAGGAGAACACCCACACCCGGCGGGCCAGCAGCTCGTCCTGCCACTGCCGGGCGAACTCCCGCGCGGCGGGCAGCCAGTGCGCGGTGTAGACCGCGGAGCCGAGCACCACCACGTCGACGTCGTCGAGCGAGGTGACCTCCTCCGGCGCGGACTCCACCACCTGGTGTCCGGCCTCGGTCAGCACTCGACCGATCGCCGAGCCGATCTCTGCGGTGGCGCCATGACGCGAGGCCACGGTGATCAGGACTCGCATGGGTCCCCCTCTACGGCTGATGCGGCGACGGGGCGAGGAACGCACCCGACCCGATCAATCGTCAGTGCCGGGACGGCGCAGGTCGTGGGCCGGAGGTCCCCGATCGCCGCCGCGCGCCGTGTCGCCGGTCACGATCGGTGGACGTGCGGGTCAGAGGTCCCGATCCAGGTCCGGGATCAGGCCCTGCCCCTGCCGGAGCGCCGCGGTCACCCGGCGCAGGGTCCGCAGCCCGTCCTCGTCCAGCGCCCCGCCGACGTAGTGCGCGATCGCCTCGACGTGCCGACGGCCCACCGCGCGCTGCAACGCCGCGCCCTCCGGGGTCAGGCCGACCAGGACGCCCCGGCCGTCCTCCGGCGACCGGTCCCGGCGCACCCAGCCCGCCGCCTCCAGCCGCTCGACCATCCGGCTCAGGCTGGGCTGGCTGAGCAGACTCGACTCGGCCAGCTCCCGCAGCCGCAGCCGCTGCTCGGGCGCACCGGACAGCGTGAACAGCACGTCGTACTCCCGCAGCGAGACCCGGTCCCAGATCGGGTCGCGCTGGAGCCGTCGCATGATCGCCACCTGGGTGCGGAACAGCTCCTCCCAGGCCTCGGCCGCCAGACGTGCGTCGCCGGTCATCCGTCCTCCGTTCGCGGGGCGTGCAGCCCCCATTCTGGCCGACCGGCCGTACGCTGAGCCGCATGCCCACCACCTACGTCCTGGTCGACGGCGAGAACATCGACGCCACCCTTGGGTCCTCGATCCTCAACGGTCGGCCGACGCCGGAGCAGCGACCGCGGTGGGAGCGGGTGCTCGACTTCGCCCAGCGGACCTGGGGCCAGGACACCAAGGGGCTGTTCTTCCTCAACGCGACCAGCGGCACCCTGCCGATGTCCTTCGTCCAGGCGCTGCTGGCGATCGGATTCCAGCCGATCCCGCTGTCCGGCGAGGGCAAGGTCGTCGACATCGGCATCAAGCGCACCCTGGACGCGCTCGCCGACCGCGAGGGCGACGTCCTGCTCGCCTCGCACGACGGCGATTTCGCGCCGGAGATGGAGGCGCTGCTCGAGGACGACGACCGCAAGGTCGGCCTGCTGGCGTTCCGGGAGTTCACCAGCACCCAGCTGGCCCACCTGGTCGAGCAGGGCCTGGAGACCTTCGACCTGGAGTCGGACGTCAAGGCGTTCAACGTGACGCTCCCCCGGCTGCGGATCATCCCGCTGGAGGAGTTCGACCCGCTGCGGTTCCTGTAGGCACGGCCGTGGACACCCCGGTCGTCGCCCTGCTCCAGGCGGTGAACCTGGGCGGGCGCGGCATGGTGCCGATGGCCCGGCTCCGGGAGGTCACGGCGGCGCTCGGGCACCGGGACGTGTCCACCTGGCTGGCCACCGGGAACCTGCTGCTGCGGCCCCGGCCGGACTTCACCGGGGACCGCGCGGAGCTGGTCGACGAGCTCACCGGCCGGTTCCGCGCGGAGCTGGACCTGCCGCTGGGACTGGTCGTGCGCACGCTGGACCAGATGTCCGCGGTGGTCGCCGCCAATCCTTATCCCGAGGCCGCCGCCGACCGGCCGTCCCGACTGATCGTGATGTTCTACGACGGTCCGGTCGCCGAGGGCAGTCCGGACCTGACCCGCTACGGACCGGAGTCGGCGACCTTCCACCACGAGGAGGGCTACATCGACTACGTGGACGGCATCGGGCGGTCGAAGCTCACAGGGAAGGTGCTGGACCGGGCCGCGGGGGCGAAGGGCTCCGGGCGGAACTGGAACACGGTGCTCGCCCTCACCCGCAAGCTCGCCGACCTGGGTACCGTGGCCGGATGAGCACCCTGTTCACCCGCATCATCGACGGTGAGATCCCCGGCCGGTTCGTCTGGGCCGACGAGACCTGTGTCGCGTTCGCCACCATCGCGCCGATCACCGACGGGCACGTGCTGGTGGTGCCGCGTGCGGAGGTGGCCCGGTTCACCGACGCCGACGACGACCTGCTCGCGCACCTGACCCGGGTCGCCAAGCGGATCGGCACCGCCCAGCAGGAGGCGTTCGACGCCCCACGGGCCGCGCTGCTGGTCGCCGGGTTCGAGGTGCCGCACCTGCACCTGCACGTGCTGCCGGCCTGGGGCGAGGAGCAGCTCAGCTTCGCCAACGCCCGGCAGGACCTGCCCGCCGCGCAGCTGGACGCCTCGGCCGAGCGGCTGCGCGACGCGCTGCGGGCCGGTGGGCACGGGACCCAGGTTCCGGCCGCGCTCGGCTCCTCCGCGCTCTGAGTCAGGCGACCGGGTCGTCCTCGCCCCAGGCGGCCAGCCGCAGGGTCCGGGCGTCCGTCGCCACGATGCGGTCGGCCCGGGACCGCAGCGACTCCTCGGTGTCGGTGCCGGCACGCACGAACCGACCGGACAACGCGTCCAGCCGCCCGGAGCCGAAGGCGTCGATCAGGTCCACGCTGGCCTCGACCGGCGTCCACTCCGCCCGGCCGTCGTGCAACGGCATCGCCTGGGTCATGTCCGTGACCACCACGCCGGGCGCGACGTCCAGCACCCGCACGCCGCGGTCGGCGACCTGGGTGTGCACCAGCGTGGTCAGCCGGGCCAGCGCCCCCTTGCTGATCCCGTAGCCGGTGTAGACCCCGGACGGCCGGTGCCCGGAACCGGAGTTGATGTTGACCACGTGTCCGGCGCCGCGGGCCAGCATCCCGGGCAGCACGGCATGGGTGACCAGCAGCGGACCGCGGACGTTGACCTCGATCACCCGCCAGACGTCCTCCACGTCGTCCGCGGCCAGGTCGACCTCCTGGCGCTCGATCACCCCGGCGTTGTTCACCAACAGGCCGATGCCGCCGGGCAGCCCCCGCTCGGCGGCGGCGACCACCTCGGCGACCTGGGCGGCGTCGGTGACATCGGCGGGCAGGGCGAGCACGGTGCGGTCGGGGTGCGCGGCGCCGATCTCGGCCGCCACAGCCTCCAGGTGCCCGGGGGTGCGACCGACCAGGGCCAGATCCCACCCGGCGGACCCGAGCCCGAGCGCGAGGCCGCGGCCGATCCCCCGTCCGGCTCCGGTGACGAGTGCGGTGCGGGGGTGGCTGCTCATCGGGCCATCGTCGCATCCGTCCGCGGCGGTGGGCATACTGACCGGACCAGGGGCGTTGGCACCCGTCGGGCACACACCAGCAGACGCACGAGGGAGCCGCCCGTGACGACCGAGGGACCCGAGACGGACCGGCCCGTCGTCCAGGCGGACCCCGATCCCCGACCGCCCGCCGGTCCGCTGACCCCGGGACCGTCGCTGCGGGTCCGGCTGCCGTCGGTGAACACCTCGGTGCGGGACTTCCTGGTCACCGAGTCCGGGTCCGCACTGGCGCTGCTGGCCGCGACCGTGCTCGCATTGGTCTGGGCGAACAGCCCGTGGTCGGCGGCCTACGACGCGCTGTGGTCGACGTCGGCGGGCTTCCACCTCGGGTCCTGGGGGCTGGACCTGGACCTGCACCACTGGGTGAACGACGCCGCGATGGCGGTGTTCTTCTGCGTGGTCGGCCTGGAGATCAACCGGGAGGTCACCAGCGGCGAGCTGCGCGACCGGCGGACCATCGCGGTCCCGGCGCTCGGGGCACTCGGCGGTCTGGCGGTGCCCGCGCTGATCTACCTGGCCTTCAACGGCGGGACCGAGGCCGCGCACGGCTGGGGCGTGGTGATGAGCACGGACACCGCGTTCCTGGTCGGGATCCTGGCGCTGTTCGGTCCCGCGTGCCCGGACCGGCTGCGGCTGTTCCTGCTCACGCTGGCGATCGTGGACGACATCGGCGCGATCACGGTGATGGCGGTGTTCTACACCGACGGCGTGCGCTGGCTGGCGCTCGGTGTCGCGGCGGTGCTGCTGGCCGGTCTGCTGGCCCTGCGCTGGCTCGGCGTCTGGCGGCTGACCCCCTATGCGCTGATCGGGATCGCGCTCTGGCTCGCGGTGAACGCGTCCGGGGTGCACGCCACGCTGGCCGGGGTGCTGGTCGGCCTGCTGCTGCCGTCCCGGTCGACGGCCCGCGAACACGTCGAACAGGTGCCGCAGTGGGCGGACGGGCTGGTCGCCGAGACCACCGCGGACCGCGAGCACCTGACCGAGCTGGCCGCCCGGGCCGCGGTGCCCGCCAGCGAGCGGCTGCAACGGATCCTGCACCCGTGGAGCGCGTTCGTGATCGTGCCGGTATTCGGCCTGGCGAACGCCGGGGTGCGCCTGGACGCCGAGGCGCTGCGCGCGGCGGCGACCTCCCCGGTGAGCATCGGGGTGGCGGTGGCGCTGGTGGCCGGCAACACGATCGGGATCACCGGTGCGGCCACGATCGCGATCCGCACCGGGCTGGGCCAGCTGCCCGGCCGGGTGCGCTGGGGACACCTGCTCGGCGGCGCGGTGCTGGCCGGGATCGGGTTCACCATCTCCCTGTTCATCGCCGAGCTGGCGTTCGAGGGGGCGATCCGGGAGCAGGCGAAGATCGGCATCCTGGCCGGATCGCTGCTCGCCGCGGTCCTGGGCAGCGTCCTGCTCCGCGCGCTCGGCAACCGTCTGCCGCTGTGCTCCCCCGACGAGGAGCTCCCCCCGCGCCTGCCCACCGGGCCCTGGGCGGTCGGCACCGTCTGAGCCCGCGCCGCCGTGCCGTCCGTGACCATCGAGCTCGGCAGCTCGCCCCGCAGAGGGCCCGGCGGACTGCCGACCTCGGGCAGAAGTGCCCACCTCGGGCAGAGCTGCCGACCTCGGGCGGACTGCCGACCCCGGGAGGAAGTGCCCACCTCGGGCGGGGCGACGGCGGGGGCGGAGCGGGTCAGGCGGGCAGTGCGCGCCTCAGGCCCGCGAGGGTGAGCGGGCCGTCGTACGGCATCCCGTCGACGTAGATCGTCGGGGTCCCCGCCACGCCGAGGTCCAGGCCGGCGACGTAGTCCGCCTCGACCCGAGCGGCCAGCGGCTGGGCGGCCGGGCCGGTGACGGCGTCCGGGTCCAGCCCCAGGGTGCGGGCGACCGCACGCAGGTCCGGCTCGGTGAGCCGGTTCTGCTGGGCGAACAGGGCCTGCTGCATCGGCCAGAACATCCCCTGGTCTGCGGCCGCCTCCACCGCGAGCGCCGCGACCAGCGCGTGCGGGTGCACCTGGAACAGCGGGAAGTGCCGCCACACCAGGCGCACTCCCCCGTCGGACTCCGCGACGAGCCGGCGCAGCGGTTCGGCGGCCTGGCGGCAGTACGGGCACTCCAGGTCGCCGAACTCGGTGATCGTCACCGGGGCTCCCGGGTCGCCGAGCACCAGGCGGGCCGGGCCCTCCGGGCGCGGTGCGGCGCCGGGCAGACCGCCGGGTCCGGCCTCGCAGCGCAGGACGTCGTCGGGAGTCGCGGGAGTGGTCACGGGTCCTGCAACGCCGGGTGGGCCGGATCCATGCCGGTCACGGCTTGAGCGGCGGGCTCGCGGTCCCGGCGCCGTGCACCAGGCCGTCCATCAGGTCCCGCATCGCCGCCACCGACGACCACCGCGGCCGGAACGCCAGTTCGCGCTCCGCCCGTGAGGTGTCCAACAGCGGGGCACCGACCGCCATGTCGAACCAGCCGGGTCCGACCGGGGCCAGCCGCAGCCGCCAGGCCGCCCAGAGCGCCCGGCGCACCGGGGTGTGCGGCACCTCCCGCCAGTCGCCGCCGGAGACCACGTCCGCCACATCGGCGGCCCGGACCACCCCGGTGCCCGCCAGGTTGAACGGACCGGTGGCCTGCCGGACCACCACCTCGCGGATCGCGTCGGCCAGATCGTCCCCGTGCACCGCCTGCACCCGCAGACCCGCCGGCCAGGGCAGCACCGGGAGCCGGCCGTCCAGCAGCTGCCGGGGCACGAGCGGCCCGAGGAACAGGCCCTTGATCTCCGACCCGGCCGCGCGCTGGAACACCAGGGCCGGCCGGACCCGTGCGATGCGCAGCCCGGGGTGCCGGCGCTCCGCCTCGTCCAGCAGTCGTTCCTGGGCCACCTTGTCCTGGCTGTAGGACGAGCTGCGCAGCCCGTCGGTCGGCCAGTCCTCGGCGCGGGGGTCGTCGTCGTAGGCCGGGGAGTAGGCGCCGACCGAGGACACCACCACCAGGTGGGGCACGCCGGAGAGCACCGCCGCCTCGATCACCCGGCGGGTGCCGTCCACGTTCACCCGGCGCAGTCGGTCGCGGTCCCGGCTCGGCTGGATCGCCCAGGCCAGGTGCACGACGGCATCGGCCCCGGCGAACGCCCGCCGCAGATGATCGACGGTCCGCTCATCCGGTCCGCTGGCGCCCAGGTCGACCGGCCACCACTCGGCCACGTCATAGGGCGCCGGCGGCGTGGCGTGCGGCACCCGGCGGGCCAGCGCACGGACCGAGGTGACCGACTCGTCCGCACGCAGACGGCGCAGCACCGCGGTGCCGACATTTCCGCTCGCCCCGACCACGACGACTCTCATCCTCGGCCCCCTCCGGCTCGGAACGCCTGCTGGCGGGCGCGGTCGCCCAGCCTGCTCAGGGTGGTGATCTGCTCGTCCGCGGCCGCGATCAGCTCCGCGGCGCGGGCCGGGTCGAGCCCCAGGTCCGCCGCGTGCACCGCGAGCGTCTCCCACACCCCGCGCTTGCCCAGCACCGCCGACCGCATCAGCTCCAGCTCCAGCAGCGCGGTCATCGGGGCGGGGTTCAGCACCCGGCCGTTCGGCTTCAACCGGCCGAGGCGTTCTCCGATTGTGGTCGCCAGCTGCTTGGCCCGGCTCGGCGGCAGGCCCCACTCCCGCATCGAGCGCTCCAACCAGTCACGTTCCGCGGGGATCGACTCGGCCAGCTCCGCGAGCTCCGGCCCGAGCGGGGTGTCCCGATAGGCGTGGGCCATTCGGCGCACACGCGCGGCACCGGCGGACGCCCCGGCCAGGTGGTCCGACAGGTAGATCCGCAGCTGTTGCCGGTCGAGCGCGCTCACGTCGTCGGGCGCGGGTTCAGGTTGTCCGGATCGGCGTCGGTGTCCTGGTCCGGGTCCTGGTCACCGCCCGCCGCCTGGCTGCCGGTGCGCGGGTTGAGCATCTCCGGATCGGAGTCGGGGTCCTGTTCCGGGTCGTAGCCCCGGGTGCCGTCGTCGGTGGTCATCGCTCCACGGTGGCACCGGGTCGCACGGTCCGCACCCGCAGATGTGCCGGGGCCGCGGAGTGCCGGTCCGGACCCGGGGTCGAGGTCGGGCGCGGAGCACAGATTCTGGTCAACCGGGTCGAAGGTCCCTGTTCGGTCGTTACCATCGACCTCGTGTCTGAGGTCGATGTCGCCCTGGTCGGCGGTGGCGTGATGAGCGCCACCCTCGCCACCCTGCTGTCCGAGCTGGAACCCACCTGGTCGATCGAGGTGATCGAACGCCTCGACGCCGTCGCCCGGGAGAGTTCGGACGCCTGGAACAACGCCGGGACCGGCCACGCCGCCCTGTGCGAGCTGAACTACACGCCCGAGGGCCCGGACGGGTCGATCGACATCGCCAAGGCGGTGCGGATCAACGAGCAGTTCTCGCTCTCCACCGAGCTGTGGGACCACCTGATCGCGCAGGGGCGGCTGCCCGGCGACGACTTCCGGACCCCGGTGCCGCACATGACCTTCGTGCAGGGCGAGCGGGACGTGGACTACCTGCGCCGTCGGCACGCCGCGTTGAGCGCGCACCCGCGGTTCGCCGCGATGGAGTTCAGCGACGACCCGGCGACCATCGCCGAGTGGGTGCCGCTGATCATGGCCGGTCGCGAGCCCGGACCGGTGGCCGCCACCCGGGCACCGGACGGCTTCGACGTGGACTTCGGCGCGCTCACCCGGCATCTGCTGGACGACCTGGGCGACCGGGGCACGACGATCCGTACCGGACAGGAGGTCCGCGACCTGCGCCGTGGGCCGGACGGCGGGTGGCAGCTGCTGATCCAGGACCGGTCCTCGGGCCGGTCACGGGTGCTGAACGCCCGGTTCGTGTTCGTCGGCGCGGGCGGTGGGGCGCTGCGGCTGTTGCAGCGCTCGGGCATCCGGGAGATCCGCGGGTACGGCGGCTTCCCGATCGCCGGGCAGTTCCTGCGGACCCGCAACCCGTCGTTGGTCGCGGAGCACCGGGCCAAGGTGTACGGCAAGGCCGCGGTGGGCTCCCCGCCGATGTCGGTGCCGCACCTGGACGCCCGCGCGGTGGGCGGTGGCCAGGCCCTGCTGTTCGGCCCCTACGCGGGCTGGAGCATGAAGTTCCTCAAGCACGGCTCCTGGGGCGACCTGCTGCGCACCATCCGCCCGGACAACGTCTGGCCGATGGTGTCGGTCGGCCTGAAGAACGTCGGACTGCTGCGCTATCTGATCACCGAGGTGCTGGCCGGGCGCGCGCAGCGGATGGCGAGCCTGCGGGAGTACCTGCCCGACGCGGCGGACGCGGACTGGGAGCTGATCACCGCCGGTCAGCGGGTCCAGGTGATCAAGCCGGTGCGCGGGGGCGGCGTGCTGGAGTTCGGCACCGAGCTGGTCACCGCGGCGGACGGCAGCATCGCCGGCCTGCTCGGGGCCTCCCCTGGCGCGTCCACCGCGGCGTCGGCGATGGTCGATCTGCTGGGACGCTGCTTCCCGGCCCGGATGGCCGGGTGGCAGCCGCGGCTGCGGGCGATGATGCCGTCGCTGACCGACGAGGACGCGGACGCCGACGCGCCGTCCGAGGACCCGGACCTGGTCGACCAGCCCTGACGGCGGGCGGCCCCGGACACAGGGGCGGCCCGCCGGAGTCGCCCCCTGCAGACTCCGACGGGCCGCACACGGTTGAGTGCCCTCCACACGTGACCGTGTCATCCCGTTCATCCGGTGAGGGGCGCGATGTGTCACATCGACCTTCTGTGATCTGAGTCACAGCGGTCGGGACAAGGCGAAGGCCCCGGAGCAGGGGGTGATCCGGGACCTTCGCGCGGCGAGCCTAGCGTCCCGTCGCGCGGCGCGGGAGGTGTTCGGTCGAACTCACCCGGGTGAGCACCTGCGTGTATCCAGCAGGAACATCCCGATTCGGGATGCGGAGCCCGCCGGGGGCTGCGAGCGTGGCCCGCATGGTCAGCGAGCTGTGGCTGGTACGGCACGGGGAGAGCACCGGCAATGTCGCCGCCACCCGCGCGGAGCGCTCGGGTGAGCAGGAGGTCGGTGTCCTCACCCGGGACGCCGACACCCCGCTGTCCGAGAACGGGCGGGACCAGGCGGCGGCGCTCGGCACGCACTGGGCCGACGCCCGGATCCTTCCGCAGAGCCTCTGGTGCTCGCCGTACCAGCGCGCCCGTGAGACCGCCCGCATCGCTCAGAGCCACGCCGGGATCACACTGCCGACCGTGGTCGACGAACGCCTGCGTGATCGCGAGCTGGGCGTCGTCGACGGCTTGACCAGTCACGGGATACGGGCACGGTGGCCGCAGGAGGCCGCTCGACGCGATCACCTGGGCAAGTTCTACTACCGGCCGCCCGGCGGGGAGTCCTGGGCGGATGTCGCGCTCCGGCTCCGCTCGGCGCTGCGGGACATCGACGACGCGCCCCACGAGCGGGTGCTGATCGTCGCGCACGACGCGGTGATCTGGCTGCTGCGCTACGTGCTGGAGGGCCTGGACGAGGAGGGCCTGTTCGACCTGATCGGGCGCGGCAGCGTGCGCAACACCTCGGTGACGGTCCTGACCCGCGGCCCGGAGGGCTGGGCGGCCCAGCGCTCCGACGATGTGCGCCATCTGGCCGGCGCGGATGCCGAGGTCACCGAGCACGCCGGGAGCGACGAGGCCGAGCACGGGCGGCCGGCCCGATGACCGACCCGATTCCGCTCACCCCGGCGACCCTGCGGGACTGGCCCCTGCCCGCACGCAGCGGCAGCAAGGACGACCGCGGCGGGGTGCTGGTGATCGGCGGCGCCCGGCCCACGCCCGGGGCGGTGCTGCTGGCCGGGTCCGCCGCGCTGCGGATCGGCGCCGGGCGTCTGACGCTCGCCGTGGCCGCCTCGGTCGCCCCGGCGTGCGCGGCCCAGTTCCCGGAGGCGGGGGTGCTCTCCCTGCCCGAGGACCGTGATGGATCGCCCACCGGCGCCGGCGCCCCCCGCCTGGATCAGGAGCTGAGCCGGACCGACGCGGTGGTGGTCGGCCCCGGGCTGGACGAGCCGGACGGGTCGACCACGCTCCTCGCCTCGGTGCTCGCGGCGGCCGCGGACTCGACGGAGTCCGCCCTGCTGATCGACGCCTTCGCCCTCGGGGTGCTGCCGGGGCTGGACGCGGACCTCCCCCCGCGCACGGTGCTCACCCCGAATCTCACCGAGGCCGCCCGGCTGGTGGGCCGCGAGGACGTCGAGCCGTCGCACGCCGCGATCCGGGTGGCCGAGAGGTACGGTGCGGTGGTCTCCTGCGCCGGTCTGATCGCCCATCCGGACGGCCGCCTGTGGACCACGGCGTCCGGTCACCCGGGTCTGGCCACCTCGGGCAGCGGCGACGTGCTCTCCGGTGCCATCGCCGGGCTCCTCGCCGCCGGCTGCCCACCGGAACAGGCCGCCGCCTGGGGCACCGCAGTGCACGCGAGCGCCGGGGACCGCCTGGCGGCCCGGATCGGGCCGTTGGGCTTCCTGGCCCGCGAGCTGACCGAGGAGTTCCCGGGTCTGCTGGTGGAGCTCGGCGCCTAGCCCTGGCTCGGACCCGTCACGTCGGTCCAGCCGACCGACAGGTCGTACCGGAACTGGGTGACCGTGGGGTCGTCGATGTCGAGCAGCTCGGAGGACAGCGTGACCTCCTCGCGTCCGGCGATCGAGCCGGTGCTCGGGTCGATCAGCAGCACCCGGACGAGCGGGTCGCTGTCCCAGTCCGCGGCGGGGAAGGCCAGCGCCACCGCGCCTTCGCCCAGCCGGTCGGTGACCGTCCCGGCAAGGGTGAGTCCGGGCTCGTCCGCCAGCACCTGCCACAGCGCGGCGTCCAGATCGGCGGGCAGCACCAGGCGGTCGGCCAGGTCGGTGATCGCCAGGTAGAGGCAGACCGCGGCGTTCGGCGAGTCCGGGAGGTCGCAGCCCAGCATGGAGAGGCTGCGGAGCAGTTCGGCGCGCAGCTGGACCGGGTCGCGGGAGAGCCGCGCCGCCTGCTGGGCGTCGAAGGTCCCGGCGGGCAGCAGGTCGACCGCGGCGTTGTCCGGAGCGGTGTCCACGGTCTGGTCGAACACCAGCTCGCCGGAGGGCGCCAGACCGGGGCCGCGCCACTGCACGAAGGTGGCCGAACCGTCCTCGGCGGTCCAGGTCTCCCCGATGGTGGGCTCGACGGCCATCGTGGTGGTGTCGTCGTCGACCTCGACCGACAGCAGCCAGCTCTGGGACAGCGTGTGCTGCACGGTACCGGTGGGCTCCGGGTCGACCCTCGCGGCGGCGGTGGCGGCCAGGGCGGTGAGCTCGTCGGTGGCGGGCGCACCCTCGCCCGCCGCCAGGGACTCCGGGTCGATGGGGTACGCCAGCATCGGCGGGGCGGCGGCCACCGCGGGCGGGTCGCCGAGTTGACTGGGCACCAGGGTCACGCCGACCGCGAGCAGCACCGCGGCCGCGACCCCCGCGGCCAGGGACCACGGCGACCGGCGACGGCGCAGCGGGATCACGGTCGCCGGCTCGGCAGCGGGCCGGCGCCCGACGATCGCGGCGATCTCCCGCTGCATCGCGTCGTCGTCGACCGCGGCGGCCGGCGCGGGTCCCCCCAGGCCCACGCCGTCCAGCAGCACGGCCAGCTCGTCGATCTCGGCACGCGCACGGCGTTCCTGCGGCGTCTCGGTCATCGTGCACCTCCGTCCCGGTCGAGCTCGTCCTGCAGTGCGGTCGCCAGCCGGGCACGAGCCCGGGACAATCTGCTGGTCACGGCGGTGACGCTCACGCCGAGCTCACGCGCCGCCTCGGTCGCGGTCAGTCCACCCCAGATGGTCAGCGTCATCGCGTCGGCCTCCGCCTCGGGGAGCAGCGCGACCAGGCGTCGGGCCCGGTCGTCGGCGGCGAGACCGTCAGCGGGGTCGGGCGCGTGGACGAAGGCGTCGGCGGCGACCAGGTCCGCCCCGAGCGCGGTCCGGCCGCGCTGGCTGTGCGCGTGCCGGATCTTGTTGCGGGCCACGCCGTAGATCCACGGCCGGACCCGCTCGGGCGCGGGCAGTCCGGACCACCGCTGCCAGACCACCAGGAAGACCTCCGCGAGCACGTCGTCGACCTGCTCCTCCGGCACCTGGCGCCGGACGAAGGCGCGCAGTCCCGGCGCGACCTCGCGGTAGAGGTCGCCGAAGGCAGCGACGGCACTCGCCGCCGCGGCGGGTTCGCCCGCGTCGTCGCCCCCTGCTGACACGTCACCTTCAGATCACTCACTAACAGCCGGTCGTGGTCATCGTACGGACCGACGAGCTGGAGATGGAGGTCGAGGTGAGCAGGGCACCGGACGCGACACAGGTCCACGAGCCGGTGCCGTCGTCGCTGGCGTAGAGCCGCACCGCGACGCCCGAGCGGTTCCACACGGTGCGCGCGGTGGCGACGGGCGTGGACTGGACACCGGCGCTCGCAGTGCTCCAGAACGCGCCGGCGTACCCGGCGGCCGACCAGATGCAGAACCGGCCGGCCGCGCACTGACCGGCGCTGAACGCCGTCACGGTGTCGTCGTCCGCGCTGTCGTCGGCCCGGGCGAGGGCGGGCAGCGCGAACATCATCGAACAGGACAGGGCGACGGCGGCGAGACGGCGGCGCAGCGCGGGGCGGGGGCTCATACCCCGGACATCCCGCGAGCCCTTCCCGACGTCACAGCGGCCAAATGTGATTTTCGTCACATCCGTGCACTGCCATACTCGGCGGGTGACCGAGCACTACGCCCCCGACGACCACATCGACGGCCGCAGCCTGCTGGTGGCCGCCTCCTACCTCCTGGTCCTGGACGGCAGCCGGCTCCTGCTCCAGCTGCGTGCGGGCACCGGGTACCGGGACGGGCACTGGGCCACCGTGGCCGGACACGTCGACCCCGGCGAGTCCGCGCACGAGGCCGCGATCCGCGAGGCGCAGGAGGAGGCCGGCATCGTGGTCGACCCGGCGGACCTGGTGCCGTTGACCACCCTGCACCGGTTCGAGCGGACCGGACCGCAGGTCGAGCAGCGGGCGGATCTGTTCTTCCTCACCCGGCGGTTCACCGGCGACCCCGGACTGCGCGAGCCGGACAAGGCGGCCCGGATGGCCTGGTTCGACCTGGACGCGCTGCCCGAGCCGATGGTGCCGCACGAGGCCGCGGTGATCGCCGCCTGGCGGTCGGGCGAGCTGCCCGCCGTGTGGTCGATGCCGAGCTGAGCTCAGCCCAGGACCGCGATCAGCAGCAGGACCACGGTGATCAGCGGGAAGAGGCCCTGGGTGACCGCCGCCCGGCGCTTGTCGGGCGAGGTCACCGCCAGCACCAGCGCCGCCGCCAGCATCGAGCCGGTCCCGGCCAGCGCCAGCGCGGCGCCGACCCCGTCGGACCCGGCCGCCAGCCCGCCCACCCCGCACAGCGTGACGATCGCCAGGAACAGGTTGTAGAAGCCCTGGTTCAGCGCGAGCGAACGCGTGACCTGCGCCTCCTCCTCGGTGGTGCCGAAGATCCGGCGGGCCCGCGGGCCGGTCCAGAGCACGGACTCCAGCACGAAGATGTACACGTGCACGAGGGCCGCGAGCACGGCGGGGATCAGGGCGACGACGGTCATGCGCCGATTGTGCCGGTTCCGGCCTCTTGTCCGGCGCCGGCGCGCGGCGTAACGTACAACAACATGGTTGTACGTCAGTGGGAGCAGGCCGAGGTGGACCGGGTGTTCGCGGCCCTCGCCGACGCCACTCGCCGCGACATCGTCAGCCGGGTGCTGCGGGCGGAGTCCTCGGTCACGGCCCTCGCCGAGGGCTACGACATGAGCTTCGCCGCGGTGCAGAGGCACGTCGCCGTGCTGGAACGGGCACATCTGGTGACCAAGCACCGACGCGGCCGTGAGCAGCTGGTCCGCCCCGACCTGGGGACCATCCGCTCGGCGGCCGCACTGCTGGAGGAGTACGAGCGGGTCTGGCGCGGGCGGATGGACCGCTTCGGCCAGATCCTGGACGAGCCACCCACCGAAGGGGACCACTCATGACCGTCATCAGCGCCACCCCCGACACCGACGCCCGCACCCTGACCATCGTCAGCGAGTTCCGGGCCACCCCCGAGCGGGTCTGGGAGCTCTGGGCCGACCCGCGCCAGCTCGAGCGCTGGTGGGGTCCGCCGACCTGGCCGGCCACCTTCACCGAGCTCGATCTGCGACCCGGTGGCCGGGCGTCGTACTACATGACCGGCCCGGAGGGCGAGAAGGCCGGCGGGTGGTGGGAGTTCGTCACCGTCGACGCACCCCGCACGCTGCACTTCGACGACGGCTTCGCGGACGAGGACGGCCGACCCAGCACCGAGATGCCGGTGACCCGGGCCGAGGTCGCGATCGAGCCCGTCGCCGACGGCACCCGGATGACCATCGTGTCCCGGTTCGCCGACGCTGAGCAGATGCGCCAGCTGACCGACATGGGGATGGTCGAGGGGATGTCCGAGGCGCTCGGGCAGATCGACCACCTCCTCACCGGGGACTGATCACTCAGGAGTTCAAGCCGAGGCGAGGTCGTAGGAACGCCGGGCACGCCTGGCACCCGGCCCGATCGGCGGTTCGTCCGATGCGGCCCGCCGATCGGTCCGCACCCGCACCTTCTCCGCGGGATCGACCGGACGCCCGTCGCCGCCCAGCAACGGCGAGTCCAGGCCCAGCGCGCCGAGCTCACCCCGCGCCGCCGCCTCCACTACGCCGGCCGCCAGCAGCCGCAGCGGGATGTTGCGGTCCATCGACGTGCGCCGCATCAGGACGAAGCTGTCCTCCACCGACTTGCCGGTCATCGCCGCCAGGATGCCCTTGGCCTGCTCGATCGCGGCGTGACTGGCGGCGGCCTGCTGGATCTGCCGCGACGCCTCCGCGGCCGCCAGGGTCCGGATCGGGGCGGACATGTCGACCAGGTAGCCGTGCACCAGACCGCCGGGCTGGTCCACCACGGAGCCCACGACCAGCGCCTCGAACCGGCGTCGGCGGGCATCGACCATCGCGATCACCGAGGCCCAGGTGCTGATGCTCCGGTCCCAGAAGTCCAGGGCGTCCCGCCACTTGGCGCGGTCGTCCGCCTCGGTGTGCGCGCGCACCAGCCCGGTGGTGGGTGCGATCTCGCCCGGCTCGAAGCCGAACAGCTGGAAGCACTCCTCGTTCCACCACCAGTGCTCCTGGCGCAGCTCGATGGTGAAGTGGCAGCCGGTGGCCCCGGCGGTGCGCGCCGGAGGGCGGATGGTCGTGTCGTCGGTCATGGTGGGGTACCGCCCTTCCGGAGGCCGAGCCCGCTCGTGCCGACCAGCTCCTTGCTGACCCCAGACGCTAGGCGGCCCCGGACCCCGCGTCCAGCGCACCGGGGAATCGGTCAGCCCAGCCCTGGCAACGTCCCGCCCAGCTCCGGCACCGCCGCCCGCAGCCACGCGGTGTAAGGGTGCTGCGGTTCGTCCAGCACCCGGCGGGCGGGGCCACGCTCGACCACCCGCCCGGCCTCCAGCACCACCGCGTCGTCGCACAAGCGGTCGACCACGGCCAGATTGTGCGTGATCAGCAGCATCGCGATCCCACGCTCGGCCCGCAGCGCGTCCAGCAGGTCGAGGATCCGGGCCTGCACCGTCACGTCCAGCGCGCTGGTCGGCTCGTCGAGCACCAGGAGCGCCGGGTCGACGGCCAGCGCACGGGCGATCCCGACCCGCTGACGCTGCCCACCGGACAGCTCGTGCGGGCGGCGCTCGGCCAGCTCCGGATCCAGGCCGACGTCGGTGAGCAGGCGTCGCACCCTGGTGCGACGCTCGTCCCGGGGCAGTCGCAGCCCCTCGGCCACCGCGGAGCCGACCCGCTGCCGGGGATCGAGGGTCTCCGGGCCGTCCTGGAACACCGGCTGTACGGCGCCGCGGTAGGCCCGGCGACCGGCGGCATCCAGCGATCCGAGCGCCGTGCCCCGGAACCGGACCTCCCCGGCACCCGGCGCCAGCAGGCCGAGCGCGGCCCGGGCCGCGGTGGACTTGCCGGAGCCGGACTCGCCGATCAGCGCGAGCGACGCCCCCTCCGCGACCGCCAGGTCCAGTCCGTGCACGACGGTGGTCTTCCCGTAGGCCAGGTCGACACCGGCCAGCTCCAGGATCGGATGGACGGTCATCGAGGGCCTCCGAGCGTGGGCACCGCGTCCAGCAGCGCGCGGGTGTACGGCACGGTCGAGCGGTGCAGCACGTGGTCGACGTCCCCGGCATCCAGCACCGCGCCGTCCTTCATCACCACGATGTGGTCGGCGACGGTGGAGACCAGGGCCAGGTCGTGCGAGACGAAGAGCAGCGCGGTGCCCTGCTCCCGGCGCAGCCGGTCCAGCACTCCCATCACCTCGGCCTGCACCGTGACGTCCAGGGCACTGGTCGGCTCGTCGGCGGCGATCACCGGGGCGCCGAGCGCGACGGCGGTGGCGATCGCGAACCGCTGCGCCTGCCCTCCGGAGACCTGGTGCGGGTAACGCCGGACGATGTCCGCGGGCAGCCGGACCGCGTCCAGGGCCTCGGTGGTCCGGCTGCGGGCCTCGGCTCCGCGGATGCCGTGCCGACGCAGCGCGAGGTCCAGCAGCCGGCCGAGCCGCATGGTCGGGTTCAGCGATCCCTGCGGGCTCTGCAGCACCAGGGAGATCGCCGAGCCGCGCAGGTCGCGGGCCGCGTGCTCTCCCGCCCGCAGGATGTCCGTCCCCCCGATCAGCACCGAGCCCTCCACCCGGGCCGCGGTGCCGGTGAGCAGGCCCAGCACCGCGAGCAGCAGAGTGGACTTGCCCGACCCGGACTCGCCCACGACCGCGACGCACTGACCCGGCCGCACGTCGAGCTCCGGCACCGCGGAGACCACCCGGTCGCCGTAGCGGACGACCAGATCACGGACGCTGACCAGCGGGGCCGTCACGAGGCGCTCCGCGGGTCCAGGGCGTCGCGCAGTCCCTCGCCCAGCATGTTGAAGCAGAACGCAGTCACCAGGATGGCCAGGCCGGGGAAGGCGGCCACCCACCAGTGCGTGGTGAAGAGCGACTGTCCGGACTGCACCATGAGTCCCCACTCGCTGGTCGGTTCGGTGGCGCCCAGCCCCAGGTAGGACAGGGACGCCGCGGTCAGGATCACTCCGCCGGCGTCCAACGAGAGCTGCACCAGCACCGGGGTCAGGCTGTTCGGCAGCACGTGCCGGCCGACGATCCGGATCGGGTGCACGCCCAGGCATCGCGCGGCGTCGACGTAGGGCCGGGTGCGCACGCCGGCGGCCACCGCGGCGGACAGCCGGGCGTACCAGGGCCACCAGGTCGCGGCGATGGCGATGATCGTGGTCTGCACACTGGGGCGCAGGATCGAGGCCAGCGCCAGGGACAGCAGCAGAGCCGGGAAGGCCAGGAACACGTCGGTGACCCGCATGATCACGTCCCGGACCCAGCCACCGGCGAATCCGGCCACGACGCCCAGCGTCACGCCGACCAGCGCCGAGATCACCAGCACCGCGGCGGCGATCCCCAACGAGGTCCGTGCGCCGTAGAGCACCCGGCTCAGCAGGTCACGACCGACCTGGTCGGTGCCGAACCAGTGCTCGGCACCGGGGGCCGACAGCCGGTCGGCGGGATGGGTGGCCAGGGTGCCGTCCGCGGGGAACGGCGCGATCCACGGCGCGAACAGCGCGGCCAGCACGATGACCACCAGCACCACGGCACTCGCCGCGGCGAGCGTGTCCCGGCCCACGACCCGGACCAGTCGACGGGCGAGCGCGCCGCCGCCGGGCAGCCGGGTCGCGGGGGCGACGGTGTCGGGATGGATGCTCACGTCAGCCTCACCCGGGGGTCGAGAGCGGTCTGCGCCAGGTCCACGGCCAGGTTCAGCACCACGTAGACCAGCGCCACGGTCAGCGTGACCCCGGCGATCGCGGGGGTGTCCACCGAGGAGATCGCGGTGGCGGTGTAGCTGCCCAGTCCGGGCCAGTTGAACACCGACTCGACCAGGAAGCTGTTCACCAGGGCGTAGGCGAACACCAGAGCCACCAGTTGCAGCACCGGTGCCGAGGCCGCTCGCAACGAGAACCGGACCAGCACCGCCATCCGGCCGAAGCCCAGCGCCCGCTCCATCCGGGCGTGGTCCTGCGCGCCCTCCTCGACCAGCGCCGCCCGGGTCATCTGGGCGATCACCCCGGTCGGGTAGGCGGCCAGGGCCAGGGCGGGCAACGCGAGGTGGTGCAGGACACTGCCGAGCATCGGCCAGTTGCCGGTGATCAGGGCGTCCACCGCGGTGATGTCGGTCCACACGGTGAGCGGACTGCTGCTGTCCAGCGAGCGGGCGTACTCCCCCGCGGTCGGGAACCAGCCGAGCCGGGTCGCGAACACCAGCTGCAGCACCAGCGCGAGCAGGAACACCGGCGCGGACACCGCCAGCACCGATCCGACCCGGACCGTGACGTCCACCGGCCCGGGCCGCCAGCGCGCCGCCAGCACCCCGAGTGGGATGCCGATCAGCACCGCGAGCAGCATGGCCGCGCCGACCAGCTCCAACGACGCGGGCAACGCGTTGCCCAGGTCCGAGGCGACCGGCTGCCGGGTGTGCAGGCTGGTACCCAGGTCGCCGGTGACCAGGTTGCCCAGGTAGCGGCCGAGCTGGACCAGGAGCGGCTGGTCCAGTCCCAGCCGCTCCCGGGCGGCGGCCAGCTCCGACGCGCTGGCTCGCGCGCCGGTGGCCGAGACGGCCGCGTCACCGGGCACCGCCCGGGCGACGAGGAAGCTCACGACCACCACGCCGACCACGACGACGACGGACTGCGCCAGACGGCGCACCAGGTGACGGGCCATCACGGTCAGTGGCTCAGCTCGTGCACGAAGACCACGTTCGGGTACGCCGGGTTGTCGGTGTAGCCCTGCACGTCAGCGGCGAAGGCCCGCTGGTAGGTGTCGGTCCACAGCGTCGTGACCGCCGCGTCCTGGACCTCGATCCTCTGCTGGAGCTCGACGTACGCGGCCTGCGCGGCGTCGGTGTCGGTGGCGGTCAGCGTCGGCAGCTGGTCGATCAGCGCGTCGACCTCGGGATCGGCCAGGTACGACAGATTGAAGTACGGGTCGTCGGAGGAGCGGAACACATTGACGAACCAGGAGTAGGCGTCCGCGTAGTCCGGGTACCAGTACATGACGAACACGTCCTGGCGGTCACCGGTCCGGGCCTGGTCCCACTGCGCGTTCCACTGCAGCGGCTGGGCGTCCAGCGTGACGCCGATCTCGGCCAGCGCGGAGGTCAGCAGTGTGACGTAGAGCTGCTGGTTGTCGTCGCCCTGGGCGTAGGTGAGGGTCAGGGTCAGCGGGTTCGAGGCGTCGTAACCCGCCTCGGCGAGCAGCGCGGCCGCCTGGTCCAGGTCCTGGGTGTGCGTCACCCCGGCGCCGGAGCCGAGCAGACCGTCCGGCACCAGGCCCTCGGCCTCGACCGCGGCACCGTTCAGCGCCTCGACCACGCCGGCGGTGTCGGTGGCCAGCTGCACGGCCTGCCGTACCCGGACGTCGGCCATCGGTCCGTCGGCGGTGTTGTAGAGCGCCAGGAGGTTCTGCAATGAGCTGGTCTCCGAGGTCGCCACCGCGTCGGTGCTCTCCGCCTGGGTGAAGATCTCCGGGTTCAGTGTCTCGACGAAGTCCACCTCACCGTTCTGCAACAGCTGCCAGGCGGTGGTGGTCTGCGGGGTCACCCGGTACTCGACGGTGGTGTACTGCCCGTCCGCCCAGCCGCCCCAGTAGTCGTCGTAGGCGCTCAGGGTCAGCTCGTACTCCTGCCCGCTGTTCCACTCGGCGACGGTGTAGGGACCGGTGCCGGCCTCCTGCCCCTCCGCGAACCAGGAGTCCAGGTCCCCGCCGTCACCGGCCGCGTCCACGTCGTAGATGTACGCCGCGTAGGCCGAGGACGCGATCAGGTCGATCGGTGCCGCGTAGGACAGGTGGAACACCAGGGTCGTGGCGTCCGGGGCTTCGATCGAGTCGACCGCGTCCCAGATGTACGCCGCGCCGCCGGCCTTCTCGATCGTGCGGTCCAGCGCCTCCTTGGCGGCGGTGGCGTCGAGCGGCCGGCCGGTGTGGAAGGTGACGTCGTCGCGCAGGGTGAAGGTCCAGGTGGTGCCGTCCTCGGAGGAGGTCCACTCGGTGGCCAGCCGGGGCTCGACGGTCTCGGTGGCGGAGTCGTAGGAGGTCAGCGACTCGTAGACGTTCTCCATCGAGCGGATCTCGTTGGAGTAGGACAGCGCGGGGTCCCACTCGGTGACGATCTCGGTGTTGGTCACGTAGGTGAAGGTGTCGTCCGAGGACGATCCGGCGCTGGCGTCACCGCGGACCTGACCCCCGCCGCAAGCGGCGAGGAGGACGAGGGCGGCGACCGCACCGGTGGCGGTCAGGATGCGTCGCACAGGGGGGTGCTCCGTTTCTTTCGGGAGGGGACGTCGGTCAGAGTCGGCCGAGCGGGCCGGCGGCCTTGACCTGGACGCGGGCTGCGGGTTCGGGCAGATAGGACAGCGGGACCTCGGTCAGCTCGACGATCTCGACCTGTTCCGGGTCGGCACCGGCCTGGATCGCGCGGCGGCAGGCCATCGACTTGGCCTCCTCCAGCGCCTCGGTGCGACCGGTCCCGGACGGGATGATCGCCTCCCAGCGGCCGGAGGCCAGGGCGATGGCGGCACCGACGGCGTTGGCCACCTGACCGAAGTCCGGCCGCAGCACGGCGGCTACCCCCGGCACCTGGTCCGGCACCAGGAACGCTCCACCGCCGACCGCGACCAGCGGATGCTCGGTCCGGCCCATGGTCACCATGTCGACCGCCTCGGCGATCGCCTCGTCCGCGGCGCTCAACCCCGCAGCGAGCAGCGGACGGTCCCCCTCGACCACCCGGCTCGGATCGGCGATGCCGATCGCGGTGCGCCCGGCGACGAGACCCGCGTCGGTCAGGGTCGCCGTGTCACCGCCGAAGGCCAGTCCGTGCTGCGGCAGGGCGTAGCCCACCGAGTCCGGGCCCAGCACCAGCTCGTCCACGCCGCCGTGGATCCGGGTGCCACCACCGATCGCGATGCCCAGGATGTCCGGCATCCGGAAGTTGGTCCGAACCCCGCCGATGTCCACCGCCAGCGCCGACTCGCGCGGGAAGCCCCGCAGCAGCACGCCCAGGTCGCTGGAGGTGCCGCCGACGTCGATCACCACGGCGTCCTCGACCTGGGACAGGTACGCGGCACCGCGCAGTGAGTTCGCGGGACCGGAGCCGATGGTCAGCACCGGGTAGCGGGCCGCGTAGTCCGGGGCCATCAGGGTGCCGTCGTTCTGCGCGAAGTAGGTCACCACGTCGAGGCCGTGCGCCGCCACCACCTGCTCCAGTGCCCGGGTGACGTCCCGGGCCACGCCATAGAGCGCGGCGTTCAGCGCGGTGGCGTTCTCCCGCTCGACCAGGCCGAGCGAGCCGATCTCGTGGCTGAGCGACACCGGCACGTCCGCGCCGGCCTCCTCGGCGACGATCGCGGCGACCTCGAGCTCCTGCTCCCGGAACGCCGGGCTGAACACGCCGGTCACCGCGAAGGCGTCGGCCGTCGCCGCATGGGTCCGGACGAACGCCCGGATCGCCTCGGTGTCCAGCTCCGCGATCGGGTAGCCGTCGATCAGGTGCCCGCCACGGACGATCACCGCGTCCACCAGGGCCGCGTCGCGCAGCTCCTTCGGCCACGAGTAGAGCGGCGGCACCGCGGTGGTGGCCGGGGCACCGATCCGGATCACGCCGACCCGGCCGAGGCCGCGGCGTTCCAGGATGGCGTTGGTCGCGTGCGTGGTGCCGAGCATCACCCGGCCGACCCGCTCGCGGTCGTCGCCGATCGCGGCCAGCACCGCGCCGACCGCGGTCTGCAGGCCGGTGGTGACATCGGCGCTGGTGGCCTGCTTGGTCCAGGCGAGCACGGCGCCGTCGGCGTCCAGCACGACCGCGTCGGTGTTGGTGCCGCCGACGTCGATCCCGATGCGCAGCGGGCGCTGCCGCAGGTCAGCCACGGGTGGCTCCGATCTCCTCGACGGGGACGTAGTCCAGGTCGTAGCCGAAGGCCCGCGGGCCGACGACCTCCAACCCACGAGTGGAGCGCCACAGCGGGTGGCAGGCCCAGGCGAGCACGCTGACCCGCTGGCCGTACCGCAGCCCCTCGGTCTGGATGGCGCGGGCGCTGGCCGTGTCGACCACGGTGATCAGGTCCGGCACCGAGGCCAGCAGGGTGCCCTCGTCGAGCACCACCAGGTTCTCGTTCTGGATCTCGACCCGGACCAGGCGGCCCCGGTCGTCGCCGAGCCCGTCGATCACCACCGAGCCGCGGACGAATCCGCCCCCGGTGCGCCGCTCGATGTCGATGATCTTCCCGGTGACCAGCACCCTGGCGTCCAGTGCCCGGACCAGCGCGGCCAGCGGGTCCTCGGCGCCCTCGGTGGCGTGCCCGAGCCGCACCGCCTGGGTCACCGTCCGCGGGATCACGGCGCCGTCCAGCTGCGCGCCGTCCAGCAGGTAGTCCGCCATCAGCGCGTGCGACCCGGCCGCCACCGCCACCGACCGGGCCAGGCGCTCGGCCCAGAGCCCGTCCACCGGCTTCATGGTGGTGACATTGCCCAGGTTGTCCGCGAGCGCGATCGAGTTCACCGGCAGCCCGGCCACGTACATCGAGATCATCTGCACCTCGGGGAACGCCCGGCCCATACCGTCGGCGTCCACCAGCGGCACGCCGAGCCGGGCGGCCCAGGCCACCGGCTGCACGCCGTTCGACCCGCCGATCTCCGAGGACATCACGGCAGCGACCTCGCGGCCGGTCAGCTCCTCGATCGCATCCCGCAGCCGGAGCACGTCGTCGGCGTCGGCGATCATCTCGGTGGAGACCGTCGGGGCGCCGATGCCGGACAGCGGGACCACCAGGGCGTCGGGGGCGACGTCCTCGATCTGGATCACCTCGACCGGCCCGTGCTGTTCCAGGGCGTAGCCCGCAGCCAGCAGACCGGTCTCGACGCCGCCGCCTCCGCCGGTGCTGAGCACGGCGCAGCCGCGCCCGAGGGCACCGACCGACTCCGCGTCGATGGACTGGATGGGGGGAATCACGCTCACGAGCCGAAAGTCTGCGGCGCGTGCCCGACCGGCTCAATGTCGTCTCATCACTGTTCTTGCCCGGGAACTGTGCTCAGGACACAATTCAGTCGTGGCGACAGTGGGTGAACTCGTGGCGCGTGGCGCCCACCACGGGCTCCGGATGATGGGCCCGCGGGCCGAGGACGGCCCGGAGGTGCGCGAGATCGCCACCGTCGGCGACCTGTCGTCGGTCGGCTCCCCCGGAGTGGGCGCCCTGGTGGTGCTGCTGGCCAGTGTGCTGCGCCGGGTCGAGCCCTATGAGCTGGACGTCGCGGTCCGCCGGTCCGCCCAGCGCGGGCACGCCGGCCTGATCCTGGTCGGTGCCGAACAGGTGCCGGTCACCGCCGCCCGGATCGCCGAACGCGCCGAGCTCCCGCTCCTGTCCGTGCCTGCCGAGGCCGACGTGAACGAGCTGATCGTCTGGCTGAACCGCACCGTGCGCGGCGGCACCTCCGACACCATCGCCCGGGCCGAGGCGGTGCTCGACGTCCTCGCCCGCGCGCAGGCCGACCCGGACGCCACCGACACCAGCGACGACGGCGGGGTCGCCGCTCTGCTGCACGCCGCCGGGGACGCGCTGGGGCGTCCCCTGGAGTTCCGCGGCGGCGCCGGACGGCTCGGACCCGTGGAGGGCCCCACCGACCCCGGCGCGGTCCTGGTCGGTGACCGGGTGGTGGGCGTGGTGCGCTGCGCGGCCCCGGACCGTGCCGCCGACCTGGTCATCCCGTCGGTGGCCGCCGCCGTCGGTCGTCTGGTGCGCCGCATCCTGGAACGCCGGTTCGCACCGTCCCAGACCCGCTCAGAGCTGCTCGCCCAGATCGTGGTCGCCGAGCCCACCCACCTGGTCGGCCTCACCGAACAGGCCCGGAGCATCGGCCTGCCGATCGACTCCACCCACATCGCGTTCTGGCTCGACCTGCGCCCCCGGCACTCCGGCGGGGGCGAGGCCCCGATCGCGGAACGCCGACGCCTGCTGTCCGGGGCGGAGATGATCTGCCTGGAGATCATGCATCCCTCCGGGACCTGGTGGCACGTGGTCCGGGTCGGCGGCAGCCTGCTGCTGCTGGCCAGCGACGACGACGGCGGCGACGGTCGGCTGCTGATCGAGGCCGCCCGCCCGGAGGTCGAGCTGGCCGTGGCCCGGCTGGTCACCGACGCGCACGCCGTGGTGCACATCGGCATGGGCACCGACCAGCGCGGGCTCGGCGGCATCCGGCAGTCCTCGGTCGAGGCCCGCTCCGCGGCCGAACTGGCCCTGCGCACCGGCCGCGAGGGCCGGATCACCGTGATGGACACCACCGGCCTGCGCCGGGTACTCGCCGACCTGCACGCCTCCCCGCTCAGCCGCCGGGTGATGGACGAGCTGCTCGCCCCGATCGACGCCCTCGACCCGGCCCGCGCCGGCACCGCGGTGCGCACCCTCACCGCCTACCTGGACCACCAGTGCTCGCCCAAGCACACCGGCGCCGCCCTGCACCTGCACCCGAACGCGGTGACGTACCGGATCCAGCGGATCACCGAGAGGCTCGGTGTGGACCTGGCCGACCCGGACGTCCGGCTGGGGCTACACCTGGCGTGCCGGATGCGCGGGCTGCTGGAGTCCTGAGTCACCGCGGGTCCAGCGTCACCCCCTCCCCCTCGTCGGCCCACTCCTCGTCCGTGAGCAGCCGCGACCGGATCAGGAACCGCACCCCCTCCGGCGCCTCCAGCGAGAATCCCGCCCCGCGGCCCGGCACCACATCGATGGTCAGGTGGGTGTGCCGCCAGTACGCGAACTGGCTCCGGCTCATCCACACCGGGACGGTGAACCCCTCGTCGACCCGCAGCTCACCGAGGAGCACGTCCGCGTCACCGGTCAGGAACTCCCCCGCCGGGTAGCACATCGGCGAGGAACCGTCGCAGCAGCCGCCGGACTGGTGGAACATCAGCTCGCCGTGCTGGTCGTGCAGCCGCCGGAGCATGCCCGCGGCAGCAGGGGTGTGATCGACCCTGCTCATGGTGTCTCCCTCCCCCGTGGGACCCCGGTCTCCCGGGGCCCCACGGAACGCCGGTCAGAAGAAGCCGAGCTTCTGCGCGGAGTAGGAGACCAGCAGGTTCTTGGTCTGCTGGTAGTGGTCGAGCATCATCTTGTGGTTCTCCCGCCCGACGCCGGAGCCCTTGTAGCCGCCGAACGCCGCCGCCGCGGGATACGCGTGGTAGCAGTTGGTCCAGACCCGGCCCGCCTCGATGTCGCGACCGGCGCGGTAGGCGATCGCGCCCTCCCGGGACCACACCCCCGCGCCCAGGCCGTAGAGGGTGTCGTTGGCGGTGTGGATGGCGTCGGAGTAGTCGGAGAACGAGGTCACGGCGACCACCGGGCCGAAGATCTCCTCCTGGAAGATCCGCATCGAGTTCTTGCCCTCGAAGATGGTCGGCGTGACGTAGTACCCGCCGGCCAGGTCACCGTCGAGCTCGGCACGGTGCCCGCCGGTGAGCACCTTGGCGCCCTCCGCCTTGCCGATGTCGATGTAGGACAGGATCTTCTCCAGCTGGTCGTTGGAGGCCTGCGCGCCGATCATCGTGTCGGTGTCCAGCGGGTTGCCCTGCTTCACCGCCTCGGTGCGGGCGATCGCGTCGGCCAGGAAGCCGTCGTAGATCGACTCCTGGATCAGGGCCCGGGACGGACAGGTGCAGACCTCGCCCTGGTTGAGGGCGAACATGGTGAAGCCCTCCAGTGCCTTGTCGTAGTAGTCGTCCTTGGCGCGCGCTACGTCCTCGAAGAAGATGTTCGGGCTCTTGCCGCCCAGCTCCAGGGTGACCGGGATGATGTTCTGGCTGGCGTACTGCATGATCAGCCGCCCGGTGGTGGTCTCGCCGGTGAAGGCGATCTTCCGGATGCGGGGGCTGGACGCCAGCGGCTTGCCGGCCTCCACGCCGAATCCGTTCACCACGTTGACCACGCCCGGCGGCAGCAGGTCGGCGATCAGCTCCATCAGGACCAGGATCGAGGTCGGGGTCTGCTCGGCGGGCTTGAGCACCACGGTGTTCCCGGCGGCGAGCGCGGGGGCGAGCTTCCACACCGCCATCAGGATCGGGAAGTTCCACGGGATGATCTGGCCGACCACGCCCAGCGGCTCGTGGAAGTGGTAGGCGATGGTGTCCTCGTCGATCTCGGAGATCGAGCCCTCCTGCGCCCGGACCGCCCCGGCGAAGTAGCGGAAGTGGTCGACGGCCAGCGGCATGTCGGCGGCCAGGGTCTCCCGGACCGGCTTGCCGTTCTCCCAGGTCTCGGCGACCGCGAGCATCTCCAGGTTCTGCTCCATCCGGTCGGCGATCTTGTTCAGGATCACCGCCCGCTCGGTCGCGGTGGTCTTCCCCCAGGTCCGGGCGGCACCGTGGGCAGCGTCCAGCGCCCGGTCGATGTCGGCGGCGTCGCCGCGGGCCACCTCGGTGAACGGGCGTCCGGTCACCGGGGACGGATTCTCGAAGTAACGTCCGGCGGCCGGGGCGACGTACTCCCCGCCGATCCAGTGGTCGTAGCGCTCGCGGTAGGTCGCGGGGCTGCCGGGTTGTCCCGGCGCTGCGTAGACGGTCATCTGCATGCCTCCGTGCAGGGTCACCGGACATCGCGTCGTTGCGATGCACCGTGCTCGCGACGGTAGGCCGGACAGGGTTGCAACGGCGTTGCACCCCCGGTCAGCGCAGGCCGAACCGCCGCCGGAGCAGGTCGAGCCGGCCGGTGGCCCGCGCCCGGGAGACGGAGCCGGGCGCGCTCAGCCGGGCCAGCTGCTCCCAGGCGGTCCAGTCGTCGGCGCCCTCCTCCCGGTCCAGCCAGCGCTCCAGCAGCACCGGGTCGGCGGCGTGCAGCACCGCGGCCCGCACATCGGCGGCCAGACCCTCCCGCACGAGCTCGACCCCCGGCGCCCGCGAACGCGGCAGCACCGGACCCGGGTAGCGGTCCAGCGCCGAGCGGACCTCGCCCGCGTGCAGGGACTCCCGCACCGCACCGACGTCGGTGCTCAGCGCCCCCGCGAGCCGGTACGGCCGGGAGTGGTCGAGCAGCGGACCCGCGACCCGCCGCAGCCGGGACACCTCCGCGCGCACCGCCACATCCGACATCGCGTCCGGGTGCAGCAGCACCGCCAGCTCGTCCGCGTGCAGCCCGCGCGGGTGCTCGGACAACAGCAACAGCAGCTCGGCGTGCCGCAGGGACAGCGCCCGGGCCCCGGGTCCCGGGCCGTGCAGCACCCCGGAGTCGGCGCGCATCAGCTCCAGGCGGGCGGCGGTGGCGGTCGACGGGTGGTTCAGCGCGTCCAGCGCCCGGAGCTCGGACTCCACCGCGGTCGCGGTGGCCCGGACCAGGGACAGCATGAGCAACGACGCCGCCCCCTCCCGACCGGTGACGTCCAGCGCCCCGAGCACCCGGCCGCCCGGGTCGCGCAGCACCGCGGCGGTGCAGCTCCACGGCTGGACCGCCCGGCTGAAGTGCTCGGCGGCCCGCACCTGCACCGTGCCACCGGTGACCAGCGCGGTGCCCGGAGCGTTCGTCCCCGCATGCCGCTCGTCCCAGGACGCGCCCTCGACGAAGCCGACCCCGGCCACCGCCTCCCGCACCCGGGAGTCCCCCGCGATCCAGAGCAGCCGACCCTCGGCGTCGGTCAGGGCGACCAGGAACTCCTCGCTCACCGCGGCGTCCAGCAGCAGCCCGCGCACCACCGGCAACGCCTGCCGCAGCGGGTGGGTGTCCCGATGGGCGTACAGCTCCGCGCCGGACAGGACCACCGGCGGGGAGGGGCGTTCGGGATCGACCCCGCCACGCAGGCTGCGGCGCCAGGACTCGGCGACCAGCGGCCGGACGTCGGAGGTCGCGCCGGTGGTCAGGAAGCGCTCGTGGGCGGCGAGGGTCCGGGCCACGGTGCGGTCGGTCGGCACGCTCGCCCCCCTTCGACGTCGGTGGCGTGGGGTCAGTCTGACCCGGGGGTGTGCGGGGCGCCAGGGTGAGATCCGTGCCGCAGCGCCCGCCCGGCCCGCCGATCGGTCCGCACCCCGTCGTCCACCACGGTCTCCCCGCCGACGACCACCCAGGGGATCCCCACCGGCCCCAGCCTCGGCTCCGCGAACGTCGCCCGGTCGGCCACCGTCGTCGGGTCGAACAGCACCAGGTCCGCGACGTAGCCCGCTGCCACCCGCCCCCGGTCGGTCAGCCCGAGTCGGGCCGCCGGGGTGCCGGACAGGTGCCGCACCGCCTCGGCGAGGGTCAGCACGCCTTCCTCCCGCACGTAGCGGCCGAGGTAGCGCGCGAACGTCCCGGCCCCGCGCGGGTGCGGCTTGGCGCCGACGAGGATGCCGTCGCTGCCCGCGGTGTGCCGGGGGTGCCGCGTGACCGCCCGGACGTTCGCCTCGTCGCCGACGTGCTGCAGGATCCCGGTGCCGAGGCGGTCGGCGATCAGCAGGTCGAGGAAGGCCGTTCCGGGCGGGGTCGCGGTGTCCCGGGCGATCGCCGCGACGGTACGACCGACCCGATCGGACAGCGCGGGGTCGCGCACACCGGCGATCTCGATGGTGTCCCAGTCGACCGGGACGCCGTGGCAGCCGTCGCTCCCCCGCACCTCGACGTCCTCCAGCACACGGGAGCGCACGGACGGATCGCGCAGCCGCTGGACCGTGGCGGCGGGCCCACCGGTCGCGATCCAGCTCGGCAGCAGGGCGGACAGGGTGGTGGCTCCGGGCAGGTAGGGGTAGGAGTCGAGCGTGACGTCCACGCCGTCCGCGAGCGCGTCGTCGACCAGGGCCAGCAGCTCCCCGGCCCGGCCGCGGTTCTCCGGGAAGTTCATCGTGGCGTGGGTGAGGTGCAGGGCGACCGACGACCGGTGGGCGACCTCGACCATCTCCGCGTAGGCGGCCAGCGCCCCGGCGCCGTAGGACCGCTGGTGCGGCGCGTAGAACCCGCCGTGCCGGGCGACCACCGCGCACAGGGCCGCCAGCTCGGCGGTGTCCGCGAACATGCCGGGCACGTAGGTCAGCCCGGAGGACATCCCGAACGCGCCCTCGATCATCCCGCGATCGACCTGGGCGGCCATCGCGGCCAGCTCGTCCGGGGTGGCCCGGCGGTCCTCGGTGCCCACCACGTTGAGCCGGATCGTGCCCTGCGGGAGCAGGTACGCGACGTTCGTGGCACTGCCCCGGCGGTCGATCTCGGCCAGGTACTCCGCGACGCCGCGCCAGTCGAAGGCGAGGTCCGGGGTGCCGTTCCAGCCGGCGATCTGCTCCCGGACCACGGCCATGCTCGCGTCGGTGGTCGGCGCGTAGGACAGCCCGTCCTGGCCGAGCACCTCGGTGGTGACGCCCTGGAGTGTCTTGGCCAGGTGGGCGCCGTCGGTGAGCACGGCCAGGTCGGAGTGCGCGTGCATGTCGATGAACCCGGGGGCGACCACCAGACCGTCGGCGTCGATCACCCGGTGACGGCCCGGGTCCAGCCGGCCCCCGACCGCGACGATCCGGCCCTCCTCGACCAGCACGTCACCCGTGAACGGCTCGTGGCCGGTGCCGTCCACCACCTGTCCGCCACGCAGCAACATGGCGGTCAGTGCACCTCGGCGTGGACCAGCTCGTCGATCCCACGGGTGGCGGGGTCCTGCAGGCTGCTCACCAGGGTGACCGCGGCGCCCTGCTCGCGGAGCTGGTGCCAGAGCTCGAAGACCGCGCCCCCGGGGGCCAGCGACGCCCGGGAGGTCGGCAGGTGCCGCTCGTCCACCTCGACCACGACGCCGACCGTGCGCGGCTGCGCGGTGGGCAGGGCACCCCGGCGGGCGTCGGCGATCAGCTCGGCGAACCGGCGGCCCAGCGGCTTGACCCGGTTCTCGGTGTCGAGCAGCCCGAGCGAGTACTCCAGGTCCTTGTAGTCGCCCAGCTCACGGGTGACGTCGTGCGAGCACCACCAGGTGACCGCGTACAGGTCCGGGCTGGTCAGCGCGGCCTCGACCGTGCGGGTGCAGAACTCCGGCATCTCCTCCTCGGCCAGGTTCATCGACGGGGCGCCGACCTCCTGGAGCCAGACCTGCCGGCCGGGGTCGGTGGCGAAGGCCTTGGACAGCTCGATCATCCACTCGGCGTGCCGGACCGACTGCGGGGACAGCGCGCCGTAGCGGGCCGCGGTGCCGTTGAAGATCCAGGAGTGCACCGTGGTCAGGTCGCCCAGCCGGGACGCGTGCACGGGCTGGAACGGGTGCTCGTCCCGGTACCAGAGGTGGTCGTTCTCCGAGTGGGTGACCAGGTGGCGCGGGTCGCGGTCGACCGGGGCGGCCAGCAGCGAGCGCAGCCAGTGCGTGACCTGCTCGGGCTCGGCGGGCATCGCGGCGGGGTTGGGCCGCTGGAACTGGTTCAGCTCGTTGCCGAGGGTCAGTCCGAGGAGGTTCGGCCGGTCCCGCACCGCGTCGTAGATCGCGGCGACCAGGGCGGCCTGCGCGTCGATCGCCCCCTGATCGGTGAACATGTTGCCGTCGTGCCAGTTGACCAGCCAGGCGGGCACGAAGTCGAAGCCGGACATGTGCCCCTGGATCGCGTCGACCGCGATGTCCAGGTCGAACTCGGCGGCCAGATCGGCGACCAGCGCGATGTCGTCCAGCGCCCGGCGGCGGATCAGGGTGCGGTTCGGCTGCAGCACCGGCCAGAGCGGGAACACCCGGACGTGGTCGACGCCCAGGGCGGCGATCGCCTCGAAGTCCGCGCGCACGGCGTCGGGTTCGACCGCCATCCACTGGAACATCCAGTCCTGGGAGGGGGTGTAGTTCACGCCGAATCGGGTCACAGTGCGTCTCCTCGGGGCGGTGCGGGTGCTGCAGGTGCGGTCGAGTCGCGGATCACCAGGCGGCGGCCGCTGACCGTGGTCGAACCGGCCGGCTCCCCGCTCACCAGCCGGGCGAGCAGGGCCACCGCGGTGCGGGCGCTCTCCTCCACCGGGGCGTCGAAGGCGGTCAGCCGGGGCCGGACGATGGTGGAGACCCAGGAGTCCTCCCAGGCCACCACCGACAGCTGTTCGGGCACCCGCACGCCGACCTCCGGCGCGTGGGTGACGATCTCGGCGGCGATGGTCTCCGAGTCCACCACGATCGCGGTCGCGGCCCCCAACCGGCCGAGCAGGTCGGCCACCGGGTCGGCGGCGGCCGGGTCCCACACCGCGAGCTGGGCGATCAGGCCGAGGTCCTCGGCTGCGGCGGTGAACCGGGCGTCGCGGGAGCGGGTGTGCGCCAGCCCGGGGGCGTCGGTGACCCGGGCGACCGTGCGGTGCCCGAGCCCGGCCAGGTGCCCGATCACGGTGGCGTAGGCGGACTCGTCGCCGACGGTCACCGCGGGCACCGCCGCGCCGACCGGGGCGCCGAGCAGGGCCGCCGGGGCGCCGAGCTGCTCGACCAGGGCCAGTCGCGGGTCGTCCTGCCGTACGTCGACCAGCAGGAACGCGTCCACCCGCTGCTCGCTCCACCACTGCCGGTAGACCTGCTCCTCCTCGTCCGCGCGGACCAGGGTGAGCGACAGCGACCAGCCGATGTCGGCCAGCGGCTCGGTCAGCCCGGCGAGCAGGCGCATGAAGAACGGGTCCCGGCCGAAGGTGTCCGAGGAGCGCGCGATCACCAGGCCGAGGCTGCGGCCGCCCTGACCGGAGACCTTGCGGCTGGCGTAGTTCGGCCGCCAGTTCAGCTCGTCGGCGGCGGCGCGGATGCGCGCGGCGGTCGCCTCGGAGATGTTGGGCCGTCCGTTGAACGCGTGGGACACCGCCGAGGGCGAGACGCCGGCGCGGCGTGCGACGTCGGCGATGGTCACACGTTTCGGTCTCGTTGCAGTCATGGTGCTGTTGAGGTTAAGGGGTTGCCGGGCCCCTGTAAAGCGGTATACGTTCCTCAACACCCAGCTAGGTAAACCGCTATACACACCTCGGCCCGACGCAATGCAGCATCCAGGGAGGCATCGTGAGCGTCAGCAGGCGCACCGTTCTGAAGGCAGCCCTCGGCGGCGGCATCCTCACCCCGCTGCTCGCCAGCTGCGGGGCACTGGTCCCCGCGTCCAGCGGCCCGCGCTCGATCTCCGTGCACACCCAGCTGTCCGGCGCGGTCGCGGGCGCCCAGGTCTTCGCGGACGTGGTCGCCGCCTACGAGCGCAGCACCGGCCGCACGGTGGCGGAGCTGAAGAACGGCTCGGATCTGCCCATCGTGTTCGAGACCAGCACGCTGGCGGGCAAGGAGGCCGACATCGCGATCGTGAACATGCAGGGCCGCACCCTGAACTGGACCGACGCCGACGCCACCATCGACGTGATGGAGCTGCTCGACCGCTGGGACCTGCGGGACAAGATCATCCCGGAGGCGGTCGACGAGTGGACCGACGAGCAGGGCCGGCTGCGGGCGTTCCCGTTCACCCGGACCAACTGGCCGGTCTCGTTCAACACCGGACTGCTGGACGAGGCCGGGGTCGCGATCCCGACCACCTCGGACGAGCTGATCGCAGTCGCCGACGCGCTGCGCAGCAAGGGGATCGGCCCGGTCACGGTCGGCGGGTCGGACTGGAGCGGCCAGAAGCTGTTCCTGCAGATCCTGCAGGGCTTCCTCACCGACGACGAGGCCCGCACGGTGTTCTCCACCGGCAAGCTGTCGGACTCCCCGGGTGCGCTCGCCGGGGTGGAGCACTTCGTCCAGCTCCGGGACGCGGGCGTGTTCGTCGACGATGTGCAGGGCTACACCTCGGACTCCGAGCTGACCCAGTTCAACACCCGTAAGGCGGCGATCGTCCCCGCGATGTCCTCCGCGCTGGCACTGGTCCCCGCCGAGCGCGCCGCAGAGGTCACGGTCGGCGGCTGGCCGGTGCCGACCAGCGGCGCGGTGATCAGCCACCCGTCGGTGATCAAGAGCTACAACGGGCACGGCATCTGGATCAGCGAGAACGGCCGGGAGAAGCTCGACCTGATCGAGCCCTTCATCAAGCACCTCTACTCCGAGGCCGTCACCGACGACTTCATCCTGGGCTCCGGCCGGGACATGAGCCGGGTCACCGACACCGTCAGCCAGGACTTCCCGCTGGTGGCACAGGCCTCCCGGCTGACCGGCGACGACGTCTCCCCGGTGATGCTGCCCGACCTGCTCATCCCCGACTACGTCTTCGAACCGATGATCCGGGTCACCGCGATGGCCTACGGCTCCGCCTCGGCGGACCGGATCGTCGACTCGTTCGAGAAGTCCTACGCGGCCTGACCGCCGAAGGGATCCG
>NZ_JANZKP010000016.1 GCF_025642745.1 Cellulomonas sp. RIT-PI-Y
CGGTCGTCCCCCTGGCGACCGCGGCCCGTGGGCTCGTCCGGCGGTGTACGACCGCCGACACACCGGGCTGCTAGTCGGGCTGCTGCTCGTGCGCTCCGCGCTGCCCGGTCAGCCCGGTCGGCCCTGCTGCACCCGGCTGTCCCGGCGACGGGTCGACCGCGGCGGTGTGAGCGCCCGTGCCGCGGGAGGCGGCCGCCGACTCCACGTCCGTCGCCAGCGTGCCGAGGTACAGCTCGATCACCTTCGGGTCGTTCATCAGCTGCCGCCCGGGACCGGAGTACGCGTTCGACCCCTGGTCCAGCACGTAGGCCCGATCGCAGATCTGCAGGCAGCGGCGCGCGTTCTGCTCGACGATCACCACGGACACCCCGGCCTTGTTGATCTTGCGGGTCCGGATGAACGTCTCGTCCTGGCGCACCGGCGACAGCCCGGCGGAGGGCTCGTCGAGCAGCAGCACCTTGGGGTCCATCATCAGCGCCCGGGCCATCGCGACCATCTGCCGTTCGCCGCCGGACAGCGATCCCGCGCGCTGGCGTCGCCGCTCCCCGAGCACCGGGAACAGGTCCACGATGAACTCGAAGCGCTCGGCGAACCGCTTGGGCGCCTGGAACAGTCCCATCTCCAGGTTCTCCTGGATCGACAACGACGGGAAGACGTTGTTGGTCTGCGGCACGAAGCCGACCCCGCGCCGGACCAGGGAGTCGGCGCGGTGGTTGGTGATGTCCTCACCGGAGAGCACGACCGTGCCCGACCGGACCGTGACCAGGCCGAACAGCGCCTTGAGCAGGGTGGACTTGCCCGCGCCGTTCGGTCCGATGATCCCGACCAGCTCCCCGGGGTGCACGACCAGGTTGCAGTCGTTGAGGATGTTCACGCCGGGCACGTAGCCGGCGATCAGGTCGGTCGCCGCCAGCAGGGGCTCGCCGGCCGGTGCGCCCCGGTGGACGGTGTCCGCGGTGACCGCGGTGCTGCTCTCGCTCATCGGTTCTGCTCCTTGGCCTCGAGCCGTTCGATCCCGTCCTCGAGCAGGGCGTCGTCGCCCAGATCGGTGTCGTGGTGCGCCCCCAGGTAGGCGTCGATCACCGCCTGGTCCGCCATCACGTCCTCCGGCGGGCCCTCCGCGACGATCCGGCCCTCGGCCATCACGACCACCCAGTCCGAGATGTGCCGGACCATGTGCATGTCGTGCTCGACGAACAGCACCGTGGTGCCGTCCTCGCGCAGGGACTGGATGTGCCCGAGCAGCGACTGGGTCAGGGCCGGGTTCACCCCCGCCATCGGCTCGTCCAGCATCACCATCGTCGGGCGGCTCATCAGGGCCCGGGCCATCTCCAGCAGCTTGCGCTGACCGCCGCTGAGCGACCCGGCGTAGTCGTCGCGCTTCGCGTCCAGCTTGAACCGGGCCAGCAGTTCCTCGGCCTGTTCGGTGATCTCCTTCTCCCGGGCCCGCCACAGCGGCGGGACCAGTGCGGTGAACAGGTTCTCCCCGGGCTGGTGGGTCGCACCGAGCCGCATGTTCTCGATCACGGTCATCCGGCTGAGCGCCTTGGTCAGCTGGAAGGTCCGGACCATGCCGGAGCGCGCGACCCGGGCCGCGGACACCCCGGACAGCGAGCGGTTGTCGAAGGACCAGGTGCCGGTCGACGGCCGGTCGAATCCGGTCAGCAGGTTGAACAGCGTGGTCTTGCCGGCCCCGTTCGGGCCGATCAGCGCCGTGATCGCGCCGCGCTGGACCTCCAGATGGGCGACGTCGACGGCGGTCATGCCGCCGAAGTGCCGGGTCACCTGGTCGGCCACCACGATCGCGTCGGGCTTGATCACCCCGGGTGTGCGCGCCACGTGGGACAGGTCGGCGGTCACCCGGTCGCGTCCGGCGGTGGTGGTCGCGAACGGGACCGGCTCGGGGACGGTGTAGTCAGCGGACATCGATCGCCAGCTCCTTCTTGTCGCCCAGGATGCCTTGAGGTCGGAAGATCACCAGCACCATCAAGGTCACGCCGACGATCACCCACCCGAACTGCTCGATCTGCTCGGTCCGCATGATCGACTCCGGCACGCCCACCCGCATCACGGACTTGATGAACATCAGCGACACCCAGAAGATGATCGACCCGAGCAGCGGGCCGAAGACGGTGGCGGCGCCGCCCAGCAGCAGGATCGTCCAGACGAAGAACGTCATCGGGCGGCCCATCGAGTCCGGCTGGACCGCGCGGGGGAGCACGTAGACGATCCCGGCGAGCGCGCCGATCACCCCGCCGAGGACCAGCGCCTGCATCTTGTACGAGTAGACGTTCTTGCCCAGCGAGCGCACCGCGTCCTCGTCCTCCCGGATGCCCTTGAGCACCCGGCCCCAGGGCGAGCGGATCAGCAGCCAGATCAGCAGGCAGGTCAGCGCGACCAGCCCCCAGCCGACGATCCGGATCCACCACGAGTTCGACGCGTTCATCGAGTACTCGAAGGGTCCGAGCGCCACGGTGCCGTCCGCGAACGGCGAGGCGTCCTGGAAGGTGTGCTTGTAGCTGTTGCCGCGCAGTCCGGAGGAGGCCCCGGTCAGCTCGGTCAGCGCGGTCGAGCGCCCGACCAGCCGGACGATCTCGGCCGCGGCGATGGTGACGATCGCGAGGTAGTCGCCGCGCAGCTTCAGGGTCGGGATGCCCAGCAGCAGTCCGAACAGCGCCGCCGCGGCCAGGGCGACCAGCACGGCGGCCCACAGCGGCCAGCCGGCGATGGTCGAGATCGCGAAGCCGTACGCGCCGATCAGCATGAACCCGGCCTGGCCCATGTTGAGCAGACCGGTGAGCCCGAAGTGCACGTTCAGCCCGATGGCGGCCAAGGCGTAGGCCGCGGTGGTGGGGGCGAAGATCTCGCCCGCCGTGTTGACCAGGATGCGTGTCCAGTCCATGGGGATGCTCCTAACCGATCCGCTCGGCGCGGCCGAGGATGCCCTGCGGACGCAGGAGCAGGACGAGGATGAGGATGAGCAGCGCGCCGGCGTAGCGCATGTCGCTCGGGATGACCAGGTTCGACATCTCGACCACCAGGCCGATCACGATCGATCCGGCCAGCGCGCCGAACGCCTGTCCGAGCCCGCCCAGGGTCACCGCCGCGAACATCAGCAGCAGCAGGGCGCCGCCCATGTTCCAGTTGGTGGCGTTCAAGTACAGGCCCATCAGCACGCCGCCCAGTGCGGCCAGCGACGACCCGAGGACCCAGACCAGCCGGACGATCCGGTCCACGGTGATGCCCGAGGCCGACGCCAGCGCCGGGTTGTCCGACACCGCCCGGGTGGCCCGGCCGATCCGGGTGCCGAGCAGGAACCAGGCCACGGCGGCCAGCACCAGCGCGGACAGCACCAGCGAGACCACCGAGGTCATCGTGATCCGGACCGGCCCGAGGGTCAGCATGGTCGGGTTGGTGGTGACGATCCGCAGCTGCCCGCCGCCCAGGAAGAACTGGTACGTGTACTGCAGCGCCATCGACAGACCGATGGTCACGATCATCTGTTGCGTGATCCCGACCCGGCGCCGGCGCAGCGGATGCCACAGCCCCGCGTCCTGCACCCAGCCGGAGGCTGCGCCGACCAGCACCGCGATCAGCCCGGACACCAGCAGCGGCAGGTGCAGGAGCTGGCAGCCGACGTAGGCCATGATCGCGCCGAGGGTGACCTGCTCGCCGTGCGCGAAGTTGCTCAGCCCGGTCGTGCCGTAGATCAGCGAGAGCCCCACCGACGCCAGAGCCAGCAGGACGCCGAACACGAGTCCGTTGGTCGCCTGCTGCGCCAACCGCGACCAGGAGAAGCTGCCGCTGGCACTGCTGCCCACCGGTGCCCCCACGTCGGAGCTGGCGTCGTCGGAGGGCTCCGAGGCGTCGTCGGTGGCCTGGTCGCCGGGTGCGGTGCCGGCCGGCTCGCCCAGCGGGAACAGCGCCCCGGCCGACGACCCGAGCTCGACGGTGACCGTGCGGGGGTTGCCGGACGGATCGCGCAGCTGCTCGCCGGGCGGCAGCGTGGTGGTGTCCAGAGTGACCGTGTACTGGCCCGCGGCGGTGACCGGAGCGGACCAGCGGCCGTCCGTTCCCGTGCTGGCCTGCACGGTGCCGCCGGGTCCGTCGACCTCGAGCACGACGCCCACGGCGGGCTGGCGGTCGGCGGTGGTGACGGTCCCGTTGATGCAGCCGGTGGCGGCGTCCGCCACGCAGGGTCCGGCGGCGGCCGCCCCGGCCGACGGGGCGGGGACGAGCGTGAACAGTGTGGTGAGGACGAGCACACCGAGGGCGAGCAGCACCCCTGCGGCGGTGGAACGGTCCCTGGTCGCGGCTGAGCGCACCTGGTCCTCCGTCCGGTCGTGGTCGGCAGAATGTCGCGCACGTCCGCCGAGATCGGACGATCGGTTCGGCCGTCCGGGCCTGCGAACCCGGCAGACGCTAGGGACGGCGTGTGTCGAACGCGTTTCGGTCGTGTTGTGCCCGATGAGTTTCTGGTCACGATTCGGATGACCGGATGTGACATCGAGGTTTCCGGCCGGCGGACTAGGCACGGACCCCCGATGTTTGCCATGATGCCGGGGCACCACGCGGGGGGAACCGTTCGGGGCGCGAGGCCACCCCAGCCCCTCGTCGTCCGCGCAGCGCTCTACCCACTCATCGCATCGAGGAGGTCGTGGAACCGTGCGTTCAGCCGCCGTCGTACGTCCCGCCCGTCCGGATGACGTGGAGCGGGTCATCGACCTGTGCCTCGCCGCCCGCGCCGAGTCGCTGCTCGGCTCCCAGCTCTGCACCGACGACCCCGACCGCCTGCGCCACCAGGTCGGCGCGCTGGCCGTCGAGCCGGGCGCCGTCGCCCTGGTCGGCGAGCTGGACGATCAGGTCCAGGGTCTGGTCCTCGCCCGCGTGGTCGGCCCCAGTCTGTTCACCGACGAGGTGTCCGTCGCGATCGAGGCGGTGTACGTCGGCGAGTCCGCCCGTCGTCGCGGCATCGGGCACGCGCTGCTCACCGGGGTGGCCGAGGAGGCCGAACGGGTCGGCGCGGTCGAGGTCTACGCGGTGCCGCTGCCCGGCGCCCGTGGGGTGCTGCGCTTCCTGTCCCGCCTCGGGTTCGCCCCCGCCGCCGCGCACCGCGTGGTGAGCGTGGAGACCCTGCAGCGCAAGCTCTCCGGCGAGCAGTCCGGTCCCCGCGCCCGGGGGATCGACGACCTGGTCGCCCGGCGTCGCGCCGCCCGCGCCGGCCGGGCCGACTCGCGGACCCGTGCCGGACGGGCGGTGGACCCGTCCCGTGCGGCGGGTCAGCCCAGCGGCTTGGTCTCGATCAGCATGCAGGTCAGCCGGGCCGTGCAGAGCCGGCGCCCGCGCGGGTCCTCGACCACCACCTCGTAGGTCGCCAGGGTCCGGCCGCGGTGCAGTGCGGTCGCGGTCCCGACCACCTCGCCGTCGGTCGCCGACCGGTGGTGGGTCACGCCGAGCTCGATGCCGACCGCCTGCCGGCCGAACTCGGCGGCGTGCACGTTCGCGGCGTAGGACCCGAGCGTCTCGGCCAGGGCCGCGGTGGCGCCGCCGTGCAGCAGGCCGAAGGGCTGGGTGTTCCCGGCCACCGGCATCCGGCCCACCGTGCGGTCGGCCCCGACCTCGTCCAACGTCATGCCCATCCGGGTCATCAGAGTGCCCTCGGGGAAGGCGGTCGGGGCGGTGGGCGCGGTGTCAGCCATGACGGATAGGTTGTCACCCGTGACTGCTGCGACGCGACCGCGACTCCTGCTGGTGGACGGCCACTCGATGGCCTACCGCGCCTACTTCGCCCTTCCGGTGGAGAACTTCGCCACGGTGGGCGGGCAGCCGACCAACGCGGTGTTCGGCTTCGCGTCCATGCTGGCCAACCTGCTCCGGGACGAGCAGCCCACCCACGTCGCGGTGGCCTTCGACCTCGGGCGCGTGACCTTCCGCACCGAGCGCTACCCCGAGTACAAGGCCACCCGCGACGCCTCGCCCGAGCCGTTCCGCGGCCAGGTCGACGTGATCCGCCGGCTGCTGGACAGCATGAACATCCCGGTGCTGACCAAGGCCGACTACGAGGCCGACGACATCCTGGCCACGCTGTCCCGGCAGGGTGCGGCCGCGGGCATGGACGTGCTGGTCTGCACCGGCGACCGGGACGCCCTGCAGGTGGTCACCGACGACGTCACCGTGCTCTACCCGGTCCGCGGCGTCTCCGAGCTGGCCCGGATGACCCCGGCAGCCGTCGAGGAGAAGTACGGCGTCCCGCCGGAGCGCTACCCGGACATCGCCGCTCTGGTCGGCGAGACCTCGGACAACCTGCCCGGCGTCCCCGGCGTCGGCCCGAAGACCGCCGCCAAGTGGATCACGACCTACGACGGGCTCGAGGGCGTGATCGCGCAGGCCGGCGACATCAAGGGCAAGGCCGGCGAGTCGCTGCGCGCCCACCTGGACCAGGTCGTGCTGAACCGCGAGCTGAACCGTCTGGTCGACGGCCTGGAGCTCCCGCTGGGCCCGGAGGACCTCGCTCGGCGGCCGTGGGACCGCCCCGCGGTGCTGGAGCTGCTCGAGGAGTTGGAGTTCCGCGGTCAGCTGCGCGAGCGCCTGCTCGCGGTCGCCCCCGGTGACGACGACGACCCGCAGGGCGCGGTGGACGAGCCGCTGGGCGTCGACGGCCCCGAGCTGGTCACCCCGGCCGCCGGTGGGCTGTCCGGCTGGCTCGGCGCGCACGCCGGGCAGCGGATCGGCCTGGACGTCCAGGGCTCGCACGCTCCCTCCGGCGGCGACGCGTGGGGGGTGGCGCTGTCCGCCGGCGGCGAGGCGGTGGCCTACGACCTGCTCCGGATCGACCCCGCCGACGAGTCCGCGCTGGCCGGGTGGCTGGCCGACGCCGCCGCGCCCAAGCTCGTGCACGCCGCGAAGGAGGCCTGGCACGCGCTGGCCGGCCGTGGCCTGGCCCTGGACGGCGTGGTCTTCGACACCGAGCTCGGCGCCTACCTCTGCCAGCCCGAGCGCCGGGGCTACGACCTGGCCGACCTCGCGATGGCCTACCTGCACCGGGAGCTCACCCCCGCGGAGAAGAACGACGACGCCCAGGGTGCGCTCGACCTGGGTCTGGACGGCACCGAGGAGCACGAGCGGGGCGCGGTCCGGGCCGCCGCCGTGCTCGACCTGGCCGACGTGCTGACCGGCGAGCTGGACGACCGCGGTGCCGCCCACCTGCTGGCCGACGTCGAGCTCCCGCTGGAGCAGGTGCTGGCCGGAATGGAGCACCTCGGCATCGCCGTCGACACCGACTACCTGGGCGAGCTGGAGCGGCAGTACGACGCCACTGTCCAGCAGGCCGCCACGGAGGCGTACGCGGCGATCGACCGGGAGGTGAACCTCGGCTCGCCCAAGCAGCTGCAGGAGGTCCTCTTCGACCAGCTCGACATGCCGAAGACCAAGAAGACCAAGACCGGCTACACCACGGACGCCGCGGCCCTGGCCGACCTGTTCGCCAAGACCCAGCACCCGTTCCTGGCCGCCCTGCTCGCGCACCGGGACGCGATCAAGCTCCGGCAGACGGTGGAGGGCCTGCTGCGGTCGGTCGCCCCGGACGGGCGGATCCACACCACCTTCCAGCAGACCATCGCGGCCACCGGTCGGCTGTCCTCCACCGACCCGAATCTGCAGAACATCCCGATCCGCACCGAGGCCGGCCGGCAGATCCGCCGCGCGTTCGTGGTCGGCGCCGGGTACGAGACGCTGCTCACCGCCGACTACTCGCAGATCGAGATGCGGATCATGGCGCACCTGTCCGGCGACGAGGGCCTGATCGAGGCGTTCCGCGGCGGCGAGGACCTGCACAGCTACGTCGGCTCCCGGGTGTTCAACGTCCCGACCGACCAGGTGTCCGGCGCCCAGCGCTCCAAGATCAAGGCGATGAGCTACGGCCTGGCGTACGGGCTGTCCTCCTTCGGCCTGTCCCAGCAGCTCAACATCGCGGTCGGCGAGGCCGCAGCCCTGATGGAGGACTACTTCCACCGGTTCGGCGGGGTGCGCGACTACCTCGGCACCGTCGCCCAGGAGGCCCGCGGGGTCGGCTACACCGCCACCATCCTCGGCCGCCGTCGTTATCTGCCGGACCTGACCAGCGACAACCGGATCCGTCGCGAGTCCGCGGAACGGATGGCCCTGAACGCCCCGATCCAGGGCTCGGCGGCGGACATCATCAAGCTGGCCATGCTCGGCGTGCAGCGCGAGCTCACCGCCCAGGGCCTGAAGAGCCGGATGCTGCTCCAGGTGCACGACGAGCTCGTGCTGGAGGTCGCCGCGGGGGAGCGGGACGCGGTCGAGGCCCTGGTCCGGGAGCAGATGGGTGCGGCGTACACGCTGGACGTCCCGCTGGACGTCTCGGTCGGGGTCGGGACGTCCTGGCACGAGGCCGGCCACTGATCCGCCACTGATCGCCCGCGCCGGGCCGCTGCCGGTCGAGGGTGCACGAAGGACGGCCCGTAGGCCCGCGAGCCCCGCGTCCGTGCACGCTCGCCCGGGTCAGTCCGGCCGGTGCGCAACCAGGATCGCGGTGCCGGGGATCCGCTCCCCGCGCACCCGGCTCCAGCCGCCCCAGGTGCGGTCGTGCCCGGCGGGCCACTCCGGCTCGACCAGCCGGTCCAGCACGAAGCCTGCTCCGACCAGGTCCGCGAGGTGGTCGCCCAGCGTGCGGTGGTACTCCGCGTAGAGCACCCGGCCCGCCGCGTCGAGCTCCACGTAGGGCCGGCGGTCGAAGTACGACCGGTCGGCGGTCAGCCCGCGCTCGGAGGGATCGTCGGGGAACGCCCACCGGATCGGATGCGTCACCGAGCACACCCAGCGCCCGCCCGGTCGCAGCACCCGGAACGCCTCGGCGTGCACCCGCGCGGCGTCCGGCACGAACGGGATCGCCCCGTAGGCGGTGAACACCACGTCGAAGCTCGCGTCCGGGAACGGCAGCGCCCGCGCGTCGGCCTGCACCAGCGGGAAGTCGCCGCCGATCCGCGCCGCGGCCGCCAGCATCGCTCCGGAGACGTCCGTCGCGACCACGGACGCCCCCTGCCCGGCCAGCCAGCGGGAGCACTGCGCCGCCCCGGACCCGACCTCCAGCACCCGTCGTCCGCGCACGTCGCCCAGCAGGCGGGCGTCGGCCTCGCGCAGCCCTTCGGGACACCAGCAGAAGTCGTCGTCGCCGAGGAACGCGCCGTGCTCGTCGAGGTACTCCGCGGCGTTCGCGTCCCACCAGAGCCGACCCGCCCCGGTGGCGGCGGAGTCGGCGACATCGCGGTATCCGGCGTCGGCCATCGGGCCCGGCTGTTCAGGGTTCACCCGGGTGACGGTAGATCACGGCGCGCCGCGCGACCTTCGACCCACCGTGCGTTCACCGGAGCCGGATAGCCTGGTCACGCCCGCGCGCCGCTGCGTCGGGCAATCCTCCCCAAGTTGATGAAGGAGACTTCAGCGTGCGAGTCGGACTGCTCACCGGTGGCGGCGACGTCCCGGGCCTGAACGCCGCGATCCGGGCCGTGGTCAAGCGTGGGGAGGGCGAGTACGGCCACTCCATCATCGGATTCCGGAACGGCTGGCGTGGCGTCGTCGACGGCGACATCATCCCGCTCACCCGCAACCACATCCGCAACGTGCTGCCGGTCGGCGGCACGTTGCTGGGCACGGCGCGCTTCCACCCGCATTCCTCGGACGGCGGCGTCGACGCGGTGCTGTCCACCCTGGAGGCGGAGCGGATCGAGGCCCTGATCTGCATCGGCGGCGACGGCACCCTGCACGCGGCCTCCAAGGTCGCCGAGGCGGGCGTCAAGATCGTGGCCATCCCCAAGACCATCGACAACGACGTCTGGGGCACCGACCGCTCGATCGGCTTCGACACCGCGGTGGAGATCGCGACCGAGGCGATCGACCGGGTGCACACCACGGCCGAGTCGCACAACCGCGTGATGATCGTGGAGGTGATGGGCCGTTCCGCGGGCTGGATCGCCGTGACCGCGGGGATCGCCGGCGGCGCCGAGCTGGTCCTGGCGCCGGAGGAGCCCTTCGACATCGACAAGGTGGTCAAGTTCCTCAAGCACCGCCACCGGGCGCACGCCAACTTCTCGATCGTGGTGGTCGCCGAGGGCGCGATCCCGGCCGAGGGCACCTCGATGTCCTACGAGGCGCCGGTCGGCAAGTTCGGCGAGATCGTGGCCGGCGCGATCGGCGAGCGGGTCAAGCACGAGATCGCCGAGCGCACCGGCTTCGACACCCGGGTCACGGTGCTGGGCCACGTGCAGCGCGGCGGTTCCCCGGTCCCGGCGGACCGGATCCTGGGCAGCCGGTTCGGCGTGGCCGCGATCGACGCGATCAGCCGGGGCGAGACGAACGTGATGACCGCGCTGCGGGGCGAGGACGTCGTGCTGGTCCCGTTGTCGGAGATCGCGGGCAAGGTCAAGCACGTCCCGGCCGATCTGCTGGACGTCGCGCGGGCCCTGGCCTGAGTTTTCCGCTTTGACCCGTTGTCAAATCCGTCGGTAGGATGGTCGACGGTGTCGCGTGCCCGCGCGGTTCGATCCGTGCGCCGCCGACCACCGCATCATCCCCGGACCACCGCCGCCTGGCGGATCGGCCCGATTCCTGTCCGCACAACGTATCTGTCCGCATCGGAGCCCACCCCTACATGAGCATCTCCACCCCCGCCAAGTCCGGCACCCCCCAGGTCGCGATCAACGACATCGGCTCCGCCGAGGACTTCCTCGCCGCTGTCGACGCGACCATCAAGTACTTCAACGATGGCGACATCGTCGAGGGCACGATCGTCAAGGTCGACCGCGACGAGGTCCTGCTGGACATCGGCTACAAGACCGAGGGCGTCATCCCGTCCCGGGAGCTGTCGATCAAGCACGACGTCGACCCCGGTGAGGTCGTCCAGGTCGGCGACGCGGTCGAGGCCCTGGTCCTCCAGAAGGAGGACAAGGAGGGTCGCCTGATCCTGTCCAAGAAGCGCGCCCAGTACGAGCGCGCCTGGGGCACGATCGAGAAGATCAAGGAGGAGGACGGCGTCGTCACCGGCACCGTCATCGAGGTCGTCAAGGGCGGCCTCATCCTCGACATCGGCCTGCGCGGCTTCCTGCCCGCCTCGCTGGTGGAGATGCGTCGTGTCCGCGACCTCGCGCCCTACGTGGGCAAGGAGATCGAGGCGAAGATCATCGAGCTGGACAAGAACCGCAACAACGTGGTCCTGTCCCGCCGCGCCTGGCTCGAGCAGACCCAGTCCGAGGTCCGCTCCACCTTCCTGCAGACCCTGCAGAAGGGCCAGGTCCGCCCCGGTGTCGTGTCCTCCATCGTCAACTTCGGTGCCTTCGTGGACCTGGGTGGCGTCGACGGTCTGGTGCACGTCTCCGAGCTGTCCTGGAAGCACATCGACCACCCGTCCGAGGTCGTCGAGGTCGGCCAGGAGGTCACGGTCGAGGTCCTGGACGTCGACTTCGACCGCGAGCGGGTCTCGCTGTCGCTGAAGGCGACCCAGGAGGACCCGTGGCAGGCCTTCGCCCGGACCCACGCCATCGGCCAGGTCGTCCCGGGCAAGGTCACCAAGCTCGTTCCGTTCGGTGCGTTCGTGCGCGTCGAGGACGGCATCGAGGGCCTGGTGCACATCTCCGAGCTGGCCGTCCGCCACGTGGAGGTCCCGGAGCAGGTCGTGCAGGTCGGCGACGACGTCTTCGTCAAGGTCATCGACATCGACCTGGACCGCCGCCGGATCTCGCTGTCGCTGAAGCAGGCGAACGAGGGCTTCGACCCGACCTCCGAGGACTTCGACCCGGCCCTGTACGGCATGGCCGCGGAGTACGACGAGGAGGGGAACTACAAGTACCCCGAGGGCTTCGACCCGACCACCAACGAGTGGCTCGAGGGCTTCGACACGCAGCGTGAGGCCTGGGAGGGCCAGTACGCGGAGGCGCACTCCCGCTGGGAGGCCCACCGCAAGCAGGTCCTGGACGCGACCAAGGCTGACGCCGAGGCCGCCGCGGGTGAGGTGGCCGGCTCCTCGTCGAGCTCGTCCTCTTCCTCCTCCGCCTCGTCCGCCAGCTCGTACTCCTCGGCTCCGGCCCAGGAGGCCACCGGCACCCTCGCCTCCGACGAGGCGCTGGCTGCTCTGCGGGAGAAGCTGACCGGCAACTGACCGGTTCACGCATCACGGTCCGAGGGGCCGGTCACCTGCGGGTGGCCGGCCCCTCGGCCTGTCTGAGGTGCATGAGAAGATCCTGAACAGTCCCCGAGATCGGCTTCGAGAGGTCCTGTCGTGCCACCCCGCTCCACCCCACGCCGTCCCGCCACGCTGACCGGATCGGTGACCCGGAGGTCCGCCCTCCTGCTCGGCCGGGGGATCTCCTCCCAGCCGGGCACCTATGTCCTGGCGATCGGCACCTCGGCGGCCTTCGGCGCGTTCACCGTGGCGGTCAGCCGGGTGCTGGGCTGGGCGACCGACACCGTGGTGGTCCCCGCCCTGAACGGCGACGCCGACGCCCGCGGACGAATCTGGCTGGCCGGGGGAGCGCTCGCCCTGGTCGCGTTGTCCCTGGCGCTGTCGGTGGCCGGGCGCCGGGTGTTCGCCGGGATCGGCGTCTCCGACCAGCAGGCGATGTGGCGTCGCGGGGTCACCCGGCAGTACCTCAAGCTGCCGATGTCCTGGCACCGCCGTCACCCCACCGGGCAGCTGCTGTCCAACGCGTCCTCCGACGTCGAGGCCGCCACCAACGTGTTCAACCCGCTGCCGTTCGCGCTCGGTGTGGTCGTGATGATCGCGGTCGCCGCGGTCGCCCTGTTCACCACCGACCCGTACCTGGCGGTGGCCGCGCTGATCGTGCTGCCGTTGGCCGTCCTGGCGAACGTGGTCTTCCAGCGCAAGATGTCGCCCGCGGTCACCCGGGCGCAGGAACTCCGCGCGGACGTCGCCGACAACGCCCACGAGTCCTTCGAGGCCGCACTGCTGGTCAAGTCGCTGGGCACCGAGGACCGCGAGGAGCGCCGGTTCGCCGACCGGACCGACCAGCTGCGGGCGGCGAACGTCCGGGTGGGCGTGGTCCGGGCGTACTTCGACCCGGTGATCGACATGCTGCCCAGCCTGGGCTCCGTGCTGGTGCTGATGGTCGGCGTCTGGCGGGCCAGCACCGGCGCGGTCGACACCGGCGACGTGGTCTCCGCCGCGTACCTGCTGACCCTGATGGCGGTGCCCGTGCGGGCGTTCGGCTGGGTGCTCGGCGACCTGCCGCGCGCCCTGGTCGGCCAGGAGCGGCTGGCGCGGGTGGTCGACGCCGAGGGCGAGCTGGCCCTCGGCTTCACGCCGCTGACCCGGACCGCACAGGGCGCCGCCCTGCGGATGACCGGCGTCGGCGTCGAGGTGCCCGGCCCGGCCGGACCGGTGCCGATCCTGCGCGGGGTGGACGTCGACATCGCCCCCGGGCGGGTGGTGGCGCTGGTCGGCTCGACCGGTGCGGGCAAGACCACCCTGGTGTCCCTGGTGCCGCGGCTCTCCGACCCGACCACCGGCCGGATCGAGGTCGACGGGACGGACGTGCGGGACCTGGCCGCGGACGACCTGACCGCCCAGGTGGTGCTGGTCGGGCAGCAGACCTTCATTTTCGAGGACACCGTGCGGGGCAACGTCTCGCTGGCCGATCCCGGCGAGTCCGGCGCGCCCACCGACGACCAGGTGTGGGACGCGCTGCGCCTGGCGCGGGTCGACGGCGTGGTCTGCGACCTGCCCGGCGGCCTGGACGCACCGCTGGGCGAACGCGGATCGAACCTGTCCGGGGGGCAGCGCCAGCGGCTGGCGATCGCCCGGGCGCTGGTCCGGCGGCCGCGACTGCTGATCCTGGACGACGCGACGAGCGCGGTGGACCCGCGGGTGGAGCGGGACATCCTCTCCGGGCTGCGCTCGCACACCGACGGCGCGGGCCCCACCGTGCTCCTGGTCGCCTACCGGATGAGCTCGGTCGCGCTGGCGGACGAGGTGCTGCACCTGGAGGGCGGCCGGGTGGTCGACCACGGCACCCACGGCGAGCTGCTGGCACGCGACCCCGGCTACCGGGCGCTGGCGACCGCGTACGAGCAGGAATCCGAGCGCCGGGCCGAGGCCCGCGCCGACGCACTGGACGACGAGGCGATGGCGGGGGACGAGCGATGAGCGCCCAGGAGCGCGGCCACACGCTGGGCGACACCGAGCAGCTCGGCGTGCTCGGCACCCTGCGACGGGGTGTCCAGGTGTCCCCGCAGCTGGTGCGCGGCATCGGGATCACCCTGCTGCTCGCGGTGCTGGCCGCCGGCGGCAAGGTGGTGGTGCCGATCGCGGTGCAGCAGACGATCGACTCCGGGATCCTCGCCGACGGCGGCCCGGACGTGCACCGGGTGCTGTGGCTCGCGGCGGGCGCCGTGCTGGCCCTGGTGCTCGGCGGCCTGTGCTCCGCGGCGGTCAACATCCGGCTGTTCCGGGCCTCCGAGGCCGGGCTCGCCGAGCTGCGGGTCCGGGCGTTCCGGCACGTGCACGACCTGTCGGTGCTGACCCAGAACACCGAGCGCCGGGGGTCCCTGGTCTCCCGGGTGACCAGCGACGTCGACACCATCTCCCTGTTCGTGCAGTGGGGCGGCATCATGCTGGTGGTCTCGGTGCTGCAGGTCGGCGTGGCGACGGTGCTGATGCTGGTCTACTCCTGGCAGCTCGCCGTGCTGGTCTGGGTCTGCTTCCTGCCGCTGGCCGTCGCCCTGCACCCGCTGCAGAAGAAGGTCAACCGGGCGTACACCCGGGTCCGGGAGCGGGTCGGCGCGATGCTCGGCGCGGTCTCCGAGTCCGTGGTCGGCGCCGAGACCATCCGGGCGTACGGGGTGCAGGCCCGCACCCAGCGCACGATCGACGCCCGGGTCGGCGACACCCGGAACGCCCAGGTCCGGGCCCAGAACACCGTGTCCGTGGTGTTCTCCTCCGGCGTGCTGGTCGCGAACCTGGTGCTGGCCGTCGTCGTGGTGGTCGGCACCCATCTGGGCATCGGCGGCGCGCTGACCGCGGGCAAGCTGCTGGCCTTCCTGTTCCTGGTGCAGTTGTTCACCGGACCGGTGCAGCAGGCCACCGAGGTGCTGAACGAGCTGCAGAACGCGGTGGCGGGCTGGCGCCGGGTGCTCGGCATCATCGACACGCCGGTGCAGGTCGCCGACCCGGGCCCGGCCGGCGTGCCCTCGCCCCGCGGTCCCGCCGAGGTGCGGCTGGACGGCGTGCGGTTCGCCTACCCCAGCGGTCCGACCGTGCTGCACGACGTCGACCTGGAGCTGCCCGCGGGGCGCTCGGTGGCCGTGGTCGGTGCGACCGGCTCCGGCAAGACCACCATCGCCAAGCTGGTCACCCGGCTGATGGACCCGGTGGACGGCGCGGTGCGCCTGGACGGCGTGGACCTGCGGCAGATCCGGACCGAGGACCTGCGCCGACGGGTCGTCATGGTCCCGCAAGAGGGCTTCCTCTTCGACGCGACCCTGGCGGAGAACCTGGCCTACGGGCTGCGCGACGGGGCCGCCCCCGACCGGGGTGCCCTGCTGTCGGCGCTGGACGAGCTGGGGCTGACCGGCTGGGTGAACGAACTGCCCGCCGGGCTGGACACGCCGGTCGGGCAGCGCGGCGAGTCGTTGTCGGCGGGGGAGCGGCAGCTGGTGGCCCTGGCCCGTGCCTACCTCGCGGACGCCGACCTGCTGGTGCTGGACGAGGCCACCTCCGCGGTGGATCCCGCCACCGAGGTCCGGATCGCCCGCGCGCTCGACTCCCTGACCACCGGGCGCTCCACCCTGACCATCGCGCACCGGTTGTCCACCGCCGAGGCCGCCGATCTGGTGGTGGTGGTCGACGCCGGACAGGTGGTCGAGTTCGGCCCGCACGAGGAGCTGGTGGCGGACGACGGGGTGTACGCCTCGATGCACGCCGCCTGGGTCGCGCAGACCCGCTGATCGGCCCATGAAAGGATCACCCGTGTGAACGACAGCACCGCGACTCTCGACCCGACCATCGCCGCGCGTCTCAAGCGCGACGACGCCGGACTGGTCGCCGCCGTGATCCAGCAGCACGACACCGGTGAGGTGCTCATGCTCGGCTGGATGGACGACGAGGCCCTGCACCGCACGCTGACCGGCGGTCGCGTGGTGTTCTGGAGCCGGTCCCGCGGGGAGTACTGGCGCAAGGGCGACACCTCCGGGCACGCCCAGTACGTGAAGTCGGTCGAGCTGGACTGCGACGGCGACGCCCTGCTGGTCCGGGTCGACCAGATCGGCGCGGCCTGCCACACCGGCAGCCGGACGTGCTTCGAGGCCGGGGGCGACCTGGGCGCGATCGTGGGGGAGCGGGCATGACCGCCGTCGAGGTGCCCTGGGGCCGGACCTGGCCGACGCTGGCCGACTTCCGCGAGCTGGCCGCCGAACGCCGGGTGATCCCGGTGGTCCGCCGGCTGCTCGCCGACGACACGACCCCGGTCGGGCTGTACCGCACCCTGGCGCAGGGCCGTCCGGGCACCTTCATCCTGGAGTCCGCGGAACAGGACGGCACCTGGTCGCACTGGTCGTTCGTCGGAGTCCGTTCCCGTGCCACCCTGACCGTCCGCGACGGCCGCGCGACCTGGCTCGGCGACGTGCCCGCCGGGGTGCCCACCGAGGGCGATGTCCTGGACGTCCTCGGCCGCACCCTGGACGTGCTGCGCACCCCCGAGGTCCCCGGGCTGCCGCCGCTGACCGGAGGACTGGTCGGCGCGCTCGGCTGGGACATCGTCCGGCACTGGGAGCCCACCCTGCCCGCTGCCGCCCCCGACGAGCTGGACGTGCCGGAGCTGTCGCTCTGCCTGGCCAGCGACCTCGCGGTCACCGACCACCGCGACGGCTCGGTCTGGCTGGTGGCGAACGCGATCAACTTCGACGGCACCGACGAGCGGGTGGACGAGGCGCACGCCGACGCCGTGGCCCGGTTGGACGCGATGGAGCGGCAGCTGCTGTCCGGTACCGCACCGGCCGTCGCCCAGCTCGCCGAGGACGCCCCGACCCCGGAGCTGGAGTTCCGCACCACGCGGTCCGACTTCGAGGACGCGGTGCGTGCCGGTCAGGTCGCGATCCGGGACGGCGACGTGTTCCAGGTCGTGATCTCCCAGCGCCTGGACCTGGACTGCCCGGCCGACCCGCTGGACGTCTATCGCGTGCTGCGCACCATCAACCCGAGCCCGTACATGTACTACCTGCAGCTGCAGGACGCGTCCGGCCGGGACTTCGCGGTGGTCGGCTCCAGCCCGGAGACCCTGGTCAAGGTGGCCGACGGGCACGTCACGACGTTCCCGATCGCCGGTTCGCGCCCGCGCGGCGCCACCCCCGAAGAGGACCGGCGGCTGCACGACGAGCTGATGGCCGATCCCAAGGAGCGCGCCGAGCACCTGATGCTGGTCGACCTGTCCCGCAACGACATGGTCAAGGTCTGCGTGCCGGCCACCGTCGAGGTCGCCGAGTTCATGCAGGTGCACCGGTACAGCCACATCATGCACATCTGCTCCACCGTGACCGGCGAGCTCCGGGAGGGGGCGACGGCGCTCGGCACGCTCACCGCGACCTTCCCGGCGGGCACGCTCTCCGGTGCGCCCAAGCCCCGCGCGATCGCGCTGATCGACGAGATCGAACCGGCCCGGCGCGGCATCTACGGCGGCACGGTCGGCTACTTCGACTTCGCCGGGAACATGGACATGGCGATCGCGATCCGGACCGCGCTGATCCGGGACGGCCGGGCCAGCGTCCAGGCCGGCGGCGGGATCGTCGCCGACTCGGTGCCGGCCCTGGAGTACGAGGAGTCCCGCAACAAGGCGGCCGCCGCCGTCCGGGCGGTGCAGATCGCCGCCCGGCTGCGGCCGGTGACGCCGTGAACCCCACCCGTCGCGGCCCCTGGGTGCTGCTGCTGCTCGTCCTGGCCGGACTCTGTGGCGCGGTCACCCTGCCGGCCTGGCTCACGGCCACCGCCACCGGCCCGGTGATCGGCACCGTCGCGGTCCGGGTCACCGGCGCAGCGGCGGCGCCGGGCGTGATCGGCGCGTCGCTGGTCCTGGCCGCCGCCGCGATCGCCCTCGGGCTGGTCGGCAGGATCGGTCGTTGGGTGGTCTCCGTGGTGGTCGCCGCGGGCGGTGTGCTGGTGGTGGTCGGCGCCCTGGGCGCCCGTTCCGGTGCGGTGGACCGGGCACGTCAGGCCGCGGCGGACCTCACCGGGGTCGGCGTGCTGGACGGCGACGTCACGGTGACCGCCTGGCCGTGGGCCGCGGTCGGGCTCGGGGTCCTGGTGCTCGTCGCCGCGGTGCTGCTGGTGCGCGCCTCCGCGCACTGGGCCGCGCCTTCCTCCCGGCACGAGCGGGCCGGAGCGGAGTCGACGACCCCGGAGCGGGCCGAACCCGCCGAGGACGACGAGCGGGCCACCTGGGACGCCCTCGGCCGGGGTGACGATCCCACCTGATCGACTGAGCGTTCACTGTGCACGAGATGCCAACACCGGTAGCCTTTCGGGCGATTGTGGTGCTTTGACCACGCACATCAGCCGCGAGGAGACGTGATGTCCACCCCGAACCAGCCGCAGGACCCGTACCAGCCCGGTGACGGCAGCACCGGAGACTCCGGCGCGCCGCAGTACGGCCAGACCCCGTCCTACGGGGAGACCCCCTCCTACGGGCAGGCCCCGGACGCCGGCCAGACGCCGCAGTACGGCCAGTACGGTGCGCCGCAGGACCCGGCGGCGGGTGGCTACCCGCAGTACCCGGCCGGTCAGCCGTACGCGCAGACCCCGATGTACGGCTACCCGAAGAACACCCTCGGCGTCTGGGCCCTGGTGCTCGGCATCGTGAGCCTGGTGATCTGCGCTCCCGCCGGTATCGCCGCGATCATCGTCGGCGGGAACGCCAAGAAGGCGGTCGCGCGCGGCGAGGCGAACAACGGCGGTCTGGCGACCGCGGGTGTCGTGATGGGCTGGATCGGGATCGGCCTGCTGATCCTCGGCATCATCCTCGGCATCACCGGAGCCCTCGGCGACGCCCTCAGCTCCTGACGCCGATGACGGTCGAGCAGCACACGCGGGCGACGGCTCCCTCGGGGGCCGTCGCCCGCCTGCGCTCGGCCCGGGTCCCGCTGCTGTCCGGCGCGGCGGTCGGTGCGGCCGGGCTCGCCCTGGTGCTGCGCGACCCGAACCGGTCCGGGTCGTGGGGCGCCTGCCCGCTGTACGCGCTCACCGGGTGGTACTGCCCGGCGTGCGGCGGACTACGGGCGACGCACGACCTGCTGACCGGGGACCTCGCGGGTGCCTGGGCGATGAACCCGGTCTGGGTCCTGCTCGTCCCGGTCGTCGTCGGCCTCTGGGCGCGCTGGGCCTGGCTGCGGAGCCGGGGTCGGCGGGCAGATCTCGGGATCCAGGACCGGTGGTACGTCGTCGCCCTGGTCCTGTTGCTGGTCTACGGCGTGGCTCGCAACGTGCCCGCCTGGTCAGGGGTCCTGGCGCCACCCGGGTGATCGTCCCCCGGTGGCCCGCGAGCGCGCGTTACGGTGACCTCCGACCCACATCCCGGCGCGAGGAGCAGCATGTCCACCCCGTACGACCCGCAGGACGCGAACCGCCCGGCCGATCCGGACGCGGCGGACCGGTCCGAGACGTCCGCGCAGTCGGCGGACGGCGTCCCCGGGCTGTCTCCGGACGTGCCCGCCGTCGACCCGTACGGACAGCAGCCCTCGGCGTCCGCCCCCGACCGGTTCGCCCCGCCGCGGGCCGACGCCGCCGCGCCCGACCGGTTCGCCCCGCCGCAGGCCGACGCCGCGCTCGACCCCTACGGCCGGGCGCAGCCGTCCGGCCAGCCGCAGCAACCCTACGGCGCGGCGCCGGATCGCTACGGTCAGTCCCCGTCCTACGGTGCGGCCCCCGACCCCTACGGCCAGTCCCCGTCCTACGGCGCGGCCCCCGACCCCTACGGCCAGCAGTCCCCGTACGGCGGCTACGGCCAGCAGCCCACCGGCTCGGTCCCGCCCGCGAGTGCCTACGGCCAGCAGCCGTACGGCCAGCCGGCCTACGGTCAGCCCACCTACGGTCAGACCGCGCCGTACGGTCAACCGACGCCCTACGGTCAACCCACCGGCTACGTGGCCCCGGGCTCCTACGCCCCGGTCGTCACCTACCCCAAGAACTCGCTCGCGATCTGGTCGCTGCTGCTCGGCATCATCGGCGTGGTCGCGTTCTGGGCCCTGTGCCCGTTCCTGGCGTCGGCCGGCGCGGTCGTGACCGGGCACCTGAGCCTGAAGGCGGCCGAGCGCGGCGAGTCGAACAATCGTGGAATGGCCGTCTGGGGCCTGGTGCTCGGCTATGTCGGCGCGGCCCTGAGCGTGCTGGTCTTCATCCTGAGCTTCACGCGCGGCTTCCTGGACGCCTGGAACACGTACTGAGCCGACCGTCCGTTAGGGTTGGCGACATTCCGTCAGAAAGGTGCTGGGACACGATGGCCGGTCAGCCGCAGCGAACTGAAAGCCCCCGGGGTGGCGTCGCCGTCACCGCACAGGGTCCGCGGATGGAGGCGCTGCGTCTCCCGCCGGTGGCTCCGCCGACCAACCACGGGCGCACCGTCGCCGCCTGGACGGTCACCTACACGGTGGTCGCCGGGTTCACGGTGGCCGCTCTGGCGATGATCTTCTCCTTGGTCTGGCTGGTCTGGGCCGGTTTGGCCGTGGCGGTGGCCGGCGTGGTCGTGGGCATCGTGCTGCGCGCGGCGGGCTTCGGCCAGGGCGGCAAGCACACGCCGACGCACGGCCACCACTAGTCGCCGCCCGCTCACCAGGTGGGCGGGTGGTCAGCGCATCCGCTCGGCGGCTCTACGATGACGGAGCCGCCGCCGAAGTGGGGAGACGTCCGATGGCAACTGTTCTCGACGACATCGTGGCCGGGGTCCGTGAGGACCTGGCCGTGCGCCAGTCCGCGACGTCCCTGGACGAGCTGAAGGAACGGGCGTCGCACGTCCGCGGTGCGGTGGAGTGCGTCTCCCGGCTCCGGCTGGCCGACGCGGTGACCGTGATCGCGGAGGTCAAGCGATCCAGCCCGAGCAAGGGCGCGCTGGCCACCATCACCGACCCCGCCGCGCTGGCCGCCGAGTACGAGAAGGGCGGCGCGTCCGTCATCTCGGTGCTCACCGAGCAGCGCCGTTTCAAGGGCAGTCTCGCCGACCTGGACAGCGTGCGCGCCGCGGTGGACATCCCGGTGCTGCGCAAGGACTTCGTCGTCACGCCCTACCAGGTGTGGGAGGCGCGGGCGCACGGCGCGGACCTGGTCCTGCTCATCGTGGCCGCGCTGGAGCAGACCGTGCTGACCTCCCTGGTGGAGCGGGTGCACTCGTTGGGCATGACCGCCCTGGTCGAGGTGCACGACTCCGAGGAGGTGCTGCGCGCGGTGGACGCCGGTGCCCGCGTGGTCGGCGTGAACGCCCGCGACCTCAAGACCCTGGAGGTCGACCGCGGCACCTTCGCCAAGGTCGCGCCCTCCATCCCGAGCGACGTGGTCCGGATCGCCGAGTCCGGGGTCCGCGGGCCGCACGACGTCATGGACTACGCCCGGGCCGGTGCCGACGCGGTGCTGGTCGGCGAGGCCCTGGTCACCGACGACGCCCCCCGGCAGTCGGTGGCGGATCTGGTCGCCGCGGGGGCGCACCCGTCGCTCCGCGCCGTCCGCCAGTAAGCACTTCCCGAGAGGATCACCGTGCCCGACGCAGCACCCGGCCGCCCCGAGACCGACCGGACCGCGGCCACCGGTCCGCTCGCCCAGCACGAGGGCCCGTACTTCGGTGAGTTCGGCGGGCGCTTCGTGCCCGAGGCCCTGGTCGCCGCGCTGGACCAGCTGGAGGACGCCTTCGCCAAGGCCAAGGCGGACCCGGATTTCGGCGCCGAGCTGAGCCGACTGCACCGCACCTACACCGGCCGGCCGAGCCCGCTGACCGAGGTGCCGCGGTTCGCCGCGCAGTGTGGTCCGGGTCTCCGGGTCTTTCTGAAGCGCGAGGACCTGAACCACACCGGTTCCCACAAGATCAACAACGTGCTCGGCCAGGCCCTGCTGGTGAAGCGGATGGGCAAGACCCGGGTGATCGCGGAGACCGGCGCCGGTCAGCACGGTGTCGCCACCGCGACGGCCGCCGCGCTCCTCGGCCTGGAGTGCACGGTGTACATGGGGGCGGTCGACGCGGAGCGCCAGTCGCTGAACGTGGCCCGGATGCGGTTGCTCGGCGCCGAGGTGATCCCGGTCGAGATCGGGACCCGCACCCTCAAGGACGCGATCAACGAGGCGCTGCGCGACTGGGTCGCCCACGTGGACAGCACGCACTACCTGCTGGGCACCGCCACCGGCCCGCACCCGTTCCCGAGCATGGTCCGCGACCTGCACTCGATCATCGGTGAGGAGGCCCGCGCGCAGCTCGCCGCCGAGATCGGCCGGTTGCCGGACGCCGCGGTCGCCTGCGTCGGCGGCGGGTCGAACGCGATCGGCCTGTTCAACGCGTTCCTGGACGAGCCGTCGGTCCGGCTGTACGGATTCGAGGCCGGTGGCGCGGGCATCTCCTCCGGCAAGCACGCGGCCCGGTTCAGCGGCGGGTTCCCCGGGGTGCTGCAGGGCACCAAGTCGTACCTGCTGCAGGACGAGGACGGGCAGACCCTGCCCAGCCACTCGGTCTCGGCCGGTCTGGACTACCCGAGCGTCGGCCCCGAGCACGCCTGGCTGCACGACACCGGTCGCGCCGAGTACCTGCCGGTCACCGACGACGAGGCGATGGAGGCGTTCCGGATCCTCTGCCACACCGAGGGGATCATCCCGGCGATCGAGTCCTCGCACGCCCTGGCCGGAGCGATCAAGCTCGGCGAGCAGGCCGCGAGCTGGCGCGACGACGGGCAGGCGCCGGTCATCCTGGTGAACCTGTCCGGCCGGGGGGACAAGGACGTGGCAACCGCCGCCGCGTGGTTCGGCCTGGTCGAGGACAAGCCGGTGGTCGACGCCGACGAGGGAGAGCAGCTGTGACGACATCCCAGGACGCGGCGCCGGCCACGGCAGCCACCGCGACCACCCGGAACCGCACGGCCGCCACCCTGGACCGGCTTCGCGACGAGGGACGTGCCGCGCTGGTCGGGTACCTGCCGCTCGGCTACCCCGACGTCGCGGGATCGGTCGCCGCCGCGCGCACCCTGGTCGAGAACGGCGTCGACGTGATCGAGCTCGGCCTGCCGTACTCCGACCCGGTGATGGACGGCCCGACCATCCAGCACGCGGTCGACCGGGCGCTCGCCCAGGGCACCCGGGTCCGGGACGTGTTCGCCGCGGTGGAGCAGATCGCCGCCACCGGCGCGCCCACACTGGTGATGACCTACTGGAACCCGGTGCTGCGCTACGGCGTGGACGTCTTCGCCCGTGACCTGGCCCAGGCCGGTGGCGCGGGCCTGATCACGCCGGACCTGATCCCGGACGAGGGCGCGGACTGGATCGCCGCCTCGACCGCGCACGACCTGGACCGGGTGTTCCTGGTCGCCCCGTCGTCCACCCCCGAGCGGCTGGCCATGACCGCCGCCGCCTGCGAGGGCTTCGTCTACGCCGCCTCCACCATGGGCGTGACGGGAGAGCGCACCAGCGTCGGTGCGCAGGCCGAGCACCTGGTCTCGTCGACCCGTGCCGCCGGGGCCGAGCGGGTCTGCGTCGGCCTCGGAGTGTCCCGTCCGGAGCAGGCCGCGGACATCGCGCGCTACGCGGACGGCGTGATCGTCGGCTCGGCGTTCGTGCGCGCCCTGGACGGCGGACTGAGCGAGCTCGCCGGGGTCGCCGCCGGCCTGGCCGAGGGCGTGCGCCGGTGATCCTCTCGATCCCCAGCCCGTCGCAGTCGGTCTGGTACCTCGGGCCGCTCCCGCTGCGCGCCTACGCCCTGGCCATCCTCGCCGGGATCGTGGTCGCGGTGCTGCTCACCCAGCGGCGGTGGAAGGAGCGCGGCGGGGACCCGGACGAGGTGCTGGAGATCGTGTTCTGGGCGGTGCCGTTCGGCATCGTCGGCGGGCGGCTGTACCACGTGATCACCAGCCCGGACGCGTACTTCGGGGCCGGGGGAGACCCGTGGAAGGCGTTCGCGATCTGGGAGGGCGGGCTCGGCATCTGGGGTGCGGTCGCCCTCGGCGCGGTCGGCGCGTACATCGGCTGCCGCCGGATGAAGGTCAGCTTCCCGGTGTTCGCCGACGCGCTGGCACCCGGTCTGCTGATCGCCCAGGCGATCGGGCGACTGGGCAACTGGTTCAACCAGGAGCTGTTCGGCGGCCCGACCACCCTGCCCTGGGGGCTGGAGATCGACGCGGCACACCTGCCCGCCGGTTACGCCGAGGGCACCCTGTTCCACCCGACCTTCCTGTACGAGCTGCTGTGGAACCTGGCCGGTGCGGCGCTGATCATCTGGCTGGACCGTCGGCTGCGGCTCGGCCACGGGCGGGCGTTCTGGCTGTACGTGGTCGTCTACACCACCGGACGGCTCTGGATCGAGCTGGTCCGGATCGACCCGGCGCACACCATCGCGGGCCTGCGGGTCAACGTGTGGATGTCGATCCTGCTCGGCCTCGGCGCGCTGGTAGCGTTCATGGTGGTCGGACGCCGTCACCCCGGACGCGAGACCAGCACCCGCCTGCCGGGCTCGGAGATCGAGGACCCCGTGCAGGACGAGGACACCGAATCGCCGGTGGACGCCTCCGAACAGGACGCACCGGCCTCCGGCACCCCCGCTGCGGAGCAGTAGCCGTACGCATTTGAGACGATGTGATTCCTGCCCGTTACGGGCATGTATCGTCTCCCCACCCCGGGCCGACGACGTCCCACCCCCACAGGTATCGACGTGGCCCGCCCCCGGGCCGTGAGGACGGTGCAGATGCCCGCGTCACCGATCAACGCCCCGACGGCAACCGGTCTGTACGACCCGGCTGCCGAGCACGACGCGTGCGGATTCGCCTTCGTGGCGACCCTGCGCGGCACGCCCGGGCGCGACATCGTGGACGCCGGACTGACGGCGTTGCTCAACCTGGACCACCGCGGTGCGGTCGGTGCGGAGGAGAACAGCGGCGACGGCGCCGGCATCCTGACCCAGATCCCGGACGCGTTCCTGCGTGACGTGGTCGACGCCGAGCTGCCGCCCGCCGGCCGGTACGCGATCGGCATGGCCTACCTCCCGACGGACGCCACCGAGCGCGCCGCCACCGAGCGCGCGGTCGAGGCGATCGCCGCGGAGGAGAAGCTCGACGTGCTGGCCTGGCGCGACGTGCAGGTCACCGCCGACCTGGTCGGCCCCAGCGCCCGGGCGTCGATGCCGTTCTTCCGCCAGCTGGTGGTCGCCGACCCCTCGCGCGAGCTGGCCGGTGTGGACCTGGACCGGCGGGCGTTCCGGCTGCGCAAGCGGGCCGAGCGCGAGCTGGACCTCTACTTCTCCTCGCTGTCCGCGCGCACGCTCGCCTACAAGGGGATGCTCACCACCGGTCAGCTGGAGCCGTTCTTCACCGATCTCTCGGACCCGCGGTACGCCAGCGAGATCGCCCTGGTGCACTCCCGCTTCTCCACCAACACCTTCCCGTCCTGGCCCCTGGCCCAGCCGCTGCGCCTGATCGCGCACAACGGCGAGATCAACACGGTCAAGGGCAACCGGAACTGGGTCGCCGCGCGCGAGGGCACGCTGCGCAGCGAGGCCCTGGGCGACCTCAGCCCGCTGCTGCCGGTGTGTACCCCCGGCGGGTCGGACTCCGCGTCCTTCGACGAGGTGCTGGAGCTGCTGCACCTGTCCGGCCGCAGCCTGCCGCACGCGGTGATGATGATGATCCCGGAGGCGTGGGAGAACCACGCCCAGATGGACCCCGCCCGCCGCGCGTTCTACGAGTACCACGCCACCCTGATGGAGCCCTGGGACGGCCCGGCGGCGATCACCTTCACCGACGGCACCCTGATCGGCTCGGTGCAGGACCGCAACGGCCTGCGTCCCGGGCGGTTCTGGGTGACCGAGGACGGCCTGGTCGTGATGGCCTCCGAGGCGGGGGTGCTCGACCTGGACCCGGCGACCGTCGTCCGCAAGGGTCGGCTCGAGCCCGGCAAGATGTTCCTGGTCGACACCGGCAAGGGCCGGATCGTCGAGGATGACGAGGTCAAGGCCCAGCTCGCCGCGCAGAAGCCCTACGCGCGCTGGGTGGCCGAGAACTCGGTCTACCTGGATCAGCTGCCCGAGCGCGAGCACATCGCGCACTCCGCGGCGAGCGTCCGGCGCCGGCAGCGCGCCTTCGGGTACACCGAGGAAGAGCTCAAGATCCTGCTGTCCCCGATGGGGGCCACTGGTGCGGAGCCGCTCGGCGCGATGGGATCGGACACCCCGATGGCCGTGCTCTCCGCCCGGCCGCGGCTGCTGTTCGACTACTTCACCCAGATGTTCGCCCAGGTGACCAATCCGCCGCTGGACGCGATCCGCGAGGAGCTGGTCACCAGCATCGGCGGCGCGATCGGCCCGGAGCCCAACCTCCTGGAGGACGGCCCGCAGCACGCCCGCAAGCTGGTGCTGCCGTTCCCGGTGCTGGACAACGACGGCCTGGCCAAGATCGTCAAGGTGCACAAGGACCCGGCGATGGCCGGCATCTTCCGCAGCACGATCGTCCGTGGCCTGTACCCGGTCTCGGGTGGCGGCGAGGCGCTGGAACTGCGGCTGAGCGAGATCTTCGCCGAGGTGGACCGCGCGGTCGAGGACGGCGTGAGCTTCATCGTGCTGTCCGACCGGGACGGTGACGCCGACCGCGCGCCGATCCCGTCCCTGCTGCTGCTGTCCGCGGTGCACCACCACCTGCTGCGCCGGCACACCCGTACCCAGGTGTCGCTGGTCGTCGAGGCCGGGGACGTCCGCGAGGTGCACCACGTCGCGCTCCTGATCGGCTACGGCGCGGCGGCGGTGAACCCGTACCTGGCGATGGAGACCGTCGAGGATCTGGCCCGATCCGGCTTCCTGCCCGGTGTCGCGCCGGAGAAGGCGGTCGCCAACCTGATCAAGGGCCTCGGCAAGGGTGTGCTGAAGGTGATGTCCAAGATGGGCATCTCGACCATCGCCTCCTACCGCGGCGCCCAGGTGTTCGAGGCGATCGGCCTGTCGCACGCGCTGGTCGACCGGTACTTCACCGGCACCACCAGCCGTCTGGGCGGGATCGGCCTGGACGTGATCGCCGCCGAGGTCGCCGCCCGGCACGCCGACGCCTACCCGGCCTCCGGCAACCGGCAGCCGCACCGCCGCCTGGCCACCGGTGGCGAGTACCAGTGGCGCCGCGACGGCGAGGACCACCTGTTCGACCCGGAGACCGTGTTCCGGCTCCAGCACTCCACCCGGACCCGGCAGATGGACGTCTTCCGGCAGTACACCCACCGGGTCAACGAGCAGTCCGAGCGGTTGATGACCCTGCGCGGGCTGCTGAGGTTCCGCGACGGCGAGCGTGCCCCGGTCCCGGTGGACGAGGTCGAGTCGATCGCGGACATCGTCAAGCGGTTCTCCACCGGAGCGATGTCCTACGGGTCGATCAGCCAGGAGGCGCACGAGACGCTGGCGGTCGCGATGAACCAGCTCGGCGCCAAGTCGAACACCGGCGAGGGCGGTGAGGACCCGGAGCGTCTGCACGACCCGGTCCGCCGTTCGGCGATCAAGCAGATCGCCTCCGGCCGGTTCGGCGTGACCAGCGAGTACCTGACCTTCGCCGACGACATCCAGATCAAGCTCGCCCAGGGCGCCAAGCCCGGTGAGGGCGGTCAGCTGCCCGGTCCCAAGGTCTACCCGTGGGTGGCCAAGACCCGGCACTCGACCCCCGGCGTCGGCCTGATCTCCCCGCCGCCGCACCACGACATCTACTCGATCGAGGATCTGGCCCAGCTGATCCACGACGCGAAGAACGCGAACCCGTCGGCCCGGATCCACACCAAGCTGGTCTCCGAGTTCGGGGTCGGCACCATCGCGGCCGGTGTGGCCAAGGCGCACTCCGACGTGGTGCTGATCTCCGGTCACGACGGAGGGACCGGCGCCAGCCCGCTCACCTCGCTCAAGCACGCGGGCACCCCGTGGGAGATCGGCCTGGCCGAGACCCAGCAGACCCTGGTGCTCAACGACCTGCGTGACCGGGTGGTCGTCCAGGTGGACGGGCAGCTCAAGACCGGTCGCGACGTGGTGATCGGCGCGCTGCTGGGCGCCGAGGAGTTCGGCTTCGCCACCGCGCCGCTGGTGGTATCCGGCTGCATCATGATGCGGGTGTGCCACCAGGACACCTGTCCGGTCGGCGTGGCCACCCAGAACCCGGAGCTGCGTGCGCGGTTCACCGGCAAGGCCGAGTTCGTGGTGACCTTCTTCGAGTTCATCGCGCAGGAGGTCCGGGAGATCCTGGCCGAGCTGGGCTTCCGCAGCATCGAGGAGGCCGTCGGCCACGTCGAGCTGCTGGACACCCGCGCGGCCGTGAACCACTGGAAGGCACAGGGCCTGGACCTGTCCCCGGTGCTGGCCGTCCCGGAGCCGCTGCCCGGATCGGCCCTGCACCACGTGCAGGACCAGGACCACGGTCTGGACCGCGCGCTGGACAACCAGTTCATCGCGCTGGCCACCCCGGCCCTGGAGGACGCCCGCCCGGTCGTCATCGAGCTGCCGGTCCGCAACGTCAACCGCACGGTCGGCACCATGCTCGGCCACGAGGTCACCAAGCGGTACGGCGGCGTGGGCCTGCCGGACGGCACGATCGACGTCCGCCTGACCGGCTCCGGCGGCCAGTCCTTCGGGGCGTTCCTGCCGAAGGGCATCACCCTGCGGCTGGAGGGCGACGCCAACGACTACGTCGGCAAGGGCCTGTCCGGTGGCCGGATCGTGGTCCGCCCGCACCGGTCGGCCGCGCTGGCCGGTGCGCACAACGTGATCGCGGGCAACGTGATCGGCTACGGCGCCACCTCCGGCGAGCTGTTCGCCTCGGGCCTGACCGGTGAGCGGTTCGCGGTCCGGAACTCCGGCGCGACCCTGGTCACCGAGGGCGTGGGCGACCACGGCTGCGAGTACATGACCGGCGGCACCGTGCTGGTGCTCGGCCGGACCGGGCGGAACTTCGCCGCGGGCATGTCCGGCGGGTCGGCCTACGTGCTCGACCTCAAGCCGGAGCGGGTCAACGTCCAGGCGATGGCCGCGGGCGAGCTCGCCCTCACGGCGCTGGACGACGAGGACGCGGCCCTGGTGGCCGACCTGATCCGCCGCCACCGGGAGCTGACCGGATCGCAGATCGCCGGTGAGCTGCTCGCCGGCGGCGACACCCTGACCGACGAGGTCCGCGCCCGGTTCACCCGGGTGCAGCCGGTCGAGTACGCCCGGGTCCGGGCCGCGCTCGCCCAGGCGGAGGCCGATGGACTCGACCCCAGCGCCCCGGGCGTGTGGGAGGGCATCTTGGAGGTGGCACGTGGCTGACCCCCGTGGGTTCCTGAAGGTCCGGGAGCGCGAACTGCCCCCGAACCGCCCGGTCGAACTGCGCCTGATGGACTGGCGCGAGGTGCACGACCACCTGTCCGTGGCCGAGGACAAGCAGTCCGCGACGCTGATCCACCAGCAGGCCGGTCGGTGCATGGACTGCGGCGTCCCGTTCTGCCACAACGGCTGCCCGCTGGGGAACCTGATCCCGGAGTGGAACGACCTGGTCTGGCGCGGGCAGTGGGCCGAGGCGATCGAGCGGCTGCACGCCACGAACAACTTCCCGGAGTTCACCGGCCGGATCTGCCCGGCGCCCTGCGAGTCGGCGTGCGTGCTGGGGATCAACCAGCCCGCGGTGACGATCAAGAACGTCGAGGTCACCATCGTCGACGAGGCCTTCGACCGCGGCCTGGTCACCCCCCAGGTGCCGCAGCGCCTGACCGGGCACACGGTCGCGGTGGTCGGCTCCGGCCCCGCCGGTCTGGCCGCCGCCCAGCAGCTGACCCGGGCCGGGCACACCGTCGCGGTCTACGAGCGCGACGACGAGATCGGTGGACTGCTCCGCTACGGCGTGCCGGACTTCAAGCTGGAGAAGCGGCACATCGACCGGCGGCTGGAGCAGATGACCGCCGAGGGCACCCGGTTCCGGCCGGGTGTCGCGATCGGCACCGACATCACCTGGGCCCAGCTGCGGGCGCGGTACGACGCCGTGGTCATCGCCACCGGGTCCACCGTGCCGCGGGAGCTGCCGCTGCCCGGTCGCGAGCTGGACGGCATCCACCCGGCGATGGACTACCTGCACCAGTCGAACGCGCTGGTCGCGGGCAAGGTCGTCGCCGACCCGATCGACGCCGCGGGCAAGCACGTCATCGTGATCGGCGGCGGGGACACCGGCTCGGACTGCCTGGGGACCGCCCTGCGGCAGGGTGCCGCGTCGGTCACCACGCTGGCGATCGGCAAGCAGCCGGCCACCGAACGCCCGGCGAACCAGCCCTGGCCGACCGATCCGGTCGTGTTCGAGGTCTCCTCCTCGCACGAAGAGGGCGGAGAGCGCGTGTTCCTGGCCTCCACCGTGGCCTTCGAGGGCACCGACGGGCAGGTCACGTCGCTGCGGCTGGCCACCACGGAGTACCTGCCGGACGGCCGCCGGGTGCCGACCCCGGGCACCGAGCGGGAGATCCCGGCCGACCTGGTGCTGATCGCGATGGGCTTCACCGGTCCGGAGACCGAGCACCTGGTCGCGCAGACCGGGGTCGACCTCACCGGCCGCGGCACCGTGAAGCGCGCCGACGACTTCTCGACCGGCGAGCCGGGCGTGTTCGTCGCCGGGGACGCGGGCCGTGGGCAGTCGCTGATCGTGTGGGCGATCGCCGAGGGCCGGGCCGCCGCCGCCGCGGTCGACCGCTACCTCACCGGCGCCACCGAGCTGCCCGCCCCGGTCACCGCGGGCACCACCGCGCTGCGCGCCTGAACCCGATCACGACACCGCCCGTCCGGACGTCCGGACGGGCGGGGTCGCCTCTCTCGACGTCGAGAGACTGAGCCCTAGGTCCCTGTCCGCGGGTGCCGGGACGGGTTCGGTGCCCCGGATCGGGTGGGATCGGTCTCACGACGGCGGTGCGGGGGAGGGCAAAGGCCCCCGGGGCACGTAGACTGAGCTACGGCTTGGTGCGTCCCGGTCGCGGACCCAAGGACAGCCGGCCTGAACGGCGAGGACACCTTCGTCCCCGAACCGCCCACCACGAAAGGCCTAGGCTGTTACCCATGCGTAGAGCGAAGATCGTCTGCACCATCGGCCCCGCGACGGAGTCCGCCGAGCAGATCCAGGCTCTGGTCGACGCCGGTATGGACGTCGCCCGAATCAACCGGAGCCACGGTGACGCCGAGGCCCACGCCAAGGTGTACGAGAACGTCCGCGCCGCCGCCCAGGCCTCGGGTCGCTCCGTCGCCGTGCTGGTCGACCTCCAGGGTCCGAAGATCCGGCTCGGCCGGTTCGTCGAGGGCAAGCACTACCTGGCCGAGGGTGACACCTTCACCATCACCACCGAGGACGTGCCCGGCACCAAGGAGCTGGTCTCCACCACGCACAAGGGCCTGCCGAACGACGCCCGCGTCGGCGACCCGCTGCTGATCGACGACGGCCGCGTGCTGGTCCGCGTCACCGCGGTCGAGGGCCCCCGGGTCGTCACCCGCGTCGAGGTGGCCGGTCCGGTCTCCAACAACAAGGGCATCAACCTGCCCGGTGTCGCGGTCTCCGTGCCCGCGATGTCCGAGAAGGACGAGACCGACCTGCGCTGGGCGCTGCAGATCGGCGCCGACATCATCGCGCTGTCCTTCGTCCGGAACGCCGCCGACTACGACGACGTCCGCCGGATCATGGAGGAGGAGGGCCGGGTCGTCCCGGTCATCGCCAAGGTCGAGAAGCCGCAGGCGGTCGAGAACCTGCCGGAGATCGTCGACGCCTTCGACGGCATCATGGTCGCCCGCGGTGACCTGGGCGTCGAGCTGCCGCTGGAGCAGGTCCCGCTGGTGCAGAAGCGCGCCGTGGAGCTGGCCCGCCGCAACGCCAAGCCGGTCATCGTCGCCACCCAGGTGCTCGAGTCCATGACCAACAACCCGCGCCCGACCCGCGCCGAGACCTCCGACTGCGCCAACGCGGTGCTCGACGGTGCCGACGCGGTCATGCTGTCCGGTGAGACCTCGGTCGGCGAGTACCCGATCGAGACCGTGCGCACCATGGCGCGGATCATCGAGGCCACCGAGGAGCTGGGCCGCGAGCGGATCGCCCCGCTGGGCTCCACCCCGCACACCCGCGGTGGCGCGATCACCCGGGCCGCCGCCGAGGTCGGTGAGGCGCTGGGCGTGAAGTACCTGGTGACCTTCACCCAGTCCGGCGACTCCGCCCGCCGGATGTCCCGGCTGCGCTCGGCTATCCCGCTGCTGGCCTTCACCCCGGACTCCGCGGTCCGCAACCGGCTGTCGCTGACCTGGGGCACCCAGACCTACGAGGTCCCCTCGGTCGAGCACACCGACGACATGGTCAAGCAGGTCGAGCAGACCCTGCGCGCCCAGGGACTGGCCGAGGCGGGCGACTACGTCGTCGTCGTGGCCGGCACCCCGGTCGGCGTGGTCGGCTCCACCAACACCGTGGTGGTGCACAAGATCGGTGACGAGGCCTCCGGCCGGGTCGCCTGATCTCGTCGTCGCACCGTCGAGGGGCCCCGTGGCAGTCGCCGCGGGGCCCCTCGCACGTCCGGGTGACGGGACGCAAGCCCCTGGCGCGGCACAGCCGGTGGTGATTCAGTGGCGGGCATGTCCTCCACCGCACGAGTCCTGCGTACCCTCACCGTCGGGGCGGCCCTGACCGCCGGCTACGTCCTCGCCCGGCAGCGCGCGCTCCGGCTCGGCGCGACCCAGGTCGAACGCTCGGTCGGCCTGCCCGGCGACGAGCTGCTGCCCGACGCGGACCTGGTCGCCACCCGCGCGATCACCGTCCGGGCCCCTGCCTCCGCGGTGTATCCGTGGCTGCTCCAGCTGGGTCAGGGCCGCGGCGGCTTCTACAGCTACGACGCGCTCGAGAACGCGTTCGGCCTCGACATCCACTCCGTGGACCGGATCGACCCGGGGCTGCAGGAGCTGGCCGTCGGCGACCCGGTGCGACTGGCCGAGCCGGTGGAGCTCACCGTGGCCCGCCTCGATCCCGACCACGCCGTCGTGCTGCACGGTGACGGTCCGTCGCTCCCGGACGAGGACGTGCCGCCCTTCGACTTCGTCTGGTCCTTCGTGCTGCGTCCCGGGCCGCTGCCCGACACCACGCGGCTGGTGGTGCGTGAGCGCTACGCCTATCTGGAGCCGTGGGCGCGCGTGGCGGTCGAGGGCGCGTCCTGGGTCAGCACCCTGATGACCGAGCGCATGCTGCGCGGCATCCGCGACCGCGCCGAGCTGCACGGCTGACCTCCCGTCAGCACCCGACCCGACCCGCACCGCGGATGCCACCGGCGCCGAGAAGCCACGTCCCGTCGGGCATATCGCCCGACCGCCGGCACGGCGCGGCTTCTCGGTGTCGGCGCGCAGGTTCGGGAACTCGGCGTTCGCGGGCGCGCGGCGGAGGCGGCGGCGGACCGGACGTCGAGCAGCGGACGTCGGTGCCGGGGGATAGCGTCGAGCGCATGAACGGGATCGATGTGCTGACCGAGGGCTTCGGCCGACTGGACGACCTGGTGCGGACCGCGGTGTCCGGCCTCGACGAGCGACAGCTGGCCGAGCGGATCGGCCCGCAGGCGAACACCGTGGCCTGGCTGGTGTGGCATCTCGCGCGCGAGCAGGACGCGCAGATCGCCGCGCTGGACGACACCGCGGAGGTCTGGACCGCGGACGGATGGGCCGACCGGTTCGCGCTGCCGTTGGACCCGGCGGACAACGGGTACGGCAACACCCCGGCCCAGGTGGCCGAGGTGCGCGCGTCCGCCGAGCTGCTGATCGGCTACGCGGACGCGGCGACGGCGGCCTCGGTGGCCTACGTGTCGGGACTGACCGACGACCGGCTGGACGAGGTGATCGACCCGGGCTGGGACCCGCCGGTCACCCGGGGCGTGCGGCTGGTCAGCGTGCTGGACGACGCGATCCAGCACGCCGGGCAGGCCGCCTTCGTGCGGGGGGTCCTGCTCAGCGCGTGAGGTGATCCGGGCGAGCGGCGCGGCTCCGTCGGTCCAGCGGCACCACCAGCGGCGTCCCGGTGACCGGGTCCGGCACCACCCGGCACGGCAGGTCGAACACCCGCTCCACCAGCTCCTCGGTCAGCACCTCGGTCGGGGTGCCCTCGGCGACCACCGCCCCGTCCCGCATCGCGATCAGATGCGTGGCGTACCGGGCCGCGTGCTGCAGGTCGTGCAGCACGGCGACCAGCGTCCGGCCCTGCTCCTCGTGCAGGTCGCGACACAGGTCGAGCACCTCGATCTGGTGGGCGATGTCCAGGAAGGTGGTCGGCTCGTCGAGCAGCAGCAGCGGGGTGTCCTGGGCCAGCACCATGGCCAGCCACACCCGTTGCCGCTGCCCGCCGGAGAGCTCCCCGGCCGGCCGGTCGGCCAGGTCGGCGACGTGCGTGGCGGCCATCGCCCGGCGCACGGCGTCCTCGTCCTCCTGCGCCCACTGCCGCAGCAGGTGCTGGTGCGGGAACCGGCCGCGGGCGACCAGGTCGGCGACGGTGATGCCGTCGGGGGCGGTCGGGGACTGGGGGAGCAGGGCCAGACGACGCGAGGTCTCCTTGGCCGGTCGCGAGCGGATCGGGGCGTCGTCCAGGTAGACCTCGCCGGACCTCGGGCGCATCAGCCGGGCCAGCGACTTGAGCAGAGTGGACTTGCCGCAGGCGTTCGGGCCGACGATCACGGTGAACGAGTCGTCGGGGATGCTCACGCTCAGGGCAGTGGAGATGACCCGCTCGTCGTAGGCGAGGGTGAGGTCCTCGGCGCGGAGACGGTCGGTCATGTGCGGTCCTTCCGGGTGAGCAGCCAGAGCAGGTAGATCCCGCCCAGCAGCCCGGTGGCGATGCCGACCGGCACCGACCAGGCGAAGGGCAGGTTCTGGGAGAGCAGGTCGGCCGCCACCAGCAGGGCGGCGCCGAGGAAGGCGGACGGGATCAGGTGCGCCCCGGTGCCGCCGGTCAGCCGCCGGACCAGCTGTGGCGCGGCGAGGGCGACGAAGGCGATCGGCCCGGCCGCGGCGGTGGCGACCGCGGTCAGCGCGACCCCGAACGCCGTCGCGACGAGCCGGGTGCGCCCGGCCAGCACGCCGAGCTGCATGGCGGTGTCGTCGCCCATCTCCAGCACGTTGAGCCGCCGGGACAGCGCGGCGGTCAGCGGCAGCACGATCGCCAGCACCACCAGCACCGGCACCGCCTGCTCCCAGCGCCGGCCGTTCAGCGAGCCCTGCAACCAGATCTCGGCCTCCAGCGCCTGGTCCAGGTTGGCCCGGGTGAGCAGCAGGGAGTTGGCCGCCTTGAGCAGCGCACCGATCCCGATGCCGACCAGCACGAGCCGGTAGCCGCCGCCGGAGCGCCGGGACGCGGACAGCCCGAAGACGATCGCCGCGGTGACGGCGCCGCCGCCGACCGCCCACACGCCGACCTCCAGCGGGCCGCCGTCGAACCAGGCGATCTGCAGCACCGCGCCGGTCGCGGCACCGGCGGTGAACCCGATCAGGTCGGGGGAGCCGAGCACGTTGCGGGACACCGACTGGAAGATCGCTCCGGCGGTGCCCAGGGCCGCCCCGACCCCGAGTGCGGTGAGCAGCCGGGGCAGCCGGATGCCGAGCACGACCCGGCTGGTGCGGCTGTCGACGTCCCGGCCGAGCAGGGTGTCGAGGATCTCGCCCGCGGACAGCTGGATGGTGCCGCGGCCCATGGCGATCACCCCCAGGGCGAACGCGGCGACCAGCAGGACCAGGCAGACGGTCAGGGTGCGTGGCGACCAGCGCCAGGACAGCTCCCGGACCCGGGTGACCCGCCCGGGCAGCAGGCTCACAGCGCGACCATCCGACGCCGCCGGACCAGCCAGATGAACACCGGGGCGCCGACCACGGCGGCGACGATCCCGGCCTGCACCTCGGAGGGCCGGGCGACCAGGCGCCCGACGACGTCCGCGGCCAGCAGCAGGTTCGCGCCGAGCAGCGCGGACATCGGCACCAGACGCCGGTGGTCCGGACCGGTGAGCAGCCGGGCGACGTGCGGGGCGGCGAGCCCGATGAAGGCCACCGGTCCGGCCCCGGCGGTCGCGCCGCCGGCGAGCAGCACGATGGCGATCCCGGACAGCGCCCAGGTCCGGCCGACCGACGCGCCCAGGGCGGCCCCGGTGTCGGCACCGAGCGCCAGGGCGTTCAGGGACCCGGACAGCGACCAGGCCAGGACGAGTCCCGCGGCCACGATCGGGGTCACCGCGACCAGCACGGACATGCCGCGTCCCTGCAGCGCGCCGACCACCCAGAACCGGAACACGTCGAAGACCTCGGGGTAGTTGATGGTGATCGCGCTGGTGAACGAGCCGAGCACCACGGAGACCGCGGTCCCGGCCAGCACCAGGCGGACCGCCGACCCGCCGCGCAGCCCGCCACGGATCCCGCCGCCGAGGCCGAGCACCAGGGCGGCGGCGATCGCGGAGCCGAGCAGCGCGAAGCCCAGGTACGACCCGGGCGTGGTCAGGCCGAACACGGCGATCGCGGTGACCACCGCCGCGGCGGCACCGGCGTTCACGCCCAGCACGCCGGGGTCGGCCAGCGGGTTCCGGGTGATCGCCTGCATCAGGCAGCCCGCGGCGCCGAGGGCGGCGCCGACCACGACGGCCAGTCCGGTGCGCGGCAGTCGCAGGGTGTGGATGACCAGCTGGGCGTCGTCGGTGGCGTCGTACCGGGTGAGGGCGTGCCACGCGGTCGCGACCGGCAGGGTGCTGGACCCGACCATCAGGCTGAGCAGCGCGAGCACGGCCAGGACGGCGAGCGCGATCGCGAAGGCGGGACCCCACCGTCGCACGCGCGGGCGCGCGACGGTGGGGCGGGCGGCTGTCAGGGTCACGCGGAGGTCAGCCGAACAGCTGCGCGATGGTGTCGGCGATCTCGGTGCCGGAGTAGTAGTCGATCCGGAAGGAGTCCTCACCGAGCGCGTAGACCTGGCCGCTCTGGACCGCGGGCGCGTTCGCGAGCACCGGCTCGGCCTGCAGCGCCTCGGCCTTGTCGTCGCCGCCGGAGATGATCAGCACGGTGTCGGCGGTCAGCGCCTGAACGGTGTTCTCCAGCGAGACGAAGGCGAAGTCGTTGCGTGCCTGGTCGCTGGTGTCGAGCGAGTCGTCCGCACCGACCACGTCGAAGCCGAGGGCGGTCAGCAGCGTGCCGTGTGAGCCGTCGGGCTTCGCGAAGGCGGTGTCGCCGCTGGATCCGTTGAAGACCACCGCGTTGACCGTGCCCTCCGGCACGGTGATCGAGTCGGCGACCTCGGCGACGTGGGCGTCGAACGCGTCGATGGTCGCCTGCGCCTCGTCCTCCATGCCGATGGCCGCGCCCAGCTCGGTGGCGACGTCCTGCCAGTCGGAGGTGGAGTAGTCGATGCCGATGGTCGGCGCGATGTCGCTCAGTGCGTCGTACTGGTCGGCGGTGGAGTCGGCACCGGTGGTGGACACGACGATCAGGTCCGGGTCGGCCGCGATCACGGCCTCCTCGTCGAACTCCAGGTTCTGGTAGAGCACCTCGACGTCGCGGTCCACGGCGACATCGGCCCACCAGTCGAAGAAGCCGGTGTCCTGGTTGGCGGCCGCCGGGGTGGTGGCGGCGGAGGCGACCACGGGTGCGTCCATCGACAGCAGGATGCCGGTCAGCGTCACCGAGGTGGACACGATCCGCAGCGGCTCGGCGTCGATCTCGGTGGAGCCCAGCTCGTGCTCGACGGTACGCGGCCAGGCGCCCTCGTCGGAGGAGGCGGCGGTGGAGTCGGTGCCCGTGGTGCTCGCGCTGTCGTCGGAAGCGGAGTCCGAGGAGCAGGCGGCGGCGGTCAGAGCGACCAGGGCGGCGACGGCGACGGCGCCCAGGCGGCGGGTGTGGAACATGACCATCCTTCGTTCGACGAGGACCCTTGACGGGTCAGGTGGTAGGTAAGGCTAACCTATGCTTGTGTGGCAGCCGACAACCCCGACCATCGGACGACGATCCGCCGCCGAGGAGCTCCGTGTGCTCCCTGACCTGGCCCCGGGCCTGAAACCGGGGTCCGACGCCTGGTGGGCGCGCGTGACCGAGGACGGCACCCCGTTGTCGTTCTCGGCGGGTCTGCGCCAGGAGGACGGCACGCGCACCGGCGTCCCGACCCTGCTGTTCCTGGCCCGGGAGTCCGAGCACCCGACGGTCTACCTGGACCTAAACGGCATGACCGACCGCACCGATCCGAGCGTCGGCACCATGACGGCGGTCTCCGGGACGGACCTCCACCTGGCCGCGTTCGGCGTGCACCCGGACTACCTCGGGTCGTACACGCTGATCCCGGTGGCCGGTCCGCTGGTCTCGCCCGCTCCGCGCAACACCCCGGAGGCGCGGGCCTGGTGGCTCGGCGTGCTGTCCCGGTCCCGCACCGACCCCCACGCCCGGGGCCGGCGCTTCACCGGGTCGCTCGGCGGGCACAGCGCGGTGGCCCGGCTCGGTGACGCACCCGCCCCGCCGCCGTCGACACCCAACGTCCCGGAGGAGCTGACCTGGCACCGTCCGGACGGCGTCGACCAGCGGATCTGGCTGTGGACCCCCGCCGCGGAGCAGGTCGGTCTGGCCCTCCTCTTCGACGGCCACATGTGGTCCGACCGGCTGCCGGTCGCGCCCGTCCTCGCGGACCTGCACCGGCGGGACGCGATCCCGCCGACCGCCGCCGTCCTGATCGACCCGATCGACCCCGCGCACCGCTCGGCCGATCTGGCGGGGGAGGACGACTACCTGGACCACCTGGTCACCGACTTGTTGCCGATGGTCGAGGCCGAGCTGCTCGTCCGCGGCCACCGCCGCGTGGCCGAGCCGGAGCGGACGGTGGCCGCCGGACAGTCCTTCGGCGGGCTGGCGTCCTTCCGGCTGGCCGCCCGGCATCCCGATGTGGTCGGCGCCGTGGTCAGCCAGTCCGGGTCGTTCTGGTGGCCGAGCACCGACGAGGACGCGCCCCGCGCCGTGCTGGACTGGTTGCGTGCGCAACCGGTCCGTGACACCCGCACCGTGATCCAGGTCGGCGCCTACGAGGGACTGCTCAGTGCGACCAACCACGACCTGGCCGCGTTGATCGCCGAGCGCGGCGAGCACCTGGCGTTCCGGGAGGTGCACGGCGGGCACGACTGGGCCTGGTGGTCCGAACACCTGGCCGACGCCCTCATCGCCGCACTCCGCCCCTGAGCCCCCTCCCGCCGAGTGCGAAGAAGTCGTCGCCCGAATCGCCCGAACCGCGTCAGGTTCTTCGCACTCGGCGGGGGCGGGCAGACTGGCCGGTGTGCGAGTGGAGGCAGTGAGCCCGGAGCAGGTCCGGGCGCGGTTGGTGGCCCGGGTGGGGGAGCTGCCCGCGGTCCGGCCCCGGGTGCTGATCGACGGCTGGGGCGTCACCGACCCGGCGGCCCTGGCGACCGATCTGATCTCACCGCTGCGCGCCGCCGGCCGGCCCGCCGTCCTGGTCCGGGCCGACGACTTCCTGCGACCAGCGTCGGTGCGGTGGGAGTTCGGCCGGGACGACCCGGATGCGCTGCTGGATCTCGCGTTGGACTCGGGCGCACTGATCCGCGAGGTCCTCGACCCCTGGGAGGCCGGCGCCGACTACCTGCCCGCCCTGTGGGACGCGGCACAGGACCGCTCGGCCCGCCGTCGTCGGGAACCGGTCCCCGACGACGGCGTCCTGCTGCTGGCCGGGGAGCTCCTGCTCGGTCGCTGGCTGCCCGTCGACCTGAGCGTGCACCTGGCGCTGCGCCCGGACATGCTCGCCCGTCGGCTGCCCGCCGGACAGCAGTGGCTGCTTCCCGCGGACGCGCGCTACCGCGAGGAGGCCGACCCGGAGTCGGCGGCGGACGTGGTGGTCCGGGTCGACCACGCGGAGCGGCCGGGCTGGGTCACCGAGCGCTGAGGTCTCAGTACAGCTCCACGATCGTCAGCACGTCGTCGTCCACCTCGAACTCGCCGGCCTCGATCAGCTCGTTCGCCCGCGCCAGGTAGCCGCCCAGGCTGGTGGCCAGCGGCTCGTCCAGCTCCGGGTCCTCCGGTCGCACGAACACCTGGCCCACGGTTCCCTTCTCGCCCGGGTCCAGGTCGATCAGCAGCGCGTCGCCGTCCACGGACATCACCGGGATCCAGTCCCGCGACCAGCCGGACCACCGGTACCAGGACGGCTGCGGCTCCGGTGCCCCGGCCTCGCGATCGGAGAGCTCACGGTGGAAGCGCACCAGCTCGTCGATCGAGCAAAAGCTCAGGTGGTTGATCATCCCGTGCACGCCCGACGGGTCGTTCTGACCGTTGGCGACCGCCAGCAGCTCGAGCAGCTCCGACGGGGTGCGACCGTCCAGCACCTCGTCCAGGTGCTCCAGCTCCTCGGCGGTGGCGGGCGGGTTGAAGGTGGCGGCGGACTCCGGGGCCAGGCGCTCCAGGTGGGCGCGCAGGCGGCGGAACTCGGTGCTGACGTCAGGGGTGCTCACCCGAGGAGTATGCCCGGCCCGGCAACGACGCAGGCGCCCGACCCACGGTGGGTCGGGCGCCTGCGATGGAGCGGATGACGGGATTCGAACCCGCGACCCTCACCTTGGCAAGGTGATGCTCTACCACTGAGCCACATCCGCATGTGCACCCCGTGAGGTGCGGGGACAACTCTAGCCGATGGGGCGGGGTGGTCGGTGCACCGGGCCGGGGACGGGGTTCGGGCGGTTGTCGGCACCCAGGCGCACGACAAAGGCCCCAGCTCATCGAGCCGGGGCCTTGTTGGTGGGCGATACTGGGATCGAACCAGTGACCTCTTCCGTGTCAGGGAAGCGCGCTACCGCTGCGCCAATCGCCCAGTGCAAACCACTGGAAATACGAGGTGGAGACGGGATTCGAACCCGTGTATACGGCTTTGCAGGCCGCTGCCTCGCCTCTCGGCCACTCCACCCTGAGACCTCAGTCCTCAGCAGCTGTCGCCAGCTGGCCAGGAGTGTCTGCCTCCGAGCGGATGACGGGATTCGAACCCGCGACCCTCACCTTGGCAAGGTGATGCTCTACCACTGAGCCACATCCGCATTGCGCCTGCTGTCCCGACCGCTTTCGCCGGGCTGGCTGGTGCGTCCTGAACTGTACGCGAACTTTCGACTGGGAGTCCAATCCGTGTCCGCCGACCGCGGTGTTCCCCGTGATCACGGCGTTGTCCGGGGTCGGCAGGGTCTTGCGGGCGGGTTCGTGGTCGGGGCGATCCGTCCCGCTACCGTGTGCGGGTGCGGACGGACGGCTGGGCGCGGATGGGCGGGCGCGAGCTCCGGGGTGTCCTGGAGTCGGTGCCGGATGTCGTCGCGGAGCCCGAGCGTCTGCGCGTCCCTGGTCACTGGGCGCTGGTGGGGGAGTTCGACGGGCCGGTGCGGGCCTGGCGGTTCGCCGACGTAGCGCCGGTCGCGCCGAGTGCCGGCGTCTGGCGGGCACCCGGGCCGTGGACCGGCTCGCTGGACCGCGCGGGCTACGTCGACGGGGTGCGCCGGGTCCGGGACGCGATCCGCGAGGGCGAGGTCTACCAGGCGAATCTCTGCCGCGTGCTGTCGGCGCCGCTGCCCGGGGAGCCGGATGCGGCCGCTCTGGCCGACCGGCTTGCGGCGGGCAATCCCGCGCCCTACGCCGGGGCGATCCAGGTCCCCGGGCAGTGGGTGGTCAGCGCCTCGCCGGAGCTGTTCCTGCGGATCGAGGGCGACCGGGTGCGGTCGGCGCCGATCAAGGGCACCGCGCGCACCGCCGACGGCCTGACCGCCAAGGACCGGGCCGAGAACGTGATGATCACCGACCTGGTGCGCAACGACCTGCAGCGGGTGTGCCTGCCGGGCACGGTCCGCGTGGAGGAGCTGCTCGCGGTCGAGGAGCACCCGGGTCTGGTGCACCTGGTGTCGACGGTGGCGGGGGAACTGCGCACCGACGACTGGGCCGAGCTGCTCACCGCCACGTTCCCGCCCGGCTCGGTGTCCGGCGCGCCCAAGTCGTCGGCGTTGCGGGTGATCGCCGAGCTGGAGACCGCCCCGCGTGGGCCGTACTGCGGGCTGATCGGCTGGGCCGAGGTCGGTGCTGACGGGTCGCTGCGTGCGGAGCTGGCGGTGGGCATCCGCACGTTCTGGTGGGCGGACGACGTCCTGCGGTTCGGCACCGGCGCCGGGATCACCTGGGGCAGCGACCCCGAGGGCGAGTGGGACGAGACCGAGCTCAAGGCCGCCCGGCTGATCGGGCTGGCCTCGACCGAGGGGCAGCGATGATCGTCTGGGCGCACGGCAGACTGATCGATCCGGCGGACCCGGTGTACCCGGTGGCCGATCCGGTGCCGGCCCTCGGGCTCGGGCTGTTCGAGACCTGCGCGGTGCGGGACGGGGTGGTGCTCGCCCTGGACCGGCATCTGGCGCGGCTGGCGCGGTCCTCGGCGGCACTGGGGCTGCCGCTCGACCTGCCGGCGGTCCAGGACGCCGTGGCGGCGGTGCTCGCGGCATCCGGTGACGCCGGAGCGGGGTCCGGCTCCGGTCGGCTGCGGATCACCTGCGGATCGCCCGGCGGACCGGTCGTGGTCGCACAGCCAGCGCCTGACCGTCCGGCGCCGTCCGTCCGGCGCAGCCCGTGGGTCCGCAACGAGCGTTCCCCGCTGGCCGGGCACAAGTCCACCTCCTACGCCGCCGACGCCCTGGCGCTGGCGGAGGCTGCCCGGCACGGTGCGGACGAGGCGCTGCTGGCGGACACCCGGGGCCGGCTGAGCGAGGGCACCACCACGAACGTCTGGGTGGAGATCGACGGCACCCTTCTCACGCCGACACTGGACTGCGGCTGCCTGCCGGGGATCATGCGCGAACGGGTGCTGGAGTGGTCGGCGGCCGCGGGGTTGCCGGTGCGGGAAGCCGAGCTGCCGTGGTCCGTGCTCGACCGGGTCGTCGACGGCGAAGCCGGCCTGGCGGTCAGCAGTTCGCTGCGCGGCCTCGTGCCGGCGGTCGCCGTGGACGGCCGGCCGGTGGTGCGGACCCCGGTGATCGGCGCCGTCCAGGAGTTGGTGCGGCGACGACTCGCGCAGTAGGTCACCCGGCGGTCACCCGCACGCACAGGACGATGACCGACAGCGCGGCGAGTGCGAAGTCGACCCGGGCGACCCGGGCGAGGGGAGCTCCGCCCGCTCTGCCCGTACTCCACCACAGCACGAAGTACCCGGCCGTCGACATCGCCGAGACCGAGAGGGCCGCGATCTGGAGCGCCGGGACGAAGACGGCCACCAGCGCCAATGCCCCGACGAGACCGAACAACACCGCGCGATGCCGCATGAGCAGGAGCACACCGGGGTCATCGATCGTGACCCCGTAGAGTCGCGCCAGACCCGAGCGGCCGAGGACGCCGATCACTGGAAGGGCGTGGGCGACCGCACTCGCGAGCAGGGCGAGGGTGGTGAGGACAGTGGCCAGCATGTGGCGACGCTAAACCGCACCGGGCGCCGCCTGAGTGCAGTACCCAGTCGAAAGGTGTGCCGCCACTCAGGCGGTGAGCAGCGCCGCGATCAACGCGGTCAGCTCGCCTTCCATCCGGTCGCTCTCGGCGCCGATCGCCACCAGGTCCTCGGTGCGCGTGATGAAGTGCTCCACCGCGTCCGCCGGGGCGGCCAGCAGCGCGGAGCCCTCGATGCCGGTGAGGGAGATCAGGACGAACAGCGGGTCCTCGTCGCGCCAGACCTGCACGTCGCCGTTCCCGGCCGGGTCGTCGGCGTCCGCGAGCATGCCCTGGACCAGCAGGTCCCGGCCGATCAGCCACACCGAAGTGGACTGCGGACTGCTGAACACCGCCCGGACGGTGTAGGGGTCGCTGGCGCGGTAGGAGAGCTCGGCGGTCACCGGCAGCACGCTGGCGTCGGAGCTGATCAACTGCATCGCGACCGACTCGACCACGTCGTCACTGTGCTGGGCCATGGCGTCACCCCCTTTCGATGTCGATCCATCATGGCAGCCCTGACGGTGCCAGGCCGAGCGCAGACGCGCACTTTCACCCGGTGCGGCGAGTGCTTCACCCCGTCCGATTCCTCAACCGGCGACGAACTACGCAGAGGTGCGCGGCCGTGATCAGGCCGGACGCCGTGCCGGTTTTCGGTTTGGGTGCTTCGGACTGTATGGTCTTCCCAGCACCGGGCGATTGGCGCAGTGGTAGCGCGCTTCGTTCACACCGAAGAGGTCACTGGTTCGAACCCAGTATCGCCCACCCGTGCACGAAGGCCCCGGATCCCGTGGATCCGGGGCCTTCGTCGTGTCAGCCGGGGAACGGGGTCCGGGTCGGTAGCATCGGGGGTGGCCAGGCGCGCGAGGCGTCCGGTGTTCCGAAGCCGAGGAGATCCATCCGTGTCCGAGCACCTCACCCTCACCGTCGACGGCAGCCCGACCACCGCCGCGACCGGGACCACGGGGGCGGACCTGTTCTCCGACCGCAGGGACGTGGTCGTGGTCCGGGTGGACGGCGACCTGTGGGACCTGTCGCGTGCGCTGCCCGAGGGCGCGACCGTCGAGTCCGTGACCCTCGACTCCCCGGACGGCCTGAGCGTGCTCCGGCACTCCGCCGCCCACGTGCTGGCGCAGGCGGTGCAGGAGGTCAACCCGACCGCCAAGCTGGGCATCGGCCCGCCGGTGGTCGACGGCTTCTACTACGACTTCGACGTGGAGACCCCGTTCACCCCGGAGGACCTGCGCAAGCTGGAGAAGGTGATGGGCCGGATCGTCAAGGAGGGCCAGACCTTCCGCCGGGTCGAGGTCACCGACGACGAGGCGCGCGCCCTGGCCGCCGGCGAGCCGTACAAGCAGGAGCTGATCGGGCTGAAGTCCAGCGCCGACTCGGCGGCCGAGGGGGCCTCGGTCGAGGTCGGCGACGGCGGGTTGACCTACTACCAGAACGTGCGCGGCGCGGGCCGGGAGACCGAGACCGTGGTCTGGCAGGACCTGTGCCGCGGCCCGCACCTGCCCAGCACCAAGCTGCTCGGCAACGGCTTCCAGCTCACCCGGTCGGCGGCCGCCTATTGGCGCGGGTCGGAGAAGAACCCGCAGCTGCAGCGGATCTACGGCACCGCGTGGCCGACCAAGGACGAGCTGAAGGCGTACCTGGACCGGATCGCCGAGGCCGAGCGCCGCGACCACCGTCGGCTGGGCAACGAGCTGGACCTGTTCTCCTTCCCGGACGCGATCGGCTCCGGGCTGGCGGTGTTCCACCCCAAGGGCGGCATCATCCGGATGGAGATGGAGGAGTACTCGCGGCGCAAGCACGTCGAGGCGGGCTACTCCTTCGTCAACTCCCCGCACATCACCAAGCAGCAGCTGTTCGAGATCTCCGGGCACCTGGACTGGTATGCGGACGGCATGTACCCCCCGATGCAGCTGGACGAGGAGCGGGACGCCGACGGCAACGTCACCAAGCAGGGGCAGAACTACTACCTCAAGCCGATGAACTGCCCGATGCACAACCTGATCTTCGACTCCCGGGGCCGGTCGTACCGGGAGCTGCCGCTGCGGCTGTTCGAGTTCGGCACCGTCTACCGCTACGAGAAGTCCGGTGTGGTGCACGGCATGACCCGCGCCCGCGGCTTCACCCAGGACGACGCGCACATCTACTGCACCCGCGAGCAGATGAAGGAGGAGCTGACCAGCCTGCTCACCTTCGTGCTCGACCTGCTCAAGGACTACGGGCTCGACGACTTCTATCTGGAGCTCTCCACCCGGAACCCGGAGAAGTCCGTCGGTGAGGACTCCGCGTGGGAGGAGGCCACCGAGACCCTGCGCCAGGTGGCGACCGAGTCCGGCCTGGAGCTGGTCCCGGACCCGGGCGGCGCGGCGTTCTACGGCCCGAAGATCTCGGTGCAGGCCAAGGACGCGATCGGTCGGACCTGGCAGATGTCGACCATCCAGCTGGACTTCAACCTGCCGGAGCGGTTCGAGCTGGAGTACACCGCGCCCGACGGCACCCGGCAGCGGCCGGTGATGATCCACCGCGCGCTGTTCGGGTCGATCGAGCGGTTCTTCGCGGTGCTGACCGAGCACTACGCCGGGGCGTTCCCGGCCTGGCTGGCGCCGGTCCAGGTGCTCGCGGTGCCGGTGGCCGACGCCTTCGACGAGTACCTGACCGAGGTGGTCGCCCAGCTGCGCGCCCAGGGCATCCGGGCCGAGGTCGACCGCTCGGACGACCGGTTCGGCAAGAAGATCCGCAACGCCGCCACCCAGAAGATCCCGTTTGTGCTGATCGCCGGCGGCGAGGACGCAGAGGCCGGGGCGGTGTCCTTCCGGTTCCGGGACGGCAGTCAGGAGAACGGCGTCCCCGTGGCCGACGCGGTGCAGCGGATCGTGACCGCGGTCCGCGAGCACGCCCAGGTCTGAGCCGTGGGAGTCGAGGACGCCGCCGATCTGGCGGGCACCCCGGACGGCTTCGGTCGTCTGTGGGTGCCGCACCGGATGGCGTACATCGGCGGCGAGAACAAGGACGGCTGCCCGTTCTGCCGCGCACCCGGGCTCTCCGACGCCGACGGCCTGATCGTCGCGCGGGGGACCACCGCCTTCGTGCTGCTGAACCTGTACCCGTACAACGGCGGCCACGTCCTGGTCTGCCCGTACCGGCACGTCGCCGACTACACCGAACTGACCACGGACGAGGTCGCCGAGATCGCTGAGCTGACCCGGACCGCGATGACCGTGCTGCGCGAGGTCTCCGGCCCGGCCGGTTTCAACCTGGGGATGAACCAGGGAGCGATCGCCGGGGCGGGGATCGCCGCGCACCTGCACCAGCACGTCGTCCCCCGCTGGGCCGGCGACGCGAACTTCCTGCCGATCGTCGGTCAGACCCGGGCGCTGCCCGAGCTGCTGGCGGACACCCGGGACCGGCTCGCCGCCGCGTGGCCGGGCCGAGAGGACGACTGATGGACCGCCTACGGGGATTCGCCACCCGGTTCTTCACCCCGGTGGCCGACCGACTGCTGCGCTGGGGCGTGTCCCCGGACGCGGTGACCATCACCGGCACCGTGGTCGTGGTGCTGGCCGCCCTCCTGCTGCTGCCCACCGGCCACCTGCTGGCGGGCAGCCTGGTGATCACCGTCTTCGTCCTCACCGACTCGCTGGACGGCGTGATGGCCCGCCGGGCGGGGCGGTCGGGCACCTGGGGCGCGTTCCTGGACTCGACCCTGGACCGGTTCGCCGACGCCGCGATCTTCCTCGGTCTGACGCTGTGGTTCGCCGGCCGGGACGACGCGATCGGCGACTGGGGGCTCGGCCTCGCGCTGGCCTGCCTGGTGCTCGGGTCGATCGTGCCCTACGCCCGGGCCCGTGCCGAAGGGCTGGGCATGACCGCCAAGGTGGGGATCGCCGAGCGCGCCGACCGGCTGGTCGCGGTGCTGGTGGCAGTCTTCCTGGTCGGCGTGGGCCTGCCCGCCGTGGTGCTGATCGTCGTCCTCGGCCTGCTGGCCGTCGCGTCCCTGATCACCGTGGTGCAGCGGATGGCGACCGTCCGCGCCCAGTCGAGGGAGCAGGGGGCATGAGGCGTCCGGACGTCGCCCAGATCTACGCCACCGCCTGGCGGATCACCGGCAGGCTGCCCGACGGGCTGGTCCGCGGCACCTTTCGGCTGGTCGCGGACCTGACCTGGCTGCGCCGCGGGGAGGGCGTCCGCCGGCTGGAGTCGAACCTGCACCGGGTGCGCCCCGAGTTGGACCCGCAGGCGCTGCGGCGGCTGTCCCTGGCCGGGATGCGGTCGTACATGCGGTACTTCGGCGAGGCGTTCGCGCTGGTCGGGGTCAGCCCGGAACGGATCGACGCCCGGGTCCGGATGGACGGCGACCTGTCCGCCCTCGATCGGATGCGGGACGGCGAGATGGTCGTGATGGCGCTCGGCCACCTGGGCAACTGGGACCTCGCCGGCGCGTGGGCCACCCGCAATCTCGGTCGCACGCTGACCGTCGCCGAACGGTTGAAGCCCGAGGCGCTGTTCCAGGAGTTCCTGGCGTTCCGGGAGCGCCTGGGCCTGGAGATCATCGCGCTGTCCGGCGGCGGTGGCGGAGTGTTCCGGGAGCTGGTGCGCGGCATCCGCAAGGAGGGCGGCGGCCTGGTGCCGCTGCTGGCCGACCGCGACCTGACCTCGCGCGGGGTGGAGGTCGACCTGTTCGGCGAGCGCGCCCGGGTGGCCGCAGGTCCGGCGGCGTTGGCGATCTCGACCGGTGCACCGTTGTGCGCCGCGGTGATCCGGTATGAGCGGCTGCACGGCGAACGGCGCCGGGCCGCGGGCACCCCCTGGGGCATCGTGGTGGAGTTCTCCCCGGTGCTCACCCCCGACCCCGATCTGCCGAAGAAGGAGCGCGTCCCCGCGCTCACCCAGCAGTGGGTCGATCAGCTGGCCCTCGGCATCCGGCGGTACCCGCAGGACTGGCACATGCTGCAGCGGGTGTTCGTGGCCGATCTCGACCCCGAGCGCTACGCCCGCACCCTCGCGGAGGCCGGGGAGTGACCGCCGCCCTCGACGCGCTGCGTGCCCCCGACCGTCCGCTGCGGGTCGGTATCGTCTGCCCGTACTCCTTCGACGCGCCGGGCGGGGTCCAGTTCCACGTGCGCGACCTGGCCGAGGCGCTGATCGCCCGCGGGCACACCGTCGGCGTGCTCGCCCCGGCCGACGACGACACCCCGATCCCGGACTACATGACCTCCGCCGGACGGGCGGTGCCGGTGCGCTACAACGGATCGGTGGCTCGGCTGGCCTTCGGCCCGCTGACCGCCGCCCGGGTCCGGCGCTGGCTGGAGGCCGGGCAGTTCGACGTCCTGCACCTGCACGAGCCGATGAGCCCGTCGCTGTCCATGCTGGCGCTCTGGATCGCCGACGGGCCGGTGGTGGCGACCTTCCACTCCTCGCAGCAGCGGTCCCGGTCGTTGCAGGTCGCCTACCCGCTGGTCCGGCAGTCGCTGGAGAAGATCAGCGCCCGGATCGCGGTGTCCGAGGACGCGCGACGCACCCTGGTGGACCATCTGGGCGGCGACGCGGTGGTGATCCCGAACGGCGTGTACGTCCAGCACTTCGCGGACGCGCCCACCGACCCGCGCTGGACCGGCACCCCGGAGCGCCCGACGGTGGCGTTCCTCGGCCGGCTGGACGAGTCGCGCAAGGGATTGCCGGTGCTGCTGGCGGCGGTGCCCGCGGTGCGCAGGGCCTTCCCCGGCGTGCGGTTCCTGATCGCGGGCCGTGGCGACACGGGTCCGGACGAGGTGCGCGAGGTGATCGGGGACGACGCCGACGCGGTCGAGTTCCTCGGCGGGGTCAGTGACGAGGAGAAGGCCGCGCTGTTCCGCTCGGTCGATGTCTACGTCGCCCCGCAGACCGGCGGCGAGTCCTTCGGGATCGTGCTGGTCGAGGCGATGAGCGCGCACACCCCGGTGGTGGCGAGCGACCTCGGCGCGTTCCGGAGAGTGCTCGACGACGGCGCGGCGGGGGAGCTGTTCCGCACCGGGGACGGTGACGACCTGGCCCGGGCGCTGGTCGGTCTGCTCGGCGACCCGGCCCGGCGTGCCGAGCTGGCCGACCGCGGGTCCGCCGCGGTGACCCGGTACGACTGGTCGACCGTGACGCACCAGATCCTCACCGTGTTCGAGATGGCCGTGGAGAGCGGCCACGCGCCGGTGGGCGAGGACCCGTCCTCGGTGCGCGGCCGCCTGCGGCGCTGGCGGGGTGACGACCAATGACGTGGAGCGAGATCGCGGTCGTGGTGGTGACGGTCGTCCTGCTGATCGTCTGGTGGCTGTGGGTCACCGCGAACCGGATCGACCGGCTGCACCGCAAGGTCGCCGCCTCGCGTGCGGTGGTCGACACCCAGCTGCTGCGCCGGGCGTCCGCCGCGTCCACCCTGTCCGCCTCCGGGCTGCTCGACCCGGTCAGCTCGGTGCTGATCGGCGAGGCGGCCTGGGCGTCGATCAGCGCCGGGCGGCCGGACACCGGGGGGATCGCACCGCTGCCCGCCGGGATCGCCGCCCCCGCACCGGAGGCGGATCGCGGCCGGCTGGAGAGCGAGCTGTCCGCCACGCTGCGTGAGGTCCTGGACGACCCCGCGGAGGTGGCCGAGGTCCGGGAGGAACCCGGTGGCGCCGACCTGCTCGACGCGCTGGGCGACGCCTGGTACCGGGTGCAGCTGGCCCGGCGGTTCCACAACGAGGCCGTGGCCCAGGCGCAGCGGATGCGCCGGGGCTGGGCGGTCCGCACCTTCCGGCTGGCCGGTCGCGCGCCGATGCCGCAGACCCTGGAGCTGGACGACGCCTGGCCCTCGGCGCTGGGGGCCGCCGGTACCCCGCCGGAGTCCGCCTCCGCCTGAGATGGACAGGGACCCGGGCCGTCGCCGCTCGGGATTACGATGGCCGGACGCAAGCCGCTGACACCCCGATGAACTGCGAGGGCACCGTGACCGACAGCACCACCACCCCCACCTCCAGCGATGCCGTGGTCGGCACCGCCCGGGTGAAGCGCGGCATGGCCGAGATGCTCAAGGGCGGCGTGATCATGGACGTGGTCACGGCCGAGCAGGCCAAGATCGCCGAGGACGCCGGTGCGGTGGCCGTGATGGCACTGGAGCGGGTCCCCGCCGACATCCGCGCCCAGGGTGGCGTGGCCCGGATGAGCGACCCGGACCTGATCGACGGCATCGTCGAGGCGGTGTCCATCCCGGTGATGGCCAAGGCGCGGATCGGTCACTTCGTCGAGGCGCAGGTGCTGCAGGCGCTCGGGGTCGACTACATCGACGAGTCCGAGGTGCTCACCCCGGCCGACTACGCGCACCACATCGACAAGTGGCAGTTCACGGTGCCCTTCGTCTGCGGTGCGACCAACCTGGGCGAGGCGCTGCGCCGGATCACCGAGGGCGCGGCCATGATCCGGTCCAAGGGCGAGGCCGGCACCGGTGACGTGTCGAACGCCACCACGCACATGCGCACCCTCCGGGACGAGATCCGTCGGCTGTCCTCGCTGCCGGAGGACGAGCTCTTCCTGGCCGCCAAGGAGCTGCAGGCGCCCTACGAGCTGGTCGCGGAGATCGCCAGGAACGGCAAGCTGCCCGTCGTGCTGTTCACCGCGGGCGGGATCGCCACCCCGGCGGACGCCGCGATGATGATGCAGCTCGGTGCCGAGGGCGTGTTCGTCGGCTCGGGCATCTTCAAGTCCGGCAACCCGGCCGAGCGGGCCGCCGCGATCGTCAAGGCCACCACCTTCTACGACGACCCGGACGTGATCGCGAACGTCTCCCGCGGCCTGGGTGAGGCGATGGTCGGGATCAACGTCGACGACGTCCCGGTGCCGCACCGCCTGGCCGAGCGCGGCTGGTGAGCTCACCGGACCCCGGCGTCGGCCCGTCGATCCCCGTGGGGAGCGGCGGGCCGGTCCCGTCCCTGGGCCCGGACTGGCAGCCCGGACCCGACGGGCTGCCCTACCGTCGCGCGGCCCGGGTGCTGCTGCTGGACGAGGACGACCGGCTGCTGCTGGTCCGCGGACACGACGTCGACCAGCCGGAGCGCAGCTGGTGGTTCACGGTCGGCGGCGGCCTGGAGCCGGGGGAGTCGCCCCGGGAGGGTGCGGTGCGGGAGGTCTTCGAGGAGACCGGGCTGCGGCTCGATCCCGCGACCCTGCACGGCCCGGTGCTGACCCGGTCGGCGATCTTCGACTTCGTGGCGCAGCGCTGCCGCCAGGACGAGGAGATCTTCCTGGCCCGGATCCCCGGCGACGCAGTGCTGGGCACCGACGGGTGGACCGAGCTGGAGGTCGCCGTGCTGGACGAGATGCGCTGGTGGACGCTCGACGACCTGGCCGATGTCCGGATCGAGGTCTTCCCGGAGGGGCTCGCGGACCTGGTGCGTCCGCTGGTGCCCGGGTGGGACGGGATCACCCGGCACCTCGGTCTGCAGTACGACTGAACCGTACTGGTCGGTAACAAGTCGGGGTATCGTCGCCGGGTGCCGATCTCGACCTCTCCCGCGACCCGTATCCACCGCTCCGGCATCCGGACCCTGATGGAGCTCGCCATGCGCGACCCGGAGGCGATCCGGCTGGAGATCGGCGAGCCGGACGCCACCACCCCGGCGCACGTGATCGCGGCCGCGCACCGGGACGCGGCGGCCGGGCACACCGCCTACACCTCCAGCACCGGGGAGCCCGAGCTCCGAGCCGCCCTGGCCGAGAAGGTCCGCCGGGTGAACGGCCTGGACGTCGGTGCCGACGACGTCGTGGTGTCGCACGGCGCCATGCACGGCCTCGCGATGGCGATCAACGCGCTGGCCGGTCCGGGCGAGCAGATCCTGCTGCCGGATCCGGAGTTCCCGAACTGGCGGATGGCCGCGGTGGCCGCGAACGTCGAGGTCGGTACGTATCCGGCGCGGGCCGAGAACGGCTTCGTGCCGACCCTGGCCGACATCGAGGCCGCGATCACCCCGGCGACCAGGATCCTGGTGGTCTGCTCGCCGAACAACCCGACCGGGGCGATGTACCCCGCGGAGCTGCTGGCCGGTGTGGTCGAGCTGGCTCGGCGGTACGACCTGTGGGTGTTCTCGGACGAGTGCTACGAGGCGATCACCTTCGGCGCTCCGCACGTCAGCCCGGCGAGCTTCGACACCGACGACCGGGTGATCACCTTCTTCAGCTTCTCCAAGACCTACGCCATGACCGGCTGGCGGATCGGCTACGCCGTCTCGCGCAACGCGCACGTGATCGACCTGCTGGGCCAGGTCGCCGAGGCCACCGTCGCCTGCCCGTCCTCGGTGGGACAGCGGGCCGCCCTCGCCGCCGTCACCGGGCCGCAGGACGAGGTCGCCGTCGCCGTCGACTCCTACCGGGCCCGCCGGGACGCCGCGGTGGCGCTGCTGACCGAGCGTGGGATCGGCTGCGTCCGGCCGGAGGGCGCGTTCTACCTGATGGTCGACGTCTCGGGGGCGACCGGCGATTCCGAGGCCTTCGCGCTGCGGCTGCTGGACGAGCGGCACGTGTCGGTGTCGCCCGGCAGCGCCTTCGGTCCCGGCGGCGAGGGCATGGTCCGGGTCTCGCTGGCCGCCGAGCGCACCGGCCTGCTCGAGGGTCTCGACCGGCTCGCCGACCAGATCGACTCCTGGTCCGCCCTCGAGGTCCCGGACGCGGAGCCCGCCCAGGCCTGACCCGCCCGCGCCGAGTGCGCAGAAGTTGTCGCTCGAATCGCCCGAACCGGCTCGGTTTCTCCGTACTCGGCCGCTCGACCGGCGGGTTTGCGGGGATTCGTAGGATGTTCGGGTGACTGTGACGATCGGTGTGCTCGCTCTGCAGGGCGACGTGCGCGAACACCTGGCCGCTGTGACCGCCTCCGGTGCGACGGCGGTGCCGGTGCGCCGCGCCGCCGAGCTGGACGCGGTGGACGGGCTGGTGCTGCCGGGTGGGGAGTCGACCACGATCGACAAGCTGCTGCGTGCCTTCGACCTGGACGGTCCGATCCGGGACCGGCTGGCCGCGGGGATGCCCGCCTACGGCTCCTGCGCCGGGATGATCCTGCTCGCGGACCGGATCGAGGGCGGGATCGACGGGCAGCGCACCCTGGGCGGACTGGACGTGACCGTGCGCCGGAACGCCTTCGGGCGGCAGGTCGACTCCTTCGAGACCGACCTGCGGATCGAGGGCATCCCGGAGTCCGGGACCGACCCGGTGCACGCCGTGTTCATCCGCGCGCCGTGGGTCCAGGAGATCGGTCCGGCGGCCACGGCACTCGCACGCGTCGAATCCGGGCCCGCCGCCGGTAGGATCGTCGCGGTGCGCCAGGGCTCGTTGCTCGCCACGTCCTTCCATCCGGAGGTGACCGGCGACACGCGGGTGCACCGCTTGTTCGTGGAGATGGTCCGCGAAGAGAGACTGGGATCGAAGGGATAGGTCACCGATGTCGGGGCACTCCAAGTGGGCCACCACCAAGCACAAGAAGGCGGCGATCGACGCCAAGCGCGGCAAGCTCTTCGCCAAGCTGATCAAGAACATCGAGGTCGCGGCGCGCGTCGGTGGTGGCGACCCCGCGGGCAACCCGACCCTGGTCGACGCCATCCAGAAGGCGAAGAAGTCCTCGGTCCCGAACGACAACATCGACCGTGCGGTCAAGCGCGGCTCCGGCCTGGAGGCCGGCGGCGCCGACTACCAGACGATCATGTACGAGGGCTACGGCCCCGGCGGCGTCGCGGTGCTGGTCGAGTGCCTCACCGACAACCGGAACCGGGCCGCCTCCGACGTGCGGGTGGCCTTCACCCGTAACGGCGGGCAGATGGCCGACCCCGGTTCGGTGGCCTACGTCTTCTCCCGCAAGGGCGTCGTCATGGTCCCGACCGAGGGCACCGACGAGGACACCGTCACGATGGCGGTGCTCGACGCCGGTGCCGAGGACGTCACCCCGATGGGCGACTTCTTCGAGGTGCTGAGCGAGGCGACCGACCTGGTGGCGGTGCGCACGGCGCTGCAGGAGGCCGGGATCGACTACGACTCCGCCGACTCGGTGTTCTACCCGTCCACCCAGGTCGAGGTGGACGTCGAGGGCGCGCGCAAGATCCTGCGCCTGATCGACGCGCTGGAGGACTCGGACGACGTGCAGAACGTCTTCACCAACTTCGACGCCTCGGACGAGGTGATGGCCGCCCTCGACGAGGAGTGAGCCGATCGTCGACGCCCCGCTGCACCGTGCGGTGCGGCGGGGCGTCGCCATGTCCGGGCCCGTGGCTGAGAGACTGCGTGCCATGCGCGTCCTCGGCATCGATCCCGGTCTGACCCGCTGCGGCCTCGGCGTCGTGGACGGGCTGTCCGGTCGACGGGTCCGGATGGTGGCGGTGGGGGTGGCCCGCTCCGGCCCGGAGGAGGACATCGACCAGCGGCTGCTGCGGATCGGCGACCAGATCGACGTCTGGCTGGAGGAGCACGCCCCGGACACGGTGGCGATCGAGCGGATCTTCGCCCACGACAACCTGGACTCGGTGATCGGCGTCGCCCAGGTCACCGGCATCGCCATGCTGTCCGCGGCGCGGCGCCGGATCCCGGTCGCGCTGCACTCACCGAGCGAGGTGAAGGCGGCTGTCACCGGCAACGGCCGCGCCGACAAGCCGCAGGTGCAGCACATGGTCACCCGGCTGCTCCAGCTGACCGAGGTCCCCAAGCCTGCGGACGCTGCCGACGCACTGGCGATCGCGATCACCCATCTGTGGCGGCCCGGGGGAGCGGTGGGCGGACCGCAGCGCGCCCCCGGATCGATGACCGCGGCCCAGCGGGCCTGGGCGGAGGCGGAGCAGAAGGCCCGCCGGGTCCGCGCCTGAGCGCTGCGTGTCGTTCGTACACCTGTTCGCACCCGTGGCAGACTGCCCGGCAGTGGACCTGTTCGTGGACGGAAGGAACCCGGTGTGATCGCCTCGGTGCGCGGGACGGTGCTGACGGTGCGGCTGGACGCCGCGGTGGTCGAGGTCGGTGGGGTCGGGATGCTGGTCCAGGCCACGCCGACCACGCTGGCCGGGCTGCGGGTGGGGCACGAGGCGCGGCTCGCGACCTCGATGGTGGTCCGGGAGGACTCGCTCACCCTGTTCGGATTCGGCGACGACGACGAGCGCGACGTGTTCGAGGTGCTGCAGTCGGTGTCCGGCGTCGGTCCCCGGCTGGCGCTGGCCATGCTCGCGGTGCACACCCCGGACGGTCTGCGGCGCGCGGTCGCGACCGAGGACCTGGCCGCGCTGAAGCGGGTGCCGGGCATCGGCCAGAAGGGTGCCCAGCGGATCGTGCTGGAGCTCGGCGACCGACTCGGCGTCCCGACCGGCGACGGACTCGGCGGCGCCCACGCCCCGGCGAGGCCCACGGACCGGCGGGACGAGGTGGTCGAGGCGCTGGTCGGTCTGGGCTGGAACCTGAAGATCGCCCAGGACGCGGTGGACGCGGTGCTCGCCGACGGTGACGGCACCGTCGGGGCCGCCGACACCGCCGGAGTGCTGCGGGCCGCGCTGCGCGGCCTGGGGGCGCACCGTGGCTGAGGACGAGCTGGTGCCCGAGGACGACGGCGGTCAGTCGCTGGTCCGCTCGGGCGCCGACGACGTGGAGCGTGCGGCGGAGGCGGCGCTGCGGCCCCGGCATCTGGACGAGTTCGTCGGCCAGCCGGTGGTGCGCGAGCAGCTGTCGCTGGTGCTGCAGTCCGCGCTGTCCCGCGGCCGGACCCCGGACCACGTGCTGCTGTCCGGCCCGCCCGGGCTGGGCAAGACCACGCTGGCCATGATCATCGCGGCGGAGCTCGGCGCCTCGCTGCGGGTGTCCAGCGGCCCCGCGATCCAGCACGCCGGGGACCTGGCGGCGATCCTGTCCTCCCTGGAGGAGGGCGAGGTGCTGTTCCTGGACGAGATCCACCGCCTCGCCCGCCCCGCGGAGGAGCTGCTCTACGTCGCGATGGAGGACTTCCGGGTCGACGTGGTGGTGGGCAAGGGCGCCGGTGCCAGCGCGATCCCGCTGGCGCTGCCCCCGTTCACCGTGGTCGGCGCGACCACCCGGGCCGGTCTGCTGCCGGCCCCGTTGCGCGACCGGTTCGGCTTCACCGGGCACCTGGACTTCTACGCCGACGGCGAGCTGCAGCGGGTGCTGATGCGCTCCGCCGGCCTGCTGGGCGTCCCGCTTGACGTCGAGGCCGCCGCGGAGATCGCCTCGCGGTCCCGCGGGACCCCCCGGATCGCGAACCGGCTGCTGCGCCGGGTGCGCGACTGGGCGGAGGTGCGCGGCGACGGCCGGTTGAGCCTGGCCGCGGCCCGGGCGGCGCTGGAGGTCTACGAGGTCGACCACCGCGGCCTGGACCGTCTGGACCGGTCGGTGCTCACCGCGCTGTGCAGCCGGTTCGGCGGCGGACCGGTGGGACTGACCACCCTGGCGGTCGCGGTGGGCGAGGAACCGGAGACCGTGGAGACCGTCGCCGAGCCGTTCCTGTTCCGCGAGGGCCTGATCGCACGCACCCCGCGTGGCCGGGTCGCGACCGCGGACGGTTGGGCGCACCTGGGCCTGACCGCGCCGGTGCCGACCGGGACGCTGTTCGGCTGACCTGCGGTTCTCGGGCCCTCCGGGCGCTCCGGGCGTGCGCGCCGGGAACCCTCGCTGTCGTGCGGTCGTTAGGAGCCCCGGAGCCGTGGCGCCTAGACTGCGGCGGACGTCCTTCGTGAGGGAGCATTGTGGAACTGATCATCATCCTCGTCATCGGTGTCGCAGCCATGTGGTTCATGTCGAGCCGCACGCGCAAGCAGCAGCGTGAGGCGATGAGCTTCCGGGACAACCTGCAGCCCGGACAGGAAGTGATGACCGGTTCCGGTCTGTTCGGCACCGTGGTCTCCGTCGAGGGCGACGTCGTGACCCTGGAGTCCACCCCCGGCAACGAGAGCCGGTGGCTGAAGGCCGCGATCGCCAAGCTGGTGGACCCGCCGGTCGAGGACGAGGACGAGATCGAGGAGGACGCCGTCCCGGTCGACGGGGACGAGTTCTCCGCCACCGAGCCGGCCGCGACCATCGAGCCCTTCGGCGACGAGGACCGCAAGAACAAGAACTGATCACCTCCGGGTCCCCACACCGAACAGTCCGGGGCTCTACCATCCGTACCGCCCGCACTTCGCGGGCGGTACGCGCACGAGAGAAGAAGATCGTTGGCCCCTCCCACACGCCGCCGGCATCGCCCGGTGCGCACGCTGATCACGCTGGTGGTCCTGATCGTCGCCGTCTTCGCCGCGGTGTTCGCGGGCACGAAGTGGTCGGACGCGACCTGGACCCCCAAGCTCGCCCTCGACCTCGAGGGTGGCACCCAGCTGATCCTGGCGCCGAAGACCGAGGACAACTCCAGCGTCAGCTCGGAGACGATCCAGCAGGCGATCGAGGTCATCCGGCAGCGTGTGGACTCCTCCGGCGTCGCCGAGGCGGAGATCACCAGCCAGGGTGGGTCCAACATCGTCGTGGCGCTGCCCGGCAAGCCCAGTGAGGCCACGCTCGACCTGGTGCGGACCTCCGCCCAGATGGAGTTCCGCCCGGTGCTGACCTACGCGGACCCGACGCCGACCGCCACCGACGACGCGACCGCCGACCCGTCGGCCACCGCGGACCCGTCGGCCGGGGCCACGGTCTCCCCGGACGACACCGCCACCGCGGAGCCCACCGACGGCGCCACCGCGGAGAACTCCTCGGCCTCCACCGAGGCGGTGTTCCAGAACGCGGTCGCCACCTCCGGCGACACGGTGGTCCGGAACGCGTCGGCCACCGACGACCCGAGCGCGGAGCCCAGCGCCGAGGCGACCACCGGGACCGACACGACCGGTCCGGAGTCGCCCAGCGACATCGACTACTACGTCACCGAGGACGTGCTCGCCCGGTTCAACGCGCTGGACTGCACCGATCCGGACAACCTGACCGGTGGCGAGACCTCCGACCCGGACGCGGCGCTGGTCACCTGCGACCCGACCGGGACGATCAAGTACATCCTCGGCCCGGTGGAGATCACCGGTGACCACATCTCCAACGCCTCCTCCGGCATCGGCGTGAACTCGCAGGGCGTGTCCACCGGCCAGTGGGTGGTCAACCTGGAGTTCGACGGCACCGGCACCGACGAGTTCACGACCGTCACCACCCGGCTGCAGAGCCTGACCTCGCCGCAGAACCAGTTCGCGATCGTGCTCGACGGCCTGGTCATCTCGGCCCCGTCGCTGTCCAGCGGCACGATCATCTCGGACGGCAAGGCGGAGATCTCCGGCTCGTTCAACCGCGAGACCGCGACCACCCTGGCGAACCAGCTGAAGTTCGGCGCGCTGCCGATCTCCTTCGAGGTGCAGTCCCAGGAGCAGATCTCCGCGACCCTCGGTTCCGAGCAGCTGGAGAAGGGCCTGATCGCGGGCCTGATCGGTCTGCTGCTGGTGGTCATCTACTCGCTGTTCCAGTACCGCGCGCTGGGCTTCGTCACCGTGCTGTCGCTGGCGATCGCCGCCGTGCTCACCTACGGCGTGATCACGCTGCTGTCCTGGACCCAGGGCTACCGGCTCTCGTTGCCGGGTGTCGCCGGCCTGATCGTCGCGATCGGCATCACCGCGGACTCGTTCATCGTGTACTTCGAACGGATCCGGGACGAGCTGCGCGAGGGCCGGACCCTGGTCGCGGCCGTGGACCGTGGCTGGGAGCGCGCGCGCCGGACGATCATCGCCTCCGACGCGGTGAACTTCCTGGCCGCCGTCGTGCTGTACTTCCTGGCCGTCGGCTCGGTGCGTGGCTTCGCCTTCACCCTGGGCCTGACCACCCTGCTGGACCTGCTCATCGTGTTCGTGTTCACGCACCCGGTGATGCTGCTGATCGCCAAGACGAAGTTCTTCGGCAGCGGCCACCGTCTGTCCGGTCTGGACCCGCGCCGCCTGGGTGCCACCGGCGGCACCCGCTACGTCGGCCGCGGCCGGGTGGCCACCGGCCGTCGGGACGAGCCCGACGGCGACTCCGGTCTGACCACCGAGAACCCGCTGCTCGCCACCACGGTCGCCGGGGGCACCATCGCCGAGCGCCGGGCCGCGGCCAGGGCCGCCGCGGCGTCGACACCACCGGATGACCAGCCGCAGGACGGCAGCACCCCGGCCGAGCGCACCGAGGGGAACGACTGATGGCCGTCAACTTCGCCCAGTGGGGCAACGACCTCTACACCGGGCGCCGGTCGTACGACATCGTGGGTCGCCGGAAGTGGTGGTTCCTGGCTGCCGGGATCCTGGTGCTGCTCGCCGCGATCCTCCTGGTCAAGCCCGGTCTCCAGCTCGGCATCGAGTTCCGGGGCGGGTCCGAGTTCACCGTCTCCAACGTGAGCACCTCCGACCAGCAGCTCGCGACGGACGCCGTCGCCGAGGTCGCTCCGGACGAGGTGCCGCGGGTGACCAGCGTCGGCTCCAGCTCGATCCGGGTGCAGACCTCCGAGCTGACCAACGACCAGGTGGAGCAGGTGCGCACCGCCCTGGAGGACGCCTACGGGGTGTCCGAGGACGACGTGGCCTCCTCGTACATCGGACCGACCTGGGGCCAGGACGTGTCCAAGAAGGCCGGGACCAGCCTGGTCGTCTTCCTGGTGCTGCTCGCCATCGTGATGACGATCTACTTCCGCAACTGGCGGATGGCGGCGGCGGCGATCATCGCGCTGTTCCACGACATCGCGGTCACGGTCGGCGTCTACGCGCTGATCGGGTGGGAGGTCACCCCGGCGACGGTGATCGGCTTCCTCACCATCCTCGGCTACTCGGTCTACGACACCGTCGTGGTCTTCGACAAGGTCCGTGAGAACACCGTCGCGGTCACCGAGCAGAGCCGGTCCACCTACGAGGAGCGCGCGAACCTGGCGGTCAACCAGACCCTGGTCCGCTCGATCAACACCTCCGTGGTCGCCCTGCTCCCGGTCGCCGCGATCCTCTTCATCGGCGCGTTCGTGCTCGGGGCCGGGACGTTGCGCGACATCGCGCTCGCCCTGTTCGTCGGCATGTTCGTCGGCGCGTTCTCCTCGGTGTTCCTGGCCACCCCGCTGGAGGTGGCGTTCCGCCTTCGGGAGAAGGGGATCAAGGCGCACACCGCCAAGGTGCTCGCGGCGCGCACGTCCGCGGTCACCGAGCTCGCCGCCGACGGCACGACCGTCGTGGCCGCCGACGCCGTCCGTATGACCGGTCAGACCCGTCCGGGTTCCCATCAGGGCACCTCTGCCCAGCCGCGCCGGAAGGGCCGCTGAACACCTCATGAGCACGCAGAACCAGAACGACCAGCAGCTCGCCGACCGGATCGAGGCGTTGGTCCGGGACGTCCCGGACTACCCGACCCCCGGTGTGGTGTTCAAGGACATCACCCCGCTCCTGGCCGACGCCGCCGCCTTCGACGCGACGATCAAGGCCATGGCCCACGCCATCCCGGGTCCGATCGACCTGGTCGCCGGGATGGAGGCCCGTGGCTTCATCGTCGCGGCCCCGGTGGCGCAGGAGCTCGGCGCGGGCTTCATCCCGATCCGCAAGGCCGGGAAGCTGCCCGGCCCGGTCGCCCGCCGCGAGTACGAGCTGGAGTACGGCGCCGCTGCGGTGGAGGTCCACCCGTTCACCGTCCCCGCCGGCTCCCGGGTGCTGGTGGTCGACGACGTGCTCGCCACCGGCGGCACCGCCCTGGCGACCATCGAGCTGCTGCAGGAATGCGGGGCCGAGGTCGTGGGGTTGAGCTTCCTGATGGACCTGACGTTCCTGCCCGGTCGTGAGCGGCTGGCGGGGTATCCGGTGAACGCCCTGCTGAACGTGGGCTGAGCTCGCCGTAGAATCGTGCGATCGTCCATCCGGGACGGTGGCGCCCGGTCACGGGCCGACGGGAGGAGGGTGTGATGGCGGATTCCTTGCAGACCCCTGACGCCCGCGAGACCCCCGCGGTCACCGGCGCCACCGCGCGGGTGCGGCAGCGACTCGCACGGTTCGGTCAGGGCCGGGTCCCCGCGCAGACCGCGGCGATCGAGCCGCTGCTGCAGGCGGTCCGCACGAACCACCCGCGGGCCGAGCTCGGTCTGATCGAGCGCGCCTACGTCACCGCCGAGAAGGCGCACCGCGGGCAGCTGCGCAAGAGCGGCGACCCGTACATCACGCACCCGGTGGCGGTCGCGACCATCCTGGCCGAGCTCGGGATGACGCCGCCGACCCTCGCCGCGGCCCTGCTGCACGACACGGTCGAGGACACCGACTACTCGCTGGACCAGCTGCGCGCCGAGTACGGCCCGGAGATCGCCATGCTGGTCGACGGCGTGACCAAGCTGGACAAGGTCACCTACGGCGACGCCGCGCAGGCCGAGACCGTCCGCAAGATGGTGATCGCCATGTCCCGGGACATCCGGGTGCTGGTGATCAAGCTGGCCGACCGGCTGCACAACGCCCGCACCTGGAAGTTCGTGCCGGCGCACAAGGCCGAGGGCAAGGCGCGCGAGACCCTGGAGATCTACGCCCCGCTGGCGCACCGGCTGGGCATGAACACGATCAAGTGGGAGCTGGAGGACCTGTCCTTCGCCACGCTCTACCCGAAGGTCTACGACGAGATCGTGCACCTGGTGGCCGAGCGTGCCCCGGCCCGCGAGGAGTACCTCGCGATCGTCCGCGACCAGGTCGGCGGCGACCTGCGCACCGCGAAGATCAAGGCCACGGTCAGCGGTCGGCCGAAGCACTACTACTCGATCTACCAGAAGATGATCGTCCGCGGTCGCGACTTCGCGGACATCTACGACCTGGTCGGCGTGCGGGTCCTGGTGGACACCGTGCGGGACTGCTACGCGGCGCTCGGCACGCTGCACGCGCGATGGAACCCGGTCCCCGGCCGGTTCAAGGACTACATCGCGATGCCGAAGTTCAACCTGTACCAGTCGCTGCACACCACGGTGATCGGCCCCGGCGGCAAGCCGGTGGAGATCCAGATCCGCACCCACGACATGCACCGTCGTGCCGAGTACGGCGTGGCCGCGCACTGGAAGTACAAGGAGAACGCCAAGAACCAGGCCGGTGGCGACGACCCCGCCAACGCGGACATGACCTGGCTGCGACAGCTGGTCGACTGGCAGAAGGAGACCGCGGACCCCTCCGAGTTCCTCGACTCGCTGCGGTTCGAGATCGCGGACGGGGAGGTCTACGTCTTCACGCCCAAGGGCGACGTGATGGCGCTGGCCGCCGACGCGACCCCGGTGGACTTCGCGTACGCCGTGCACACCGAGGTCGGGCACCGGACGATGGGCGCCCGGGTCAACGGCCGGCTCGTCCCGCTGGACACCAAGCTGGAGAACGGCGACGTCGTGGAGGTCTTCACCTCCAAGTCGGAGACCGCCGGTCCGTCCCGGGACTGGCTCGGGTTCGTCACCAGCCCGCGTGCCCGGAACAAGATCCGGCAGTGGTTCACCAAGGAGCGCCGCGAGGAGGCCGTCGAGCACGGCAAGGACTCGATCGCCAAGGCGATGCGCAAGCAGAACCTGCCGATCCAGCGCCTGCTGTCGCACGAGGCCCTGGTCGGGCTCGCGAACGAGATGCGCTATGCCGACGTCTCCGCGCTGTACGCGGCGGTCGGCGAGGGGCAGGTCTCGGCCGCCTCGGTGGTGCAGAAGCTGGTGCAGGCGATGGGCGGGGAGCCCGGCACCGAGGAGGACATCGCCGAGACCGCGCGCCCGGGTCAGACCACCCGGCGGGTGCGCACCGGTGATCCCGGTGTCGTGGTCAAGGGCGTGGACGACATCTGGGTCAAGCTCGCGAAGTGCTGTACCCCGGTGCCCGGTGACGAGATCGTCGGGTTCATCACCCGGGGTGACGGCGTCAGCGTGCACCGCACCGACTGCATCAACGTGACCCAGCTGCGCGAACAGCCGGAGCGGATCGTCGACGTCGAGTGGACCACCGGCACCGGCAGCCTGTTCCTGGTGCAGATCCAGGTCGAGGCCCTGGACCGGTCCCGGCTGCTGTCCGACGTCACCCGCGTGCTGTCGGACAGCCACGTGAACATCCTGTCCGCCTCGGTCTCCACCTCCCGGGACCGGGTCGCGATGTCTCGGTTCGTGTTCGAGATGGCCGAGCCGTCGCACCTGGCGTCCGTGCTGTCCGCGGTGCGCAAGGTCGAGGGCGTGTTCGACGTCTACCGGATCACCGGCGCGAAGGCCGATCACCAGCCGATCAGCGGCTGACACCCCGGCGCCTCAGCGCAGCCGGCTCAACGCCTCGCGCAGCGTCCGGTCGCCTCGGAGCACGCCGCGCTGGCGACCGAGGCCCGCCAGCCGGTTCAGCGCCGCCCGCAGGTCGACCCCCTGCTCCGAGAGCCGCAGCAGGCGCGGCACCGCCGAGGCGGGTGCGGTGAAGCAGGCCAGGTCGACCGCCGTGCGCAGTGGCGTGGTGACCGCGACCCCGTCCACCTCCGCCCGGTCACGGGCCGGCAGGACCTGCTGATGCATCACCCGGCCCGGCAACCCCTGAGGCGGGTGCGTGCCGGGCGGCGAGATCAGGGCGAGCGCCGTCGGGCCGGGGCCGCCGACGTGCAGCCAGTAGGCGGTCGCGCCACCGAACAGCCACCCGCGGGGGAGTACGCCGGCGAGCGCGGCCGCCCGGTGGCGGGGTGTGGGCCGTCGGCGCACCGGCATGGCGACGCCGGGTGCGACCACCCGGAGCGCACCCTCGTGCACCAGGATCTGCCAGGCGATCGGATCGAGGTCGCCCGGCCGGAACAGGCCGTCGTCACGGGCGGCGGCGGGGGACGATGGGGGGATCAACGTGGTGAGAGACATGCCGCCACCCTGCGCCGGAGCGGGGGAGCGGACCAGGCCGTGAGCGCGGGACTGGGGACCACGGGCCGTTCTCTCCGGCTGTGGACGGACGAGGGGCCCGGGACGACCAGCGTCCCGGGCCCCTCGTCGTGCGGCGACCGGTCAGCCGCGCGACTCGTCCGCCGCGCGCTGGACCTGCTCCAGCCAAGCGCGCCGGGCGTCCAGGGCCGCCTGTGCCTCCGCGATCTTGCGCTCGTTGCCCGCTGCCTTGGCGGCGGTCAGGTCGTCCTCGAGCTGGGCGATGGCCTGCTCCAACTGGGCCGCCGCACCCTCTGCCCGGGCCCGGGTCTCCGGATTGGTCCGGCGCCACTCGGTCTGCTCGGCGTCGCGGATCGTGTTCTCCACGGCCCGCATCCTGCCCTCGACCCGCTGCATGTCGGCGCGCGGGACCTTGCCCGCCGCCTCCCAGCGGTCCTGGATCGACCGGATCGCCTGCTTGGCCGCGGACAGCCCGGCGGACACGTCGATCGCCTCCGCCTCGAGCAGCAGAGCCTCCTTGACCTCCAGGTTCGCGCGGTACTCCTCGTCGATCGCCGCGTTCAGCTCGTCGCGGGACTGGAAGAAGGTGTCCTGTGCGGCACGGAACCGGGCCCACAGCGCGTCGTCGTCCTGGCGGGACGCGCGGCCGGCCGCCTTCCACCGGGTCATCAGATCGCGGAACTTGCCCGCGGTCGGGCCCCATTCGGTGCTGCCGGACAGCGCCTCGGCCTCGGCGACCAGCTGCTCCTTCACCGTCTTGGCGGAGGCATTGCGGGTCTCCAGCTCGGCGAAGTAGTGCCGCCGCTCACGGTCGAACGTGGTGCGCGCGTGGCTGAACCGCTTCCACAGCGCCTCCTCGGTCGGCCGGTCGATGCGAGGGCCGGATCGCTGGGCGTCCTTCCACTGATCCAGCAGGGCGCGCAGCTGCTCGCCGGCCGGGCGCCACTGCATCCGGGACGGGTCGGTCGCGGCGATCTTCTCCGCCTGGTCGACGATCGCGGTCCGGGCCTCGATGGCCACCTGCTTGGCAGCGGCGCGCTCGGCCTCGACCTGGGCACGTCGCTCGGCGGCGACCGTGCGCAGCGCGTCCAGCCGGGTGCGCAGGGCGTCCAGGTCGCCGACCGCCGCGGGCTCGGTGAGCTCCTCGGTCAGCCGGGCCAGGGTCTGGTCGATCTCCTTCACGGCGAGGTCGGTCGCCTGAAGGCGTGCCTCGAAGACCGCGACCTTGGCCTGCAGGTCGAGGAAGCGACGCACGTAGAGGCCGAGCGCCTCCTCGGTGGACGCGCCGGGGAACTGGCCCACGGGCCGCTCACCGGTGGTCTCCCGCACGTAGACCGTGCCCTCCTCGTCCACCCGGCCGAAGCCCGCGGCGGCCTTGGCCTCCGCGGAGTCGTCGGGGACCGGGGTCGGGGCCACCGGAGTGGTCGGT
>NZ_JANZKP010000017.1 GCF_025642745.1 Cellulomonas sp. RIT-PI-Y
GATCGGGCACCTGGCGCACCGGGTCGTGGGGTTGGGCGTCGAACACCGACGTCTTGCAGGGCGGAAGCCCGTACGTCGCCCAGGACCACCGCGGTGGCTGGTGGCACGGCGACGCACCCCGAGCCGTCGCCGGGCGCACCATCACCGGCGCCCGGGTGCGCCTGGGTTCGCGGCTGCGCGTCGGGGACTACAACACCCCGCTGACCGTGCATCTGCACCTGCTAGCCAACAAGGAACGCCCACCGGCGGACTTCACCCGCACGTCCGGCCCGCACGACATCACCCTCGCCCCCAACCAGGGCGCCGGGTGGTGGACCATCCCGACCTCCTGGGGCCAACTGCTCGCCGACAACGGCGGCGGCGTCGGCATCCAGGGCACTGGATACGGCGGCGTCGCGGGTGTCGGCGCTGACCCCGAATCCGGGCAGGTCGCCCTGGACTGGACCCGATAGGAGAACCCCTCATGGCATCTGCCACCACCACCGGCGGCATCGTCGTTCCCGCCGGGATCGACCCGTTCGACCCGCAGGGCGACATGGTCGAGATGGGCGAGTCCATCGACCCGACCATCATCCACATCGTGACGAACCTTGCCGCGCGCACCCAACTCGCGGCGGCGCTGAGCCCCACCCCGGCCAGGCCGCTGTACGTCCACCGCCAGGACACCCTGGACGCCGCGCACCTGGAATCGAGCACCGACGGGACGACCTGGGCCACGCACTTCGCGCCGCCCGCACTACCAACCCCGACATCAACCACGGCAAACGGCAGCGAGACCAGCGCCGGGAACCTGATCCGCGACGACAAACTCGGCGGCTTCACATTCCCAGCGCTGGCCGGATGCCAATACCGGGTCGCGTGCGACAGCGTCCTGCTCAACGGCACCGCGGTCGGGGACATCTACTCGGCCCAGCTGCGCATCATCGCTGGCACCGCCTTGCCGGGCGGGACCGCGACGCTAGTCGCCGCGACCCAGGCAACTGTCGGTGCCGCCGGGTCGGCAGGCCGTCAGCCCATCGATCTGTCCGGGCCGTGGACCTGCCCTTCGACCGGCCAGTACACAGTCGCGTTTTTCCTCCAGCGCAACGCCGCTGGCACCGGCGTCGGCACTCCTGTCAGTTCCTCCGCGCCACGCACCCTGTACGCGCACCTGACCGGGCGCGTCGCCTGATGCCGGACCGGGTAATCCGTCGCCTGAACGGCCCGCGCGGGTCCTTCCTGCTGTGCATGGCGGTCTTGTGCGCCGCGCAGGTCGCCTCGTGCCTGCCCCCGGGCACGTCGGGGGTGGTGCTGCCGGTAGGGCTCGATGTCCTGGAGGAGACGGTCCCGCTGCCGGTGTACGCCGCGCTGTGGGGTGCTGCCGGGGTGCTGTGCCTGACCGGTGCGTTCCGGACCAGGCACACCCGCCGCACCCGGATCGGGGCGGACGTCGCGGCGTTCTCGGCTTGCGCGGGGATGCTCGCCTGCTGGGGCGTGACCTACCTGCTCGGGTGGGTCTTCGACGACGACCCGTCCCGGCAGTGGGTGATCGCGCTGCTCTACCTCGCGATGGCCGGTGGCACGGCCGCCGCCGGCCGCCTGATCAACCCCGACCCCGGGGATGCCCGGTGACCATCGACCCGTCCATCGTCGTCGCGGCCGTCGGCGCCGCGGCCCTCGTGATCGGCACCACCATCACCGCACTCGTGACCCGCCGGTCCCACCGCGACACCGACATGCGCGCCGACCTCGCCGACCTGCGCCACCGCCTGGACGCGTCCGAGCGGCGCGAGCGGATCCGCGACGACTACATCCACCAGCTCCGCACCCTGCTCGACGAGGCCGGCGAGGACGTACCGCCCTGGCCCGACGGACTCACCACCACCTGAGGAGGGACCCGTGGCCTACAGCAACGGCCGTCTGCCGGACTCCGCGCTCGTCGCGATCAGCGGGAAGCCCGGCGCCCGACTGCGTTCAGGTCCCGCCGCGGCGTGGGAGGACCTGCGCCGGGCGGTGTACTCGGCCTACGGGTGGTACCCGGTGCCGACGGGCATCTCCGACGCGTACCGGTCCTACGCCGTGCAGCAGTCGATCTTCCTCGACCGCTACCAGACCACCTACACCCAGTACACCACCGGCAAGGTGGACCGCCGGGAGTGGAACGGGATCGCCTACTACCGCACGCGCGGCCAGGCGGCCGCCGCGGTGCCCGGCACCTCGAACCACGGCCTGGGGATCACCGTCGACATCACCGGACTCGGCGGTTTCGAGGGCACCCGGTACAAGCAGCTCGCCGCCGTGGCCGTGCCCCTCGGCTGGTCCAACACCGAGGGCCGCAAGGTCAACGAGGCGTGGCACTGGTCCTACACCGGGCCCGTCGAGCTGACCTCCAACGACACCAGCGCGAGCACCGGCACCATCCCGACCGTGCCGGATCTGATCGCACCAACACCCCCCAGAGAGTGGGACGAGATGGCATCCCAGGACGAGATCCGTGCCCTGATCCAGACCGAGAACGCCGAGCTGATCCGTCAGGTCACCGAGCAGCTCGCCGAGCTCAAGCGTGCGTCCGCGTTCATCGCATCGGGCCCGCTCAAGCCGAACGGGCAGGACGACTACGTCCCCGGCGTGCGGCACTTCTACGCGTGCGAGCCCGCGACCATGACCCGCCGCCACCTGTCCTCCCAGTCCGCGCTCGCCCGCGCCCGGGAGCGACTGCCCGAGACCACCGACCGCCAGTCCGCCGACTGGCTGCGTGCGTTCACCCTCGTGAAGTAGGAGACCCGATGTCCCACACCCTCACCCCGACCTCCACCAGCAGCATCCCGTGGTGGCGGCGGGTCCTGACCCTGGAGCCCGTCGCCGTGCAGGCCGCCGTCCGCGCCGTGGTGCTGCTCGTCGGCGCCGTCCTGGCGGTGTTCGGCCTCGACCTGCCCGACAACATCGAGCCGTGGCTGCTCGGCGTGGTCGCGGCGTTCTACGTCGCGGTCGAGGCCATCACCACCATGCTCGCCCGGAGCAAGGCCACCCCCGCCGCGACGGTCGTCCAGACCGTCGAACCGGACGGCACCGTCGTCGCCGGCCCCGCCTCGCCGCTGCCCACCGGCGCCGTGATCGAGCCCGAACCCGTCGGCATCGTGACGACCCTCGACGGGGAGGAACACGTCGGCGAGATCCCCGACGCTGCGGGCACGGACACCTACGTCGAGTACGACACCGACCCCGCCTGATCCGCACCGTGCGACCGCGCCCCGGCCTCCTGGACCCACTCGGGCCCAGGAGGCCGGGGCGCCTTCGTTGCACCCAGACCACTCGTGTCATACCCGACGCGCACACTCGCCCGGTGATCGACCCGGCTGACTGGATCCGCACGGCGCGGGGCTTCGTGCGTGTGCCCCCGCGCTACTGCCCGGCGTGCGGGTGGGGGTGGCCGGCGCAGGGTTCGTACCGACCCCGCCAGTCGGCGATGTTCTGTGGCTGCCGGGCCGGGCACTCGCACTCGGCGTGGACGTGCACGTGCGGGGCAGTGGTCGCGGAAGGGTGCCTCGACGTTCGGCAGTGGGGGCGGGCCGGGGTACCGGCGGGACTACCGGACGGCCTGCGCTGGGCATGCTGACCGGGCGCTGGCGGGGCGCTACAAGAAGCAACAAGCGGATATAAGTGCTGCTCAGCGAGATGAAGCTCCAACCTGCCGCAGCGCCCGGGGTGAGGCCGACCCGGTGAATTGGCGAAGCCTTATATCCCCTCTGACCTGCGAAACCGAGTGGGTGGGCCCGGCCGGGCTCGAACCGGCGACCTCCGCGGTGTAAGCGCGGCGCTCTGACCAACTGAGCTACAGGCCCCTCGTGGGGTGCGTCAGCCTACCGGGCCACCAGCCCGGACACGGCCTCCCGGTACAGCTCGGGATCCCGTCCCCGACCGGCCGGCGACAGCGTGGACCACCGCACGACCCCCTCGGTGTCCAGCAGGAAGCTTCCCCGTCGCGCGTAGCCCTGCTCGTCGTCGAACACCCGGTAGGCCCGCGCGGCGACGCCGTGGGGCCAGAAGTCGGACAGCAGCGGGAAGGCGAAGCCGTCCCGCTCGGCCCAGGCGCGCAAGGTCGAGACCGCGTCGCAGGACACCGCGACCACGTCGACCGTGGCCGCGAGGTCGGGATGCGCCGCGTTCAACCGGGACAGCTCGTCGCCGCACACCGGGGAGAACGCGAACGGCACGAAGACCACCAGCGTGGGACGCGCGGCAGGGCCACCGAGCGTCACCGGTCGCCCGGTGTGCTCGGTCAGGGGGACGGATCCGGGAGCAGTTCCGACCGGCAGGATCCCGGGCGTGTCGCTCCCCGCCGTCATCGTCGGCTCAGCGACCCCGGCCGCGGGAGCCCATCCGGGTCGCCGACCAGTCGTCCGCGATGGAGAAGGTGCTGGTGGCGTGCAGGCCCGCGGTGGTGCCGGCCTCCTGGATGTCGTCGTGGCCGACGTGGCCCGGTCGACCCGGCTTCGGGGTGAAGACCCAGATCAGGCCGCCGTCGTCCAGCACGGTCAGGGCGTCGACCAGGGTGTCGGCGAGGTCGCCGTCGTCGTCCCGGTGCCAGATGATCACGCCGTCGACCACGTCGTCGTAGTCCTCGTCGACGAGCTCGGCGCCGGTGATCTCCTCGACCCCGGTGCGCAGCGCCTCGTCCACGTCGTCGTCGTAACCGAACTCCTGCACCACCTGTCCGGTGGAGTATCCGAGTCGGCCTGCCCCCTGAGGGGCGTCGCCCGTGCTGGTCGCCACGTCCCGCCTGTTCCTTCCGTCCGAGACCGCCCGTCGTGGGCCGTCTGCGCTCGCTCGATCACCGAACGGTAGCCCACCGAGCACGTCGCGCGCGTGGCGAACGGCCAGGTGTGGGGACCACGCGCCGATCCGCCGACCTGTGGACGAACGTGATCAGGACCACCCCTGATCGGGTCGATTGTCACGGACGTCACGCCTCAGTCGGGCACGATGGGGAGACTTTCGACCCGGGGACGGAACAGAATGGGTCGCAACCGCGCCAGCCGCCTCATGGCGACAGACCTGACATGTCCGGCGCGGGCCGAATGCGCATCGGGGCCGACCGGCCCGCACGCGTGGAGAGACGAGGAGCACTGGTGGCTTCCAATGACGGGCGCGGGCCGCTCATCAACGGCCTGCTGAGCCAGGTACCGGATGTCGACCCCGAGGAGACGTCCGAGTGGGTCGAGTCCATCGACGGGCTGATCGACGACAAGGGCGGGCCGCGGGCGCGGTACGTGCTGCTGAACATGCTGAAGCGCGCGCGTGAGCGCAACGTCAGCATCCCTCAGGAGCTGAACACCCCGTACGTGAACACCATCGGTGTGCACGACGAGCCCTACTTCCCCGGCGACGAGGTGCTGGAGCGCAAGTACCGCTCCTGGAACCGGTGGAACGCCGCGGTGATGGTGACCCGGGCGCAGCGCCCCGGGATCGGGGTCGGCGGGCACATCTCCTCCTACGCGTCGGTGTCGACCCTGTACGAGGTCGGCCTGAACCACTTCTTCCGCGGCAAGGACCACCCGGGCGGCGGCGACCAGGTCTACTTCCAGGGCCACGCCTCCCCCGGCGTCTACTCCCGCGCCTACCTGGAGGGCCGCTTGTCCGAGCACCAGCTCGACGGCTTCCGCCAGGAGATGTCGCACCCGGGCGGCGGTCTGCCGTCCTACCCGCACCCGCGCCTGATGCCGGACTTCTGGGAGTTCCCGACGGTGTCGATGGGCCTCGGCCCGGCCTCGGCGATCTACCAGGCGTGGACCAACCGCTACCTGCACCTGCGCGGGATCAAGGACACCAGCCAGCAGGACGTCTGGGCGTTCCTCGGCGACGGCGAGATGGACGAGCCGGAGTCCCGCGGCATGCTGCAGCACGCCGCCCAGCAGGGGCTGGACAACCTGACCTTCGTGGTGAACTGCAACCTGCAGCGCCTCGACGGCCCGGTCCGGGGCAACGGCAAGATCATCCAGGAGCTCGAGGCGCAGTTCCGCGGCGCGGGCTGGAACGTCATCAAGGTGATCTGGGGCCGCGAGTGGGACGCCCTGCTCAACGCGGACAAGGACCGCGCGCTGGTGCACCTGATGGGCGAGACCCCGGACGGCGACTACCAGACCTACCGTGCCGAGAACGGCGCGTTCATCCGCGAGCACTTCTTCGGCCGGGACCCGCGCACCAAGGCGCTGGTCGAGAAGATGACCGACGACGAGATCTGGGCGATGAAGCGCGGTGGCCACGACTACCGCAAGATCTTCGCGGCGTACAAGGCCGCCCGGGAGCACACCGGCCAGCCGACCGTGATCCTGGCGCACACCGTCAAGGGCTACGGCCTGGGATCGGGCTTCGCCGGTCGCAACTCGACGCACCAGATGAAGAAGCTCAAGGGCGACGAGCTGAAGACGCTGCGCGACTCGCTGCACATCCCGATCACGGATGAGCAGATCGACGAGAACCCGTACGTCCCGCCGTACTTCCACCCCGGCCAGGACGACCCGGCGATCCAGTACCTGCAGGAGCGTCGTCGTGCGCTCGGCGGGTACGTGCCGGAGCGCCGCAGCACGCACACGCCGCTGACCCTCCCGGGTGACAAGTCCTACGAGCTGCTGAAGAAGGGCTCCGGCAGCCAGGAGGTCGCCACCACCATGGCGCTGGTCCGGCTGTTCAAGGACCTGGTCAAGGACAAGGAGTTCGGTCACCGGCTGGTCCCGGTCATCCCGGACGAGGCCCGCACCTTCGGTCTGGACTCGATCTTCCCGAGCGCCAAGATCTTCAACACCAACGGCCAGAACTACCTGGCCGTGGACCGCGACCTCATGCTCTCCTACAAGGAGTCCGAGTCCGGCCAGATCATGCACACCGGCATCAACGAGGCCGGTTCCGCGGCCGCGTTCCAGTCGGTGGGCACGTCCTACGCCACCCACGGCGAGGCGCTGATCCCGTTCTACTTCTACTACTCGATGTTCGGCTTCCAGCGGACCGCCGACCAGTTCTGGGCGGCCGGGGACCAGATGGCCCGCGGCTTCCTGATCGGCGCCACCGCCGGTCGGACCACCCTGACCGGTGAGGGTCTGCAGCACGCCGACGGCCACTCCCCGTTGATCGCCGGGACCATGCCGCACGTCGTGCACTACGACCCGGCCTACGGGTACGAGATCCGGCACATCGTCAAGGACGGCATCCAGCGGATGTACGGCGACGACGGGCGCGACCCCGACGTCATCTACTACCTCACCGTCTACAACGAGCCGATGGTCCAGCCGGCCGAGCCGGAGGACGTCGACGTCGAGGGCATCCTCAAGGGCATCCACCAGGTCGCGACGGACGAGGGCGAAGGCCCCAAGGCCCAGATCCTCGCCTCCGGCGTGGCGGTGCCGTGGGCGCTCGAGGCCAAGAAGCTGCTGGCAGAGGACTGGGGCGTCTCCGCCGCGGTCTGGTCGGTCACCAGCTGGAACGAGCTGCGTCGCGAGGCCCTGGCCGCCGACGAGCAGGCGTTCCTCGACCCGGGCGCCGAGGCGCAGGTCCCGTACCTGACCCAGAAGCTCCAGGGCGCCGAGGGCCCGTTCGTCGCCACCACCGACTACGACCACCTCGTGGCCGACCAGGTGCGCGAGTGGATCCCCGGCCGCTACGCCACCCTGGGTGCGGACGGCTTCGGCTTCTCCGACACCCGCGCGGCGGCCCGTCGGCACTTCAAGATCGACGGACCGTCCACCGTGGTCCGGGTGCTGCAGCAGCTGGCCCGCGAGGGCAAGGTCGCGGCGGACGCCCCGGCCCGTGCGATCGAGCAGTACCGCCTGCACGACGTGAACGCCGGCACCTCCGGCAACGCGGGCGGCGACGCCTGACCGGCTGAGCACGCACGCGAGAGCCCCGCATCCCACCCCAGGGATGCGGGGCTCTTGCGTGCGGTCGGATCACCTCGCGCGCAAGGATCGAACGCGCACGGAGGCGAGTCTGCGGATCGCAGCGTGCACGAACGCAGGTCTGAGGGTCGGGGTCGGGTCCGTCGAACGGGGCCCGAACTGTCGTCCGGGGTCCGGCGGCTCAGGCCTGCGGGGCCTCGTGCTCGGCGCGCTCGACCACCCGGGCGAGCTCCTCGCGCAGCGCCGCGGTCCGCGACGGGTGCGGGGCCAGCTCCAGGGATGCCAGATGCTGCTTCGCGTCCAGCGGACGTCCGGCCTCGACCGCGGCCAGGACCAGTTCGCGCCCGACCTCCGGGTCGTGCTCGCGGGGGTGCCAGTGCCCGGTGCCCAGGTTCAGCGCCTCGACCGGGAGTCCCGCCTCGCGCAGCAGCCGCAGCCCGGCCACCAGGGCCTTGCCCGAGGGATCCCGCTCGGCGGCCGTGGTGAGCCGGCGCACCGTGCCCTCCAGATCGTCCCGGACCGACAGGCGCGCGACCTCGACCAGCGGGTACCAGGCGCGCGGGTTGCCGGACAGTTCCTCGCCGAGCGCCCAGACCGCCAGATCGGCGACCCGCTGCTTCTCGGCCTGGACCGCGAGCAGGGCATCCTCGGACTCGGCGGTCAACGGGTCGTCGTCGGAGCCGGTCACCGCGTGGCGGCGGACGATCTCGGCCAGCGCGGCGAACGCCCGCTCGTCGTTGGGGTTGTCGCCCAGGGCGGCGCGCAGTGCGTCCTCCTGGGGCACGTCGCCGTGTCGGCTGGAGCCGGGTCGGCGCGCACCGACCCGGGACGTGGACGCGGTGCGGCCGAGCAGCCGGCGGAGTCGGGGCAGCAGAGCCATGACGCGACACTATCGTCCGTCGTCGCGGACGGCCGGGCGAACGGGGTGACGGCGGCGCCCGAGCGCGCGGCACTTTGTGGATTCCCCACAACCGGGCCGTATGCTCAGCGCCATGCCTGACTCCGTGCGGCCCCCCGGCGCCGGTGACGCCGATGCCGGTCTGTCGCCCGCACGCACCCGCACCCGTGCCGGCCGGATCGCGACCGCCCCCGACGCCTCGAACGGGGAGACACTGCGCCGCGTCCGCGACGGCTCCGGGATGCTCGCCGCCGCGGCGATGCGCCGGCTGGACGAGGACCTGGACTGGTACCGCGCGCTGCCCGCCGACGACCGGTCCTGGGTCGGCCTGGTCGCGCAGGCCGGCATCTCCGCCTTCGTCACCTGGTTCGCCGATCCGTCCAAGCCGCCGCACGGGGTGGGCGAGATCTTCGCCACCGCTCCCCCGGAGCTGACCCGGTCGATCTCGCTGCAGCACACCCTGCAGCTGGTGCGCGTGGTGGTCGACGTGGTCGAGGCCCATGCGGAGAAGCTGGCCGCTCCGGGGGCCGAGCGCGATCTGCTGGAGGCGGTCCTGCGCTACTCCCGTGAGGTGGCGTTCTCCGCCGCCGAGGTCTACGCACGGGCGGCGGAGATCCGTGGCGCGTGGGACGCCCGACTGGAGGCGCTGGTGGTCGACGCGCTGCTGCGCGGGGACGTCGACGACTCGCTGCGGTCCCGGGTCGCGGCGCTGGGCTGGAGCGGACGCGGGCAGACGATGGCGGTGGTCGGCACCACCGGCGAACCGCTGGACGACGTGCGCACCTCCGAGCTGCGCCGGGCGACCCGTCGCGCCGCGGACGACGCGCTGGTCGGTATCCAGGGCGAGCGCCTGGTGATCTTCCTGGGCGGCAACGGCGATCTGCGCGCGTCGGCGGAGGCGTTGCTGCCGCGGTTCGGGCCCGGCCCGGTGATCTTCGGCCCGCTCGGCGACGACCTCGCCGACGCGGCACGGTCCGCCCGGTCGGCGCTGGCCGGTCTGCTGGCGGTGGCGGCGTGGCCGCAGGCGCCCCGGCCGGTCCCGGCGAACGATCTGCTGCCCGAACGGGTGCTGGTCGGCGACGCCGCGGCCCGGGCGGTGCTGATCGAGCAGGCGTACCTCCCGCTGCTGGCCAGCACCGGGTCGTTGCTGGAGACGCTGGGTGCCTACGTCGGCGCGGGGCGGTCGCTGGAGGCCGCCGCCCGCACGCTGTACGTGCACCCGAACACGGTCCGCTACCGCCTGCGCCGGGTCGCCGAGGTCACCGGCTGGGACCCCCTGGACCCGCGGGAGGCCTTCGTGCTGCAGACCGCGCTGTCCGTCGGCCGCCTGGACCACCGCCCGAGCTGAGCCCACGCGCGACCCCGGCGGCGAGATCGGCCGCCGGCGCGGCCGCGGGCTTTGTGCGACCCGCACAAGACGCCGCCGACAGGTTGGTGCGGGTCGTGTGCCGACGATCCCGGGCGGACCGGGCAGAGTGGTCGGGTGCTTGCGATCGTCTGCCCGGGACAGGGCGCCCAGACCCCCGGCATGCTCGGCCCCTGGCTGGAGCTGCCCGGCACCACCGACCGGCTCGCCGCCTTCTCCGAGGCCGCGGGCATCGACCTGACCGTGCACGGCACGACCTCGGACGCGGACACCATCCGGGACACCGCCGTGGCCCAGCCGCTGATCGTGTCGACCTCGCTGCTCGCGCTGCGGGCGCTGGAGGACACCCTCGACGCGCCGCTGGTACCGGACGCCACCGCCGGTCACTCGGTGGGCGAGTTCGCCGCCGCGGCCGTCGCCGGGGTATTCGAGGACGCCGCCGCCGTCGGGCTGGTCGCGCGCCGGGCCGGGTTCATGGCCGAGGCCGCCGCCGCGGAACCGACCGGGATGACCGCCGTGCTCGGTGGCGACCCGGCCGAGGTGACCGCCGCGATCGAGGCCGCCGGGCTGTGGCCCGCCAACGTGAACGGCGGCGGGCAGATCGTCGCCGCCGGGTCGCTGGACGCGATCGCCGCCTTCGCCGCGAACCCCCCGGCCCGGGCGCGGGTGATCCCGCTCCAGGTCGCCGGTGCGTTCCACACGCCGTTCATGCAGCCCGCGCTGGAGTCCTTCGGCGCGATCGCCGCGGACTGGCCGCGCAGCGCCCCGCGCACCCGGTTCCTGACCAACGCCGACGGCTCGGTGTACGCCGAGGACGCCGACGTGGTGGGCAGCCTGGTCCGGCAGATCGCCGCGCCGGTCCGGTGGGACCTGTGCCAGGCCACGCTGGCAGACCTGGGGGTGACCGCCCTGCTGGAGCTGGCGCCGGGTGGTGTGCTCAAGGGTCTGGCCCGGCGTAGCCTGCCCGGGGTGGAGACCGTGGCGATCACCTCGCCCGAGGACCTCCCCGCCGCCCGCGACCTGATCGCGGCGCACCTGCACACCGATGGATCCCAGGAGAGCGCGAAGTGACCCGTCCCACCCTGACCCAGGCCACCGGCCCCGCCCACACGCGGATCCTCGGCCTGGGCGCCGCCCGCGGCGAGAACGTCGTCCCCAACGACGACCTGGTCGGCCCGATCGACTCCTCCGACGAGTGGATCCGCCAGCGCACCGGGATGATCACCCGGGTCCGGGCGAACGCCGACACCGGCGTGCTGGACCTCGCGGAGAAGGCGGCCCGGGAGGCGATCGCGAACGCGGGCCTGACCGGCGCGGACATCGACGCGGTGATCCTGTCCACCGTCACCTACTTCCACCAGACTCCCTCCGGTGCGGCGATCCTGGCCGACCGGCTGGGCGCGACCCCGGCGGCGGCCTTCGACATCTCGGCCGCCTGCGCGGGCTACTGCTACGGCATCGGCCAGGCCGACGCGCTGGTCCGCGCCGGCAACGCGAGGCACGTGCTGGTGATCGGCGCGGAGAAGATGAGCGACTTCATCGACCCGACCGACCGCAGCATCTCCTTCCTGCTGGGCGACGGCGCGGGCGCCGTGGTGATCGGCCCGTCGGACATCCCCGGCATCGGCCCGACCGTGTGGGGCTCGGACGGCTCGCAGTCGCAGGCCATCCGCCAGACCCACTCCTGGCTGGACACCCGGGACAGCGGGGCCGGCTGGCCGACCCTGCGCCAGGAGGGCCCCAGCGTCTTCAAGTGGGCGGTCTGGCAGATGGCCCCGGTCGCGCAGAAGGCGCTCGACGCCGCCGGTGTCACCGCGGACCAGATCGACGCCTTCATCCCGCACCAGGCGAACATGCGGATCATCGACCAGATGATCAAGCAGCTGAAGCTGCCGGAGTCCGTCGTGGTCGGCCGGGACATCGCCGACACCGGCAACACCTCCGCCGCCTCGATCCCGCTCGCCACCGAGCGTCTGATCCGCGAGGGTCAGGTCGGCAGCGGCGCCCTGGCACTCCAGATCGGCTTCGGTGCCGGCCTGGTCTACGCCGCACAGGTGGTCGTGCTCCCCTGACCGGGCGCTCGACCGCAGTACAGTTCCCACGCTTCCGCCGACCGCGCGGGGCGCACCACACACACAAGGAGAAACCGATGGCGCACACCGAGCAGGAGATCCTCGCCGGACTGGCCGAGATCGTCAGCGAGGAGACCGGCCTGCCCACCGACTCCGTCCTGCCCGAGAAGTCCTTCACCGACGACCTGGACATCGACTCGCTGTCGATGATGACGATCGTCACCCTGGCCGAGGAGAAGTTCGAGGTCCGGATCCCGGACGACGAGGTCAAGAACCTGGCCACCGTCGGCGACGCCGTGAAGTTCATCGAGGGCGCGCAGGCCTGAGCCTGTCCCTCCTTCACCGGGGTCGTGCTGTGCCCCTCGACGGCACGGCGCGGCCCCGGTGTGCCTTCCAAGCCACGCATCTGACACAGGAGCCACCACCATGAGCACGCGAGTCGTCGTCACCGGCCTCGGCGCCACCACGCCCCTCGGCGGGGACGCCGCGAGCACCTGGCAGGCCGCTCTGGCCGGTACCTCCGGTGCGCGCACCCTGCAGAACGACTGGGCCGCGACGTACGGCATCCCGGTCGACTTCGCCGCGACCATCAAGGTCGATCCGTCGGAGGTCCTCCCCCGGCCCGAGCTGAAGAAGATGGACCCCTCCGCGCAGTACGCGCTGATCGCCAGCCGCGAGGCCTGGGCGGACGCCGGTGCGCCGGAGATGGAGCTGGAGCGGCTCGGTGTCGTGGTGTCCTCGGGCATCGGCGGCATCTGGACCACCCTGGACGGCTGGGACACCCTGCGGGAGAAGGGCGCCCGCCGCGTCCTGCCGATGACCGTCCCGATGCTGATGCCGAACTCGCCCTCCGCCTACGTGGAGCTGGAGCTGGGTGCCCGCGCCGGTGCGCACGCCATGGTCTCCGCCTGCGCCTCCGGTGCCGAGGCGATCGGCTACGCGGTCGACATGATCCGTTCCGGCCGTGCCGACGTCGTGGTCGCCGGTGGCACCGAGGCCGTCATCCACCCGATGCCGATCGCCGCGTTCGCCGCCTCGCGCACTCTGTCCACCCGCAACGACGACCCGCAGGGCGCCTCCCGCCCCTACGACGTCGACCGGGACGGGTTCGTGATCGGCGAGGGCGCCGCGGTGCTGGTGCTGGAGTCCGAGGAGCACGCGAAGGCCCGTGGGGCGCGGATCTACGCCGCGGTCTCCGGCGTCGGCCTGTCCTCCGACGGGTACCACATCACCTCGCCGGAGCCGAACGGTCGCGGACAGATCGCCGCGATGCGGATGGCGCTCAAGGACGCCGGGGTCACCCCGGAGGACGTGCGACACGTCAACGCGCACGCCACCTCGACCAAGGTCGGGGACCTGATCGAGGCCCGTTCGGTCCGCGAGACCCTGGGGTCGGCGATCGACGGCGCGGCCGTGTCCGCGACCAAGTCGATGACCGGTCACCTGCTGGGCGGCGCCGGCGCCCTGGAGACGCTGTTCTCCGTGATGGCGATCGCCGACCGCAAGGCCCCGCCGACGATCAACGTCTCCACCCCGGACCCGGAGATGGCGATGGACCTGGTCCGCGACGTGCCGCGCGACCTGCCCACGGGCGACCTCGCGGTGATCAACAACAGCTTCGGCTTCGGCGGGCACAACGTGGCGCTGGTGGTCACGAACCACTGAGTGCCGACGAGAACGGCCCGGGTCTCCGCGGAGACCCGGGCCGTTCTCGTGTGTCAGGCGGCCGGACTCAGTAGCCGCTGAACGCGTCCGTCCGCACCCGCCGCACCCCCGCCGCACGGAGCAGCGCCCGGGTGTGGTCGACCATCGCCGGCGGCCCCGACACGTAGGCCACTCGTTGGTCGGCGTCCGGCACCGCCTCGGCCAGCGCCTCGGCGGTCAGCCGGTCGACCCCCAGGTGCAGATACCCCTCGGGCAGCGCGGCGCCGGGCGTCGGGGAGGCGACCAGCACCCGGGTCCCGGCACCGCGGAACACCTCGTCGTAGGCGAGGTCCCCGTGATCGGAGACGGCGTGCAGCAGCACCGCGTCCCGTCCGGTGTCCTCGGCGATCTGGCTGGCGAACGGCGTCACCCCGATCCCGCCCGCGACCAGCAGCACCGGCCGGCGGTCGGTCGGCAGCAGGAAGTCGCCGCCCACGCCGGTCGCGCGCAGCCGGGCGCCGACCGGGAGCTCGGCCAGGGCGCGCTTGAAGCTGCTGGGCCGCTGGGGCAGGGTCAGGGCGACGGTGAGCTCGCCGTCCCGGGGCGCGGAGCTGATGCTGAACACCCGGCGGCTGCCCCGGCTGTCCGGACGACGGTGCGGGACCGTGAGCTCGAGGTACTGACCGGGCCGGAACCGCACCGGGCGGTCGGCGCGGAACCGCAGTTCCAGGGTGCGCGGACCGATCCGCCGGTTGTCGATCAGCGTGAGCCGGATACCGCCGCGCTGACCCCAGGCGAAGCCGAGCAGATTCCCCACGATCAGGGCCAGCTCGGGCGTGTTGGTCAGCGGACCGGCGGTGAACGGGATCGCCAGCACGATCGCGACCAGTGCCGCCTCGGCCAGCCTCTGCCACCGCCGGGGCGGCAGGGTGAGCGGCTCGGTGAGCATCACGGTGCCGAGGAAGAGCACCGGGTAGGAGGTCACGGCCGACCACAGCGCGGGGCCGAACGCCTGCCCCTCGGCGGTCAGTCGGATCGCGATCGCGAGCAGGGCGATCGCCACGAACGTCCCGACCAGTGCGAAGGTCCGGGTCCGGACCACGATCAGCACTGCGAGCAGCAGCACCGGGACCAGCAGCGCCGGGTCGGCGATCCACCACGTGCTGGAGTCCAGGCCGGTCAGGCCGATCACCAGTGCTCCGGCCGCGGCCGGGTTCACCAGATGCCGGCCGCGCCAGGCGATCAGGTACTTGCTGAGGTTCGCGAACACGGCGGCCAGCGCGAGGGCGCCGAGGTAGCGCGGCTCACCGGTCGGCCAGAACAGGAAGAACAGGATCAGACCGGTGATCAGCGTCGACTCGAGGTGTGCCCGGGTGCGGAACAGCCGGGCGAGCAGCCAGCCGGAGGCCGCGGAGGCGATGACCGCCACGGCCAGGCTGAGCAGCATGTCCAGCGGTGCGAAGAACAGGGTCCCGGTGGCCGCCAGCAGGATCGCGATCGCGGCGATCGCGGTCAGGCCGAGGGTGAGCAGGCGGTACATGGTGACCCGGCCGAGACGTTCGTCCAGCCAGGCTCCGGCGCGCACGATCATGCGAAGACCTCTCCGTCCAGGTCGAGCGACCAGCGCAGGCGGCGGTCGGCGTCGAGCACGACGTATCGGATCCCGAAGCGGGCGGCCACCAGGTCGGGATCGGCGAAGAACAGTGCGGTGGCCGCGATGTCGGCGGTGAGCGCGTCCGGCGCCACCGCCCAGGTCGCCAGCACCCGGTCGGTGGGGCGACCGGTGCGGGCGTCGACGACGTGGTGCAGGCCAGGGCCCCAGGCACGACGGTTGGGCGCGGAGCCCGCGATCGCCCCGTCGGTCACCCGGAGGACACCGAGCGCCCGGGCCGGGTCGGCCGGGTCCTCCAGCGCGACGCGCAGCGTGCTGCCGAGCACCCGGATGTCCCCACCGGCGTCGACCACGTGGGCGTCGAAGCCCCGTTCGGTCAGCACCTCGGACACCAGGTCGACCAGGTAGCCCTTCCCCGCGGCGCCCACATCGATCAGCGTGTCGGCGGGCAGCGTGATCCGCCCGTCCGCGCGCGGGGCGTCGGACCAGGCCGGGACCGGGTGGACGATCAGCTCGCCGTCCTCGTCCCGGCGCGGGCGGAGCCGGTAGTCCGCGTCGTAGCCCAGGTCCTCCAGCGCACGGCCCACCAGCGGGGACACCGCCCCGCCGGTACAGCCCGCGGCCGTGTCGTAGGCGGCCAGCAGCGGCCCCGCGTCGCCGGGCAGGTCGTACTCCCCTGCCCCGGCGTCCGCGGTCCGGGTCACCCAGGAGTCCGGGCGGAACCGGGACCAGTCCGCGTCGAAGCGCGCGATCCGGTCGTGCAGGGCCCCCAGGCCGGCGATGTCCAGCGGCCGGTCGGTGTCGACCTGCCAGTGGGTGCCGATCGCCTGGAACCGGGTACTAGGCCGTGGCATCGGCGCGGATCTCGTCCAGGGCCGCGTTGAACCCGTCCCCGGTCAGCGAGGAGCCCGCGACCTTGTCCACGCTCAGGTCGGACAGCTCCTTGCCGACCACCTCGTCCGCGATGCCGGAGGCGAACTCCTGCTGGAAGCGCGCGGCGTTGCCGCTGGTGGCCTCCGGGGTGACGGTGACGTCGGTGACCACGCCGTCCGCGATGGTGAGCTCGACCTCGATCGACTCCTCACCGCCCGGCGAGGAGTAGGAGCCCTCGGCGGTGTAGGTGCCGTCGGCGTACTCACCGGTCGAGGCGGAGTCCTCCGAGTCGGCGCTGGAGTCCGTGCTCGTGCCGGTGTCGGCGGAGGCGCTGGCGTCGCTGGAGCCGGAGGTGGTGTCGCTGTTGTCGACCGCGTCGGCATTGTTCCCGCACGCGGCCAGCGTCACGGCGATGGACAGCCCGGACAGCGCGGCGAAGGTGCGGCGTCGAGTGGTGTGCTTCATGGTCGGGTCCTCCCTGGCGGGGCCGCGGACGGCCTGACGACTGATTGAATCCGATCGGATCCAGTGGTCACGACGCTAGGGGCGAATCCTGCGGATTTCCTGGGAGCGGCCGGTGGATCGGCGATGTCAGCCGGTGATCATCACCGCGCCGAGCTCGCCGACCGGGTCGGACAGCGGTCAGCCGACCCGGTGCAGCCAGCGGACCGGAGCACCGGCTCCCGCGTAGCGGAACGGCTCCAGCTCGTCGTCCCAGGACTGCCCGAGCGCCAGGTCCAGCTCCTCGCGCATCGACCGGGCATCGGAGGACTCCAGGGCCGCGCGGATCCGGTTCTCCGGCACCACGACGTTGCCGTGCACGTCGGTCTGGGCGTGGAAGATCCCCAGCTCCGGCGTGTGGCTCCAGCGAGCACCGTCACTGCCGTGACTGGCGTCCTCGGTCACCTCGTACCGCAGGTGGGTCCAGCCGCGCAGCGCGGACGCCAGACGCGCACCGGTGCCCTGCTGGCCCTGCCAGGACAGCTCGGCCCGGAACATGCCGGGCGCGGCGGGCTGGTCGGTCCAGTCCAAGGACACGCGGACGCCCAGGACGTTGCCCGCCGCCCACTCCAGGTGGGGGCAGAGCGCACGGGGCGCAGAGTGCACGAAAAGAACACCGCGGGTGATCGCACCAGCCATGTCATCCCTCCCAGACGGTTTCGAGGTTCGTCTTCCCCAACGACCTCAGGCCCGGACTGGGCGGTACAGGTGGCACATGTTCCTGCGGCGTGCTGACCTGATCATGCCGCACATCGGGCGGCTCGCACCACCCGATGTGCGTGTCGGATCAGAACTGCTCGCGGATCGCGCGCATCGCCTTCTTGCGCACCGAGCGCTCCAGACGGTCGATGTAGAGGTGGCCGTCCAGGTGGTCGACCTCGTGCTGCAGGCAGCGCGCCATCAGCTCGACCCCCTCCACGACGACCTTCTTGCCGTCCAGATCCGTGCCCTCGACCCGCGCGTACCAGGCGCGCTTGGTCGGGAACCACAGCTCCGGGACCGACAGGCAGCCCTCGTCGCCGTCCTGGTACTCGTCCTCGCTGAGCTCGACGATCACCGGGTTCAGCACGTAGCCGAGCTCGTCGTCGATGTTCCAGGAGAACGCGCGCAGGCTCACGCCGATCTGGTTGGCGGCGAGTCCGGCCCGGCCGTCGGTGTCCACCGTCTCCAGGAGGTCCTCGACCAGACCGCGCACCCGGTCGTCGATCGTCGTCACCGGTTCGCACGGGGTGCGGAGCACCGGGTCGCCGACCACACGGATCTCTCTCATCGCCATGCGGGGATTCTTTCATGCCCCGCGCGCCGGCGAGGCGCGCGGGGGAGGTCACCGCGCGTCGGCGACGTCCGTGGCGGAGGTCACCGCGCCCGGGGGCGACAGCGAACCGGAGGGCGCGTAGCGTTTGTACTGACCGGTCAGTTTGATGGAGCGAGGCAGCGGTGACCGAGAGCGATCAGGAGCACGACGTGGCACAGCACGAGGAGCAGGCGGGGACGACTGCGACGCCGCACGCCGATGCCGATCCCGGTGCGGACCACGGCGGCGCCGACACGGGGCGCCACCGGGCCGACCACCGGAGCGGTTCCGCCACCGCGACCACCCACATCGCGACGGCGGGTCTCGCGGCCACGGATGTCGCGACGGCCGAGCGCGGGACCACGGATCTCCCGACGGCGGGTCCGCAGCGACCGGACCCGAAACCCGAGGACGCGGTGGGGACCCACCCGGACCTGGAGCAGGACTCCGCCACCGAGGAGACCGCCGCCACCGCTGACGACGACACCGCGGACCTCGACGTCCCGCCGGCCGTCGTCGCCCGCGACCTCCGGTTGCACGGCTCACGCGGACCGGTCTACGGGCCGGTCGACCTGGAGCTCACGGCCGGTGCGCTCACCCTGGTGCAGGGGCCGCAGGGCGCCGGGCGCTCCAGCCTGCTGCTGACCATCGCCGGGCGGATGACCCCGGACCGCGGTGGCGAGCTCACCGTGCTGGGCGAGTCGCTCCCCCGGCGCCGCAACGCGGTGCAGAAGCGGTCCGCCGTGGCCGGGTTCGACGGCATCGACGACCTGGACGAGTCGGTCACGGTCGGCGACCTGGTCCGGGAGCGGCTGCACTGGCTGTCGCCCTGGTACCGGCACACCGGCAGGGTCTCCCAGCAGCGGTTCGGCGAGCTGGCCGCGCCGGTGTTCGGCGAGCGGCCGCTGCCGCGGGTCGACTCGGTGGTCTGGGACCTGGACGAGGTGGACCGGATGCTGCTGCGGATCGCGCTGGCCATGACGCAGCACCCGGAGCTGCTGGTCGTCGACGACGTGGACCAGGTGCACGACACCGAACGGCGCCGCACCGTCTGGGCCCGCCTGGAGGCCCTGGCGGCCGACGGACTGACCGTGATCGCGACCGTCGCGTCGCTGGACGAGGCCGCCCGGGTGCCGTGGAGCACCCCGCCCCAGCTGGTCACCCTCGCGACCGGCCCGCACGCTCTTCCCGCCTGACCTCCCCGGAGTCTGAGAGATGTTCTCCTTCCTGACCGGCACCGAGCTGCGGCGCTTCCGTCGCGGGGTGCTGCCCAAGCTCGCCGTCGTGGCGATGATCTGCATCCCGCTGCTCTACGGCGCGCTCTACCTGTGGGCCTACTGGGACCCGACCGGGAACCTGGACCGGCTGCCGGTCGCCCTGGTCAACGCCGACACCGGCGCGACCACCGACGACGGCGAGCAGCTGACCGCCGGGGACGACGTGGTGACCGAGCTGGTCGACTCCGACGCGCTGGACTGGCGGCAGACCGACGCCGAGGACGCCGCCGCCGGGGTGAAGGACGGCACGTACTACTTCGCGGTGACCATCCCCGCCGAGTTCAGCACCGACATCGCCTCGGCGGCCGGGGACGACCCGGTGCCGGCGGAGCTGCAGGTGACCTACAACGACGCGAACTCCTACCTCGCGTCGACACTGGGCCGCAGCGCGATGACCCAGATCCGGGCCGCGGTGTCCTCCACCATCGGCGAGCAGGCCGTGGACCAGGTGCTGGTCGGCCTCGGATCGGCCCGGGACGGCTTCGCGCAGGCGTCGGACGGCGCCCTCACGCTGAACGCGGCCTCCGGCGACCTCTCCGACGGCGCGCACCAGGTCGCCGACGGCGCGAGCACCGCGGCGGACGGCGCCCAGCGGCTCGCCTCCGGCGCGACCACCCTGGCGAACGGCACCACGCAGCTCGCCGACGGGACCGGACAGCTGGCGGACGGCACCCGGCAGCTGAGCGACGGCGCCTCCCAGCTCTCCAGCGGGATCGGCACGGCCGCCTCCGGCGCCTCGACCCTGGCGCAGAAGTCCACCGACCTGGCCTCCGGCGCGACCACCGCCGCGACGTCGTCGACCGACCTCGCCACCGGGGCGAAGCAGGTCAGCGACGGCGTGGACGAGCTCGCGGCGACACTCGGCCCGGTGGCGGCGGCACTGCCGGACGTCAGCACGCAGCTGACGTCCGTGGGCACCCAGCTCCTGACGATGGCGGCACAGGCGGACGCCGCCGGTGACACCGAGACCGCGGACACGTTGCGCGCGACGGTCTCCGACCTCACGACGGCGACCGAACCGCTGACCAGCGCCTCGCTGGACGCGGGGAAGCTCTCCACGCTGGTCGCCGGGGCGCACGATCTCCGGGACGGCTCGGCCGACCTGTCCACCGGCCTCACGTCGCTCTCCACCGGCGCGGGTCAGCTCGCGACCGGGGCGCAGCAGCTCGCCGACGGGACGGGTCAGGCGGCCACCGCGGCGGCGACCCTGGCCTCGGGCGCCGCCACCCTGGACACCAACGTTGACACCCTCGACTCGAAGGTCGGCACTCTGGACTCGGGTGCCCAGGAGCTCGCCACCGGCGCCACCACCCTCGCCGACGGCACCAGCACCCTCGCGGACGGCTCCGCCGAGCTCGCGGACGGGTCGGACCAGATGATCGACGGTTCCCAGGAGCTCGCCGACAAGCTGGCCGACGGCGCGAGCCAACTGCCGGACGACGACGACACCACCCGGGCCCAGCGCGCGGACACCATCGCGACCCCGGTCCGGGCGGACGACACCGACATCGCCAGCTCGGCGACGATGGGCGAGGGCTTCGCACCCTTCTTCATCCCGCTCGCGCTGTTCGTCGGCGGGCTGATCACCTGGCTGCTGCTGCGCCCGCTGCCGAACCGCGCACTGGCCACCCCGGTGGCCGGCTGGCGGATCGCACTGTCCGGGTACTTCCCGGCCCTGGTGATCGGTGTCGCGCAGGTGGCCGTGCTGCTGGCGGTGGTGCACCTGGGCCTGGGGCTGAGCTGGTCGACCGCGGTGGGCACCTTCGCGTTCACCGTGCTGGTCGCGGCCGCGTTCCTGGCGGTGCAGCAGATGCTGACCGCGGTGCTCGGGTCGGCGGCCGGGAAGGTGGCGATCATCGCGCTGCTGATGATCCAGCTGACCTCGGCGTCCGGCACCTACCCGGTGGAGACCACGCCGGAGATCTTCCGGGCGATGCACCCCTACCTGCCGATGACCTACGCGATCACCGGACTGCGCGAGCTGCTGACCGGCGGCACCGAGGGCCGGCTGTGGCTGTCGGTGGCCGCACTGGCCGCGTTCTCGATCGGGTCGCTGGCGGTCACCGCCTGGCGGGCGGGTCGGATGCGGACCTGGACGCTCAGTCGCCTGCACCCGGCGCTGACCATCTGAGACGCTGTGCAGCATGAGTGACACCGCCGCCACCCTGACCACCCGGGAGGCGATCCAGCGAGCCGCGATCGCGCTGATCGCCGACCGCGGGTTCACCGCCACGTCGGTGGACGACATCGCGGCCGAGGCCGGGGTGGCCAAGGGGTCGGTGTTCTACAACTTCGGGTCCAAGACCGCGCTGTTCGAGACCCTGATCGACGACGGCGTGGAGCGACTGACCAGCTCGCTGCGCGCGGCCCGCCAGGGGCTGTCCGGACGCCGGGCGATCGGCGCTCTGGTGCACGAGCTGCTGGAGCAGATCCACACCCACCCGGACTTCGCCAAGCTGATGACGGCCGAGGTCTTCCGCACCGGACGGGAGTGGGAGGACTCGATCCGGCAGGTGCGGGACCGCTCGTTCGCGGTGTTCGCGGAGGTGGTGGCGGAGAGCTGGCCGCAGCGCGACCCGTCCCTCACGGCGGCGACGCTGTTCGGCGCCACCCTGGTCGCAGGGCTGGAGTGGCTGGCGTTCCAGCCCGAGCGCTCTATCGTCGAGGTCCGGCGCGCGGTGCTGTCCACCCTCCTCGACCCCCTCTGACCCCGGGGGTTCTCTCCGGCACGTCGGACCGGTCGAGCTCGGCAGTCCACGCCGGGAACAGGGTGGCCAACTGCCGACCTCGGGTCGAACTGCCGACCTCGGGCCGGGCTGCCGACCTCAGCGTGCGTCCTGCGCCGTGGCTGAGCACGGCGCAGGACGCGGAACGGCCCCGCTGCCCTGAGGGCGGCGGGGCCGTTCCGGTCGGATTCAGCTCAGGCGCGAGCGCCCATCTGGTGCGGGACGGCGCTCAGCAGCTCCATGACCTCGGACTCGAGGAAACGGCGGTGGCCGCCGAGGGTCCGGACGGCGGAGAGCTTGCCGGCCTGGGCCCAGCGGGTGACGGTCTTCGGGTCGACCCGGAACATCACCGCGACCTCACCGGGGGTGAGCAGCGCGGAAGCCTGGGGGCGGGTCTCGAGGGGGAAGGCCATGATGACTCCTAGTCGGTTCGGTAGCCCGGCTGACCTTCGAGGGTCCCGTGGCTTTGCGTCCCCACCTCGCGGCGGGTTTGCCGTTGTCGCTCAACAGGAGGAAAGCTATCCCGAAAACGGACAGATCGGCAAGTACCGCCCGAGTAGGGACAGAACCGCAGGTGGGAGCCCTGGCAAGCGATTGCCCGGCAGGCCACCGCATCGGGTGAACAGATGTGACCTGCGTCACTTCTGGTCGGTGTCGGAGCCCCCGACCCGTTCCTGCTGGTCAGCGGCAAGGGTGCCAGCACCTGTCGGGTCGAACCGGTAGCCCATCCCGGGCTCGGTGAGCAGGAAGCGCGGCGTCGCAGGGTCGGGTTCGAGCTTCTTGCGGAGCTGGGACAGATAGAGCCGGAGGTACCCGGTGTCGGTGACGTGCTCCGAGCCCCAGATGTCCGACAGCAGGGTCTGCCGGGTCACCAGCCGCCCGGCATTGCGGACCAGGATCTCCAGCACGCGCCACTCGGTCGGGGTGAGGCGGACCGGGGCTCCGGCCCGGGTCACCGTGGTCGCGGTGAGGTCGACGACGGCGTCCCCGATCCGGATCAGCGGTTCGGCGTCCCGGGCCGCCGCTCCCCCGTCGGCGCGGCGACCCAGCGCACGGATCCGGGCCAGCAGCTCGTCGATGTTGAACGGCTTGGTCACGTAGTCGTCCGCACCCACGTCCAGCGCCTCGACCTTGTCCGCGGACCCGGTGCGGCCGGAGACCACCAGGATCGGTGCGGCCGTCCAGCCGCGCAGCCCGGCGATCACCTCCACCCCGTCCAGGTTCGGCATGCCGAGGTCGATCAGGTACAGGTCCGGCTTGTGCTCGACCGCGCGGTTCACCGCCTGGACGCCGTCGGTCGCGACGATCACCTCATAACCGCGGGCCCGCAGGGTGATCCGGAGGGCGCGCAGGATCTGCGGGTCGTCGTCGGCGATCAGGATCTTCATCGGGCGCTCCCTCGGTCGGGCTCGGCGATCGGCAGGGACACCACCATGGTCAGGCCGCCACCGGGGGTGTCCTCCGGGGTGAGCGTGCCGCCCATCCCCTCGGTGAAGCCGCGGGACAGCGCGAGGCCGAGGCCGAGGCCGGTGAGGTTGTCGGTGTCGCCCAGCCGCTGGAACGGCACGAACAGGCCCTCGCGATGGTCCGGGGCGACACCGGGGCCGTGATCGGTCATCCGGATCTCCACCCGGTCGCCGAACCCGCTGGTGCTCACCCGGGGGCGGTCCGGGTCGAACCGCACCGCGTTCGCCAGGATGTTCACCAGCACGCGGCGCAGCAGGGCGGGATCGGCGGCCACCGGCGGAAGCGCGGGATCGAGGTCGAGCTCGACGTCGTCCGGGCCGAGTCCCAGCTCGTCGAGCGCGGGCAGGATCACGTCCTCGACGTCGGTCGGCAGCCGGGTCACCCCGAGCACCCCGGCCTGCAGGCGGGTGACGTCCAGCAGGTCGGTGACCAGGGCGGTCAGGGTACCCAGCGACTCGTCGGCCGTGGCCAGCAGCTCCGCGCGGTCGGCCGGGGACCAGTCGACGTCCGACTGCCGCAGCGAGCCGATGGCGGTGGTGGCCGCGGTCAGCGGACGGCGCAGGTCGTGGCTGACCGCGGACAGCAGGGCGGACCGGACCTGGTCGGTCTCCACCAGCGGTCCGACCTCCTCGGCGGTGGCGCGCAGCCGTTGCTGCTCCAGGGCGGCGGCGATCTGGGAGACCACCACCGCGAGCAGCCGGGCGCCCGCGTCGTCCGGATCGGGGCCGATCCGGTCCAGCACGGTGCGGTCGTCGACCGGGACGGTCCGCACGTCGGCGTCGTCCGCCCAGTCGCCGTCGGCCGCCAGCACCGTCCCGTCCACCGACCGCAGCCGTACCGCGGTCAGGCCGAAGGACTCCCGGGCGCGGGCCAGCAGTGCCGCCACCGCGTCCTGTCCGCGCAGCACGCCCCCGGCGACCGTGGTCAGCAGCTCCGACTCGGCGGTGGCCCGTTCGGCGGCCCGGGTGCGGCGCGCCGCCTGGTCCACCACGTAGGAGACCAGCACCGCGTTCAGGATGTAGAGCAGCAGCGCGACGACATGTCTCGGGTCGCCGACGGTGATGGTGTGCAGCGGCTCGATGAAGAAGTAGTCCAAGGTCAGCCCGGACAGCACCGCGGCGAACAGGGCGGGCCAGAGGCCGCCGACCAGGGCGACCACCACGACCAGCAGCTGATAGGCCAGCACGTCCCCGACCAGGGTGTCCTCGGTGCGGGTGGCGCGCAGCACGGCGGTCAGCACGGGTCCGGCGACCAGCGCGAGCAGCAGGCCGAGCACCCGTCGGCGCACGGTCAGCGCCCCGCCCAGCGGCGGCAGCACCCGTCGGCGGCCACCGGCCGCCTCGTGGTTGACGATGTGCACGTCGATCGGCCCGGCGGCCCGGATGACGGTGGCACCGATCCCCGGCCCGGACACCAGTGCGGACAGCCGGCTCCGGCGGCTGATCCCGATCACCAGCTGGGTGGCGTCGGCGGCGCGGGCGAAGTCGACCAGCGTCTGCGGCACGTCCTCCCCCACCACCTGGTGGAAGCTGCCGCCCAGCTCCTCGGCGAGCGCCGCCTGCGCCGTGAGTGCCCCCGGATCGGAGTCCCGCAGGCCGCTGTGCGTGGTCACGTGCACCGCGACCAGTTCGCCCCCGGCGCTCCGGGCCGCGATCCGGGCGCCGCGACGCAGCAGGGTCTCGCCCTCCGGACCACCGGTCAGCGCCACGACCACCCGCTCCCGGGCCTCCCACGGGGCGTCGATCGCGTGCTCGGCGCGGTAGCGGCGCAGCGCGGAGTCCACCTCGTCCGCCAGCCAGAGCAGGGCCAGCTCGCGCAGGGCGGTGAGGTTGCCGAGCCGGAAGTAGTGCGACAGCGCCGCGTCCACCCGCTCGGCCGGGTACACCTGCCCGTCGGCCAGCCGGTCCCGCAGCGACTGGGGCGCCAGGTCCACCAGCTCGACCTGGTCCGCCGCGCGCAGCCGGGCGTCCGGCACCGTCTCGCGCTGGGGCACCCCGGTGATGGTGCGCACCACGTCGTTCAGCGACTCGATGTGCTGGATGTTCACCGTGGTCAGGACGTGGATCCCCGCGTCCAGCAGCTCCTGGACGTCCTGCCACCGCTTGGCGTTGCGGGAGCCGGGGGCATTGGTGTGCGCGAACTCGTCGACCAGGGCGACCTCGGGTGCTCGGGCCAGCACCGCGTCCAGGTCCAGCTCGTCCAGCCCGACACCGCGGTGCTCGACCCGGCGACGCGGCACCACCTCCAGCCCCTCGACCAGGGCGGCCGTGGCGGCGCGGCCGTGGGTCTCCACCACGGCGACCACCACGTCCTTGCCCTCCGCGCGCAGATCCCGGCCCGCCTCCAGCATCGCGTAGGTCTTCCCCACACCCGGGGCGGCACCGAGCAGCACCCGCAGTCGGCCGCGCCTCATCGCGCGTCGGGTGCAACGAGTGCCAGGCCGAGCGCCAGCACGTTCACGGTCGGCTCCCTCGGATCGCCCAGTCGCCTGTCGGCGATCGTAGCCCCGGCCAGGGCCGCGACCCGGCTCCGGGTGGCCGTGCATCCCGGCCGCGCCCGGTCGACCGGGCGGCCGCTCAACCTCCCGCGACCAGGTGTCGCGGCGCCAGCTCCTCCTGCAGCACCAGCGCCGCCGCCCCGACCGCCGCCGCGTCCGCCACCTGCCCGGACAGCATCACCCGGACGTCGTGCCGGGCGGCCGGGAAGAACTCCGCCGCGATCCGCTCCTGGACCGCGCGCAGGTAGATCGCGCCCGCGGTGGTGAACGACGGGCCGGCCAGCACCAGGGAGTCCAGGTCGAGCAGGTTCGCCACGGTCACCGCCGCGTCGGCGAGGTAGTCCGCGGACTCCTGGATCAGGTCCCGGCACAGGGCGTCGCCGTGCACCGCGGCGGTGGCGACCGCGGTGAAGTCGAGGAACGGATCACCGTCGGCGCTCAACCGCACGGCGGAGTCCCGGCCGCCGGCGACCGCCTCCCGGGCCCGTGCGGCGACGGCACGCGGACCGGCCAGGTCCTCGACCGTGCCGCCGTCGGGGCGGTGCAGGCGCATCCGGCCGAGCGGTCCGGTGTTGGAGCTGGCGCCCCGGTAGACCGAGCCGCCGACCACGATCCCGGCGCCGATGCTCGCGCCCATGTAGAGGGTGCAGTGCGCGAGCGAGCCCGCGATCCGGCCGCTCCAGAACTCGCCGATCGCGGCGGCGGTGGCGTCGTTGTCCAGCAGCACCGGCAGCGCGGTGGCGGCGGCCAGTGCGTCGCGCAGGGCGTATCCCTGCCAGCGTTCCAGACTGCGGGAGACCAGGATCGCGCCCTGGACCAGGTCGAGCGCGCCGGGGGCGACCACGCCGATGCCGACCACCGCGGACGGGTCGACGGCGGCGGCGCGCAGCAGGACGTCCAGTTCCCCGGCGACGTGCGCGACCACCTCGTCCGGGTCGCGGTCCCGGGCACCGCGCAGCCGGGCGCGGGCGATCACCTGCCCGGCGGCGTCGGCGAGCACCAGCACGATCCAGTCGGCGCCCAGCTGGACCCCGACCCCGCACCGGGCGCGCGGGTTGAGGCTGAGCAGCACCCGGGGCTTGCCGCCGGTGTAGGTGCGCTGGTCGGTCTCGACCAGGAGACCGTCGTCGATCAGGGACCGGACGGCGTGCGAGATCGCGGCCTGGGTGAGCCCGGTGATCCCGGCCAGCTCCACCCGGCTGATCGGTGCACGGGTGCGCACCAGATCGAGCACCAGGCCACGGGAGGGCGTCGTGCTGCGTGCAGCCCGCCGGCCCGACCGTTCGGACATGCCGACCAGTATGGCGGCTGCTCTGTCGGTGGCGGACCGGGCGCGCCATACTCACGGTCATGACGAGCGATGGCGACCGTCTGCGGTTCGGCCTGGTGCTGACCGACGGTCCGGGGGACGGCCCGTTCACGCCCTTCTACCGGGACCTGCTGGCGGGGGTGGAGGAACACCTCGATCCCCGTGGCGGCGCGGTGCTGATGGTGACCGCCGAGGACCGGGCGGCCGAGCTGGCGCTGTACCGCCGCTGGGCGGCCGAACGGCTGGTGGACGCCGTGGTGGTGACCGACCTGACCGACGGCGACGACCGCGCGTCGGTGTGCGCGCGGGAGGGCCTGCCGGTGGTGCTGCTCGGCGGCGACCCGGCCTGGGGGCTGCCGGTGGTGGACAACTACGACAACGGCGCGGCGATGCGGACCGCGGTGGAGCACCTGGTCGCGCTCGGGCACCGCCGGATCGGCCGGGTCGGCGGCCCGGAACGGTTCCTGCACACCCGGGCACGCACGGTGAGCTTCGGTCGGGCGCTGGCGGAGCACGGACTGACCGGCACGGCGCTGGCGGGCGACTACGGAGCGACCAGCGGGGCGCAGGCGACCCGGGCGCTGCTCACCGAGCCGGAACCGCCGACCGCCGTCGTGTACGACAACGACGTGATGGCGGTGGCCGGGCTGGCGGTCGCGGCGGAGCTCGGTCTCCGGGTGCCCGACGACCTCTCGTTGCTGGCCTGGGACGACTCGGACCAGTGCCGGCTGGCCTCGCCCGCGCTGTCCGTGGTGAGCAGGGACGTGCACGACCTGGGCGCGGCGACGGCGACCGCGCTGCTGGACACCGCGGCGGGACGGGCGGCCCGGCCCGGGCGGGCACCGCTGGTGCGGGTGGTGGTGCGGGGCTCGACCGGTCCGGCGCCGCTGGCGGCACGGGTCTGACCACGCGGCGACGGTGCCGAGGCCCGCCACCGCCCGCCGTCGCGGCAGCTCAGACCGCCTCGACGTCCAGCACCAGCGCCTGCGCCGGCCAGAGACACGGCACCTGGAGCCCGGCCCCGGTCAGCACCCGGCCCGGCAACGTCACCTCGCCCGCGGCGATCCAGGGCGGGCTGCCGGGGGTCCAGCGCGCCGCGCCGATCTCGTCCCGGACCCGCACCCGGTAGCGCCGGTCGGGGTCGAGTCCCGGCAGCCGGATCGGCTCCGGACGAGCGTCGGCCAGGGTGGCGACGGTGGCCAGGACGTAGACCGCCCGGTCGGGCAGCACCGCGCCGGTGAGCCGCCAGGCCGGGTCGCGCAGGTCGCCGTGCACCGCCTCGCCGCGGTGGACCACCTCCCGCAGCTCCCGGTAGAGCGCGCCGAACCGGCGCAGCGTCCCGACCTCCTCCGGTGGGCAGCCGGTGAGGTCCCACTCGAACCCGGCCGACCCGATCAGCGCGGTCGCCAGCCGGTAGGACAGGTCGACGGTGCGGCCCGAGGAGTGGGCGGTGGGCGGCCCGACGTGCGAGCCGACCAGCTCGGGGGGCAGCAGCAGTCCGGTCCACCGCTGGATGTCCTGACGCTCCACCGCGTCGTTGGAGTCCGAGGCCCAGACCCGGTCGGTGACCTCCAGCACGCCCAGGTCGCTGCGCGCGCCGCCGGAGGAGCAGGACTCGATCTCCAAGCCGGGGTGCCGGGCTTTCAGCTCGGCCATCAACCGCAGCACCGCCACGGTCTGGGCGTGCACCCCGGGCCGTCCCCCGTGCCGGGCGTCGACCAGGTCGCGGTTGTGGTCCCACTTGAGGAAGGCGATCCCCAGGTCGCCGACCAGCGTGGACAGCCGGTCGAGCAGGTGGGCGTAGGCCTCGGGACGGGCGACGTCGAGCACCCACTGCCGCCGCCAGGACAGCCCGGCGGGTTCGGGGACCGCCGCCGGGTCGTGCAGCAGCCAGTCCGGGTGCGCGCGGGCCAGGTCGGAGTCGAGGTTGATCATCTCGGGCTCCACCCAGAGGCCGAACTCCATCCCGAGCGACCGGACGTGCTCGGCCAGCGGCAGCAGACCGTCCGGCCAGACGGTGCGGTCCACGGTCCAGTCGCCGAGTCCGCGGGTGTCGTCGCGCCGGGCCGGGAACCAGCCGTCGTCCAGCACGAACCGCTCCACGCCGATCTCCGCGGCCCGGTCGGCGAGCCGGGTGACGGTGGCCGGGTCGTGGTCGAAGTAGACCGCCTCCCAGGTGTTCAGCACGAGCGGGCGCTGCCGGGCCGGGTGCTGCGGGCGGGCGCGCAGGTGCCGGTGGAAGCGCGCGGTGATGCCGTCGAGTCCCCGGTCGGACCAGGCGAACCAGGCGGTCGGCGTGGCGTACTCCTGCCCCGGTGCCAGCACCAGCTCACCGGGACGGGTCAGCTCCCCGGCACCGAGCAGGGTGGGGAACTCCGGCCCGTGGTCGGTGCGGTAGCTGGTGTCGGCGGGCCAGCCGAGGTGCACCGCCCAGACCTCGCCGGTGCGGTTCCGCGGCTGCTCGGGGGTGAGGGCGTACAGCCAGGGCTGGTCGTGGCCCGGCCGGCCGCGGCGGGACTGACGGACCTGCGCGCCGGGGGCGAGCTCGCCGGTGACCGGGGCCTTCTCCCGGGTCCAGCGCCCGGTGAAGCTGGTCAGCAGGTGCGCGCGGCTCGGCACCGGCAGGGTGGGCTCCAGCCAGTCGACCTCGACCGGGCCGGTGGCGTCCTCGGTCACGGCGAGCCGGTGCCGGACCCCGAGCAGTCCACCGGGCCGGAAGGCCAGCTCGACGGTGAGCCGCAGTCCGGGTGCCTCGGCACGGACGGTCACGCGGTCGTCCGCGGCCTCGACCCGTGCGGCCCAACGGGGGCTGAGCGCCACACCGTCCCGGATCAGCTGGGCTCCCGGACGCCCCGCCCAGCCGTCGGTCTCCTGGGGCAGCAGGCTCACCTGCCACGCGGCGTCCAAGGTGCCCGGCGCGGTCTGCCGCCCTGCCCCGGCACGCCAGGCGAGCAGGTCCTCGTCGGTCAGGTCGCCCGGGTCCGCGCCCCAGTGCAGCACCGCGGGCAGACCGGTGGGCTGCGGGTCGAGCAGCACGGCGACACCGTCACGGCGCAGCAGGACGGGCAGGTCGGCGGGGATCGCTGTCACGGCGGGCTCCAGACGTGGGTCGAGGTCGCAGGGGTCGGGGTGGGAGCGTTACGGGTCGTGGGACTTCATGCTGGCACCACACCGGCGCCCCAGACCTCCCCCAGCGTGGCCCCTGGGGACGACACCCGGCCGACCGGTCCGGTGGACAGGTCGGTTCCGCGCGATCCCCGCAGCACCACCAGCGCACCGCCGACCGCGGCCACCGCCTCCGGGTCCGCGGACATCCGCAGCTGCACCGGTCGCAGCAGCCGGGCCAGCGCACCGCGTTCCACCACCGGACGTGCCGCCGCCAGCACCAGGGGTCCGGCCACCGCGAATCCCGGCCCGGCCAGCACCACGGTGTCCAGATCGAACAGGTTCATCAACGTCACCGCCGCGGCGCCCAGGTGTGCGGCCGCTCGGTCCAGCACCCGGCGGACGGCGGTGTCGCCGTCCAGCGCGGCCCGGGCCAGCGCGTCGAAGTCGTCCAGCAACCGGTCCGGGTCGCCGGTGAGCCCGAGTCTCCCCGCGACCCCGGGCAGCAGCGCGGCCTCGCGGACCACGGCGAAGGGCCCGGCCACCTGCTCGGTGCACCCCACGTTGCCGCACCCGCACACGCCGGACCGGGTGGGGTCGAGCGGGATGTGCCCCACCTCCACGACGTTGGCCGCGTCGTCGCCGTAGACGTCGCCGCCCAGGATCACCCCGCCGCCGATCCCGCTGGCCAGGTACAGCACGCCGAAGGTGTCGGTGCCCGCGTCGCCCGCCCACTGCTCCCCGACCGCGGCGGCCGTCGCGTCGTTCTCCAGCAGCACCGGGAGGTCGAGCAGGGCGGACAGCGTCGCGGTGAGCGGGAAGTCCTGCCAGGCCGGGGTCGGCTGCGCGGTGCGGATCACCCCGCGCGCCCGGTCCTGCGGGCCGTGGGTGACCAGACCGGCGCCGAGCACCAGGCCGCGCGGCACGGCGGCCTCGGCCAGCACCCGTTCCACCTCGGCGGCCAGGGCGGCGAGGGTGTCGGCGGGTTCGCCGTGCCCGACCCCCGGCAGCACCGTCCCGGCCAGGCGGCGGCCGAAAAAGTTGGTGACCACCACCGTGGTCCGGCAGCGATCGAGCTGGATGCCCACCGCGTAGCGGGCGTCGGCGACCAGCTCCAGCAGCCGGCGCGGCGACCCGCCGTTCGACCGGGCCCGGCCGACCTCGTGCACCAGACCGTCGCCGATCAGGTCCCGGACCGCGTGCGTGATGGTCGCCGGGGTGAGGCCGGTGCGATCGGCCAGCTCGACCCGGCTGAGCGTGCCGGCGGTCCGCAGCAGATCGAGCACCCGGACCCGAGTGGAAGGAGACATGCGCAGTATCTTGACGTACTAAATTTAGTAGGGCAAGAATCTCCTTCAGCCTCACCAGAGCCGGTGGGGACCCGCCCGGGGAGAGGACCAACGATGTTCCTGAGGTCGCGCAGCACCAGAGCCAGGGCCCTGACGGCCACCGCCGCACTCGCGGCCGCCGCACTCACCCTCTCCGCCTGTGGCGGGGGCGGCGGAGGCGGCGGGTCGACCGGCGGCGGCGACGGGTCGATCACGATCTTCAACGGCGCCACCGGCACCATCACCGAGAACTTCAACCCGTTCTCCACCACCGCGCTGCAGCCGACCCTCGGGGTCATCTTCGAGCCGCTCTCCTACTACAACCTCGCCGCGGACGTGGAGCCGGAGCCGCTGCTCGCCACCGACTTCTCCTGGAACGACGACGGCACCGAGCTGACCATCACCACCCGGGACGACGTGTCCTGGTCCGACGGCGAGCCGTTCACCGCCGAGGACGTCGCCTTCACCTTCAACCTGATCCAGCAGACCCCGGCGCTGAACACCGGCGGCATCGCGGCCACCGCCGAGGCCACCGACGACCACACCGCCGTGCTGACCTTCCCGGAGACCTCCTTCATGCAGGAGCCCCAGGTGCTCGGCAACCAGGCGATCGTCCCGGAGCACATCTGGAAGGACGTCGCGGACCCCACCACCGAGGTGAACCACGACCCGGTCGGCACCGGCGCGTTCACGGTCGAATCGATCTCCGCGCAGTCCTACGTGCTCGCGGCCAACCCGGACTACTGGGGCGGTGAGCCGAAGCTGCAGCAGGTCCGCTACGTGTCGCTGGACAACGCCGACGCCGCGAGCGCCTCCCTGGTCGCCGGGGACGTGGACTGGATGAGCGCCTTCCTGCCCGGCCTCGAGGACATCATCACGGGCAACGACGACCTGTCCTACGTCAACACCCCTGCGCTGACCACGGTCATGGTGTCCTGCGCGAACGCCGACCTGGGCTGCTCCGGCCCGCAGACCGACCCTGCCGTCCGGCAGGCGATCTACCACGCGCTCAACCGGGACCAGCTGAACAACCTGGCCGGCGGCGGGTTCGCCGCGACCGCCTCCCCCACCATGCTGCTGCCGGAGCGCGACCAGAAGTGGATCGCCGACTCCGACCAGGTCGAGATCCCGCAGAGCGCCGACACCGACACCGCCGCGCAGATCCTGGACGACGCCGGCTGGGTCGCCGGCTCGGACGGCATCCGCAGCAAGGACGGTCAGCGGCTGTCGCTGACCATCCAGACCGTCACCGGCTGGTCGGACTACATCTCGCTGAACGACGCGATGACCCAGCAGCTGGCCGAGGTCGGCATCGAGCTCAAGCCCACCCAGGTGTCCTGGAACGAGTGGAGCGCGGCGCAGACCAACGGCAACTTCCAGCTGTCGCTCGACTCGATCGGTCTGGGCGCGTCCAGCAACCCGTACTTCACGTACAACAAGTTCTACGCCAGCGACAACACGGTGCCGGTCGGTGAGTCGGCCTCCGCGGGCAACGCGTCCCGGTTCTCCGACCCGACCGTCGACGCCGCCCTGGAGACCGCCCGCTCCACCTCGGACGAGGCCGTGCAGCAGGAGGCCTACGCCGAGATCCAGAGCGTGATCACCGAGCAGTTCCCGTACATCCCGATCTACATCAACTCGATGCTCACCGAGTTCAACACCTCCCGCGCCACCGGCTGGCCGACCGCGGACGACACCTACGCCATGCCCGCATCCTGGAAGTCCTGGGACAACGGCCAGGTGTTGAAGACCATCACGCCGGTGGGGTGAGCAGTGCGCTACTTCCTGCAGAAACTCGGCTTCTACGCCGTGGCACTGTGGGCGGCGCTGACGATCAACTTCGTCATCCCGCGGCTGATGCCCGGCAATCCGGTGGACATCATGCTGTCCAAGCTGGCCACCAAGGGACCCGTCAGCCCGGCCACCCGGGAGGCGGTGGAGGCGCTGCTCGGCACCGACTCCTCCGCATCCCTGTGGCAGCAGTACCTCGACTACCTGCACGCGCTGGTCAGCGGTGACCTCGGCACCTCGGTCGCGTACTTCCCGGCGGGGGTGGGCGAGATCATCGGCCAGACCCTGCCGTGGACGGTGGGCCTGATCGGGCTGTCGACCGTGCTGTCGTTCGTGATCGGCGTCGGGCTCGGCACGTTCGCCGGCTGGAAGCGCGGGTCATGGCTGGACAACCTGATCCCGTTCACGACCATGCTGCAGTCGGTGCCGTACTTCTGGCTGGCGCTGCTGCTGCTGTTCGCCTTCGGCAGCGTGTGGCAGATCTTCCCGCTGAACGGCGGCTACGACGTGTGGACCTATTCCGGCCCGGAAATGAGCTGGGGCTTCCTCACCTCGGTGGTCCAGCACGGCACGCTGCCCGCGCTGACCATCGTGATCAGCTCGATCGGCGGCTGGATGCTCGGGATGCGCAACATGATGGTGTCCACGCTGTCCGAGGACTACATCGTCACCGCCGAGGCCAAGGGACTGCGGCCGCGCCGGATCCGGATGGCCTACGCGGCCCGGAACGCGGTGCTGCCGTCGGTGTCCGGCTTCGCCATCTCGCTCGGGTTCGTGGTCGCCGGGTCCATCGTCACCGAGGCGGTGTTCAGCTACCCCGGGGTCGGCTCGGCGCTGCTGATGGCGGTGAACAGCAACGACTACGCGCTGATGCAGGGCGTGTTCCTGGTGATCACGCTCTCCGTGCTCGGCGCGAACCTGATCGTCGACCTGCTCTACGGCCTCATCGACCCGCGCACCCGCGCGCGCTCCTGAGGAGGAGGACCCATGGCTGTCATGACTCAGGAAGCACCCGCGGCGCTCGCGGCCCGTCCACCCCGGCGGTTCACCGTCCGGGTCACCCCCAAGCTGATCACCGGTGTGGTCCTGGCCGGCGCCATCGTGCTGTTCGGCGTCCTCGGGCCCCTGCTGGTCGGCAATCCCTCCACCGTGCGGGACATCGGCCTGTCCGGCCCCTCCGGGGAGCACCTGCTGGGCACCACCCAGACCGGGCAGGACGTGCTGGCCCAGCTCGCGCACGCCACCCGCGGCTCGCTGACCATCGGCCTGGTGGTCGGCGTGCTGACCCTGGTGCTGAGCGCCTTCTTCGGCATCGTCGGCACCTTCGCCGGCGGCGGCTGGGACGAGGGGTTCAGCCTGTTCAGCAACGTCATGCTGGTGATCCCCGGCCTGCCGCTGGTGATCGTGATCAGCTCCTACGTGCCGGACAAGAGCATCTGGCTGATCGCGGTGGTGCTGGCCATCACCAGCTGGGCCGGATCGGCACGGGTGCTGCGCGGGTACACGCTCAGCCTGCGCAACCGGGACTACGTGCTCGCCGCCCGGGTCGCCGGGGAGAAGCGCTGGCGGATCCTCGCGGTGGAGATCCTGCCCAATCTGATCCCGCTGCTCGCGTCCCAGGTGGTGCTGGCGATCATCGCGGCCATCCTCGGCGAGGCCGGCCTGTCCTTCCTCGGCCTGGGCGCCACCGGCTCTTTCACCTGGGGAACCATGCTGTTCTACGCCCAGAACGGCCTGGCGCTGCGGCTGGGCGCCTGGTGGTGGTTCGTGCCGCCGGGCCTGCTGCTGGCCGTGTTCGGCGCGGCCCTGTCGCTGATCAACTTCTCCATCGACGAGATCATCAACCCCAAGCTCCGCGCCCAGACCCGGGCGGTCCGCAAGAAGTGGCGGATGTCCCGGTCCCAGATCGTCGGGCGGGGAGAGGAGGCGACAGTATGAGTGCGCACCCGGTCCTCTCCATCGAGGACGTCAGCGTGGACTACCTGGTCGATCCGCCGGTGCACGCGGTGAAGAACGTCACCCTGGACCTGTACCGCGGGGAGATCCTCGGCCTGGCGGGCGAGTCCGGCTGCGGGAAGTCGACGCTGGCCTACGCGATCACCCGGCTGCTCAAGCCCCCGGCCGTGATCACCGGCGGTCGGGTGGTCTTCCACTCCCGGGAGGGCTACGCGGTGGACCTGTCCTCCCTGGACGGCGAGGACCTGCGTGCCTTCCGCTGGGACAAGGTCGCCATGGTGTTCCAGGGCGCGATGAACTCGCTCAACCCGGTGCTGCGGATCCAGGCCCAGTTGGAGGACGTGCTCAGCACCCACCGACCGCAGATGCCCCGGGCCGAACGACGGCGGCGCTGCGCCGAGCTGCTGGAGAGCGTGGGCGTGGACGCCGACCGGCTGCGGGCCTACCCGCACGAGCTGTCCGGCGGCATGCGCCAGCGGGTGATGATCGCGATGGCCCTGGCCCTGGAGCCGCAGGTGCTGATCATGGACGAGCCCACCACCGCGCTCGACGTGGTGGTGCAGCGGGAGATCCTGCGCGAGATCACCCGGCTGCGGTCCGAGCTCGGCTTCGCGGTCGTGTTCATCACCCACGACCTGCCGCTGCTGCTGGAGATCAGCGACCGGATCGCGGTCATGCGCGCCGGTGAGGTGGTCGAGCTCGCCGACGCGGTCAGCCTCTACACCGCGCCGACCCACGACTACACCCGCACCCTGCTGGGCTCCTTCCCCAGCCTGACCGGCGAGCGCGGCGACTTCCTGCGCACCGGCTCCACCGACGAGGAGATCCCGGCATGACCACCCTGGAACTGCGTGACGTCGTCAAGGAGTACCGGCTCGGCCGCCGCACCCTGCGCGCGGTCGACCGGGTCACTCTGACGCTGGAGCCCGGTCGCACCCTCGCGCTGGTCGGGCAGTCCGGCTCCGGGAAGTCCACCATCGCGAAGCTGCTGATGCAGCTGGAGCGACCCACCTCCGGGCAGATCCTGGTGGACGGCAAGCCGGTCGCCCGCCGGGGGCGTGGCCTGCGCGACTACCGCAGCGAGGTGCAGATGGTCTTCCAGGACCCGTTCGCCTCGCTGAACCCGTACCACTCGATCGGCCACCACCTGGCGCGGCCGGTGGCGCTGCACCACCCCGGGTTCTCCTCCGGCCAGGTCGAGGAGCGGGTGCTCGACCTGCTGCGCCGGGTCCGGCTCGACCCCGAGATGGCCCGGCGCCGACCGCACGAGCTCTCCGGCGGTCAGCGGCAGCGCGTCGCGATCGCCCGGGCGCTGGCCCCCGAGCCGGGCATCCTGGTCGCCGACGAGCCGGTCTCCATGCTGGACGTGTCGATCCGGCTCGGCGTGCTCAACCTGCTGTCCCGGTTGCAGCGCGAGGAGAACCTCGGCGTCCTCTACATCACGCACGACCTGGCCACCGCCCGGCACTTCTCCGACGAGATCCTGGTCCTCTACCGGGGCGAGGTGGTCGAACGCGGCCCCGCCGACGACGTCATCCTGCGCCCGCAGCACGAGTACACCCGGCTCCTCGCGCAGGCCGCCCCCGACCCCGACCGCCGCCTCGCCGAACTCGCCGGCTGACAGTCCCGCACCGGCCGTCCGCCTCGCCCGGTCTCAGCCCGGCCCAACCCCCACCCCGCTCGCCGTCAGCCCGCTCGCCGTCAGCCCGCTCGACTTCGGTACATCCGCGTCGAGTTCGGTACCCGGGCCACCGAACTCGGTGCCGACGTACCGACCTCGACCACCACCCGCGTAGGAGCGCCACCATGCACCACACCCCACTCATCGACGGGTGGACGATCGCGCCCACCGGCGGACCCGTCCCGGCCGCGATCACCGACGCCGCACCGCTGCACGCCACCGTCCCCGGCAGCGTGCACACCGACCTGCTCGCCGCCGATCTGATCCCCGACCCCTTCCTGGACGCCCACGAGGACGACCTGCGCTGGTTCCACCACACCGACTGGCGCTACAGCCGCGACCTGCTGCTCGACCCGCCCTCACCCGGCGAACGCGTGGACCTGGCCTTCGACGGCATCGACACCGTCTCGACGGTGACCTACGCCGGGTCGGCGCTGCTGCACACCGCCAACATGCACCGCTCCTACCGGGTGGACGTCACCGACCTGGCCGACGGCGTCGCGCACCCGCTCACCGTGGACCTGCGCTCCGCGACCGCCTACGCCGAGGAGCTGCGCGACCGGCTGGGCGACCGTCCGTCCGCCTACCACCCGGTGCCGTTCAACTTCGTCCGGAAGATGGCCTGCTCCTTCGGCTGGGACTGGGGCCCCGACCTGCGCACCGCCGGACTGTGGCGGGCGGTGCGGGTCGAGCGCTGGCGCACCGCCCGGCTCGCCGAGGTGCGCCCCCTGGTCACGGTCGACGACGACGGCACCGGCCACGTCGAGCTGCACGTCGCCGTCGAACGCTCCGGACTGGAGGACGCCGCACCGCTGCCGGTCTCCGCGCAGGTGCACGGGGTCCGGGTCGAGGGCACCGTCGACGACGACCGCACCGTGCTCCACCTGGCCGTCCCGGACGCCCCGCTGTGGTGGCCGGTCGGACACGGCGACCACCCGCTGCACGAGCTGACCGTCGTCCTGGGCGACGACCTGGACCGGTGGACCCGCCGGATCGGCTTCCGCACGGTCCGGCTCGATCTCACCGACGACGAGCACGGCACCTCGTTCGTCCTGGTGGTCAACGGCCGGCCGATCGCGGTCCGCGGCGCCAACTGGATCCCGGACGACCACTTCCTGACCCGGATCACCCGGGTGCGCCTGGACCGCCGGCTCGACCAGGCCCTCGGCGCGCGGCTCAACCTGCTGCGGATCTGGGGCGGCGGGATCTACGAGTCCGAGGACTTCTACACCGCCTGCGACGAGCGGGGCCTGCTGGTCTGGCAGGACTTCCTGCTCGCCTGCGCCGCCTACCCCGAGGAGGACCCGATCGGCGCGGAGATCGAGGCCGAGGCCCGGGAGAACGTCAAACGTCTGGCCCCGCACCCGTCGCTGGTGATCTGGAACGGCGGCAACGAGAACCTCTGGGGCCACGAGGACTGGGACTGGAAGCGCCGGCTCGGCGACGCCACCTGGGGCGAGCGCTATGCCGTTGACCTGTTCCGCACTGTGGTCGGCGAGCTCGACCCCACCCGCCCCTACACCGACAACAGCCCGTTCACGCCGGGCCGACCCGAGCTGCACCCCAACGACCCGGACCACGGCAGCCACCACCAGTGGGAGGTCTGGAACCGGGTCGACTACCGCGAGTACCGCTCGGAGATCCCCCGGTTCTGCTCCGAGTTCGGCTTCCAGGGTCCGCCGACCTGGCGCACCCTCACCGACTGGGTGCACACCGGTGACGACCCCAAGACCGACCCCACCTTCCTGATCCACCAGAAGGCCGAGTGCGGCAACGGCAAACTCGACCGCGGGCTGGCCCCGCACCTGGGCGTCCCGGTGGACTTCGCCGACTGGCACTGGGCCACCCAGCTCAACCAGGCCCGCGCCGTCGAGCACGCCGTGACCCACTACCGGGGCTGGTGGCCGCGCACCGCGGGCTGGATCGTCTGGCAGCTGAACGACTGCTGGCCGGTGACCTCCTGGGCCGCGGTCGACTCCGAGGAGCGCCCCAAGCCGCTCTGGTACGCGCTGCGCAACGCCGGGTCGCCACGGCTGATCACCGTGCTGGACGGCGACGTCGTCCTGGTCAACGACACCGACCAGGTCTGGGACGGGGACCTGACCCTGCGGCGGCAGCGGCACGACGGGACGGCGCTGTCCGGCACCACGCACCCGGTCACGGTGGCGGCCCGGTCCGTCACCCGCGTCCCGGCGCCGAACGCCGAGCACCCCGCCGTCGAGGTCCTGGTCGCCGGGCTGGGCGAGACCCGCCACCTGCACGTCTACGCCGAGGACATCGACTCCGCCCTCGACCCGCACCCCATCACCGCCACCGCCGAGCGCGTTCCCGGCGGCTACCGGGTGCACGTCACCGCGCACTCCACCGCTCGCGACGTCACCCTGCTGCCGGACCGCCTGGCCGCCGACGCCGTCGTCGACGAGGCCCTGGTCGACCTGCCCGCGGGCGCCACGGCGACCTTCACAGTCCGCACCGCCGCCGACCTCGACCCCGCCGACCTCACCCGCTCCCCCGTCCTTCGCACCGCCAACGAGCTGCGGGCGGTCGACGTCGTGGCGGCCGCGGACCGCACGACGGACCCGGGCGTGCGGCAGACTGCACCCGTCCCGATCAGCGACGATGCCGAGGCCACCGCATCACCCAGGTCGACCTGCCCCTGTCCGCCCTGCGCGAGTACCGGCCGGACGTCCCCGCCCCCGCCGACTTCGACGACTTCTGGTCCCGGACCCTCGCCGAGGCCCGCCGGCACCCGATGGACGTCACCCTGCGCCGGGTGGACGGCCCCCTGTCCCTGGTCGACGTCGACGACGTGACCTTCCCCGGCTTCGACGGCGACCCGGTGCGCGCCTGGCTGGTCCGGCCGGCCGGCCGCACCGACCCGCTGCCGGTGATCGTCGAGTTCAACGGCTACGGCGGCGGACGCGGTCTCCCGCACGAGCGCCTCGCCTGGCCCACCGCGGGCTACGCGCACCTGTTCGTGGACTCCCGGGGCCAGGGCTCCGGCTGGGGCAGCGGCGGCGAGACCCCGGATCCGCACGGCTCCGGCCCCGCCGGGACGGGCTTCCTCACCCGCGGCATCCTCGACCCCGCCGAGCACTACTACCGCCGCCTGATCACCGACTGCGTCCGCGCGGTCGACGCGGTCCGCACCCTGGACGGCCTCGACCCGGATCGGATCGTGGTCGCGGGCGGGTCCCAGGGCGGCGGGCTCACCGTCGCGGTCGCCGGGCTCGTCGACGGCCTGGCCGCCGCCCTGCCCGACGTCCCGTTCCTCTGCCACATCGCCCGCGGCGTCGAGGTCTCGGACACCGACCCCTACGGCGAGGTCACCCGCTACCTCGCCGTGCACCGCGACCAGGCCGACCAGGTGTTCCGCACCCTGTCCTACCTGGACGGCCTGCACCACGCCGCCCGCGCCACCGCCCCCTCGCTGTTCTCGGTCGGCCTCCAGGACACCGTCTGCCCGCCGTCGACCGTCTTCGCCACCCACCACGCCTGGGCCGGCCCCTCGTCCATCGAGGTCTACCCGTACAACCAGCACGAGGGCGGCGGCGGGCACCACTGGCAGCGCCAGGCGGCGTGGCTGCGGGAGGTGCTCGGGTCCTGACCGGGCACGAGTCGTCCGACGGGTCCGCTAGCCTGACCGACACCAAGGGCCAGTAGCTCAGCCGGTCAGAGCAGCGGACTCATAATCCGTCGGTCGTGGGTTCAAGCCCCACCTGGCCTACCTCGATCCGGCTGCGGGCCGCGCGACACGTCCCGGGTCCGCAGCCGTCGACGGCGACTACCGTGGGCACGTGCCGCTCTTCACCCGTCGCCCCACCCTGCCCGACGCGCTGCGCCGCAGCCTCGACCTGCCCGCCCGGGACACGGTCCTGGCCGCCGCCGAACTCGGCGCCGACGGCGGGTGGCTTGTCGCAACCCGGCTCGCCCTGCACGTCCTGCCCGCCGCGGGCGACCGCCTCACCCGCTCCTGGTCCCAGGTGGACCGCGGCACCTTCGACCCTGAGGTCCCGTCCATCACGGTGCACTGGGTGACCGGCGACGCCGACGAGTACGTCCTCGCCGACCCCCGCCCCGCCCGGTTCACCCAGACCTTCCGCGAACGCGTCCAGTCCTCCGTGGTGCACGTGCAGAACGTCCAGGTCCCCGGCGCCGGCACCGTCCGGGTGGCACTGCGCCGCGACCCCGACGGCACGCTGCTGACCCAGGTGATCGGCTCCGCGCAGGTCGATCTGGCCGACCCGGGCACCGTCGCACTGGTCGACGCCGCCGAGCGGGAGGTCCGGGCCGCCGCGGGGCTGCGCGACTGAGCGGGACGTGTGCCTCAGCACCGCCCGAGTGCTGCTAGAGTTTTCCCCGCACGATCCCTTGTAGCTCAATTGGCAGAGCATCCGACTGTTAATCGGACGGTTGTTGGTTCGAGTCCAACCGAGGGAGCGCCTGGCCCCCGGCAGCGATCCGCTGCTGGGGGCCTTCTGTTTCTGCAGGTGAGCCGAGCGTCGGGAGCAAGGATCCGGCGTCCACGTTGAGGATCGCCGCCGCGGCGACGATGTCGCGGGCGGTCCAGGTGATCGCGCCACGGAGCTTCTTCGAGAGTGCGGACTGCGCCATCCCCATCCGTGGGGCCATCGCTGTCTGCGTGATCCGCGCCTTCCACATGAGGTGGTGCACGCGCTCGCCGATCTGCTCGTCGATGGAGCGATCGACCAATGCCTCAGGCTGCAACGTCATGTGCGTCAATCTAGGACATTCCTCCTGCGACTGTCCACAAGCTTGACGCCTGTGTCGCGCCGGTCGTACGTTCGGCTCATGTCTAGAACTATGAGGACTGATCGAGAGTCCGAGTGGTTGGGCTCGGCTGGAGCATGCGACTTGCTTCCTGGAGTGACGTTGCGCACATTGCAGCGTTGGGCGGCTACAGAGCGGGTGCCGTCTCTCCGACTGCCGAGCGGCCAGCTCCGGTTCCGCCGACGCGACATCGAGGCGCTGCTGCAAGGTCAGGGTTCCTCGAAGGGTGATGACGCGTGAGCACCGTCACGGAGGTGCCCGAACCGGGTGCGGCGTCTCCGCCAGAGCTGTCCGCTGAGGCCGCCCGCGAGTTGACGTCGCAGATTCGCTCCGCGGTGGCCCGCACGATCGACGTGCTGTCCGAGGTCGATGTGCTCGTAACCCGCGCGTTCCAGGGCCGGGCGTGGCGCGCTCTGGGCCATGAGTCATGGGAGGCGTACTGCGCCGAGGAGTTCTCGGGTGTCCGACTCTGGGAGAGCGTCGCGGAGCGTCAGCGCGCGACTCTTCGTCTGCGGGACGCTGGACTGTCCGAGCGGGCCGTCGCGGCGGTCCTCGGAGTCGGCGCGGGCACCGTTCATCGCGATGTCCAGGCGCTATCGACTGCTCCAGATGGAGCAGTCGATAGCACAGTCGGCCGTGACGGGCGCGAGCGGCCGGCTCGTCGGCAGGACTCGGAGCAAGTGCGTCGTCGGACTGCGGCGGTGGTGGATCTCCGCTCGCAGGGGCGCACGCAGGTCCAGATCGCGCAGGAGTTGGGTGTCGCGCAGTCGACGGTCAGCGCGTACCTGTCCGCCGCGGCGGCCCGCGGCGCGCTCGATCCGGTGGTGATGTTCGACCTGCCCCGGGATCAGGAGCAGCAGCTCTCGCAGACCGAGGACCCGGCGATGGCTCGTTCAGTCGCGGGCGGGCTGCTGACCGAGGCCCAGATCCGTGCGGCAGCGCTGGCCAGTCACGCGCGGACGCTGCGCGAGGTCGTCGTGGACGCCGACGCGTGGGCCACGGACCCGCTGCTGCCCGCGGACGTGGCCGTCGCCGCCGGGCCGAGCCTCGCGGACGCCGCGGCGCAGCTGCAGTACGTGCTCGCGCACCTGGACCTCGATCCGGCCGATGTCCATGTCCCCGCGTCTGCCGGAGTGCACGTGACCAGGTCGGTACGGGTTCGCGAGATCGCTGGGCTTCTCGCCAGTGGTGCGCCGCCGGCCAAGGTCGCCGCAGACCTCGGTCTGGACGTCGAGGTCGTCACGTCAGTCGCGCGTGAGGTGGCTGCGCTACCGGCGGACCGACGACCGAACGCCTCGTCGCCGACCGGCAGCGGGTAGTCCGCCCGCGGTTCTTTGACCCCGGACACGACGAAGGCCGGCTGCTTTTGCCCGGCACCGGCCTCGTCGCTCTCGAAGAGATTGCAGAGGAAGCATCGCATGACCTACCCCGGCACGCACAGGCCCCTGACCGACGAGTTGTTCGACGACACCCACCGGTGGGCCGTCTCCGAGGCCTTCAGACTGCACGGCACGGACCTCGCGCGCGAGGTCGCCATGAGCCTGGCTCTGTTTGCCGGGTCGACGCGCGGCCGCGCACACGCCGGGGTGTTCCTGGCCGCGTTCGCCTCAACCTGTGCGGCGCTCGACCGCGAGGCTGGCGACCTTTGCCGAGAGCTGGGCCGGGTAGCCGAGCAGTGGTGGGCCGACCCCGCTCACGACCGCTGGGGCACGTGCTACGGGGCGCCGTGGTCGCAGGTGGGTGCGCAGTGAGCGCCGAGCGCGGCCGGGTCGGCCGCTGGGTGGACGGTCTGGGGCTCGGCGAACTGCACACGCTGGGGTGGGCGTGGGTCGCGGTCCTGGCCTGGTGCTGGCTCCTGCGGCAGCTCGCCGGCCCGGGCCTGATGGTCTTGGGAGTCTGGCTCGTGCTGGGTCTCGCTCTGGTGGGGCTGGGCCGCACGGCGAACCGAGAGCGGCGTCTGTTGCTGTGGGCGGTGGTCCACGCCGGCGCGCACGTCGGATGGATGTCAGGTCAGCTCGCTGGCTTCGCTCTGGTCCCGGTCGTGGTCGCCGCCCTGGCGGCGAGCGTCGCGGTGTCGGTGTTGGCCCGTCGGGCGCCGGCCGCGGCGTGGTTCGCATGGGTGGTGACCGTGCTCGCCGTTGCGGCGTCGTGCGGCCGTCTGCTGGGTGGCGCCTCGTGAACGCCGACCCGTCGCTGACGCATGCGGGCGTTTGCGTCGGTGGTGGGCGCGGGTGGATGGCCCGGGCGTGGTGCGCCACCCCGGAGGCCGCTGACCTGTCGTGGATCGCCGAGGGGCATAGGGCGATCGCGCGGGCGAAGGCGGCGTGCGCGGCGCACTGCCCGGTCGTGGACGAGTGCGGGGCGTGGGAATTGGCCGCCGAGGGCGCGATGACTGAACCGGGCAGGGCCGGGGTGTGGGGCGCGATGAGCACCCGTGAACGGGACGCCGCTGCCCGCACCCGACGCAAGCAGGAACGAGGCGAGAAGTGAACGCGACGCAAGTGCCGGCCAAGCACCGGGGCAGGCCGCGGCGACGTTGGGCCGGGGTGGGGTGGTCGGCGTGGACGGTCGTCCTGCCGGAGCAGGCTCCGTGGTGGCATCGACGGCTGGTGGCGTACGCGGGGATGAATCCGGGTCGCCTGACCGCGGCGGTGTGGGCACTGGTGGCGGTGCAGATCTGCGCTGTGCTGCTGACCGTTGTCATCGGGTGGGTTGGATGCATCAGCGCCGTTCTGCACCTGGGGGCTCTCGCGCTATGCGCTCTGAGCGTCGTGACCGCAGGCATGGTCCGTGGGGATCGCTGGTGCGTGCACCTAGTACGGGCGGTCTGCCGAGGGCGCGTGGTGCCGCCGGTGCGGGTGCACGGGGAGACGTTCGTGCACAGCGCCGGTGCCGCTGATGTCCTCGCTGAGCACGACCCTGGTGTGGTCGAGGTCCTCGGCCATGTCCTGTGGGATGCCGGGCAGGACCGACTGACCTCGATCGGCGCGGCGTGCTGCCCGGTGCATGGGCACGACGCGGCACGCACGGACACGGCGTGGCGGGAGTGGACGGTCCTCGCGCGGCGGGCGTTCGCGATCGGGTGGCCCCGGTGAGCGCCGCCGGAGGTCGTGCAGAGGTCGCGGGGTCCCGGAGTGGGTTCGGGGCGGCGATGTGGCCGGGCCTGTGGCTGTCAGGGCTGCTGGCGGTGCTGGCGTTCGTGCTGTCGTTCTCGGCTCTGCGGGCGGTGGGTGTGGCTTCGGGTATCGACGTGCGGTTGGGGTGGGCGTTCCCGTTGATCGTGGACGGGTTCATCCTCCTGGCGACGTGGGCGGCGTGGCGGTTCCGGGCCGGGCGTCTGCGGGGCGCGTGGTATCCGTGGGCGGCGTTCGTGGTGTTCTCGGTGGTTTCGATGACCGGCAACGCGCTGCATGCCCGCCCGGTCGCGGTCGATGGGCTGTTGCTGGCGGGGTGGGCTGCCACGGCGTTCTCGACGGTGCCGTCGGTAGCGCTGTTGGTGGCCTCGCACATGCTGTTGATGATCGCGACGGCTCGACCCGCCATCACGGTCGCCACCGACGGCGGGGCCACCGGTGCGGAGCCGGCGACCGTGGCTCAATCGGCAGTGTCCGGCCTGGCGCCGGCGTCCGAGGTGGGCATCCCACCGTCGCGCGCCAGTGCGGTTCCGTTGGCGCCGGACCGGGCTGCGGGGTCGTCCTCGCACCGACCCCCTGGGGGCCAGTCCGTGCGGGCCGCGCGTGAAGTCGCCAGCGCTCCGGGGTCGTCCGGGCTTGCCAGGTCTGTCGGTTCTGGCCCTCGCGGGGCCGGCACGCTGGGTGCCGGTTTGTCGGTGGTCGGGGGCCATGGCGGTCGGGCGCTGCGGGTTGTGGGCGAACCGTCGCCACTTCGGGCGGTCTCGGACCCCGTCCCGCCATCGCCGGAGCCCGCACCGAACGCGGTGGCGGAAGGGGATCCGGCGCTGGTGGCCTGGGTTCAGTCGCAGGTGCGCGAAGGCAGGCCGGTCAACGGTCCGGAGTTGGTGGCCGCGGGGCTTGCTGGTTCGACGTCGACAGCCAGGCGGTGGCTGCGCGAGCTGCGTGCGGCCCGGCCCGAGGTGTTCTGATGCGCCCGCCGGTGCCGTACTTCGGCGGCAAGCAGCAGATCGCTGCGCAGATCGTGTCGTACTTCCCGGCACACGAGCATTACGTCGAGCCGTTCGCGGGCGGGTTGTCGGTGTGGTCCAACCGGGCTCTGGCCCACCAGGGCGAGCTCGACCTGGGGGTCGGGTGATGAGCCTGGCCCAGCTCGCCACCGTCGCCCATGACGCCGGCGACCCGGCGGAGCTGGTGGCGTGGCGTCCGGAGTTGGAGGCGTTCGCGCGACGGCGTCTGGCCGGAGCGTGTGCGAGTTCGCGTGCGGTGCGCGCCGGGGTGGGTGACCTGGACGCCGCTGCCTGCGACGTCGTGGGTGAGGTCCTGGTGACGTTGTGGAGCAACCGGGTGCGCTGGGCCGATGTGCGCGACGCGCGAGCGTGGGCGTTCGGGGTGACCCGGATCCAGGTGGCCAGGTGCGTGCGCGCCGCCCGAGCGCGCGCCGCACTCGAGGTGCCGCTGGCCGACGGAGAGGCCGAACGCCTGCCGGATCCCGAGACCCGGCCCCGTGGCTCAGACACGACGGTGGGTCCGGACTGGTCCGGGCCGCTGTGGCAGGTCCGCGCGCAGGTCGTCGACCGGCTCGGGGCCGAGGCTTGGGACCGGGTGTGCGTGATCGTGCTGGGGCCCGCCCATGGCCGGTGCCGGGCGCTGCGGACGCTCCTGGTGTCCCAGCTCGCCGCGGTCTCCGCCGGCGGCCGGGTGGACGTCCCGCGGATCGCCCGGACCGCTCAGATCAGTGCGGGGATGTGGGCGGCCGGCCGTCGGTGCGCGGATCGGGATCTGAATCCGGCGCATGCGGTGCGCGACGGGGTGTGCGCCGACACCACCCGGGCCAGGCGAGACCTGGCCGTGTGGTGGGCGACCGGGCAACCGCACGAGGGCACCGACATCGACGCGGGCGTGCTGCGGGAGGTGGGGTTGGTTGACGACCACCCGGTCCCGCAACGGGCCGGCGCGGCACGGGCATTGGCGGCGTGGCTGTCATGGACGCACCCCGAGCTGGTGCCGAACAGCGCAGACGCTACTGATCCGCTCGAGAACCGGCGGCCAGGGTGATCGAACGGTCGGCCCCAGCCGGCACGGCGGGCGGCGACGTCCGGCAGCTCGACGATCTTCTGTTTCTTCCCCGAGGCTGGTTCGCGATCGACCGGCGCAACACCCGCGTGCGGGGCGTGAACCCTCCGACGTTGACCGCGGGCTTGGCGTTGATCGGTCAAGGGCGTGTCGCATCCATCGTCGGGACGCTGCGCCCCGAGGCTCGGGCCGTCGACATCGACCTGGGTGGTGAGCTCGGGGCGACCGCCATCGCCTCAGTCGCCGACTGGTGTGCGCGTCGGGGTCTGTGGCACCTGGTGCGGCAATCCGGGGGCGGGTGGGGGCGCGCGCACGTTCTGGTCTTGCCTGGTGTGCACCTGGACCGCATGGTCGAGATGCTCGGCGGGCTACGTCGGGAACTCGGCGGCGTGCCAACCCACAGCATCGCGCTGCTGGAGAAGATTCGGCCGCTATCCGCGCCGCACAGGGTCTCCGGGCCAACACCCGTACCGGACGGTCTAGCTTCTGCGATCGCGTCCGCGTCGGAGGCGCTGTCGTGGCAACCGGCCAGTGCTCGGGTGCGGGCCGGGCGTGCACGACGTGCCCCGGCGACGCCGTTGCGCGGGCCGATCCAGCCTCTGACGCCGCGCACGGGGCGGCGCCGCCGGGACCTACCGCAGGTGTGGCAGGCGTACATAGCCCGCGGTCGCGGCGCAGCCCGTGCGGTCGACGCCCAGCCCGAGCACCGGTCGCTGATCGAGGCGGCCGCCACTTATCAGCTAGTGATCGCCGGGTACACCGAGGACGAGGCTTGGACGACGATCACGACCTCGGCCCGGACCGCGTTCGTGAAGGCCAAGGAGCGAGGTCGGCGCTGGTGGTGGCACCAGTGGAACCGCGCGGTCGTCGACGCCGACGTGTGGACGGCCGAACACCGGGCTGAGTCCGTAGCCACCGCAGGCGAAGGCGTCGGGCTCCGGGACTGGGCCGAGCGCGAATGGCTGACGTGGCCAGTCCGCACCCGCCGGGTGGACTACGAGGTGGCCACCGCCCTGGCAGACCTGATGGACCGGCACGCCAGCACGGCGCTGCACCTGTCCCAGCGTGAGTTGCTCCTGCACACCGTGATCGCCAGCAGGAACACCTTGCGAGCCGCCATGGCCCGCCTCACGGCCGCCGGCGGGATCCAGGTCGAGGCGACCTACGAACCCGGCACCACCGACACCAGCAACACCATCCGCGCTGTCGTTCGACCACCCGAACCACAGGCTGACGGAGCAGCTGTGCGGGTCATTGACCCACATTGGGTTTCACACCCCCAGCCGCCCCCATCCCTGTCCGTCCGCCTCACCCTTGGACTCGCCAGTGCCCAGCTGTGGACTCACCTGCCAGCGGACACCGGCGACGGACTCTCCCTGGCTGCCGCAGCCGCAGCAGGAGGTTTCTGCCCCGAGCATGGCCTCTCCCCCACAGCGTCATCTCTGCGCACTGCCGCGGCCCATCTGGCCGAGCTCGGGCGACTCGGGTTGGCCGACGTGGACTCTGAGGGCCGATGGCACCGGACCGCGGCGAGTCTGGCCGTCGAGCATGCGGGCGCAGGACGCGACGAGCTGCGCCGCAAGACCGCCGTGATCAGAGCTGAGCGAGCCGAGTTCCGAGCGGTGGTGAGCGTGGACGCGCGCCGAGCACGGTGGCGGGTCCAACGTGCCGCGGCGATCGCGAGTAGCCGCAAGGCCCAGCGGGTCCGGCAAGTTCAGTGGTGGGCGTCGTTGGCCTCCGAAGAACGCCATCACCGACGCGCTCAGTGCACCGCGAGCTTCCACGCGCTGTCCCTCGCCGATCAGGCGGCTAGCAAGGACCGGTGGGCGCGTCGGCGGGACGGGACGGGGATGAGCGAGCGGCAGCGCTACGAGCAGTGGAGGGCATCGCTTAGGCCCGGGGAGTACGCGCGGCGATCGCTCGAAGCCACGGCGCGGTTCGCGCTCCTGGACCCGCTGGCGCAGGTCGACAAGCTCATCCGTCTGGACGAGCACCGCGCACGTTGGGGTCTTCCCCACGGCGATACGCGTGCGATCTCGGCTCCTCTGCGCCAACCAGTCGTCACGGATCGAGCCGTTACCCGCACGCGAGACCCCGACAACCTCGCAGTCAACCTGGCGGACTCACGGGCACCTAACTGCAGCGTTGTTGACGCGGTTGGTACGTCGCGGCTGCGAGCCGGGCACAACACACCACCCGGGGCGGGTTAGCGCCCGAGACGCATCCGGTCTCGGGCGCTGACCCGGCGCGGTGTTCTTCACCTGTGTCCGGGGCCTCGCGGGGTCACGATGACACCCTGCGGAGCCCCCGTGTCAGGAGATGTAGTCCGAGTCCGACGGGCCGCCGCTGAAGCAGATCGTCCCGTTGTTCAGTACGGCGTTGCTGGTTCGCGATACGGAGGCGATGTAGGTGCCGGCGGCGGGCACCGTGTGGGCGAAGGTGTGCTGCCAGGTCGTGCGCAGCGCGAGACCACCCGAGAAGGTGCGCCGGGTCGAGGTGGAGTTACCCGTGATGTCCACGAACCAGGTGTAGCCGACCGCGGGGTGGGTCACCGTGAAGGAGGTGCTGATTCCGGCGTCGCGGAAGCCGGCACCGTCGGCGATGACGATTCGGGACGACCCGCAGTCCCCCGCAACCACCGTTGCCAGCGGCGAGACCGTCCCCTCGGCCTGCTGCTGGGCCAGGATCTGCGCGTCGGCGGCTTTCGCCGCGGCGGTCACCGGCACGGAACGCTGCTCACCGTTCGCGTCGGTGACGATCTTGTATCCGTTGGCCCGCGCGACGTCCTCGTCGAAGCCGCCCGCGACCATGGGGGTCTCGATCACCGTGATGATCGGATCCGTCTGGGTGGGAGTGTGGTTGGCGGGCGCGAACCCGCACAGTGCCGCAACCATGCCCGCGGCTACGAGAATGGCCGATCCGCGGCCGAGCTTCGTCTTCATCGATCCCCCTTTATTCTGTAGCCTCGAAGGTGAGGCTTACTTCGCAGCATATTGATGGGGGTTCTCGTGCGTGCGAGTTTCGATGACGAGTTTGTGAACGATGAGGCTCCTTCAGGAGTCGACAACCCGAGGCTCCATCGAGCGCTCAGGCGCGCGGGCGGCACGGTGTTGAACTGCACCGAGCTGACCTGGTCGGGCGAAGGAGGGCCGGCCACCGGTGCGTTCTCTCGATGGGGTCTGGGCGACGACACCCTCCTGACCGTCACCGTTGCTCAGAGGGAGCACTCGCCCGAAGTCGCCGCGGCCACCGCGATTCGCAGTTGGTTTGCTGACGGCGCGGGGACCGGGTCCCCCACGAAGGACGAGCTGCGGGCGGCGATGCAAGTCCAGCCTGAGTCGGTGACGCCCACCGACGAGGCCCTGCTGGTTGACGGCGCGCCCGCGGCTGGAGTGGTCGCAACCGCACGGGGCGTGACCGCTCGGTCGGCCGACCAGGGTGGGGCGGTAGTGACCGTCGTGCATGCGAATACCGTCAACGGTCCGATCGAACTGGTCACCGAGATCCCCGTTCTCAACTGACAGAAACAACTCAGTGCCGTGCGAGCCGGAGCGCCGACTCGCGAGCATCCGCGCAAGTACCGCATGCGCGTGAGCCGCGCGTCTCCGAGCGCACCTAATCTCCGCGGAGTTCGTCCGTCGTGACGGTGGCGGGCGGTGCGGGCGCGGCATTGCGCCGGTCGACTCTGGTCGCGGTGGTAATCAGACCCCGGAGCACGTTGTACGCAGTAGTCTCGGCTCGATCGCACGGGAATTGTGGGGCGGGGGTCTCGGCCCGCACGCCCCGTCACCGGCGACGAGGAGAGCTGGGGGCAGGGAGAATCCGATGGCCAGACGCCGAGTAAGTTTCAAGGTGGCTCCGGGGGTGCGCATCAGCGCCTCAAGCCGCGGGGTACGCACGAGTATCGGGACCAACACGGCCCGAGTCTCCTTTGGTGGAGGGCGCACCTACACCTCGATGAAGGTCGCTGGCGTCCGGGTCTCGCAGAACACATACTCCTCGGGACGCACGTCAACCCGCGTCAGCGCTGCAGGGTTCAGCACGGGCGCAGGTTCGTCGGCCGGCCATCGGCCGACCGAGCGGCGCCCATCGCTCGCCCAACTGGAACGAGCCGCGCAGGCAGAGGAAGTCACGCAGATCGAGCGTCAGCTCACCTCACTGCATCTCGAGCAGTTTCCGGCTGCCGTACCCGAGCCCATCCCAGCCCCAGAACCAACCGACGTCGATGTCGTGGCGAAGGAGTATCAGCGTGCCGCTGTGAAGGGCATCGCGTTCTATCGACCCGGACAGCGGCGCGCAGCCAAGGAGCGTGCACGCGCTGAAGCGGTCTCGCAAGCAGCTCGCGTCGACGCCGACAACCTGAGAATCTATCGCGAGTGGCTCGCGGCTGCCGCGGCGGATTTCCAACGCTTGGTCGAGCACGACCCTACAACAGTGATCTCGGCGGTTGATACCGCCTTCGCGGACAACGCGTCCGAGTCCACCTGCGTGGACGCCGGCATCGAACAGGACGGCACCAGGTACACGACCGTTGTGATCGTGTTCGACTCGGCCGACCTCATTCCGGAAAAGGCCGCCGTGCTGACCCCCGCGGGCAAACCCACGTTGAAGAAGCGCACCAAGACCGACCGCAACGCGCTGTACGTCCGAGCGTTGGCTTCGACGGTCCTGGCAACGGTGCGCGAAGCGCTGATGACCTCCCCATCTACCGATGAGGTACGGGTCGTTGTCCTGCGCCGTGACCGGAGAGCGGCGGGTCCTGAGAGGCGGGTCGAGCCGATCTACGCTGCGACGTTCGAGCGCGGGCCTCTCGAGCAGGTTCGACCTGCGCTGGTGGACCTCGACCACATCCTGACGCAGATCCCGGACGCGCGATTCGTTCGTCGGGGCGTGACCGCAGAGGTGATGCCTCTCGGTACCGACGACGATGACGAACTCAGGCAGCTTGCCGCACAGTTCACTAGGGCGCTCACCGCGTCGTGACAAGGCTCTGCATCGGTTACCGCTCAAGCGGCCGGCGCTAGCGCGCGTGGGCCGCCGGGCAGTGCCCGATGGTCTTGGCGCCCCGGGCGTCGATGACGTCCGTTACACCATGTGGTGTCTTGCGTGCTGGGGACGGTCCGGGCTGCAGCGGGGAGCCCCTCGACCTCCTCGAGGTGAGGTGCACGTCGAGGGCGGCAGCGTTGTCCTCGAGGCGGGTCGGAGTTGCTGCGCGCGTGCGATATCGCTGACCGGCACGTGACGGCGAACCAGCGAGGCATTGGGTGACCTGATCGCACCCATCGGGAGGCCACTGTGCCCGCCGCCGTCCACCATCCGCGTCGTCCAACTCAAGGTGTGTCCCGCGTCGAGGTGGCGTCGTGAGCGTCGAGGTCCTGGCCGCGCGCCAGATCGCGAAGAAGGTCGGGTCGCAGAGGTTCCGCCGACGGGTCGGCTGTGGGTGCCTGGTCGCGGTGGGGCTGCCATTGATGTGCGTAGGTCTGGTACTGATCGGGATCGTCGGCGGTGCGCAGATGGTGCTCGGTGGCTTCGACGAGGCGGAAGGGCTGGCCTCGGCGAGTCCGACCGCGGGGGCCGGCGGCACGATCACCGCAGATGTGTCCTACGACCCGGACGGTTCGACGTTCGTGGACCGGGGCGGGTCGGCGAACGCCTGGGGTGGGTACGCCAACGGGGTGATCCCGACCAGCGAGTTGTGCGCGCTGAGCATGGCGCCGTCGCTGCGGGCGCGCTGTGATGCTGCGCAGGCTCTGGATCGGATGTCGGCCGCGTATGCCGCGCAGTTCGGGGAGCCGATCAAGGTGACCGACGCCTACCGGGACTTCGCCGGACAGCAGTCGGCGAAGGCGTCGTGGTGCGCGCGGGGCAAGTGCAATATGGCCGCGACCCCTGGCACGTCGAACCACGGGTGGGCGCTGGCCTTCGACCTGGGCGAAGGCATCAACTCCTACGACACCGCGCCGTACGCGTGGATGAAGAACCACGGGTCTGAGTTCGGTTTCTTCCATCCGACGTGGGCAGAGCCCGGGCACAAGGACTACGCGAAGTCCGAGCCGTGGCACTGGCAGTACCTGCCGGACGCAGACCCGTCCAAGCCCTGACCGTCGTGCGCCCACAACTCGGCGCGCGCTCCCCCGACCTCCGGAGATCCTGATGGCTGACAACCCCGCACCGTCCACGGCGTCCGCCAATCCTGCGGCCCTGCCCTCGCGGCGCCGGTTGGTCGCTACCGGCACCGCCGCCTTGCTTGCGTGTGCGGCGATGATCGCCGCTGCGATCTGGTTGCTGGTCACCCCCGGCGGCTCGCCGGAGACCGCTGATGCCGGCACCGCATCGGCCGAACCTGCCGTGAGCGGGACGGTCGGCACCTCACCGGACGCCGGGCAGCTCGAGGGACCGACGCCGTCGGCTCAGGGGTCTGGGGACGTTGAGTCCAGTGAGGTTGAAGTCGCCTTGCAGTGGGTCCGGACGCTGGTCGGGTGGGCGCCGCAGGAGCAGGACGCCGCGGCGGCGCGGTCCCGGGCGCAGGAGTTGGCTCCGGGTGCGGAGGTGGACATCGTGGCCGGGGCGGTCTTGGACCACGCGGCGGCGCTCTCCGCGGGTGCGCCGACCCCGAACGAGGTCGCGGTGGTGGATGTCACCGACCCGCAGATCTGGCCGGCGGGGTGGGTGGTAGTGGAGGTCACGGTCACCACGGCCGGGTCGCCGGAGGTCGGGGTGTCGGCGATGGCCCTGCACGTGACCTGCGAGGTCGAGGTTTCCGGCGGTCAGGTGTCGGCGGCGTTGATCGGCGACGGAGCGGCGTGGATCGAGTACCTGCCGTGAGTGGGCGGGTGGGCATGGACATCGACGGGTTCGGGCTGGACTTCACCTGGTTGGGTGCGGACACCGTCGCCACGCTGCAGGACCTCGCCGGCGGACTGCTGGCGGCGGCGTTGATCGGCTGCGGGATTGCCACCGTGATCGGGGTGCTGACGGTTGTGGCCGGGAAGGTCGGGTTTCCGGTGAGTCAGAAGGCTGCTTCGTTCGCCTCGGGTGCGGTGACCGCGGGGTTGCTCGGGGCGCTGGTGCTGGGGGCGGTGACCGCGGCGATGACGCACTACGCGGGGATCACCGTCGGCTGGTGACGGGGCGTCGATATCGCACGCGGCGCGCGGCCCTGCCTGGGGCGGGGCCGGTTACAGGCGGGGTCAGCAGGACTCCGCGCTCGGGCAGAAGGAGCAGATCGTGATGACAGCAGTGGGCGGCCTTGCCGCGTACCTCGCGGCAGGCCAGGTCTCCGCGGAGGACGAGATCCCGGACAACATGGGGGTGTCGATCAACTTCTCCGCCTTCCCGTGGATGGCCCAGTTGCAGGAGTGGGCGGGCGGGTTGCAGGCCACGTGCCTGATCCTGGTCGGGATCTGCGCGGTGCTCGGCACGGTGATGTTCGTCGCCGGGCGGCTGTCCTCGTCCCAGCAAGTGCAAAAGGTGTCCGCGACGATCCTGCTGTGGGCGTTCATCGCCGGGATCGCGATCGCGGTGATCTTCGCGGTCCTGGTCTGGGCGACCGGGTTCGACCTCGGTTTCGGTTCCGCCTCCGGCATGCTCGACCCGGTCGTGGCATGAGCACTGCCACCACACCCGTGCCCACGGACGTCTTCCCGCAGGCGGGTGTGCGTAGGTCGGCCGCCGAGCTGGCGGCTGCTCCCGCGCTGGTCCGAACCTGGTGGGCGAGCCAGCGCGAGCCCGGGCATCGGCGCCGTCGGGTGCTGGGCGCTGGTGTGGTGGCGGTGGGGGTGGTGGCGCTGTGTTCGGCCGCGTGGTGGGACCCGGCCGTGGAGGCGGTGTTCAACAAGATCGGTGAGTGGATCGTCAAGGCTGCGATCGATGCGATCTCGACGGCGTGTGAGCAGTTCATGTCGTTGGCGTTCAACAACCCGCTGACCGAGATCTCCGACGTCGAGTGGCAGATCGCGACCCGGCAGGCCGCACGTTGGGGTGCGGTGTTCGCCGTTGTGGCGGTCGCGATGTGCGCGGTCGAGGTGGTGGCTGCGCTGATCGTGCGTGACGCGACCCGGGTGCTGCGGGCCGGGATGATCGCGGTGCTGTCCTGGCCGATGACCGTGGCGGCTATTTTGCTGCTGGCCCAGCTGGTGTCGATCACCGACGGACTGTCGGGGCAGATGTTCGACAACGTCGCCGGGTCCGGCGCGACAGGGTCCGCGGCGGCGGCCACCGCGATGGGGGCGGCCGCCGGCGGGCTGACCGCGCTGACCGTGGGCGGCGGGTGGATCGTGATCGTGATCGGTGCGCTGGTGTGCATCGTCGGGCTGGTACTGATCGCGATGGTGATGGCCGCACGCGCGTTCGGCCTGCTGGTGGCCACGGGGTTCGCCCCGACGGCGCTGATGATGGTCGGGTTCAAGGGCACCCGGGGAATGGCCAGCAAGTGGGTCGAGGTCGTGGTCGGTCTGCTGCTGACCAAGCCGCTCGGCGCCGGGATAATCGTGCTCTGTCTGGAGATGGCCGGTGAAGGCAATCTGGACAGCTTCATCATGGGCACGGTCGGGATCTGGGTCGCGGTGTTCTCCCCCGCCCTGGCCCTGTCCCTGGTGTCGTTCGCCGGTGGGCAGTTGTCGGCCGCGCTGACCGCGCACTCCGACGCGGTCAAGTCCGCGGGTTCGCAGGCGACCCAGGCTGGGATGACCCGGATGGCGTTGGGGGGCCCGGACAAGGAGGCGTTGTCCACGCTCGGCAACCAGGCCGCGGGGCTGGCGAAGGCGATGGGAATGTCGGGGCTCGCGTCCAAGCTGAGCGACCTCGGCTCGAAGGACAAGGACAAGAGCGAGGACGCCGAATCCGGCGGTGCCGGTGCCGCGCCCGCACCAGACGATGACGGTGCGAGCAGGCCGGGCCAGCCGCCCGCTGGCGCGGCGGTGCCTGAGGGACCCGATGGCGACGTTCAGGGCGCCGGCGAGGACAGCGTTCGGACTGCCGGTCAGGACGGGCTCGGGGTTGCCGGGGACAGCGGTGAGAGTGTCGACGGCGATTTCGATACCGGTGGCGGTCTCGGAGCCTCGTCCGGGCCTGAGGGTGTGGGTGCTGCCGCCGCGGACCAGGTCCGTGAGCGAGGTGACTCCTCCGGTGCTGTCACCGGTGGTGAGTCGGGTGCGGGCTCGGCGCGTTCTAGTGGTGGCGGCGGCGTGCAGGCTGGGCCGGTCCACGAGAGCGGTGAAGTGCCCGCAGGATCGTCTGAGGCAGCTGCCGGGGGCAGGTCCACGGGGTCAGGTGAGTGTGAGCCGCCGGCTCCCGCGTCGTCGGGTGATGGCGGGACGGGCGGCCCGGGGTCGGGTGGCTCGGGTGGGGGTGGCGTGCAGCCGGGACCGAGTGCGCCGTCCTCGCCCGCTGCGACTCCGGCTCCTTCGCCGCCATCATCCGGCGGTGAGGGTGGCCGTGGTCCGAACCCGTTCGGTGGGCGGTGATCGGGCGTGGGTGAGCAGCAGGTGCCGACGGCGGTGTTCGCGCCGATCTCCCGTACCGGTGTCATCGCCGGGCTGTCCGGTGCGCAGCTGGTGCTGGTGGCGGTGGGCCTGGTGCGTCCGGTGTGGGATCTGGTGGCTGCGGGTGATCTCGGGGTGGCGTTGGTGTCGTTGCTGGTGTGGACGGCGCCGGTCGGGGTGCTGGCGTGCGGGTCGTGGAAGGGCAGGTCGTTCCTGGAGAGGGTGAGCACGGTGGGGCTGTTCGGGCTGCGCAAGGTCCTGGGCCAGACGCGCACCGTCGTGCGGGTTGGCGCCGAGCAGGTCGACGGCGCGGTGGCCGTGCCGGGTGCGGTCGGGGCGCGGTTGACCGTGCTGGACATGGTCGGGACGGTCTTCGACGGCGGGTGCTTCCTGTGGGACAAGGTCGCCCAGGAAGCCACGGTTGTGTTGCGGGTGACCACGCACGGGTGGGCGCTGGCCGCCGAGGAGGAGAAGATCGCCCGCGCCCAGGGCCTGTCGGACCTGTGTCAGCGTCTGGCCTCGGCCGAAGGCGTGGTGCGGGTGGTCAAGCACTCACGCACCCACCCGCTGCCGGCTCCCCCGCCGGCGGGCGGCGACCCGGAGGATCTGGCGGTGCGCGACGCGGCCGAGCTGGCCGCGCACCCGGCGATGGCGGCGCTGCGAGGCCGGGACGAGGTCATCACGATCACCGTGTCCGCGAAGGTCTGCTCGGCGCAGATCGACGCGGCCGGCGGCGGGGTCAGCGGGTTGTCCTGGGTGCTCGGTGACCGGGTCGGTCAGGTGCTGGCCGGACTGCCGGCCTGCGGGGTGCGCACCCAGGACGCCGCCTGGTGGTCCGCGGGCCAGATCCGCGCCGCGGTCCGCCTTGCGTTCGACCCTGCGGCGGCGCCGATGCTCGCCGAGGCGGGGTGGGCGCTGGGTGATGGGCAGGTGCTGGCCTCGGTCGTCGACGAACGTCTGGATCATCTGGTCACCGATACCGCGGTGCATCGCACCTACTGGGTGGAGTCGTGGCCGGCCACTCCCGCTCGGGCGGGGTTCCTGGCGAACCTGGTCGCCACCGGGACGGCGTGCCGCACGGTGACGCAGATGTGGTGCCCGGGGCAGGCGTACTCGGCCGAGCGCCGGTTGCTGAACGAGGAGGCGTCCTACAACTCCGCCGGCGCGGTCAACGCCAAGCTCAAGCGCCCGGCCACAGTCGCGCACAACTCCCAGGGCAAGGAGCTCGCGCGCCGGCGCAGCGAGCTCGAGGCCGGGTACGCCGACGTGCGGCACTCGGGCTGGGTGACGCTCACTGGTGGCGACATCGAGGAGCTGCGGGTCGGTGAGCTGTGGCTGCGGACCACCGCCCGTGGCCTGCATCTGAAGGTGCTGCGTGGGGATCAGTGGGCGGGGTTCTGCACGAGCGCTCTGCCGCTGGGGATCGGACCGCGGTCATGACCCGCCGGCTCGTGCATCCCACCCGCCGGGGCCTGCTCCGGCGGCGACGGACCTCCGGCTCCCCCACGCCGGAAGCGACCCCCGGTGACGCGTTCGGGCTCCCCGCACCCGAGTCCGACGCGGACCCCGGCGACCATGCTCGTGAGGTGGCGCCGGTGCGGATGCCGCCGCGGGGTCGTCGTGGTGGCGGGTCGGACCCGGTGGGCACCAGGACGCTGACCGCGACCGGGCGCTCGTCCTCGCGGCGTGCCCGGCGCCAGGCGGTCCGTGCGGCTGCGGCGGCGGTGACCGCACGCACGCATGCGGGCGACACGGACAGCGAGGACGCCCTGCCCGGTGCCGGGAACCGGGCCGCACGCCGGTGGGCGCGCTGGGGACGGCTCGCGCGGGGGGCGGTGTGGGGTCCGGTCGGGGTCGCTACCCCGGCGCATGTGACCTCCGCGGCCCGGGTGGGGGTGCTCACCTCGTTCTGTGTCCCGCAGGCCTCGGCGATCGACGGGCCGATCATCGGGATCGAGGTCACCACGACCGCGCCGTTCACCTTCGACCCGTGGGGCGTGTACCCGCACCTGGCCACGTCCCCGTGCATGTTGATCTGCGGGTTGCAGGGATCGGGCAAGTCGTACGGGACGAAGGTCATCATGACCCGCCTGGTGCACGCCGGCCGGCAGGTGATCGTGTCCTCGGACCCGAACGGTGAGTGGTCGGCCCTCGCTGGCGGGCTGGGCGGCCAGGTCATCCACCTGGGGCCGGGCACCGGCACGGTGATCTGCCCGCTGGACGAGGGCGCACGCCCCGCGGACACCAGTGCCGCGGACTGGCGGCGCGCGGTCGACTTGCGCCGAGGCCAGGCGCTGGAGTCGATCGTGTCGGTGCTGCGCACCAGCGGCGCCGTGGACGATGAGGAACGCACGGTCCTGGACACCGCGGTCGAGCAGATGGGCGCCGGGACGCTGGGAGCGACGATCGCGGCCCTGGTCGCCTGGTTGGACGCCCCGCCGGCGGAGCTGATCGAGCGGGCCGGCTCGGGCGCGGCGCGGCGGTTGTCGTTGGTGTTCTCCCGGCTGACCCGGGGTCCGCTGGCGGGGATGTTCGACGGGGCCTCGAGCACCCGCCTGGACCCGGGCGCGCCGATGATCGCGGTAAACACGATGGGGCTGGGTGGGGCCGGTGACACGGTGCGGCAGATCGCCGCGGCGTGCACGTCGGCGTGGATCGACACCACGTTGCGCTCCCGCGACGGGCGGTGGCGGGTCGTGGTCAGCGAGGAGGGCTGGGACGAGCTGCACAACCCGGCCCAGGCGCGGGCGATGGACGACCGGATCCGCCTGGCCGGGCACCTGCGGTGCGCGTCGGTGTTGATCATCCACGAGCTCAAGGACGTGGAGATCTTCGGTGAGGCCGGGTCCTCGCACCGCGGGCTGGTCGAGCGGGTGCTGTCCAAGTGCGCGATCAAGGTCCTGTACCGGCAGTCCAGCGACTGCATGGCCGCCGTGCACCGGATCGCCAAGCCCACCTACACCGCCGCGGACCTACTGCTGACCCTCCCCCAGGGTCAAGCGATCTGGTGCATCGGGACGACCACCCCGATGTGGGTGCAACCGGTCGCCGGACGAACCCTCGACTCGCTGATCGACACCGACGCCGGAAGGACCGGACGATGACCCCCACCCGCGAACGCAACCACCTCCTCGATACTGAGGCACTGCGGGCGAGCCTTGGCCGCACACGGGCTTTCTCGGCGCTGGGTCGGCAGACTCGGGCCGGGGTGTGGGCGCGCCGGCACCTGCCGGTGTACCGGTGGGTCGCCGACCTGGACGACAAGACGATCGCCGGTTTAGTCGCCGCGGGTTGGGTGGTCTGGGTGGTGGGCGGGTTCCTGACCGCCGTGCTGGGTCTGCCTGGGGCGGCCCTGGTCGGTCTGCTGCTCGCGGTGGCCGGTGTCGTGGTCAACGTGGTCGCCGTCAGCTGGTGGATGGGGTACCGGCGCTCCCCTGCCCGGTTACGGCACCAGATCCTCGCCCGGACCCAGATCGCGGCCGGGCGGGAGCTGTCCGACTGCTCACTGTCCGCCGCGCAGGCGGTCGACCTCGGCGCGCACGTGCGTCCGGCACTGGCCGCCCAGACGGCACCGCAGCAGACCGGGGGGCGGGCGCTCACGGCGACCGGCCCGCACGGCGCGACACGCGATGTCCAGCCGGGCGAGCTGCCGGTGTGCTCGATGTCGCAGGAGGGTGCCTCGTGGTGAGCCTGAGTCCGGGGCAGGTCGCGTTGCCGTTGGGGTCCTCGCGGGGCGTCGCGTTGTGGGTGACGTTGGAGCGGCCGATCTACGTGCTCGGCCCGGCGCGTTCGGACAAGGGCACCCGCCTGGTGGTCCCGTTCATCCTGGCCGCGCCCGGCGCGGTGGTGACGACCTCGACCCGCACCGACAACCTGCGTCTGACCGCGGCGTGCCGGGCCGGGCTCGGGCCGGTGGAGGTGTTCAACCTCGACGGCGTCGGCGGGCTGCCGCACACCCTGGGGTGGTCGCCGTTGGAGGGATGCGAGGACCCGATCGTGGCGCAACGGCGGGCCCGGACCCTGGTCGCGGCCACGGGGATGTCGGGTGAGAACGCGCCGTGGGCGACCACCTCGGGGTCGATCGTCCAAGCGCTGCTGCACGCCGCCGCGTTGGACGGGCGGACCATCGCGGATGTCTACACCTGGTCGCGGTCCCCTGCGAAGGCCGACGAGGCGATGCGGATCCTGGAGACCCGCGGGCTGGGTGACGCCTGGCACCTGACGATCGCGCAGGTCCGCGAGGAAGACCCGCGGATGCGCGCGAACCGGTGGTTCGGTGTCGACAACGCGTTCGCCGGCCTGGCGGTCAAGGCCGTGCGCGACCGGCTCGTGCCGAAGACCGGACGGGCCTTCGACACCGAGGCGTTCCTCGCCTGCTCGGGGACCTGCTACATGGTCGCGCGCGGGTCGGACGTCACCGACGAGGCCACCACCGCCGGGACCGTGGGCGGGTTCTACTCCCTGTTCCTGGACCACCTGACCGACACCGCCCGCCGCCTGTCCCAGCGTGCGCCGGGTGGGCGCCTGGACCCGCCGTTGACGATCGTCGCTGACGAGCTCGCGCACATCGACCCGTGGCCGGCCGCCCCCAGGATGACCGCCGCCGGCGGCGGTGAAGGCATCCAGCTGGTGGTGATCTTCCAGTCCCGCGACCAGGCGGCCGCCGCCTACGGCGAGCACGCCGAGGCCACGATGTGGGACAACTGCACGAACGTGATCCTTGGCGGCGGGAAGTCCGAGGACTACCTGTCGGCGCTGTCGCGGTCGATGGGCGAACGCGAACACACCCGCACCCGCACGTCGTTCAACGGGCGGGACCTGTGGTCCAAGGACACCTCGATCGACGCCGAATGGCGCCCGGCCGTGGACGTCGACGAGCTGCGGCGCCTGCCCCGAGGCACCGCCCTGGTGCTGCAGGACCGGATACGCCCGGTGCTCACCGACCTGACCCCGTACTGGGAGGGTCCGCACGCTGGGCACATCACTGCCGCGTCGATCTGGCACGAGAGCCACCCCGGATGGGTCCTCGGGTCCCGCATGGCCGGAGCAGACCGGTGAGCCTCGCCGACCCCGGAGGACGCGACGCCGCCGCGGACATCGACGCGCTGCTCGGAGGCGCGCCACCGCTCAGCTCCCCCGCGGCGCACGCCGGCGGCAAGCCGGAGGACGTGGTGGCCCGGCGCCTGGCGGTGCTGGTCGACTTCTGGGGGCACGAGGACCCCGGGGTGTTCGCCTGGCAGGACGCGAAGCCCGCGACCCGGCACGCGGCGCTGGTGCGGGTGCAGCGGTTCACCGAGTGGCTGATCGCCACCTTCGACGTCCGGGAGATCAAGCCCTGCTGGGTGCTGCACCCCGCCGTCGTGGCCGAGCTGTGGGCGCTCGAACGCCTGCACCACGCGACCCACACCGTGACCACCGACCCCTCGGCGCCGGTCGTGTTCTACAACCAGGTCCCTACCACCCGCGCCCGGCTGCGCACCGACACCGGGATGGACTCCTGCACCGCCACCGAGCACACCGTCCAGGTCCGGGAGGTCGCCGACCGGGTCCAAGCCCGGCGCGCCAGCTACGACACCTCCGAGCGGTGGACCGCGTCGTGGGCCTGGCCGCAGGTCGATGACGCCGGCGAGGCCGTACCCGCCCCGGCGCACGCGAACGGAGGGACACGATGAATTACTCCCCCGAGCCCGTCGATTCCGAACCGGTCGAGGAGCCCGGCGGGTTGGCGGCGCAGCTCGCCGCCGGGCAAGCCGCCCTCGCCCACGCACAAGAACAAGCATCCGCGCCGAGGCGCACACCACGGCGCGGGCGAACCAAGCTCAAGCACCAGGACGCACCCGCCACCAACCACACCGCAGACGACGATGCCGGCTCACCCGCGGGCAAAGCGACCGTGCCCGTACCCACCGAGGTCACCGAGGTCGTCCCCGCGCCGCTCGCAGAACCGCCTTCGCCTCCCAGACCCGAGCCCGAGCTAAAGCCAGAGCCGGAGCTGGAGCTGGAGCCGGAGACAGCGGAGTTGCCGGCCACAGCGGCCGGGGCTTCGTCCCGCGACGACGCCGTGAGGACTCCCGTCGTCCCGGCCGACGACGAGGACGACACCGTGGTGATCGCGCCGATCCCCGGCATCGGCGACAGCGCCAGCGGTGCGCAGGATGTGGTGGCCCTCGTGACGGGTCTGGCCGACCGTGCGCGCGCCGCCGAACAGGACGCCGCCGGCGCACGCGCCGAGCTGCACGAGCTGAAAGCCGCGATCACCACGATCACCACCGGTGCGCCGGGCAGCGACCGGGTGCCCGGTCCCGAGGGGTCACCGCCGCGGCGGCGACGCCGAGTGGTGCCGGTGATCGCAGGGGGCGCCGTGTGCGCCGCCGTCGCGCTCACCGCCTGGGGCCTGGCCGCACGCACCGACCCCGGTACCGCGCTCCAGCCGCACCCATCGCCGACAGCCACAAGTGCGGTCAGCACGCCGACGTCGAACCCCGACCCGGTACCCAGCACTGAACCCGCCCCGGCAGAACCAGAAGACCCCGACGCCGCGGCACAGGCTCAGGCCCAGGCGGCTGCCGACCAGGCCGCCATCGACCAAGCGGCAGCTGAGGCCGCTGAGGCCGCCGAACGCAGCGCCCGCGACCGCGCCGAGCGAGCGGCAGCCGCGCAGCCCAGCACCGCCGAGCAACCCGCCCAGGTCACTCAAGAAGCTCCCGCCGCGGCGCCGGTCCGGGCGACCTACGCGCAATCGGTCAACTGCACTGCGGCGGCCACGGTGACGTTCACGGCCACCGGCGGCGGTCAGGTCGACCTGAGCGCCGACGGGCGCACCTCGAGCGGGAACGGCAGCGCCACGCTCGAGGTGCAAGGCGGGCCCGGAACCATCAGTGCCACGAGCGTCGGCGACGACTGGACGACCATCACGTTTACGTGGGTCGCCGTCGGAGGCATTTGCAGCTGACCGGCCGCCATCTCAACGCCCGCGCTCACGAGGGTCGGGTGGAACGTCGGCCTCGCGACAAACGGTCGACCTGCGCCGAGAGTGACTACCAAGTGGCTCACCGGTGGACGCCGGCTCCTCGTGGTCCAGCAGAGATGCCAGGGCTTCTCGTCGTGGCTGGCCTTGCGATATCCGGGGCAATCGGGTGATGTTTGATCGAACCGACCATCTCTTCGACCTGGTGCAGCCAAGATTCCGACCGTGCATGATCAGCGGCGGGATGCCGACCACATCCGGAACTTCGTCCGACGCCGCAGGGCAGAAGCGTTCAGGGTCCATTTTCGAGCTGTGGCGGGCGCAGTGGTCGCCGTGCTGGTTTCGACGCTCATGGCCGCGACGCCGGCCGAAGCCGCTGTCGCGAACGGGGAGCTGGCTGGCACTTCCTCCGTAGCGACGACTACAGACCTGGCACCGTCGACAGTGACCTTGACGTCAGACGTGACCGAGATCGCTGCAGGGCAGGCGGCGACGCTGTCAGCCGTCGTGGATCAGCCACTGCAGAACACATCGAGCGTGGTCAAGATCGTGGACCTCTCGAGCGGCGCCACGATCGCCTCGTGCTCATCGGGCACCTCGTGCGTTCGGTCGGTGCGGTTCGACTCGGGAGGGCCGCGCTCGTATGTCGCGAAGGTGAACTCGATCAGCTCGACTGAGGTCGTGATATCTCGAGCACCT
>NZ_JANZKP010000018.1 GCF_025642745.1 Cellulomonas sp. RIT-PI-Y
TGGCGGCGTGTCGCGCCCTCGCGCCGAACGCCGAGGGTCCGCGCCGAACGCGGCGCGTCGGGGCGAGCACGGCGCACCCGCGTCGAACGCGGCGCGTCGGCGGCGAACTCGGCACCTCCCACCGGACCGACGGCGTGTCATCCCCGTGAGTCGGTGCGATCTGCCGAGCTCAACGCCGACCCGGGGGGGTGATGCCGGCGCCGGAGTCGGACGGGGTCGCCGCGGGGGCGGACACGGATGCGCCGTGCCGATCGGGATCGGCACGGCGCGTCAGGACATCGCGGGGAGCCCCGGGTCAGCGACCGCCATCGCTGCGGCGGTCCCAGCGCTCCTCGATCCGATCCATGAAGCCCTTCTTCGAGGACTTCTTGGCCGTGGGCCGCGGGGCGGTGCTGCCGTCCGGGCGCACCACACCGGCGGGACCGGACTTGCGCGGCTTGGTGAAGGCCACGGCGACGGCGGCGAACATGACGATGAAGCCGAGCACCCCCAGCCACACCAGCGAGGCGGCAGCGCCGATCACCAGCAGGAGCAGGCCGACGAGCGCGCCGACTCCACCCAGGATGTATCGCAGGACCGGCTTGCGACCGCTCGAGGTGAGCGTGGTCGCGAGCCGGGGATCATCAGATGTGAGCTGCCGCTCCATCTGCTCCAGTACACGTTGCTCGTACTCGGAGAGAGGCATATCGACCCCCGTGCTCCGCCGTCGGGACTTCTTCGCCCCAGGATAGATGCCGTTTCCGAATGCCGGTAGTCGAGCGCTCAGGCTTCGTCCCGCCGCGGGCCCCCGCCGGAGTTCAGCCGATAGCGCTTCGGCAGGTCGCGGGCCAGGCGTTCCGGGGCCAAACCGCGGTCCGAGCCGGTCCGATCCCCCACCGGGCCGCCCGTGCCGCGTTCGCCACCAGCGGATCCACGCTCGCCCGCCGCCCGGTCCGGTCGTCCACCGTTCCGTGCCGACGCGCTCCGCGACTGCCCGCTGCCCACCGGCCCGTCCGGCAGCCGACGATCGGACCGCGGCTCGTCCCGGCCTGGCCCGTCCACGCCTTGCTCGTCCCGGCCTCGGCCCCCCGGTCCTGGCCCGTCCACGCCTTGCTCGTTCTGGCCTCGGCCGCCCGGGCCCGGTCCCCGGCGCTGGTCGCTGTCCTGTGCGATGTCCGGCCTCTCGCGGCCCGAGGGATCGGCCGACTTGGAGCTGACGTGCCGCGCCGCGACCGCGCCTCCGCCGGCATGCCGCCCGACCGTCCGGGTGCCCGATCCGATCGCCGCCCGACCGAACCGCTCGCGCACCTGGTCCATCACCAGCTCCGCCTGCCGCTGCGCCTCGGCCTGCCCGGTGACCGACTCCTCGAGCGTGGGCTGCTGCACCACCTGCTCCACCGCGAGCAGCCCCTCGGCCCGCACCCCGACCAGCCGCACCGGGAGTCCGGCCAGGTCGACTCCGGCCAGCAGCTCGCGGGCGGCGAGGTACATCTCCCGCGCGACATCGGTCGGTTGGGGCAGCGTCCGCGACCGGTTGAGGGTGCGGAAGTCCGAGGTGCGGATCTTGATCGCCACGGTCCTCGCCATCAGCTGCTGCGCCCGCAGCCGCCCCGCGCACCGGTCCGCGAGGTCCAGCAGCTTGCTCTCCACCTGCCGGAGGTCGTGGATGTCGACGTCGAAGGTCTCTTCCGCTCCGACGCTCTTCTCGTCCCGGCTGGGGCTCACCGGCCGGGGATCGCGTCCCCACGCGAGGTCGTAGAGGTGCGCCCCGGCGGTCTTGCCCACCGCCTGCTGCACGGTCCTGACGTCGGAATCGGCCAGCTCGGCGACCGTCCGGATCCCCCACCGCTCCAGATTGGCCGCGGTCCGCTCGCCGACGCCCCAGAGCGCCCCGACCGGCAGCGCCCGCAGGAAATCGACCGTCGCCGTCCGCGGGATCAGCAGGACACCGTCCGGCTTCGCATGTCCGGAGGCCAGTTTGGCGACGAACTTGTTCGCGGCGATCCCCACCGAGCAGGTGATGCCGTGCTGGTCCCGCACGCGTTCTCGGATCTGTGCGGCGATCCGGGTCGGCGGACCCAACCGTCGCCGGGCGCCCGCGACGTCCAGGAACGCCTCGTCCACGCTGACCTGTTCGACCAGGGAGGTGATGTCGTGCAGGACGGCCATCACCGAGTGGGAGACGTCGTAGTAGGCGCGATGATCCGGTGGGATGACGATCGCCTGCGGGCACATCCGCTTGGCGACGGCCATCGGCATCGCGGAGTGCACCCCGAAGGCGCGCGCCTCGTAGGTGGCGGCCAGCACCACCGAGCGCTCGGACCCGCCGACGATCACAGGTCGACCGCGCAGGTGCGGGCGTCGGGCCAGCTCGACCGAGGCGAAGAACGCGTCCATGTCGACGTGGAGGATGGACGCGCCCTCCTCCTCGCGCCCCCAGTCGCGCCGCACTCCCTCGGCGCGTGGCCCTCGACTCATCTCACCTCAACTCGCGCATCTCAACCGGCGCTTCCCGACCCGCGCATCTCAGCCCGCGCGGCGCCCGCCCGGGGCCACTGCGTCGACCTCGGCGTGCTCCGCCCATGCCTCCAGCTCGGCCCGGACCACGTCCAGGAAGTCCTCGGCGTGGCAGAGCACCTGCTCCGCCCGCTCGTCCGAGACCGCGTCGAACCGTCCGGCGTCCACCGCGGCCCGCAGCGCGGCACCCCCGGCGAAGTAGGCGGACCAGCGACCGAGCTCGGGGGTCACCTGGTCCAGGAGCTCCCAGACCGTACGGGTCTGCCGCCGGCGCGACAACGGCTGGCGCTCGGCCAGCACCGCCGCCCCGGCCCGCAGCGCCGCCAGGTGGGCGTGGGCGAACTTCTCCCACGGCTCGGAGGAGAACTGGGCGGCGACCAGCTCGGCGTCCGCTCGGGACAGCAGCTCTGCCGTCCGACCGGACAGCCCGGGGGCCGCGGCACGTGCGACGTGCAAGGTCCTGACCGACATCCCGCACCTCCCTCTCGTCCACCCATTATCGAACACCTGTTCGAATCGGTCAACACGTACGGTGAGATGCGTGGCCCACCGTGAACGTCGACGTGCGCAAGCCTCCCACCGGGCACCCACACGCCCCGCGGACGCCTGGCCCCGGGGCCCGGTGCCGATCGCCTCCGGCACCGCCGAACTGGTCACCACCCCGGACGACCCGACCGCCGTCACGCTGATGGTCAACGGCGTGCCGAGTTCGCACCTGGACCTGGCGGACCCGCTGCGCCTCGACTTCGAGTACATGCAGCAGATGGCGGCCGTCCTGGACGCCGTGCCCGCCGGCGACGGTCCGTTCCGCGCCGTGCACCTCGGGGCGGCCGGCTGCGCGATGGCCCGTTGGGTCGACGCCCGGCGGCCGGGCTCCCGGCAGGTCGCCGTGGACCTGGACCCGATCCTGGTCGACCTGGTGCGCGGCTGGTTCGACCTACCACGCTCCCCGGCTCTGCGGTTGCGCGCCGGGGACGCCCGCGCCCAGCTGGAATCGCTGGCCGACGGCTCGGCGGACGCGGTGCTCCGCGACGTGTTCGCCGGGGACCGCACGCCGGAGCACGTGGCCACCGTCGAGTTCACCGCGTCGGTGCACCGGGTCCTGCGGGCGGGCGGGGTCTACCTCGCGAACTGCGCGGACCGTCCGCCGCTGGGTCTGGCCCGGGACGAGGTCGCCACCCTGTCGGAGGTGTTCGCCCACGTGGGGCTGGTCGCGGAGCCCGGCGTGCTGCGTGGCCGGCGCTACGGCAACCTGCTCCTGATCGGCACCGACGACCCGGCACTGCTGGACGACCCCGGACTGGCCCGCGCCCTGCGCTCGCTCCCGGTGCCGGCCCGCCTGCTGGTGGGCGACGAGCTGCGCGAGTTCGCCCGGCGAGGCACTGCGCTGCGGGACGTCGCACCGGTCCGGGACCTCGGCCCCGCCGACGACTGAGCCCCGGCACGCACCGCGGCCTCGGGGCCAGCCGCGGGCGCAGCGCGAGCCGCCTCAGGGCAGCACGAGCCAGCTCAGCCAGGCGTGAACCGCCACGCGCGACACCGGGCACCCGGCACGAGGCATGAGGCACAGGGCCAGGGCCAGGGCCAGGGCCAGGGCCAGGGCCAGGGCCAGGATCCCCCGGGGACAGGGCCAGATCTCCCGGGGACAGAACGAAGGCCGCACCCGAACGGGTGCGGCCTTCGTCGAACGATCAGTCGTCAGTGACGACCACTCGCGCGTCCTGCGCGTGCGCGCAGAGCTCGATCGAGCTGAGCTCGGCCGAGCAGAGCGAGATCAGAGCGGGCGAACCTGCTCGGCCTGCGGACCCTTCGGGCCCTGGGTGATCTCGAACTCGACCCGCTGGCCCTCCTCGAGGGAACGGTAGCCCGAGGAGTCGATCGCGGAGTAGTGCACGAAGACGTCGGCGCCGCCGCCGTCCTGGGCGATGAAGCCATAGCCCTTCTCAGCGTTGAACCACTTGACAGCACCCTGTGCCATGTTCTTGTCCTTCTTGTCCATCCGGTGACGGCATGGGACCCGTGTGGCCCCGCACCGTGCCGCAATGCCAAAACCACGTCCTGCACCGGAGGACCAGCCAAGGCTGGCGGTGCCCGATCGGGTGACCCCGTCCGGACGCCGGTCAAGCGTCAGTACGTCACTGCAACGTGTCGATCCTCTCACGGTGAATGGCGCGGCGCTACGTGCTTCGCCGTCCGGGAACCGACCTTTCGGACAACATTTCGGTCACGGAGCGGTCACGGAACGGCACAGTGATCCCAGGACTGGGCTCACAGATCGATCCCCGGATGCCGCCGGCGCAGCACGCGGGCGCCGTGCAGCATGCCCACGAGCCCGACCACCCAGGGCAGGACGACGCAGACGAGAGCCGCTCGGAACGCCCCCAGATCGCGCACCCCGCCGCCTACCCGGTCCAACACCAGGCCGATCAACAACATCGTCACGAACGCCCCGATGAACCCGCCGGTGTTGACGAATCCGGTCGCCGTGCCGAGCCGGGACATCGGGTTGCTGGACCGCGCGACGTCGAAGGACACCAGGGAGATCGGGCCGCCGACCGCGACCACCACGACGAACACGCCCAGCACCGGCCAGGGCACCGGCGCCGACGGCACCAGCACCGCGAGCCAGACCGCCCCGATCGCCAGCACGGTGCCGATCGCCAGGGGCATCCGGAGTCGCGGCCGCCGACCGACCAAGGCACCGATCACCGGCCCGGCGACCACCCCCGCCACCACATTGAGGGTGAGCAGCGCACTCGCCTCGGCCGGGGTGCGGCCCTCCCCCTCCACGAAGAACGCGTACCCCCACAGCAGCACGACGACGTGGTTGCTGAACTGGCCGGAGAAGTGCATCCAGAACGCCAGCCGGGTGCCGGGCTCGGCCAGCACCGCCCGCAACGCGCCGGGATCGCGGGGCGCCGCCGACGCCGCACGCAGCCGCGCGAGGAAGCCGACCCGGTCGCCCGGGGGCGCGGCGGGATCGATCTCGGAGACCGGCGGGGCGTCCCGCAGCACCGCGAGCGCCAGCACCGCCGCCAGCACGCCGACCGCGGCCACCCACAGGAAGGTCGTCCGCCAGCCCTCGGCGTGCAGCAGCGCGACGACCGGGATCGCGGAGAGCACCTGGCCGAGCTGGCCGATCGACCCGGTGAGTTGGGTCAGCACGGGCACGTGCCGCGGTGCGAACCACGCGGGGACCAGCCGCACCACCGAGACGAAGGTCAGCGCGTCACCGGCACCGACCAGGACCCGCCCGGCGAGCACCCACCCGGCAGCCGGCGCCAGCGCGAGCACCGCTTGCCCGGCCGCCATCACCAGGGCGCCGGTGCCGACCAGCACCCGTGGGCCGTACCGGTCCAGCAGCACGCCGACCGGAATCTGGAGCGCGGCGTAGACCACCAGCTGGGCCACCGCCATCGACGCGATCAGGGCGGACGAGACGCCGAACAGCTCGCGGACCTCGATCGTCGCGACCCCGAAGGACGAACGGTTGCAGATGGCCACCACGTAGGCCGCGACCCCGACCCCCCAGACCAGCAGGGCGCGGCGGGGATGCGGGACGTGGCTCACGTGGGGTCATTCTGCCCCGAGATCAGCGATCGGTGTCCGGACCCTGCTCGGCGAGGAAGCGCTCGAACTCCGCGCCGAGCTCGTCGGCGGTCGGGATGTCGCTGGTGTCGGCCAGCAGGTTCGGGCGTCCGATGTTCTTGCTGAACGCGTCGTACTGCTGCTCCAGCGCGTGCACCACGGCGGCCACCTCCGGCGACTCGCCGACCTGGCGCTCGACCTCCAGCATGGCGTCCTGCGCGGACTCGGTGAGCTCCGCCAGGTCCAGCTCCAGACCGGTGGCACGCTGCACCTGCTCCAGCGCCATGATGCCGGCCTGCGGGAACGACGACTGCGCCAGGTAGTGCGGCACGTGCACCGCGAAACCCAGGGCGTCGTGGCCGGACTCGCCGAGCCGGATCTCCAGCAGGGTGCTGGAGTCCGCCGGGACCTCCACGGTGCCGAACCACGGCATGTGGTCGGCGACCAGCTCCGAGCGGTTGGCGTGCGCCGTCACCGACAGCGGCCGGGTGTGCGGGATGCCCATCGGGATGCCGTGGATGCCCACGGTCAGCGGCACGTCGAACCGCTCGACGATCTGCCGGACCGCGGCGACGTACCGCTCCCACTGCAAGTCGGGCTCCATGCCGTGCATCAGCAGGAAGGGCACACCGGCCGAGTCCCGGACCAGGTCGACGACGAGCTCGGGTCGGTCGTAGCCGCTCCAGTGGTTCGCGTCGAAGGTCGCGGTGGGGCGCCGGGAGCGGTAGTCCATCAGCTGGTCGGTGTCGAAGGTGGCCAGCCGGGCGGTCTCGTAGCTGTCGGTCAGGTGCTCGGCGGCCAGGCGCCCGGCACCGCCGGCGTCCATGAAGCCACGGACCGCGTGCACCAGCACCGGGCCGCTGCCGCCCGCGGTCCGCGCCTCCACCTCGGCGGCGACCGCCGGGTCGACGGCGTAGATCTCGCTCGGATCCAGCATCGGTCCTCCTGTGAACCTGATCGGGTCAATGCGGGTGTCAACGCAGGTCGCCCGCCGATCCTTCCCGTGATCCTGTTCGCCGCGAGCGGATCGGTCCGGACCGCGGGAAGCCGGCCCCGGCACCCCGCTCGGCACGGCATAATGGACGGCCGCTCGCGAGGGGTTCGAGCGCGGTGAGGGCGACAGACGGAGCACGGGTGAATTCCATCGACAAGCAGCTGCGCGCCGAGCAGGACGTGGTGGACGGGCTCTACCGCCGGCTCGACGAGCTGCGCGGCCAGACCCGGGGACGGCTGGCCCAGGTGCGCCAGGCCGGCCCCTCGGGGTCACCGCAGAACCGCTCGGAGCGGGACGCCTTCGCCACCCTGTACGAGGACCGGGTGGCCCGGCTGGAGGCGGTCGAGGACCGACTGGCCTTCGGCCGGCTGGACCTGGTCGACGGCGAGCGCCGGTACATCGGCCGGATCGGCCTGAACGACGAGGATCACGCCCCGCTGCTCACCGACTGGCGGGCCCCCGCCGCCCAGGCCTTCTACCGCGCGACCGCCGCGCACCCGGACGGCGTGGTGCTGCGCCGGCACCTGGTCACCCGCGGCCGGTCGGTCACCGGCCTCGAGGACGAGCTGCTCGACCTGTCCGCCGTGGGCGAGGGCGAGGACCAGCAGCTGTCCGGCGAGGGCGCGCTGCTGGCCGCGCTCGCCGCTCGGCGCACCGGCCGGATGGGCGACATCGTGGCCACCATCCAGGCCGAGCAGGACGCGGTGATCCGCTCCGCGCTGCAGGGCGCCCTGGTGGTCCAGGGCGGGCCCGGCACCGGCAAGACCGCCGTGGCGCTGCACCGCGCCGCCTACCTGCTCTACAACCACCGCCGCGTGCTGGAGCGCTCCGGGGTGCTGCTGGTCGGCCCGAGCCGGACCTTCTTGCGCTATATCGACCAGGTGCTGCCGTCCCTGGGCGAGACCGGCGTGGTGTCGACCACCGTCGCCGAGCTGTTCCCCGGCGTGGTCGCGCACGGCGTCGAGGACGACGCCGTCGCGGAGATCAAGGGCCGCGCGGTGTGGCGTGAGGTGATCGAGCGCGCGGTCACGCAGCGCCAGCGGGTGCCCGCCGAGCCGGTGCGGGTCACCGTCGACGGCCGGACCGTGGTCGTGAAGCCCGGCGACGTGCGCGCTGCGATCCACCACGCCCGGCGGGGCCACCGTCCGCACAACCAGGCCCGGGTCACCTTCGTCCGGGACATGCTGGGCCGGCTCGCCGACCAGTACATCGGCCAGCTCGCGTTCTCGGTGGCGCCGGAGGACCGGGGCGAGATCCTGGAGGAGCTGCGCAGCACCCGGGAGATCCGGATCGCGCTCAACCTGGCCTGGATGCCGCTGACCGCCCAGGGCCTGGTCGCCGGGCTGTTCGCCAAGCCGCAGCGCCTGGCCGACGCCGCCGCCGGGGTGTTCACCCGGGCGGAGCGCCGCCGTCTGGAGCGCCCGGCCGACGCGCCCTGGACCCCCGCCGACGTCCCGCTGCTGGACGAGGCCGCCGAGCTGCTCGGCGAGGACGATCAGGCCGCCAAGGCGCAGGCCCGCGCCGACACCGAGCAGCGGAACCAGGAGCTGGACTACGCCCGCCAGGTGTTGCAGCAGTCCGGCAACGCCCTGGTGTCGGCCGACGTGCTGGCCGACCGGTTCGCGAGCAGCGGCCCGGTGCTGACCACCGCCGAGCGGGCCGCCGCGGACCGCGCCTGGGCCTACGGGCACGTGGTGGTCGACGAGGCTCAGGAGCTGTCGGCGATGGCCTGGCGGATGATCCTGCGCCGGGTGCCGACCCGGTCGCTGACCGTGGTGGGCGACGTCGCGCAGACCTCGACCGCCGCGGGCACCCGGGACTGGGCCGAGGTCTTCGACCGGATCCTGGCCGGGCAGTGGCGGCAGGAGACGCTGACCGTCAACTACCGCACCCCGGCCGGCGTCACCACGGTCGCCGAGTCGGTGGGCCGGGCCGCCGGACTGCCGCTCACCACCACGGAGGCCGCCCGCGACGTGCCGGACGCCCTGGTCACCGAGCGGGTCGCCGTCGAGGGGCTGGCCGTGGCCGCCGCACGGTGGGCGGTCACCGAGGTCGGCGCCGTCCGGGACGCCTCCGGTGCGGGCCGGGTCGCCGTGATCGCCGCGCCGGCGATGATCGCGCCGGTGCGCGCCGCGCTGGTGGACTCCGGACACGGCGCGCTGCTGGGCGGCACCCGGACCGGCGCACCGGATCTGGACGCGCCGGTGACCCCGATGACCGCGGAGCAGTCCAAGGGGCTGGAGTTCGACGCCGTGGTGCTGATCGAGCCGGCCGCGGTGCTGGACGACGGCGGCCCGGGCGACCTCTACGTGGCGATGACCCGCCCGACGACCGCGCTGCGGGTGGTGCACCACCGGGACCTGCCGCCCGGGTGGACGTCCATCTGACGGAACCGGTTTGGCCGATCCGCCCGGTCGGCGCACCATGGGCCCGTGCTGCGCGCCCTGTTGCTGGAGAATCTGCACCCCCAGGCCACGACCATCCTGGAGGCGGCCGGATACGAGGTCTCGACCCGATCCGGTGCCCTGGACGAGTCCGAGCTGGCCGAGGCCCTGCAGGGGGTGCACCTGCTCGGGATCCGGTCCAAGACCCAGGTCACCGAGTCCGTGCTGGCCGCCGCCACGGATCTGGTCGCGGTCGGCGCCTACTGCATCGGCACCAACCAGATCGACCTGGCGGCCGCGGCCTCCCGGGGTGTGGCGGTGTTCAACGCGCCGTTCTCCAACACCCGCTCGGTGGTCGAGATCGCGCTGGCCGACATCATCGCGCTGACCCGGCGGCTGACCGTGCTGGACCGGTCCATGCACGACGGCGTCTGGAACAAGTCCGCGGACGGCTCGCACGAGGTGCGCGGTCGCACCCTCGGCATCGTGGGTTACGGCAACATCGGCACCCAGCTGTCGGTGCTGGCCGAGAACCTCGGGATGTCGGTGATCTTCTACGACACCCAGGAGAAGCTCGCGCTGGGCAACGCCCGGCGAGCCGAGACCCTGGACGAGCTGCTGGACGTGGCCGACGTGGTCACCCTGCACGTGGACGGCCGGAGCGGCAACGCGGGCATGTTCGGCGCGAAGCAGTTCGCCCGGATGCGCCAGGGGTCGATCTTCCTCAACCTGTCCCGGGGGTTCGTGGTCGACTACGCCGCGCTGCGCGACTCGGTGCTGGCGGGTCAGGTCGCGGGTGCGGCCGTCGACGTCTTCCCCGAGGAGCCCAAGCGCAAGGGCGACCCCTTCGAGTCCGAGCTGCGCGGGCTGCCGAACGTGATCCTCACCCCGCACACCGGCGGGTCCACCGAGGAGGCGCAGGAGGCGATCGGGCAGTTCGTGTCCAACAAGCTGCGCGACTACCTGAACACCGGCACCACCACGCTGTCGGTCAACCTGCCGAACCTGACCCTGGAGCCCCGCCCGGGTGTCCAGCGCCTGGCGTACCTGCACCGCAACGTGCCGGGTGTGCTGGCCGCGGTCAACCAGACGATGGCGGAGCACGGCGCGAACATCGAGGCCCAGCTGCTGGCCACCCGCGGCGACGTGGGCTACGTGGTCACCGACGCCGGCTCCGTCGAGCGCGAGGTGGTCGAGGCGCTGCGGGCCCGGCCGGAGAGCATCCGGCTGCGCGTCGTCTCCTGATCCCGGCTAGCGTCGGGCGGTGTGAACCGAGCCGCTGACCGTCTTCCCCTGCGCCGGGCCGGGCGTACCGGCCTCCAGCTGCCCGCGGTGACGCTGGGCCTGTGGCAGAACTTCGGCGATGCCACGCCCTACGCCGATCAGCGTGCGCTGGTGCTGGCCGCCGTCGACGCCGGGGTGGTGCACCTGGACCTGGCGAACAACTACGGTCCCCCGCCGGGCGCCGCCGAGGAGTCGGTCGGCCGACTGCTGGCCTCGGACCTGCGCCCCTACCGGGACCAGCTGCTGATCGCGACCAAGGCCGGCTACCGGCAGTGGCCCGGTCCGTACGGCGAGTTCGGGTCGCGCAAGTACCTGCTGGCGTCCCTGGACCAGTCGTTGCGCCGGCTCGGCACCGACTACGTGGACGTGTTCTACAGCCACCGCTACGACCCGGACACCCCGCTGGAGGAGACCCTCGGCGCGCTGAAGACGGCCGTGGACTCCGGCCGGGCGCTGTACGCGGGCATCTCCTCCTACTCGGCCGAGCGCACCGCGGAGGCCCTGGCGGTCGCGGACCGGATCGGTCTCACCCTGAGCCTGCACCAGCCGTCGTACTCCCTGCTGAACCGGTGGATCGAGCAGCCGGGTGAGGACGGCCGGTCCTTGCTGGACGTCGTCGGCGAGGCCGGACTCGGCGTGGTGGCGTTCTCCCCGTTGGCCCAGGGCATGTTGAGCACCAAGTACCTGGACGGGGTACCCGCCGACTCGCGCGCGGCGACCGGCAGCTCGCTGCGCTCGGAGTACCTCACCGAGGAGAACCTCGCGCACATCCGCGCGTTGAACGAGATCGCGGGTGATCTGGGCGTCTCACTCCCCCAGCTCGCCATCGCCTGGGTGTTGCGCGATCAGCGGATCAGCTCGGTGACCCTCGGTGCCCGCACGCCGGAGCAGCTCCGGGAGAACCTGGCGTCGACGCAGGTCAGCGAGTTGTCCGAGGACGACCTGGCCCGGATCGATCAGCACGCCGTGGACGCCGGGATCAACCTGTGGGGCTCCCGATCCAGCGATCTCTAGGGTAGATACAGGAAAACCTACGGTTCCGTAGGTTACTGTTCGCAGGGTGACGACATTCGAGCGCTTCTGGCACCGGTCCTACGCCGACGGCGTGTCCGGTGACATCACGATCCCCGACGAGCCGGTGGGCCTCGCGGTGGAGCGTGCGGCAGCCGAGTTCCCCGAGCGGATCGCCGTGGACTTCCAGGGCGCCACGCTGACCTACGCGGAGCTCGCGGAGCAGATCGCCCGGGGCGCCACCGCGCTGCGCGACCTCGGAGTCGTCGCCGGTGACCGGGTCGCGATCGCCCTGCCGAACTGCACCGCACACGTGATCGCGTTCTACGCCGTGCTGCGCCTGGGCGCGGTGGTCGTCGAGCACAACCCGACGTACTCCGGCGCGGAGCTCGCGCACCAGCTGTCCGACTCCGGCGCCACGGTCGCCCTGCTCTGGCAGAAGGCCGTCCCGACCGTGCTGGAGCGCCAGGACGAGACCGACGTCCACACCGTGGTCGCTGTCGACGTCGCCGCGGACCTGCCGCTGGCCAAGCGGATCGCGCTGCGCCTGCCGGTCAAGAAGGCGCGTGAGACCCGCGCCGCGCTGTGCGGCCCGGTGCCGTCGCACATCCCGAGCTGGCACCGCCTGGTCGCGCGCAGCACCGCTCTGCCGGCCGACCACCCGTGGCCGACCGCCGACGACGTGGCGCTGCTGCAGTACACCGGCGGCACCACCGGCACCCCGAAGGGCGCGGTGCTCACCCACCGCAACCTGGTCTCGAACGCCGCGATGGGCCAGGAGTGGACCCACCACCAGCCCGGTGACGAGACGCTGTACGCGGTGCTGCCGTTCTTCCACGCGTTCGGTCTCACGCTCTGCCTGACCTACGCGCCGCGGATCGCCGCGACCCTGGTCGCGTTCCCCAAGTTCGATGCCGCCTCCGTGCTGGCCGCCCAGCGCCGCCGACCCGGCACCTTCCTGCCCGCGGTCCCGCCGATGCTGGACCGGCTGTGCGCGGCGGCGGAGAAGTCCGGCGCCGACCTGACCTCCTTCCGACACGCGATCTCCGGCGCGATGGCACTGCCCGCGACCACCGCGACCCGCTGGGAGCGCCTGACCGGCGGACTGGTGATCGAGGGCTACGGCATGACCGAGACCAGCCCGATCGCACTCGGCAACCCGCTGTCCCCCGACCGGATCCCCGGTGCCCTCGGCCTGCCGTTCCCGAGCACGGACGTCCGGATCGTCAGCCAGGACGACCCCACGCAGGAGGTGCCCCCCGGCGAGTCCGGCGAGCTGCTGGTCCGTGGCCCGCAGGTGTTCCAGGGCTACTGGAACCGGCCGGAGGAGACCGCCGGACAGCTGCTGGCCGACGGCTGGCTGCGCACCGGCGACGTGGTCCGGATGGGCGAGGACGGATTCATCGTCCTGGTCGACCGGATCAAGGAGATGATCGTGACCGGCGGGTACAAGGTGTACCCCGCCCAGGTCGAGGACCACCTGCGCACCATGCCGGGCGTCCGGGACGTGGCCGTGGTCGGCCTGCCCGGCGGTGACCTGGGCGAGAAGGTGGTGGCCGCGGTCGTGATGGACGCCGACTGCGCGCAGATCGACCTGCAGGCGGTCCGGGACTGGTGCCAGCAGAAGCTCGCCCGCTACGCGGTGCCGAAGGACCTGGTGATCCTGCCCGACCTGCCGCGCTCCCAGATCGGGAAGGTCCTGCGCCGGGTGGTCCGGGACAATCTGCTGGCCACGGCCGCCCCGGCCTGACAGACGACAGAGCCCGGCCGATCCCCACGGATCGGCCGGGCTCCCGTGCGTCCGGGTCAGACCGGCAGTCGCTCGGCCCACCAGCGCAGCACGTGGTCGAAGCGCACCTCGCGGTGCTTCGGCCGCCCGGAGCGGGTCAGCTCGTGGCCCTCGCCGGGGAACAGCAGCAGCTCCGCAGGCACGCCCCGCCGCTTGAGCTCGACGAACCAGCGCTGTCCCTGCTCCACCGGGCACCGCCAGTCCTGCTCCGAGTGGATCACCAGGGTCGGGGTGGTCACCCGGTGGACCTGCGCCATCGGCGACTGGGCGGCGACCGCGGCCCGGTCGGCGTCGGTGTCGCCGTCTCCCACGTACTCCAGGCCGAAGAACCAGCCGATGTCCGACGACCCGACGAAGCTCACCGGGTCGAGGAACCCGCGCTCGACGATCGCGGCCCGGAACCGGTCGGTCCGGGTGGTCAGCCACGCGGTCATGTAGCCGCCGTAGGAGCCGCCCATCACGCCCACCCGTTCGCCGTCCAGCGCCGGGTCGGTCAGGGCGACGTCCAGCAGCGCGAGCACGTCCACCGCGTCCACGGTGCCGAAGGCCTGCCGGATGCTCCGGCCGTGCGCGCGACCGTAGCCCGCCGCCCCGCGCGGGTTGCCGTAGACCACGGCGTAGCCGGCCTCGGCCAAGGTCTGCACCTCGTCGAACAGGCCGACCGTGTACTGCGCGTAGGGACCGCCGTGGATCATCAGGATGGTCGGGTGCGGACCGGAGCCGAACCGCTCCGGGTCCGGGGTGACCAGCCAGCCGTGCACCGGGTACCCGTCCGGCGCGGTGCCGTTCAGCTCCCGCGGCTCCCGCAGCCGACCGGTCTCCCGCAGCGGGGCCGACCAGTCGGTGAGCCGACGGCCGATGCCGCTGCTCAGCTCGATCGCGTGCACCTCGCCGCTGGTCAGCGGACCGGCGGCCGAGGTGACCACGGTGCCGCGGGCATACTCGGCGCCGTGGGCGACCAGCCCGGTCAGCAGGTCGCGGGACGAGCCGTCCCGGCGGAGCTCCCGCAGCCGGACGGTGCCGCGGTCCAGCTCGCCGACCAGCACGCCGTCCTCGGTGACCGCGAGGGTGCCGGGGTCCAGGTCGACGGCATCGGCGTCGGTCACCCGCTCCGGGGTGCCGACGGCCTCGGGGCCCTGCGCGCCGTCGGTGAGCGCCAGGTGGAACAGACCGGTCTGCGCCGCCACGAAGTCCCGGCCCGCGGTTCCCATGTCCTGGGCGAGCAGCCACAGACCGCTGCCGTCCGCGGCCTCGATCGTCGCCGCCACCGCGAGCGTGCTGCCCCGGTCGGCATCGGTGAGCGGGCGCAGCGCGTGGTCCTGGTCGATCCTGACGTCCACCGCAGACACGTCTGCACGCAGGTCGTCGTCCGCCCGGGCGTGCCGGGCCGCGACCACGGCCACGTGCGCGGAGTCGGCGAGCCAGGCGATGTGGTCCACCTCGACGCCGGCGGTGATCTGCCGAGCGACGGGCAGCTCGCCCTCCCCCGGCTGCGCGGGCAACTCGAGCACGAACAGCTGCGGCTTCTTGTCCTGCCGGAAGCCCACGCCGTCGTTCCGGTAGGTGTACGTGGTGATGTGCCGCGGCGCCTCGGCTGCGGAGTCGCCCTCGGGCAGGTAACGACCCTCCTCCGGCACCCGCGCCACGAAGGCGAGGCTGCGGCCGTCCGGGGAGAACCGCGGTGAGGAGGCGCCGAGCGGGGCGTCGGTCAGCCGGACCGGCTCACCGCCCTCGGCCTCGACCAGATGGATCTGCGGGCGCCCCTTGGCCTCGGCGCGCAGGAAGGCGATCCACCGGCCGTCCGGGGAGAACACCGGCGCGGTGTCCCGGTGTCCGCGGGTCAGCGGGGCAGGCGCGGCGCTGCCGTCGGTGGGCATCCGCCACAACCGGCCGACGTACTCGTCGGCGGACAGATCGGGGGCGGTGCGGGCCACCACGGCCCACCGCCCGTCGGGGCTGAGCGCCGGAGCGCCCGGGGTGTGCAGGAGGGAGAGGTCAGCAGGAATCACGTGACCGACCGTAGTACCCCCCGGGGACGGGTGGGGATCGGGGTCAGTCGGCGGGGGTGTCCTCGGGCTGCGGCTGGTCGGCGCCGGCGGCGCGACGAGCCTCGGCCTCTTCGTTCTCGGCCCGCAGGGCGGTGATCGCGGCCTCGAAGTCCTCCAACGAGTTGTACGCCTGGTACACGCTCGCGAAGCGCAGGTAGGCCACCTCGTCCAGTTCGCGCAGCGGCCCGAGGATGGCGAGGCCGATCTCGTAGGCGTCCAGCTCGGCGGAACCGGAGGCGCGCAGCGTCTCCTCCACCCTCTGGGCCAGGACGGCCAGGTCGTCGTCCGAGACCGGTCGGCCCTGGCACGCCTTCCGGACGCCGCCCACGATCTTCTCGCGACTGAACGGCTCGGTGGCACCGGAACGCTTGACCACGGAGAGGCTCGCGGTCTCGATGGTGGTGAAGCGGCGGTTGCACTGCGGGCACTGCCGACGACGACGGATCGACAGACCGTCGTCCGACGTCCGGGAGTCGACCACCCGGGAGTCCGGGTGCCGGCAGAACGGACAGTGCATGGGTGCCTCCTCCTCGCGCCGCCCGCGCGGTTGACCTGCGGGCGGGACCGGGTCACTGTACCGGGCGCGACGGCGACGCCCGATCCGGTTCCGGCGCCGGACAGACGACGAGGGTGGCCGCGTAGTCGCGGCCACCCTCGTGGGGACGCCCCCGTCCCGTCTCGCCGAGGCGACTCGCCTCGCCTCAGCGGTGTAGATCACGCGCGACGGCACTGTCACCAGCACCGATGTCACGTCCCTCGTGGCGAGCCCCCCAGCCAGCCGTCGAGGTGAGACCCACAGTAGAGGGCGTCCTGCGAATTACGCAAGCTCCGACTTTCGTAATCTCACCGTGATCGTCCCGGCGGTCGCCCGGTCGGCCGGAATCAGTCCGTGACCGGCAGCATCAGCACCTGCCCGGCCAGCAGCGAGCTGTCCCCGAGGTCGTTCAGCCGCTGGAGCCGGATCACCACGTCACGCACGTCCTCACCGGGCTGCGCGACCCCCTGGGCGATGCTCCACATCGTGTCGCCGGACTGCACGGAATAGGTCTGGACCTCGGTCGCCTGCTGCGGTCCGTCGGCCACGGCGCGACCACCCATCACCCCGGCCGTCGCGAGCACCAGACCGAGCAGCGCGATCACCACACGGCCACGCCGGGTCAGGGTGAGCCGGCCAGTCGGCGCGGCGGAGGGGACGGCGGCACGGGCCGGCGCCTGGGTACGGGCGGGCGTCGTGACTCGCACGGGGGCCATCCGGCCGATGATCCGCGGCTGCGCTGCGATGGTGCTCATTCCCACCACTTCCCTCCTGCCACCCTGGCTGGGTGACCGTCCGTCCGGTCGAGTCGAACAGGTGTTCGTCGAACGCTTGTACGAAGACTGCCACGCGCCGGGCGGGTTGTCGAGACACGATCGAACAGGTGTTTGATTCGGCGTGTCGCGACCCCTAGGCTCGGGGCACTGGGAACACCCGATCACGAGGCACTGACATCGCCGCCGGATCGCCCGCTCACCTGGGCGTTCGAGGCACGGTCGGCCCGTGACGGCAGGGACGGACGGGAGAGGCGCATGGCATCGAAGGCGACCGAGGACGAGGCCGAGATCGGTCTGGGCGACGGCCTGACCCCGCGGCAGCGGCTGGTGCTCGAGACCGTGCGCGCCTCCGTGGAGAGCCGCGGCTACCCGCCGAGCATGCGGGAGATCGGCGACGCGGTCGGCCTCACCAGCCCGTCCAGCGTCAAGCACCAGCTCACCTCACTGGAGCGCAAGGGGTACCTCCGCCGGGACCCGAACCGGCCACGGGCGATCGAGGTCGTGCAGCCGGACGACTCCCGTCCGGTCGGCGCGCTGCCCGGGACGGTCGCCGGGATGATCGGCGACGAGGACTCCGCCGCCCGGGAGGGCGCTCCCGAGGCCGCCTACGTGCCGGTGGTCGGCCGGATCGCCGCCGGTGGCCCGATCCTGGCCGAGCAGCTGGTGGAGGACGTGTTCCCCCTCCCCCGCCAGCTGGTCGGCGAGGGCGAGCTCTTCCTGCTGAAGGTGGTCGGCGACTCGATGGTGGACGCCGCCATCTGCGACGGCGACTGGGTGGTGGTCCGGCGGCAGCCGGTGGCCGAGAACGGTCAGATCGTCGCCGCCATGCTCGACGGCGAGGCCACGGTGAAGACTCTCAAGCGCACGGACGGCCACGTGTGGCTGCTGCCGCAGAACCCGGCCTACTCACCGATCGACGGCGACCACGCCCAGGTGCTGGGTCGCGTGGTCTCGGTGCTGCGCAGCCTGTAGCCCGCGCCCGACGACGAGGGGCCCCGGCGATCGACTCGCCGGGGCCCCTCCTGCGTTCGGCGACTCAGAAGCCGAACCGGCGCGCCACCGCGCGCAGCGACTCCGAGGACCGGCGCAGCCCGGCGAGCTCGTCGGCGCTCATCGGCACCTCCAGCCGCTCCCCGACGCCCTCCCGGCCGACCACGGTGGGCACCGAGAGGCAGACGTCGCTGATGCCGTGGTAGCCCTGCAGGAGCGAGGACACCGGCAGGATCCGGTGCTCGTCCTTGAGGATCGCCTCGATGATCCGCGACCCGGCCAGCGCGACCGCGTAGTTGGTCGCGCCCTTGCCCTCGATGATCCGGTAGGCCGACTCGACGACCTCCCGGGCGATCGAGTCCCGGACCTGCCCGGTGAGCGGCACGTGGCCGTCCAGCCCGTTCCAGTCCAGGATCGGCACGCCGCCGATGGTCGCGGACGACCAGAGCGGGAGCTCGGTGTCGCCGTGCTCGCCCGCGATGTAGGCGTGCACATTCTGCACCGCCACGCCGGTGTGCTGGGCGATCAGGTAGCGCAGTCGCGAGGAGTCCAGCACGGTGCCGGAGCCGAACAGCTGGGTCGGCGGCAGGCCGGAGGTCTTCAGCGCGGCGTAGGTGACGATGTCGACCGGGTTGGTCACCATCACGTAGATCGCGTTCGGGGCGACCTCGACCACCTGGGGCAGGATCTTCTTGACCAGGGAGATGGTCGCCTCGGCCAGGTCGATCCGGGACTGCCCGGGCTTCTGCTTGGCGCCGGCGGTCACCATCACGACGTCCGCGTCCGCGCAGACCGCGATGTCGTCGGAGCCGACCACCTCGGCCATCGGCATGAACTGGATGCCGTGGCCCAGGTCGAGCGCCTCCGCCTCGACCTTCGCCTTGTTGATGTCGTACAGCGCCACGGACCGGGCCGCGCCGCGCATCAGGGCCGCGTAGGCCATGGTCGAGCCCACCGCCCCGGCACCGATCACGGCCAGCTTGGTGGTCCGGCGGGTGCCGGCGGTGGCACTGGTCAGGCCGAGCTCGTCGCCGTCGTCAGTCTGCTCGCTCACGGGTCCTCCTCGCAGGGGTCGGCGCAGGTGAATGCCCTGGCTCGGACACGAGGCTAGACGACCGGCGAGCCGATCACCCGTTCCGATCCGGGCGGTTCGTCGCGTCAGTCGGCGGAGCTGGTGAGCCGGCGCAGCGCACCCTCCGCGACCGCCCGGTCCGACGTGCGCCAGAACGGCGGCAGCGAGCGGGCCAGGAACTCGCCGTAGCGCGCCGTGGCCAGCCGCGGGTCGAGCACCGCCACCACCCCGCGGTCCGCCGTGGACCGGATCAGTCGCCCCGCGCCCTGGGCCAGCAGCAGCGCGGCGTGCGTCGCCGACACCGACATGAAGCCGTTCCCGCCCGAGGCCACCACCGCCTCGGCCCGGGCGGACTTCACCGGGTCGTCCGGCCGCGGGAACGGGATCCGGTCGATCAGGACCAGGCTGTTCGACCGGCCCGGCACGTCGACGCCCTGCCACAGCGACAGGGTGCCGAACAGGCAGGTCGGCTCGTCCTCCGCGAACTGGCGGACCAGCGTCGGCAGCTGGTCCTCGCCCTGGACCAGGATCGGCACGTCCAGCCGCTCCCGCATCGCCTCTGCGGCGGCGACCGCGGCCCGGCGGGAGGAGAACAGTCCCAGCGTGCGACCGCCCGCCGCGGTGATCAGCGCCTCGATCTCCGCCAGCTGCGCGTCCGTGGCCGGTTCCCTGCCGGGCGGCGGCAGACGGCGGGCGATGTAGAGGATGCCCTGCTTCGGGTAGTCGAAGGGGCTGCCGACGTCGATCCCGTGCCAGGGCAGCGTCGCAGGGGCGGGAGCGGCGGGCGCCGTGCGGTCCGCCGCGGACTCCCGGCCCTCCGGAACCGAGTCCGCGAGCGCCGTCGCCGAGGCGGTCGCGGTGGCCGCCGCGCTCTCGGTGGCCCCGGCGAGTCCGACCGCGCGCGCGGTGGCGTCGAACTGCCCGCCCAGGCTCAGGGTCGCGGAGGTGAAGATCGAGGCACGCCCGGCCAGCAGATTGGTCCGGATCAGGCCGTTCACCGCCAGCGGGGCGGCGTACAGCCGGGTCGCGCCGTCGCCACGGGGGCCGTCCTGTCGCGCACACCACATCACGGTGTACCGCTGGTCCTCCGGGTCGGCGGCCATCCGCTCGGCCACCTCGAACAGCGCGAGCACGGCCGAGGACGCGAGCTTCAGGCCGGTGTCCTCCTGCTCGCCCTTCTGCGGGCGCAGCTCGGTCAGCAGTCCACGGGCGGCGTCCCGGACCATGGCGACCGCCTGGCGGGTGCCCTCCGGCAGTCCGTCGGCGAACCGGCCCTCGGGCAGACCGATCAGCACGGTGCCGAGCACGGTCGCGGCCTGGTCCAGCTCGGTGGTGACGATCCCGCCGTGCCGCCGGGCGCTGCGCGCCGCCTGCTCGACGGTGCCCACGGACAGCTCGGCGGTGGCCTGGGCGGTGACCCGGTCGGAGAGCTCGTGCGCCTCGTCCACGACCAGCACCTGGTGCTCGGGCAGCACGTTCGGCGACCCGCCCGCGGCGATGCCGAGCATGGCGTGGTTGGTCACCACCACGTCCGCGGCCCGGGAGATCGCCCGGGCCTTGTCCGGGAAGCACTCCTCCAGCAGCGGGCACTTCTGGCCCAGACACTCCAGCGCGGTCACGGACACCTGCCGCCAGGCGCGGTCGCTCACGCCCGGCACCAGGTCGTCCCGGTCGCCGGTGTCGGTGTCCTGCGCCCAGTCCCGGAGCCGGACCACCTGCGCGCCGAGCGACTCCTTGCCGTCGTCGTCCTCGGCGGGGTGCTCGGCCGGTCCGGGGGCCTCGGCCATCGCGAACAGGGTGCCCTGGTCGTCCTGCGGGTACCCCCCGGCGATCTTGTGCACGCAGACGTAGTTGTGCCAGCCCTTGAGCAGCGCGATCGTGGGGCGGCGGGGCAGTCGCGGGCCGAGCGTGCGGGCGACCAACGGCAGGTCCCGGGTCATCACCTGGCGTTGCAGGGCCAGCGTCGCGGTGGAGACCACCACCCGTTCCTCCGCGGTGACCGCGTGCCGGACCGCCGGGACCAGGTAGCCGAGCGACTTCCCGGTGCCGGTGCCGGCCTGCACCATCAGGTGCTCCCCGGCCTCCACCGCGTGGGCGACCTCCCGGACCATCCGGCGCTGCCCCTCGCGCGGGGCGCCGCCGAGCTCGGCCACCGCCAGGTCGAGCAGGGCATCGACGTCGGGGGTGGGATCGGGCACCGGGACAGGGTAGGCGACGGCGGGGACAGCCGAGGACGGGGCTCAGGCCGAGCGCACATCCACGGCGGCCAGCTCGGCGGCCAGCCCGGCGTCCACCCGGCCCCGCAGCACAGTGCCGTCGGCGAGGTGCTCCTCGGCGTCGATGTCGCCGTGCTCGTGCGCCCGGTGCACCAGGTCACCGCGGCTGTAGGGCACCACGACGTCGATGGTCACACCCGGCCGGGGCAGCTGGTCGGCGATCAGCGCCTGGAGCTCCTCGACCCCCTCACCGGTGTGCGCCGACACCACGATCGCGCCGTGCTCCCGCGACCGCAGCCGGGCCACCGTCTCCGGCTCGGCCAGGTCGGCCTTGTTCAGGACGATGATCTCCGGCACGTCCATCGCGCCCGGGATGGTGCCGAAGACCTCGCGCACCGCGGCGATCTGGCCCTCCGGGTCCGGGTGCGAGGCGTCGACGACGTGCAGCACCAGGTCGGAGTCGGCGACCTCCTCCAGCGTGGACCGGAACGCCTCGACCAGCTGGTGCGGCAGGTTCCGCACGAAGCCCACCGTGTCGGCCAGGGTGAACACCCGGCCGTCGGCGGCCCGCGCCCGGCGCACCGTCGGGTCCAGGGTGGCGAACAGCGCGTTCTCCACCAGCACCCCCGCGTCGGTCAGCCGGTTCAGCAGCGAGGACTTGCCCGCGTTGGTGTACCCGGCGATCGCCACCGACGGGATGGCGTTCTTGCGGCGGGTGGCGCGCTTGGTCTGCCGGGCCGGCTCCATCGCGGCGATCTCCCGCCGCAGCTTGGCCATCCGGTTGCGGATCCGGCGCCGGTCCAGCTCGATCTTGGTCTCACCGGGTCCACGCGAGCCCATGCCCGCCCCCGCGCCGCCGACCTGGCCACCGGCCTGACGGGACATCGACTCGCCCCAGCCGCGCAGTCGCGGCAGCAGGTACTCCAGCTGCGCGAGCTCGACCTGGGCCTTGCCCTCCCGGGACTTGGCGTGCTGGGCGAAGATGTCCAGGATCAGCGCGGTCCGATCGACCACCTTGACCCGGACCACGTCCTCCAGCGCACGCCGCTGCGAGGGTGCGAGCTCGCCGTCCACCACGACCGTGTCCGCACCGGCCGCCGCCACCAGCTCGGCCAGCTCGGCGGCCTTGCCGGAGCCCAGGTAGGTGCTCGGGTCGGGGTTCTGCCGACGCTGGATCAGACCGTCCATCACCTCGGAGCCCGCGGTCTCGGCCAGCGCGGCAAGCTCGCGCAGCGACACCTCGGCCACCTCCAGCGGGCCGTGGGTCCACAGCCCGACCAGCACCACCTTCTCCAGCCGGAGCTGGCGGTACTCGACCTCGGTGACGTCCTGGAGCTCGGTGGACAGGCCGGCGACCCGGCGCAGGGACGTCCGCTCGGCCAGGTCCAGCTGATCGCCGTCGTGCCGGGTGTGCACGGTGCCGCCCTCGTGCACCGCGGTGCCCGCCCGCGCGAGCACCCGGGCGACCACGTCGTCCGCGACCCGCTGCGCGTCACGCGCCTCCTGCTGGGGGTCGGCGGTCGTCGTCTCGTCCATGTGGTCGCGTTCGGTCACGGGGGTCCTCTCGGGTGCTACGGATCGGTGCTCGGCACAACACGGATCGGGTGCCGCGGATTCCAGCCTGGCACGGCGCGGGGACGGGGCGCGACCGTATTCGCGCACGGCGCAGGGGACCGACCGGCTCGGACTAGGGTCGTCCCCGTGTCCGACCACTACTTCACCGCCGAGCCCGCATCCCCCGACCAGCGGCGGGAGCGCACCGTGAGCCTGCGCGGCGCGGACGTCCAGGTGCAGACCGCCGGGGGCGTGTTCTCCCCCGATCATCTGGACCAGGGCACCGAGGTCCTGCTGCGCGAGGTGCCGGAGCCGCCGGTGGAGGGCGACCTGCTGGACCTCGGCTGCGGCTGGGGGCCGATCACCCTCGCGCTGGCCGGGGCGAGCCCGCTGGCCCGGGTGTGGGCGGTGGACGTGAACGAGCGTGCGCTGGACCTGACCCGGCGCAACGCCGAGGCGGCCGGGGTGGCGGCCCGGGTGCACGCGCACCGGCCGGAGGACGTGCCGGAGGACGTGCGGTTCGCGGCCATCTGGTCCAACCCGCCGATCCGGGTGGGCAAGGAGGCGCTGCACGCCATGCTCCGGCAGTGGCTGCACCGCCTGCTGCCCGGCGGCGAGGCCCACCTGGTGGTCGCCAAGCACCTCGGATCGGACTCGCTGCTGCGCTGGCTGGACACCGAGCTCGGCCCGGACTTCACCGCGGACCGGGCAGCGACCGCCAAGGGCTTCCGCGTCCTGCGCGCGATCCGCGCCGACTGACCGCACTCCCGCGACCCGTTCCCGCACACTCCCGCGCGCTGCGCGGTCACCAAGAAGCCACGTCCTGTCGCCCAAATCGCCCGCGCGGCGACGAGAACTTACTTCTCGGCGCCCGTGTGGGCGGGATGTGGCCGGGCTCGCGCGGAGGTCAGCCGAGTGCGGCGACCGCGGCGCGGGCCTGGGCCAGGGTCGGGACGCCCGCGAGGCGAGCGAGCGGAGTGCCCTCGGGGTCGAGCAGGAGCACCAGCGGCGTCGCGGTGACCTCGAACCGGGTCGCCAGCGCCGCGTGGTCCGCCACGTCGACCTCCACGTGCGCGACCCCCTCGCTGGTGTCGACCACCCGCTCCAGCACGCGGCGGGCCGCCCGGCAGGGGGCGCAGAACCCGGTGGAGAACTGCAGCAGGGTCAACCGCTCGCCCAACGGCGCGCCGAGATCGTCGGCAGTCAGGGCGGTGGGTGTGGTGGTCACGTCAGCGGCAACGGCGCGTGGGGGCGGTGTGTTCCCGCTGCGCTCGGCGGGAACACGGCATCGGGCACGCAGGCGGGTGTCCCTGCCGTCGCGGCCGATCTCGCGCGACGCCGACGGTCCCGGGCTCAGACCCCGGCCAGCGCCTCGACGTCCACGTCGAGCTCCGCGACCAGCACCGCGGGTCCGGCCAGCTCCACCCGGCCGCCGGGCAACGCGGTGACCCGCACCGTCCCACCGGGCACCTCGACCAGCCACACCGTGGGCGACCCGGCTCCGGCCCAGGTCCGGACCGCGAGTGCCGCGGCGCAGGCGCCGGTGCCGCAGGAGCGGGTCTCGCCGACACCGCGCTCGTGCACCCGCATCCGGAGCCGGCCGACCGTCGACCCGTCGGCGGCCACCGACTCGCCCACGGGCACCACCAGCTCGACGTTGGTGCCGTGGGGCGGCACCGGCAGCACGTCGGGGGCCCGGGTGAGGTCGACGGCGGCGAGTTCGCCCTCGTCGGCGAGCGCGAGCACGGTGTGCGGGTTGCCCAGGTCCACGCTCAGCGCGGGCCGGGGTACGGCGAGTCCGGCGACGGTGACCTCCGCGTCGGCACCGGCGGCGGCCGCCTGCTCACCGGCGGGCAGACGCCACTCCCCCATGTCGACGGCGTACCAGTCGGCCTCGGAGGATCCGGCGGGCGGATCGACCCGGCACACGCGACGCACCCCGGCCCGGGTGCCGAGCACGAGCTCCCCGGCCGTGGGGTCCCAGAGGCCGAGCGCGCGGGCGTAGTCGGCGACCACCCGCACACCGTTGCCGCACATCTCGGCGATCGAGCCGTCCGCGTTGCGGTAGTCCATGAACCAGGTGGCGGCGGGCTCGACCGCGAGCAGGGCGACGCCCTCGGGCAGGTCGGTGGAGGCGGTCAGCCGGATCACGCCGTCGCCGCCGATCCCGGCCCGGCGGTCGGCGAGCGCACGGACCAGGGCGGTGTCCAGTTCCGGGGTGCGGCGGCCGTCCAGCAGCACGAAGTCGTTCTGCGTGCCGTGACCCTTGGTGACGTGCAGGGGGGCGGTCATGACCCCAGACTACGGCGCGGCGCGGGGTCCGCCGTGGCGAGTCCCAGGGTGCCGGTGTCGGCGGCCGCGACCAGGTCCAGCGCCCGGGGCAGCAGGTCGGGGTCACGGGCGTCCAGCCAGTGCACCCGGGGGTCGCGGCCGAACCAGCCCATCTGCTTGCGGGCCAGGCGCCGGGTGCCCGCGACCACCTGCTCCCGGGCCTCGTCCTCGGTGATCTCCCCGCGCAGGGCGGCCAGGACCTCGGCGTAACCGACCGCGCGGGCGGCGGTGCGGCCGATCCCGCCGTGGTCCAGCAGGCCGCGCACCTCCGCGACCAGGCCGTCCTGCCACATCCGGGCGACCCGGTGCTCGATCCTGCGGTCGAGTGCGGCGCGGTCGCAGTCCAGCCCGATCTGCACCGCGGGCCGGTGGTAGTCGTGACCGGGCAGGTTCGCGGAGTAGGGCTGACCGGTGAGCGCGATCACCTCCAGCGCGCGGACGATCCGCCGGGTGTTGCGCGGACCGATCGACTCGGCGGCCACCGGGTCCAGGGCGACCAGCTCGGTGTGCAGCGCCCGGGTGCCGTCGCGTTCCGCCCGCTCCTCCAGGGCAGCACGGACCGCGGTGTCGGTGCCGGGGAACTCGATCCGGTCCAGCAGGGCGCGCAGGTAGAGGCCGGAGCCCCCGACCACCACCGCCCGCCGTCCCCGGGCGTGGATCGCGTCGATGTCGGCACGGGCCTGGGACTGGAAGTCGGCCACCGAGGCGTCCTGGTCCGGGTCGAGGGTGTCGAGCTGGTGGTGCGGGATGCCGCGGCGCTCGTGGACCGGCAGCTTGGCGGTGCCGATGTCCATGCCCCGGTAGAACTGCAGCGCGTCGGCGTTGACCACCTCGCCCGACAGCCGCTCGGCCAGGTCCAGCGCGAGGTCGGACTTGCCGGTGGCGGTGGGGCCGACCACGGCGACGATGACGCTCATGCCGCGATCCTCCACCGGGCGACCGCGTGCTGGGCACCGCCCGGCGCGCCGGACCAGAGCAGTTCGGCGTCCGCGTCCGGCAGCGCGCCGTCCCGGGCCAGCAGGGACAATGCCGCGCGCCACGGGCGGCCACCGGTGATCGCCAGGCGATCGGACTCGGGCAGCCGCAGGTCCCGGAGCACCTCGGCGAGCGCCCGGGGGCCGGCCGCGAGCGCGGTGAGCAGGGCGACGTCCACGGCGATCGCGGCCGGGTCGTCGGGCAGCGGGGCGTCGGGCCCGTGCCGGGCGGACAGCGAGCCGACCACGACCACCAGCCGCGGGTCGGACGGCAGACCGGGCACGTCCGGCTCCGGCTGCTCGGCAGCGCCGCCGGGGTCGACGATGGCGGAGTCCGGGTCCGGTGGGGCCGGGACGCCGCCCGGTGCGACCTCGAGCACCGTGGCCGTCCGGTCCGGCTCGTGGCCGGTCAGCCGCAGCAGGGCGAGGGCCGCGGCGGCGCCGACCCCGGGTACGGCCGCGCGCACCACCGTCCCCTCCTCCGGCCGGCCGTCGTCGACCGGCTCCGGTCTCCGGCGCACCGCGGTCCCGCCGATCCCCGCCGCCGCCAGCCCGTCGCCGAACGGCCCCGACAGCACCCGGGCCCTGCGACCCGGCGCGATCACCAGGGCCGTCCCATGCCGGGGCACCTGCTGCAGCACCTGGAGTGCCGCGGAGCGCGCCTCACCCAACGGGTCGGCGAGCGCACCGCTCGCGCCGGGCACCAGCAGGGCGGAGTCGGGCAGCAGCAGCACGGTCGGCACCCGCTGACCGTACCGAGTCAGCTGACGATCTCCCGCGCCAGCTCCTCGGCGCGCGCGGTCTGCCCGGAGTCGCGCAGCACCCGCACCAGCAGATCGGCGACCTCGCCCCAGGGCGCCCGCTGCCGGACGTGGCCGAAGCCCTCCAACGCGGACTCCAGGTTCCACACCGCCTCGTCGACCTGGCCGAGCTGGTCGTACAGCCGTCCGGCCAGCCAGAAGGCGTGCGCGGCGTCGGCGACGGCGCCCTGACCGCCGTAGGCCTCGGCCGCGGACTGGGCGGTGCGCGCCGCGAGCGCCTGCTGCTCCGGGTCCCCGGATCCGGCGAGCAACCGGGCGGCGGCATCCTCCAGATCGGCGGCGGCCCGGCGGCGGGTGGCCTGCTCCCGGGCGACCAGGGCCTCGTCCCGGTCGTCGTCGCCCTCGACCCGCAGCGCGGCCAGCGCCCGGTCGATCTCGGCCAGCACGTCCCCGGCGCCGTCCAGCTGGGCGGCGGTGGGCGCCCAGGCGACCAGCACCTGGACCAGCAGTTCGGGCGCCAGTCCCCCGGCGCGCAGCCGGGGCACGGCGGAGCGGTACCCGGCGTCGGCGCCGTCCTGGTCGTCGAACTGCTGCGCGATCCGGGCGCACTCGGCGTAGGCGAAGCCCGCGTCGACCAGGCGACCGTCGTCGTCGGCGGCCGTGGCGGCGGCGAGCCAGGCGGTGGCGGCACGCTGGGCCTCCCCGGCGCGCAGCAGGCGGTCGGACCAGGCGCTGATGTCCTCGCCCGGGCGCTGGGCCAGCGGGTCGTCGGCGTCGCCCGGTCCGGAGGTGACGGCGGGGACGGTGGGCGCACCGCTGGGCACCGGGGCACCGGCGAACCCACGGGGCAGCACGTCCAGATCGAATCCCTCGGCGGCCGGCGCGGTGTCCCAGGCCCGGCGGACCAGCTCGGCCTGCCGGTCGGAGCCGTTGCGCGCGTCGAACTGCGCGGCCAGCCGGTCGGCCTTGGCCCGCAGCCAGTCGTCCAGCTGCGCGACGGTGGGGGTGGCGCCGAGCTCCGGCACGGCGGTGATCCGCAACGCACGGTCGGCGTGCCCGGCGCGCAGCACGTGGGTCGCGGCGCCGACCAGCCGGGCGAAGGACAGCTGGTCGAAGGGCGTATCGGCCGTGGCCAGCAGGTGCTGCTCGGCCTCCAGCGCCCGGATCGCCCGCTCGGGCTGACCGGCACGGGCCAGCAACCGGATCCGCTGGCCGCGGGCCGAGGCCATGTCCCCCTGGGTGGTCGCCAGCTCCGCGACCGCCTGCCGGTGAGCGCGGACCGCGTCGGCCGGCCGGCCGAGGTCGAGGTACGCGTCCGCCAGGTCCGCCAGCATGTCGGCGGGCTCGCTGGCGCAGCGCGGACGGTGCGGCAGGGTCTCCTCGATCAGCCGCACGCCCTCCTCCAGCCGACCGGCGCCGATCAGGTACGCCGCCCGGTCGCCCGGGTCGCAGGCCTCGCACTGGGAGAAGTCGTCGCGCGGGGTGGCGACCCACTGCGCGAACAGGTCCTCGGTCTCCGGCGCACCGCGGCGGTTGGCCCACGAGAACCGCTCCAGGGCGACCGCGTCCATCCCGTTCCCGGCCAGCGCGTACCGCCGCTCCATGTCGTCCAGGGTGCGCTCGATCTGTGCCGCGGGGACGTTCGGGAAATCGGCCAGGCCGGAGACCATCCACTTGAACGACCAGAACAGCGAGTGCCGGTCGTCGGCGTCGAACATCTCCGGTCGCTGGTCCCACCAGCGCAGCAGCTGCGCGAAGGGCACGTAGCCGCGCTCCGGCTCGCCGCCCCACTGGTAGGCGTCGATCAAGGTGAACAGCGCGAAGGCCTTGGCCTCGTCCGGGCCCTCGGCGTCGACCAGCTTCACCTGCTCCTCGGCGGCCTGGGTGTGCGCGAGCCCGTAGGGCATCTGCCGCACCCGGCTGATCTCCCGGTTGGCCTGGTCGAGCGTGCGGGTCATCGGTGGTCCTCTTCGGCGTCGTCATCGGTGGTCGGACGGGTGGTCCCGGCGAGTCCGGCACGCAGCAGCGCGGCCATCGACCCGGTCATCAGCTCGGACTCCCGTGCCCGCAGCGGCTCCCCGGCCAGCAGCAGCGCGGAGACGTACAACGAGCGCAGACCGGCGTCGAAGACCTCCCCGCGCGGGGCGGCCAGCAGGTCACGGACCACGGGTGCGGCGTCGTTCAGCACCAGGTGCCGGGCGGCGACCGGCTCGGCGAACCCGGAGAGCACGTCGCCCCACAGGTCGTCCGCCTCCTCCTGGGTCCGGCGCAGGGCGCGCTGATGGTCGCCGTCCCGGTCGTGCAGCAGCACGGCCGGCAGCTCCGCGGGCTCGAAGGTCCGCAGCACCAGCTCGCAGTCCTGATCCGCCAGCACGGCGTTCCCGGCGGCGACCGCGTCCCAGGTGGCCAGCTCGCGTTCGGGCGGCACCGGGCTGAGCACCTGGGCGATGTCCCCGGCGGCCAGCGGCCGCACGGTGCCCGGCCGGCGGCGTGCCAGTCGCTCCAGCAGGTCGGAGTCGTAGACGTAGCCCGCGTTGACCACGGCCATGCCCTGGGCCCGGGCCACCGGCGCGATCCGCTTGTACTCCTCCAGGGTGGCGGCGTAGACCACGGTGCCGTGCTGGGCGGCGACCTCGTCCAGGGTGAGCATCCCGTCGGTGGTCTCGTAGGGCAGGATCCGCGCGGCGAGGTCGAGCATGGTGTCGTCGGTCAGCGCCAGCGAGCGCACCGCCAGGTGATGGGTCCGCACGAACTGCGCGGCCTGTCCCGAGCCGGACTCGAGGGTGCGCAGCAGCCAGGACCGGATGCCGTCCGCGAGCGCCTCCTGCGTGGCCAGCAGCACCTCGTCGGTGTAGAGCTGCTCGCGCGAGGCGGTCGGCCGCAGCCCGGAGGCGTCGATCACGCAACGGACGAAGAACGCCCACTCCGGCAGCAGCCCGTCCACCCGGGTGCCGAGCAGCATCCGCTTGAGGTAGACCCGGTGTGCCCCGGACCCGCCCGGCGGCACCGCGCTGGGCAGCACGTAGGCCACCCCGCTGACCCCGGCCAGCGGCACGTCCAGGTCGATGGCGGCCAGCGGCGTGAAGCCGAGCGCCCGCTCGCAGTACCGCGTGAGCTCGGCCGTGCGCCGGCCGTCGTCGGGGTGCTCCACCCGCCAGGGCAGGTCGCGCTCGGAGATCCGGCGCCACAGGTGTCCGGGCCGGGGCTCGGGGGCGTCCGGGCGTCCGGGGTCACCGGCGGGGGCTGACTCGTCCAGCGGCACCTCGACCGACAGCTCCACCGGCAGCAGCGAGCCGAACTCCTCGGCCAGGGCGACGACGGTGCCGACCTCCAGCCAGTGCTCGGCGTCCCGGCGCGGTCGCAGCAGCACGGTCGAGCCGACCGGCACGGCAGCACTGGCGGTGGGATCCAGCTCGACCAGCTGGTACGACCCGTCGGCGTGCCCGGTCCACCGCACCGCGGGGGCCCGGGGGTCCCGGGCCGAGCGCGAGGTCAGCTCGATCCGGTCGGCGACCATGAAGGCGGACAGCAGACCGATGCCGAACTGGCCCAGGTACTCCTGGCGGGCCAGACCCAGGTCGACGTCCCGCTTGGAGGAGCGACCGACGGTGGCGAGCAGCTCCTCGGCCTCGGCGGCGGTCAGCCCCACCCCGGAGTCGGTGACCGCGAGCGCGCCGCCCGGCAGCGGACGGATCCGCACCGTGGACGGGGCCTCCGGATCGAGCCCGCGGCGGGCGGTGATCGCGTCCACCCCGTTCTGCATCAGCTCGCGGAGGTAGACCCGCTCGCCGGAGTAGAGGTGGCGCGCCAGCAGGTCGACCACCCCGTGCAGGTCGACCTGGAACGCCCTGGTGTCGCTCATCGGTTCCTTCCGTGGCATGCGTGAGGGCCGTGACGCCGGCTGCGTCACGGCCCCGGCTCAGACGTCACTCCGCGTCGTACTCGGCCTTCGCGACGGCGGCCTCGGCCGGGTAGGCCTCGTCCAGCTGCTCGAAGAACTGCAGCGTGGTCATGATGCCGCAGGCCAGGTGCTGATCCAGCTGCTCGTCGGTCAGGCCGGACTCGTAGTCCACGGTGTGCTCGCCGTAGACGCCGAGGCCCTCGTCCTCGACCCGGACATACACCTTCGGCCACAGCTTCGTGGAGTTCCACTCGTTGACCGCCTCGGCGACGGCCGGCAGCTGGTCGGCGCCGACCTTGCGGTTCCAGCGACCCCGGGTCTGCAGGTACTCGCCGGACTGGCCGAGCTGGAAGAAGAAGAACAGGTGGCCGTCCCAGTAGCCGCCGATGTCGCCGTCGTCGTCGACGCCGTAGTTCATCTCGCGGCTGTCCAGGACGGCTTTCATCCGGTCCTTGGTCAGCGGAGCGAGCGCGTCCGCCGGGGTCGCGTCCGGCTTGGTGAAGAAGCCCATGGTGATCCTCGTGAGTCGTGCGGTCAGGGAGTCGCGCGGGACGAGACTATCGAACCGGACGTTCCGGACCAGGTCAGGGCGGGTTCTCGCGCCCTCGGGTCACGCAGGGGCGGCGCGGGTAATGTGAGGCCATGGGTCTCTTCCGGAACCGCCGGCGGCCGACCACCTCCGGTCTGGCGTCGGGCGGAGCGCTCACGACCGCCGACGCCTCGGACGGCCGCCCCACGCCACTGGCCGCCGAGCGGATCGCCGCCTGGCTGACCGGCAACGACTTCCACTACTTCACCGATGACGACGGCGACATCGGCGGGCTGTGGAAGGGACGGCTGTTCTTCTTCTTCCTGCTGGGCGAGAAGCAGGAGATCCTGCAGATCCGCGGCCAGTGGCACCGGGACATCGCCCTGGAACGCCTGCAGGAGGTGCTGGATCTCTGCGAGGAGTGGAACGCGGAGCGGATCTGGCCCAAGACCTACGCCCGGGTGCGGGACAACGGCATGGTCAACGTGGTCGCGGAGACCTCCACCGACCTGGAGCACGGCGCCACCGACGACCAGCTGGACCAGCTGCTGAACTGCGGCCTGAGCAGCGCGAACAGCTTCTTCGACAGTGTCGATCAGCTGTACCCGGACCCGGCGGCGGTGGCCCCGTGACCGCGCGCTCGCCGAGTTGGCTGTCCCGCGTGCTCGGCAGCCAGCCCGCTCCCGTCCGGCCCGCGCAGGCCCGGCCCACCCGGATCACCCAGGAGCGGGTGTCGGCGGCGCTGGGGGCGCACGACTACCACTTCCGGATCGACGACGACGGCGACCTCACCGGGGTGTGGAACCAGAACCGGTTCTGGTTCTTCCTGCTCGGCGACGACCAGGAGGTGCTGCAGGTCCGTGGCCGCTGGCACCGCCAGCTGCCGGTGGAGGCACGCCGGTCGGCGTCGCTGGCGCTCAACGACTGGAACCGGGACCGGATCTGGCCGAAGCTCTACCTGCGCGAGGAGGAGGGCCAGCTGGCGCTCTACTCCGAGGTGTCGACCGACCTGGAGCACGGCGTGACCGCGGAACAGCTGGACCAGCTGATCTCCTGCGGGCTCGGCACCGGAGTGCAGGCGTTCGAGGCGCTCGACGGACTGCTGCCGCCGGCCGTCGAGGGCTGACCAGGCCCGGTCAGCGTCCCACGGTCGGCAGGCCGAGCAGCACCGGACCGGCAGGGGCCGCACCGGTGCCGCAGGAGTCGCCGCCGTGGTCGTGCTCGTCGCCGCGCGCCCAGGCGTCGCCCGCCCGGGTCCGGCGCACCGCGAAGCTGCCACCGGTCAGCGCCGAGTCCGCCACCAGGTGGTGCGGCGCGGCCCGGGTGATGTCGACCGTGACCAGGTCGCCGGGGCGCGGACGGTCGGCCTCGGCCAGGGTGGTCGGCAGCGCGAAGTGCACCAGCCGGTTGTCCGCGGCCCGGCCGGAGAGCCGGTGGGTCTCGCCGTCCTTGCGCCCCTCGCCCTCGGCCATCAGCACCTCGACCGTGCGACCGGTCTGCCGCTGCATCTCCTCCAGCGCGATCCGGTCCTGCAGGGCGGTCAGCCGCTCGTAGCGCTCCTGCACGACCGCCTTGGGCAGTTGGCCCGGCAGGTCGGCGGCCGGGGTCCCCGGGCGGATCGAGTACTGGAAGGTGAAGGCCGACGAGAACCGGCTCTCCTCGACCACCCGCAGCGTCTCGGCGAAGTCCTCCTCGGTCTCCCCCGGGAAGCCCACGATGATGTCCGTGGTGATCGCGGCGTCCGGCATCGCGGCGCGCACCCGCTCCAGGATGCCGAGGAACTTGGCCGAGCGGTACGACCGGCGCATGGCCCGCAGGATCCGGTCGGAGCCGGACTGCAACGGCATGTGCAGGGAGGGCATGACGGCGGGGGTCTCGGCCATCGCGGCGATCACGTCGTCGGTGAAGGACGCCGGGTGCGGTGAGGTGAAGCGCAGCCGCTCCAGTCCGGGAGTCGCGCCGGCCGCGCGCAACAGCTTGGCGAACGCACCCCGGTCGCCGAACTCGACGCCGTAGGAGTTCACGTTCTGGCCGAGCAGCGTGACCTCGATCGCGCCCTGGTCGACGAGCGCCTGCACCTCCGCCAGCACGTCGCCGGGCCGGCGGTCGCGCTCCTTGCCGCGCAGGTGCGGCACGATGCAGAAGGTGCAGGTGTTGTTGCAGCCGACGCTGATCGACACCCAGCCCGCGTAGACCGACTCGCGCCGGGTCGGCAGCGTCGAGGGGAAGACCTGCAGCGACTCGGCGATCTCCACCGCGGCGTCCCGGTTGTGCCGGGCGCGCTCCAGCAGCACCGGCAGCACGTCCAGGTTGTGCGTGCCGAAGACCACGTCCACCCACGGCGCGCGCTCGACGATGCCGGTCCGGTCCTTCTGCGCGAGACAACCGCCGACCGCGATCTGCATCCCGGGCCGGTTCCGCTTGGTCCCGGCCAGTCGGCCGAGGTTGCCGTACAGCCGGTCGGAGGCGTTCTCCCGGACGGCGCAGGTGTTGATCACGATGACGTCGGCCTCCTCGGCGGCGGCCGCCTCCGGGGTCGCAGCGACGTAACCGGCCTGCTCCAGCAGGCCGGCCATGTGCTCGGAGTCGTGCACGTTCATCTGGCAGCCGAGGGTCTTGACCAGGTAGGTGCGAGTCTCCTGGCCGACGGCGGATGCGGGGGGCGTCATCGTGCTCATCGCGGACCAGGGTACGTCCAGGTGTTACCTCCCTGTGACCGGACCGAATGGCGCAGGTCACAGACCGCCCATACCGTCACGGAATGGTTCAGACCGATACAGCGCCGCTGGTGGTGCTCGACGGGGTGCAGAAACACTTCGGTGACCTGCACGTGCTGCGCGACATCCATCTGACCGTGCGCACGGGTGAGGTCGTCGTGGTGATCGGCCCGTCGGGAAGCGGCAAGTCCACGCTCTGCCGGACCATCAACCGGCTGGAGACGATCGACGAGGGCACGATCAGCGTCGCCGGGACCCCGCTGCCCGCCGAGGGCAAGGAGCTGGCCCGGCTGCGCGCGGACGTGGGGATGGTGTTCCAGTCCTTCAACCTGTTCGCGCACAAGACCGTGCTGGAGAACGTGACCCTCGGCCCGGTCAAGTCCAAACGGCAGTCCAAGGCGGAGGCCAAGCGCAGCGCGCAGGAGCTGCTGGAACGGGTCGGGGTCGCCGATCAGGCCGGGAAGCTGCCCGCGCAGCTGTCCGGCGGACAGCAGCAGCGGGTCGCCATCGCCCGGGCCCTGGCGATGAAGCCCCAGGTCATGCTGTTCGACGAGCCGACCTCCGCCCTCGACCCGGAGATGATCAACGAGGTCCTGGACGTGATGACCGACCTCGCCAAGGACGGCATGACGATGATCGTCGTCACCCACGAGATGGGCTTCGCCCGCCGCGCCGCGCACCGGGTGGTGTTCATGGACGGCGGGCAGATCGTCGAGGAGGGCACCCCGGAGGAGTTCTTCACCGCACCACGCACGGATCGCGCCAAGGACTTCCTGTCGAAGATCCTCACGCACTGACGTCAACCGGAAGGAAGCACGCCATGCACCGCATCGCTCGCACCGGAGCGGCCCTGGCCGCCGTCGGCCTCACCCTGACCGCCTGTTCGTCCGGCGGCTCGGACTCCGGGTCCACGGACGGCGGCTCGAACAGCTCCGACACGCTGACCGTCGGGATCAAGTTCGACCAGCCCGGCCTCGGACTGCAGGAGGGCGGCGACTACACCGGGTTCGACGTGGACGTCGCCCGGTATATCGCCGAGAAGCTCGGCTACTCGGAGGACCAGATCGAATTCCGCGAGGCGCCGTCCGCACAGCGGGAGAACCTGCTGTCCAACGGCCAGGTCGACATGATCGTGGCCACCTACTCGATCACCGACGAGCGCAAGCAGACCGTGGACTTCGCCGGGCCGTACTTCGTCGCCGGGCAGGACCTGCTGGTCGCCGAGGACTCGGACATCACCGGCCCGGAGGACCTGGACGGGCAGCTGCTCTGCTCGGTCACCGGCTCCACCCCCGCCCAGCGGATCAAGGACGACTACGCCGGGGACGTGCAGCTGCAGGAGTTCGACGGCTACTCCGAGTGCGTGGAGGCCCTGGCCGCCGGGACCATCGACGCGGTCACCACCGACGACATCATCCTGGCCGGATTCGCGGCGCAGGACGCCTACGCCGGGAAGCTCAAGGTGGTCGGCAACCCGTTCTCCGAGGAGAACTACGGCGTCGGCCTGCCCAAGGACTCCGACATGTGCCAGGACGTGACTGACGCGATCACCGCCATGATCGACGACGGCACCTGGCAGCAGCTGCTGGACGACAACCTGGGCGACGCGAACTACACCCCGAACGCCGACCTCAACCCGCCGACGCCCGAGGCCTGCGGCTGACGCGCATGGGCAGCTACTGGGCCGACTTCACCGAGCTGTTCAGCCAGTACGACGTCCTCGCCGCGTTCCGCATCACGCTGCTGCTGTCCGGGCTGTCGGCGGTGGGCTCGCTGATCCTGGGCACGATCATCGCGGTGATGCGGGTGTCCCCCGTGCCGAGCATGCGGGCCGCCGGGGCGTTCTACGTCAACACGATCCGGAACACCCCGTTGACCCTGATCATCGTGTTCTGCAGCCTCGGGCTGTTCTACACGCTGGGCATCGCCCTGGCCGACAAGTCCTCGCCCACGTTCCTGGACGACAACAACGTCCGGCTCGCGGTGCTCGGGCTGTCCGTCTACCACGCGGCCTTCGTCGCGGAGGCCCTGCGCTCCGGGGTGAACACGGTGCCCACCGGTCAGGCGGAGGCCGCCCGGGCGATCGGGCTGGGCTTCGGCCAGACCATGCGGATCGTCATCATGCCGCAGGCGTTCCGGGGCGCGGTGGCGCCGCTGGGCAACGCGCTGATCGCCCTGATCAAGAACACCACCGTGGCCTCGGCGATCGGGGTCGCGGAGGCGTCCGCCCTGATGAAGACCATGATCGAGTTCCGGCCGGACGTGATCTTCGCGGTGTTCCTGCTGTTCGCGCTCGGCTTCGTGATCATCGTGCTGCCCACCGGCGTCCTGATCACCTGGGCGTCCCGACGACTGGCGGTGCAACGATGACGCAGCTGTTGTTCGACGCGCCGGGTCCGCGGGCCCGGCGCCGGATGCTGGTGGCCAACATCGTCGCCGCGGTGGTCCTGCTGGCGATCGCGGCGGTGTTCGTCAAGGCGCTGGCCGACAAGGACCAGTTGACCGCCGCCCGGTGGTCGCCGTTCGCCACCGCCGACGTCTGGCAGTACTACCTGCTGCCCGGTCTGCGCGGCACCCTGGTGGCGGCCGGGATCTCCATCGTCACCTCGCTGGTCTTCGGCCTGCTGTTCGGGCTCGGCCGGGTGTCCCCGGTGGCGCCGGTGCGCTGGTTCTGCGGCGTGGTGGTCGAGTTCTTCCGTGCGGTGCCGGTGCTGCTGATGATGGTCTTCGGCTGGCTGTTCCTCGGCCAGCTGCAGATCCTGCCGGTCGACCAGCTGCCGCTGGTCGCGGTGGTCGCCGGTCTGACCCTCTACAACGGCTCCGTGGTCGCCGAGCTGATCCGCTCCGGGGTGTACGGGCTCCCCCGCGGTCAGCGTGAGGCCGGGTTGGCGGTGGGGCTGACCGAGGGCTCGACCCTGTGGTCGGTGCTCCTGCCCCAGGCACTGGTGGCCATGCTGCCCGCGCTGATCAGCCAGCTGGTCGTGATCCTGAAGGACTCCGCGCTCGGATACCTGATCACCTATGTGGAGCTGCTGCGCCAGGGCCGGCAGATCGGCACCACCTACCAGAACCTGATCCCGGCCCTGATCGTGGTGGCCGTGATCTTCATCCTGCTGAACGTGCTGCTCGGCGCGCTGGCGCAGAAGCTGGCCGGACGACTGCGGGGTCGGACGGCCGGTGCGGTCCGCGCCGGGGCGCCCGGTGGCGCGGTCGGTACCGCGGGAACGGTGGGGACCACCGGCGCGGCCCCGCGGTGAGGTGCGCGCGTCAGCCCGCGGTGGCCGACGCGCGCACCTCACGCACGACCGTCACCTTGATCTCGCCCGGGTAGGACAGCTCGGACTCGATGTGCCGGGCGATCTCGACGGCCAGCCGGCCCATCGCCTCGTCCGCCACCTCGGTGGGTTCGACCACCACCCGCATCTCCCGGCCCGCGGCCATCGCGAGCGCGCGTCGCACCCCGGTGTGGCCGACCGCGAGCTTCTCCAGCTCGTCCAGGCGCTCGATGTGCTGGTCGATGTCCTCGCGCCGAGCGCCCGGACGTGCCGCGGAGACCGCGTCGGCGGCCTGCACCAGGACGGCCTCGACCGTCTCCGGCGGGACCTCGTCGTGGTGCGCGGCCACCCCGTTCACCACGACCGACGCCTCACCGTGCCGCTCGACCAGGGCAGCGCCGACCTGAGCGTGCGTGCCGGGCTGCTGGCCGGTGAGCGCCTTGCCGATGTCGTGCAGGAACGCGGCACGCCGGGTGACCTGGACGTCCGCACCGACCTCGGTGGCCAGCTGCGCGGCGATCAACGCGGATTCCACCAGGTGCTCGAGCACGTTCTGGCCGTAGGAGGTCCGCATCCGCAGGCGGCCCAGCAGCCGGATCAGCGCCGGGTCCAGCCCGCTCACCCCGGCCCGCTCCGCGGCGTCGTGCCCCGCCTCCTCGTCCCGCTGCTCGGCACCCGCCACCGCGTCGGCGTACGCGGCCTCGATCCGCTGCGGGTTGATCCGGCCGTCGGCCATCAGCGCGTCCAGTGCCACCTGGGCGACCTCACGACGCTCGGCGTCGAAGCAGCTCAGCACCACCGAGCCGGGGGTCTCGTCCACCAGGACGTTCACCCCGGTCAACGCCTCGAAGGTGCGGATGTTCCGCCCCTCCTTGCCGATGATCCGGCCCTTCATGTCGTCCGACGGCAGCGGCAGGACGGTGACCGTGCTCTGCGCGCTGGTGGCCGCGGCGGTGCGGAACAGCGCGGTGGCGATGATCCGGCGGGCCCGGGCGTCCGCGGTGCGCTTGGCCTGGGCCTCGACCCGGCGGACCGAGGCGGCCGCGGACTGGGTGGCCTCGGCGGTCACCCGGCGGATCAGCTCGGACCGGGCCTCGGAAGCGGTCAGCCCGGAGGCCGCCTCCAGACGATCGACCGCCTCCTGCTCGGCGGCCGCCACCCGCTGCCGGGCGTCGTCCTCGGCGGCGGCGATCGCGGCGCGGGTCTGGTCCTCGGTCACGGCGCGGCGGGTCGCGAGCTCACGTTCGGCGGCGGCGAGTCGCTCGGCCAGGTCACGTTCCGCGGCGGCGACCCGATCGGTGGCGGAGCGGTGCGCGGCGGCGGCCTGCTCGGCATCGGCCCGGGCGGCGCGCTCGCGCTGGGTCGCCTCACGCTCCCGCTCGGACAGCGTGCGCTCGGCGGCATTCAGCGCCTGCTCGCGCTCGGAGACCCGTTCCTCCCGGCGTTGGGCATCGGCGAGTCCGCTGCGCGCCTCGTCCTTGATCGACTGCACGTCCTCCTGCGCCTGACGGCGGACCGCGGCGGCCTCCCGTCGTGCGATCAGCACCAGGACCAGTGCGACCAGGCACGCGGCCAGCATCCCGACGACGATGGCCGTGTCCCGCATGAATCCTCCTGTGCTGCCGTGCTGGAGGTGTCATTCTCCCCTATGGGTGCGCACCCGCCGGACGCGCGGTGAGCTCACGCGTCCGCCGCGCCGTCCTCCTCGGCGGCGAGTTCCTCGCGCACGACCTTGGAGACCAGCGCCCCGCCGTACCCCTTGCGGCCGAGCGCGCCGTACGCCCGCCGCAAGCGGACCTCACGCTCCAGGCCGCGGGTGGACCGGAGCTTCTTCCGTGCGAGCGCGCGGGCGGCCTGCTCCTCGTCCTCGTCGTCGACCTGGTCCAGCGCGACCTCGGAGTCCTCGGGCGACACCCCCTTGCGGCGCAGTTCCAGGGCGAGCGCACGCCGGGACAGCCCTCGCTCGGAGTGCCGGGAGCGGACCAGCATCTCGGCATAGGCGGCGTCGTCGATCAGGCCGACCTCGGTGAAGCGGTCCAGCACCCGGTCGGCGACGTCCGCCGGGACGTCGCGCTTGGCCAACGCCTCGGAGAGCTGATGGCGGCTGCGGGGCGCGGCGGTGAGCTGGCGCAGCACGATGGTCCGGGCGACCGACTCCTGATCGGGCTCGGCGTCGACGGCGGCGCTGCCCTGATCGGGCGGTTCGGTCGCCGGGGCACGTCGGCCGCCCCGACGCGGACGCGCCGGAGCGGTCGACCGCGCGGGTCTGCCGAGCTCGTCGGCGGCCCGCTGATCGACGGCGGCGCGCGGTGGCGGGTCCGAGGGTGCGGGGTACGAGAGGGCCGGATCCGAGGGTGCGGGGTGCGACAGTGCCGGGTCCGAGACGGCGGGGTCCGAGAGGGCGGGTTCGGCATCCTCGGGCGCCTCACTACCGGCGGCGCGCTCCGCGAGCATCCGCGCGATCCGCTCCTGACGGGCGGTGCGACCGTCGCGGAGCTCGCCGGTCCGCTCACCCGAGTCCACGGCGGCGGACCTGTCGTCGGCCGGCCGCGCGAGCGCCGAGGCCGGTGTCAGGACGGCGGCGAGGTCGGCGAGGGACACCGGAGCGTCTGCGCCACGAGCCGTCCGCGACACCGGGCCGACCGATCGCTCCGCGGCGCCAGGACCGGCGGGTGTCCCGACCGCCCCCCGCCGGGAGACGGTAGTCCTCCGCTCCGGCGCGTCACCGGCCGTGACCTCTCCCGGCCCGGTCTCCGAGAAGCGCGCGCTCCGCGCCCGTCCGGCCGTCGCCGACCGGCCACCGCGGTCGCCCCCGCGCGACCCCGCATCGCCCCAGGCGTCGGCGCGATCGCTCCCCGCCCCGGCGCTGCTGCTCCACCGGTCGGGCGAGTCCTCGTGCACCGCACCGGAGGACCACGCCGACCCGGACTCGTCGGCCGTCCAGGCCTCCCGCACGTCCCCGCCCGACCAGGCGTCATCGCCCGCGGCGACGTCGGCCCACGGGTCGTCCGACGCCGGCACCGGCGCCCAGGGATCGTCTCCCGGGGCGCCGCTGCCGGTCGCGTGCTCGGTCGACATCAGAAGTCGACCTTGACCTCCTCGGCCGTCTCCACGGCGGCGGAGACGCCGATCCCCAGCTTGTCCTTGATCTTGGTCTCGATCTCGGCCGCGAGCTCGGGGTTGTCGCGCAGGAAGGAGCGCGCGTTCTCCTTGCCCTGACCCAGCTGGTCGCTCTCGTAGGTGAACCAGGAGCCGGACTTGCGGACGATGCCGTGCTCGACGCCCAGGTCGATCAGGCTGCCCTCCCGGGAGATGCCGACGCCGTAGAGGATGTCGAACTCGGCCTGCTTGAACGGCGGGGCCATCTTGTTCTTGACCACCTTGACCCGGGTGCGGTTGCCGACCGCGTCCGAGCCCTCCTTGAGGGTCTCGATCCGGCGGATGTCCATCCGGACCGAGGCGTAGAACTTCAGCGCCTTGCCACCGGTGGTGGTCTCCGGGGAGCCGAAGAACACACCGATCTTCTCGCGCAGCTGGTTGATGAAGATGGCGGTGGTGCCGGAGGCGTTCAGCGCACCGGTGATCTTCCGCAGCGCCTGGGACATCAGCCGGGCCTGCAGACCCACGTGGCTGTCACCCATCTCGCCCTCGATCTCGGCCTTCGGCACCAGGGCCGCGACCGAGTCGATGACGATGATGTCGATCGCGCCGGAGCGGATCAGCATGTCCATGATCTCGAGCGCCTGCTCACCGGTGTCCGGCTGGGAGACCAGCAGCGCGTCGGTGTCGACGCCGAGCTTCTTGGCGTAGTCGGGGTCCAGCGCGTGCTCGGCGTCAATGAAGGCGGCGATGCCCCCCTGCCGCTGGGCGTTGGCCACGGCGTGCAGGGCGACGGTGGTCTTACCGGAGGACTCGGGGCCGTAGACCTCGACGATGCGGCCCTTCGGCAGTCCGCCGATGCCGAGCGCGACGTCCAACGCGATGGAGCCGGTCGGGATGACCGCGACCGGCGGCCGGCCGTCGTCTCCGAGGCGCATGATCGAGCCCTTGCCGAACTGGCGGTCGATCTGGCTGAGGGCGGCCTCGAGGGCCTTCTCGCGGTCCTGGGGAGCGGGCATGTGTCCACCTCGTCGATTCGAGCAGCGTCTCTCGCTGCGCCTGCGGGGGCTGGTCTTTGGCTGCTGCGACGACGGTATGCCCGACCACCGACATGCCCGGTGCGGCTGTCCACAGCTCATCGTTCCACCCCGGTTGGGGACGGTCCGACGACCCTGGACGACGCCGCTCCGGTGTCATCAGCGGTCACTCTAGCCGAACATCTGTTCGAGTGACCCACCACACCGCCCCGGAGTGTCGGGGAACGATGCCGTCGCAGGTCAGGGGGCAGAAACGTCGTCCGGGACCCCGCGTGTCGAGCCCGGGACCGGCAGCGCGAGCCGCTCGCCGGGCTCCAGCACGCTGCCCGTCAGCCCCTCCCGCGCCAGCGCCACCGCGAAGGCCGGACCGCCCCGGTCCATCCAGCCCGGCGGCAGTCGCCGCGAGGCGGGCGCGTGCAGGGTGCCCCAGTGGATCGGCACCGCGTGCCGCGCCCCGACGAGTGCGCAGACCCGGGCCGCCTGCACCGGGTCCAGATGCCCGCCGGACAGCCGCGGCCCCCAGCCGCCCACCGGCACGAGGGCGAGGTCGATCGGCCCCCCGGCGAGCTCGGGCAGCTCACGCATCGCCGGATACGGGGCGGTGTCCCCCGCGAACCACACCCGCATCCCGGGCGCCACGATCAGGAAGCCGTTCGTGGCGTTCGGACGGTGCGGCATCGGCCGGTGCCCGTGCACCGCGGTGACCGGCCGCACCCGCACCGGGGTCCCCGGCACCGGCCACCACTCGTCGGGGCCGATCCCCCGCGCCCCCGGCAGTCCGTGACCCGCCAGCCAGTGCGCGTTCGCCGGGGCGGAGAGCACCGGGGTGTCGCCGAGCAGCCGGAGCGAGCCGAGCTCGGCGTGGTCGTGGTGCAGGTGGGAGATCAGCGCCGCGTCCGCACCCGCCCAGTCCGCGGGGCGGGGCGGGGCGGCCCGACGGCGGAGGAGTCCGGCGTGCGGGCGCAGCAGCGGGTCGGTGAGCAGCCGGGCCCCCGCCAGGTCCAGGACGACGCTCGCGTGCCCGAGCCAGTGCAGCCCGAGGGTGCTCATCGGGTGCGTCCCGGCTCCGCGACCGGCGTCACGCCGTCCCGCAGGCCCAGCCGCTCGGCCCAGCGCACCAGTTGGCGGTGCACCGCGTCCGCGCCGACCAGCGTGCCCGCCTCCGGGTCGACCAGGTCGTCGTCGAGGGTCAGCTCGGCCGGGTGCAGCAGCACCGCCGAGTTCTGCGCGCCGCCGATCCCGCCGTGCGACCCGACCTGCCCCTCGAAGGCGTGCACCCAGCCCTCGGGCGTGAGCTCGGACAGCAGCACCAGGTCCCCCACGTGCGCCAGCCGTCCCAGACGACGCAGATCCGGCCCGGCGTGCGGTCCGAACGGGGCGAGCGGGTCGACGCCCTCGACCACGACGTCGTCCCCGCGTTCCAGCCAGGCGATCCCCTCGGGGCCGACGGCGGCCAGGCCGTGCGCGACCGTGTCGACCAGCACCAGACCGATCCCGGGGCTCGCCGCGAGCCCGCCGACCAGTCCGGGCCAGCGGGCGTCGATCTGCTCCAGCGACAGCCGCCGCTCTGCGCGCGGGAACCAGACCATGCCGAGGTTGCCGGAGCCGGTCACCGCGACATCCGGCGGCGGGGCCCCGGTGCGCACCCCCGCCGGCCGGCTGCTGTCGGCGTGCCGGTCGCCGGACCGCTCCTTGCCCTGCGGACCGAGCACGACCGAGCGGTCCTCCCCATGCGGCCGGACCGAGGCCAGGAAGGCGTTCAACGGTCCCCACTCCTCGTCGCCGGCGGCCTGCACCGTGTCCAGTCCGGGCTCGGCCATCAACCGGCGCACCAGATCGGGCAGCGAGCTCCCGGTGACCTGCTCGAAGGTCGGACCGAGAGTCTGCCCGTGGTCGGAGAGCACCACGACGCGGTAGTCCCGGGGCGCCACCTCCCGCACCCGGTCGAGGGTGCCGAGCACCCGGTCCAGCCCCTCCAGCGACCGCAGCGACTCCGGCCGGGTGGGCCCGGCGTGATGCGCGATCTCGTCGTAGTCGACCAGCGACAGGTAGAGCACCGGCACCCCGCGCACCAGCTGCTCGGCGGCCAGGGAGGTCGCCAGGTCGCGGAGCAGCACGTTGGTGATCCCGCGCAGCACCACGTACCACCCGCGACGCGCCACCCGGGGTCGCACGTCGCGCAGCCGCTGACGACGTCCCTGGTAGAGCTCCTTGACCACCTCGCCGGCGGTCAGGGTCACCGCGCGGGCCAGCACGAACGGGCTGGCGAAGAACCGCAGGTACGGCGCACCGGGGCCGATCCCCCGCCGGGCCTGGCTCATCACCAGGAACTGCCGCTCCGCGTCGCCGGAGAACATCGTCGCCACCGCCGCGCCGCCGCCCGCCAGCAGCCCGGCACCGTCGCTCAGCCGACGCTCGACCAGGGCGGCGTCGTCGGGATGGTTGGTCACCACCAGTCGACCCGCCTCCCGGTCCCACCAGCGGAAGGAGCAGACCCGGTCGGCGGCGCCGTGCAGGATCCCGGCCTGGCTCGCCGGGGTGGTGGACGGGATCCGCGCCCACCACCGGTCCGGGCGGTGGCTGCCCGCGGAGACCCAGCTCGCCATGGTGGGCACCAGACCCGCGTCCACCGCCTGGGCGAGCACCGGAGCGGACACCCCGTCCAGCTGCACCACCAGCAGTCCGGGCGGCCGTGGCCGGTCGTCGTCGACCGCACCGCCCTCCCCAGCGCGACGGGCCCGCGAGCGCGCGCGCCGCAGCACGTCGCCGACCACGTAGTCCGAGTCTCCCGCGCCCCACACCCAGCGGCCGATCGCCATCGCCACCGCGGTGACCAGCAGGACGCCGATCGCGGCCCAACCGTTGCGCACCTGGACCCCGGGCACCGCCCAGAGCGCGAGCCACGCGACCAGCACCTGCGCTCCGAGCCCGGCGACCAGGGCGCCCATCGCCCCGCCGACCCGGGCCAGCACCCGCAGCGACGGCCGCAGCACCAGGTCGCCGAGTCCGACGGCGGCGGTCACCAGCAGCACCGATCCCGGGTTGCTGGCACTCACCCCGTCGACCAGGGCGATGCCGACCCCGAGGCCGAGCGCGGTGATCATCAGGCCGAGCAGCACGTCGCCCAGGTCGCTGAGCGTGATCGCCCACCAGCGACGCAGCGCCTGCCGTCCGGTCATGCCCTCAGCGTGCCACGCGCTGGTCAGCGGCGCGGCGGTGCCTGCCGGTGCTGGTCCGTGCCCCAGCGCTGCGCGTCCGGCACGTCCAGCTCGTCGCAGAGTGCATGCCAGATGTCCCGAGGTTCGACGCCCTGCTCCATCGCCTGCTCCGCGGTGAGGCCGCCGAGCCGGGGCAGGACGTACTCGCGCACCAGCGACCGGCCGTGCGCACTGCCGAAGACCTCGTCCACCAACTGCCAGAACTCGCGATACCGCACCCGCACACCCTGCCACGACCGGCCGGTGCCGACGCACCCCCTCCCCGCCGATCGGCCGCGGCGCGGATGTCGGACCCCCGGGCCACAATGACCCGGTGACCGACGCAGAACGCCCCGCCCCCGATGACGTGCTGCGACGGTTCTCCCCGGCCACCGAGGACTGGTTCCGCGGGGCGTTCGCGGAGCCCACCGGCGCCCAGGCCGGTGCGTGGGACGCGGTGTCCACCGGCCGGCACGCCCTGGTGGTCGCCCCCACAGGCTCCGGCAAGACCCTGGCCGCCTTCCTCTGGGCGCTGGACGGCATCCTCACCGGCCGGGCGCCGCTCGGGCCCCAGGGCGACCCGCAGAGCGGCGGGGGCGATCCCGACCCGCTGCAGCGCTGCCACGTGCTCTACATCTCCCCGCTCAAGGCCCTGGCCACCGACGTCGAGCGCAACCTCCGGTCCCCGCTGGTCGGCATCCGCCAGGCGGCGACCCGGCGCGGGCTGGAGCTGCCCGACGTGCAGGTCGGCGTCCGCACCGGCGACACGCCCCCGGCCGAGCGCCGGGCGTTCGCCGGCAAACCGCCGGACATCCTCATCACCACCCCGGAGTCGCTGTTCCTGGTGCTGACCTCGGCCGCACGCTCCGGGCTGTCCGGGGTGCGCACGGTGATCATCGACGAGATCCACGCCGTCGCCGGGACCAAGCGCGGTGCGCACCTGGCGGCGTCGCTGGAACGGCTCGACGCGATGCTCGACCGCCCTGGCGGGCCCGGACCGGCGCAGCGGGTCGGGCTGTCCGCGACGGTCACCCCGGTGGACCGGGTGGCCGGGTTCCTGTCCGGCGCCCGGACCCCCGCGGACGGCGGACGCGAGGTCGTGGTGGTGCAGCCGCCGTCGAGCAAGGTGATCGACGTCGACGTCGTGGTCCCGGTGCCGGACCTGTCCGACCTGGCGTCCGCGCCGGACCTCGGCTCCGCACGGCCGCAGGCCGATCGACCGGAACCGCTGCCCGACGGGGAGCGCGATCTGACCGGTCAGGCGGCCGGCCCGGGCGGCGCGGTCAGCCGCCCGTCGATCTGGCCGCACGTCGAGGAGCGGGTGGTCGACCTGGTCGCCGCGCACCGTTCGACGCTGGTCTTCACCAACTCCCGGCGCGGCGCCGAGCGACTGACCGCCCGGATGAACGAGATCTGGGCCGAGCGGCAGGGCGAGGAGCTGCCCGATCACGGCGAGGTGCAGCCCGCGCAGGTGATCGCGCAGTCCGGTGCCGCGGTCGGCGTGGACACCCGGGACGCGGAGACGATCATCGCCCGGGCGCACCACGGATCGATGAGCCGGGCCGAGCGCACCCGCACCGAGTCCGAGCTCAAGGCCGGTCGACTGCCCGCGGTGGTCGCCACCAGTTCGCTGGAGCTCGGCATCGACATGGGCGCGGTCGACCTGGTGGTGCAGGTCGGGGCTCCCCCGTCGGCGGCCAGCGGTCTGCAGCGGATCGGCCGGGCGGGGCACCAGGTCGGCGCGGTGTCGCACGGGGTGGTCTTCCCGGCGTTCCGCGGTGATCTGGTGCCGGCTGCGGTCACCGCCGAGCGGATGCGAGCCGGCCTGATCGAACCGGTGTCGGTGCCCGCCAACCCGCTGGACGTGCTGGCCCAGCAGATCGTCGCCATGGTGGCCACCGAGGACTGGTCGGTGGCCGAGCTCGCCACGGTGCTGCGCCGCTCCGCGCCGTTCGCCACCCTCGGCGAGGGCACGCTGCGCGCGGTGCTGGACATGCTGGCCGGGCGCTACCCCTCGGAGGAGTTCGCCGAGCTGCGGCCCCGGATCGTCTGGGACCGGGCCGCCGACGTGCTCACCGCCCGGCCCGGCGCGCTCCGGCTCGCGGTGACCAGCGGCGGCACCATCCCCGACCGCGGGCTGTACGGCGTGTTCCTGGCCACCGGTGCCGAGACGGCGGACGTACCGGTGGACGCCGAGCGCTCCGGCGGTCAGCTGCGCGGCGGCAAACGGGTCGGTGAGCTGGACGAGGAGATGGTCTACGAGTCGCGGGTGGGCGACACCTTCACGCTCGGCTCCAGCACCTGGCGGATCGAGGACATCACCCCGGACCGGGTGCTGGTCACCCCCGCCCCCGGACTGCCCGGACGCCTGCCGTTCTGGAAGGGCGACTCCCAGGGCCGGCCCGCCACCCTCGGCCGCGCGATGGGCGCCTGGTCCCGGGAGGTGGCCGCACTGCCCGACGAGCAGGCCCGCGAGCGGGTCACGGCCGCCGGTCTCGACGACTGGGCCGGCGACAACCTGCTGGCCTACCTGCGCGAGCAGCAGGAGGCCACCGGTGCGCTGCCCAGCGACTCCACCATCGTGGTGGAGCGGTTCCGGGACGAGCTCGGCGACTGGCGGGTGGTCGTGCACTCCCCCTACGGCGCCCGGGTGCACGCCCCGTGGGCCCTGGTGGTCGGCGCGCGTCTGCGCGAACGCTTCGGGGTGGACGCGGCCGCGATGCACGCCGACGACGGCATCGTGCTGAGGCTGCCGGACATGATCGCCTCCGGCGACTTCCTGGAGGAGCTGCTCGGCACCGGACCCGCCGCGGGCGCAGGCGACGAGTCACCGGTCACCACCGACGACCTGCTGATCGAGCCGGAGGAGGTCGCCACCGCGGTCCGGAGCGAGCTCGGCGGGTCGGCCATGTTCGGCGCCCGGTTCCGGGAGGCCGCGGCCCGCGCGCTGCTGCTGCCCCGCCGCCGCCCCGACCGTCGTCAGCCGCTCTGGCAGCAACGGCAGCGGTCGGCCCAGCTGCTGTCGGTCGCGTCCCGGTACCCCGACTTCCCGATCCTGCTGGAGGCGGTGCGGGAGTGCCTGCAGGACGACTTCGACGTGGACGCGCTGGTCGAGATCATGCGGGACGTCCAGGCCGGGCGGATCCGGCTGGTCGAGGTCACCACCACCCGGCCGTCGCCCTTCGCCCAGTCGCTGCTGTTCGGCTACACCGCGCAGTTCCTCTACGACGGCGACGCCCCGCTGGCCGAGCGCCGGGCTGCCGCCCTGACCCTGGACCCGGCGCTGCTGGAGGAACTGCTCGGCGGCGGCGGGGACGCGGCGATCGCCGACCTGCTGGACCCGGAGGCGGTGGAACGCACCGAGGCCGAGGTCTCCGGCGTGCACCCCGACCGGCAGGCCCGTGACCTGGAGGGACTGGCCGACGTCGTCCGTCGGCACGGCCCGCTGCCGCTGTCCGGCGTGCTGGACCGCACCCGGGAGGACGTCCGGGACCAGGCCGAGCAGTGGCTGGCCGACCTGGAACACCGTCGCCGGCTGATCCGGGTCCGGATGTCCGGGGTGGCGGAGCCCGACCAGTGGGCCGCGATCGAGGACGCCGGCCGACTGCGGGACGCGCTCGGTGTGGCGCTGCCGGTCGGGGTGCCCGAGGCGTTCACCGAGGTGCTGCCCGATCCGCTCGGTGACCTGCTGCGTCGGCACGCCCGCACCCACGGACCGTTCACCGCCGCCCAGGCCGGCGCGCGGTTCGGTCTCGGCACCGCCGTGGTGCAGGCCGGGCTGCGGGGGCTCGAGCGCACCGGGTCGATCGTGCAGGGTCGGCTGCGACCGGACGCGCTCGGCGGCACCGGCGACGAGTACTGCGACGCCGACGTCCTGCGCACCCTGCGCCGCCGGTCGTTGGCCGCGCTGCGCTCCGAGGTCGAGCCGGTGCCGCAGCAGGCCCTCGCCCGGTTCCTCCCCGCGTGGCAGCACGCGACCGGGCTGGCCGCCGGGTCCTCGGGCGCCGGGCTGCGTGGCGTGGACGGTGTGGCCCGTGCGGTCGAACAGCTGGCCGGGACGGCGCTGCCCGCCTCCGCGCTGGAGCAGCTGGTGCTGCCCGCCCGGGTGCGCGACTACCGACCGGAAATGCTGGACGAGCTCACCGCCTCCGGCGAGGTGCTCTGGGCGGGCCACGCCACGCTGCCGGGCAAGGACGGGCTGGTCAGCCTGCACCTGGCCGCCACCGCCGACCTCACGCTGCCGCTGCCACCGGAGGAGCTGCCCGGCACGGTGGACACCGATGTGCACCGGGCCGTGCTGGGCGCCCTGTCCGGCGGCGGCGCGTACTTCCTCGGGGCTCTGGCCGAGCGGGTGCGCGACCTGCTCGGCGAGGACGGCACCCCACCGAGCCAGGCGGCACTCACCGACGCGGTCTGGGACCTGGTGTGGGCCGGCCTCGCCACCAACGACGGGCTCGCCCCGCTGCGGGCCCGGCTCGGCGCCGGTCGCACCGCGCACCGCACCCCGGCGGCCCCGCCCCGGGCACGATCGATGTCCGGCGGACGCTACGGCGGCGCACTCGGACTCCGGGGCGGCATGCGTCCGCCCCGCCCCGCGGTCACCGGCCCGGACGGTGGTGGACGGTGGTCGGTGCTGCCCCGTCCGGAGACGGATCCCACCCGGCGCGCGCACGCACTCGCCGCCCAGCTGCTGGACCGGCACGGCGTGCTCACCCGGGCGGTCGCCCCCGCCGAGGGGATCACCCGCCAGTTCGCCGGGGTGTACCGGGTGCTGTCCGCGCTGGAGCAGTCCGGGCAGGTGCGGCGCGGGTACTTCACCGAACACCTGGGCGGCTCGCAGTTCGCGCTGCCCGGGGCCGTGGACGAGCTGCGCGGCGAGGCCCGGCGGATCGAGCAGATCGCCGAGGCGAGCGAGCCCGCCGACGCCGACCGTGCAGTGGTGCTGCTCGCGGCCACCGATCCCGCGAACGCGTACGGGGCGGCACTGGCCTGGCCCGCCTCGCCCGCCTGGGCCCACGACGCCACCGGTCACCGGCCCGGCCGCAAGTCCGGCGCGGTCGTCGTGCTGGTCGACGGGGCCCTCGTGCTGTACCTGGAGAAGGGCGGCCGTACCGTGCTGACCTTCTCCGACCGGCCCGACGAGCTCCGGCTGGCCACCGCCCGGCTCGCGGACGCGGTGCGCGAGGAGCGGCTCGGCCGGATCACCCTGGTCCGGGCGGACGGGGTGGACCTCCTGGTCGCCTCCGGTGCCGAGCCGACCGCACTGGCCCGGGTGCTCGCGCACGCGGGCTTCGTGCCGACCCCGCGCGGCCTGCGGCTGCGGGGCACACGATGACCGGACCAATCGTCACCGTCCCCGGGAGGCCCGGTGCCTGAGGGCGACATCCTCCGTCGCACCGCCACCCGGATGGACGAGGCCCTGGCCGGACGCGAGCTGACCCGTGCCGACCTGCGCTGGCCCACCGCGGCCACGGTCGACCTGGTCGGCCGCACCGTGCTCGGCACCGCGTCCTACGGCAAGCACCTGCTGACCCGGTTCGACGACGGCCGGACGCTGCACACCCACCTGCGGATGGACGGGTCCTGGCGGATCGCCCGCACCGGCACCCCCGGCGCGAAGGCAGGGTCCCCCGTGGTCCGCGCGGTGCTGGCCAACGCCACCTGGACTGCGGTCGGCGAGCTGCTCGGCATGCTCGACGTGCTGCCCACCACGCAGGAACACACCCTGATCGGGCATCTGGGTCCGGACATCCTGGCCGACGACTTCGAGACGGCCGGACTGCCCGAGGTGCTCCGTCGCTGGTCCGCACGAGGGGCCATGCCGGTGTGCGAGGTGCTGCTGGACCAGACCGTGCTCGCCGGGATCGGCACCATCTACATGGCTGAGTCCCAGTTCCTGGACCACCTGTGGCCTTGGACCCCCGCCGACCGGGTGCCGGACCCGACCCGGCTGATCCGGATCGCCCGCGCCCTGATGCAGCGCTCGGTGCAGACTCCGCTGCCGACCACCACGGGCGACGTCACCCGGGGCCGGGGCAGCTGGGTGCACTCGCGCCGCGGCGAACCGTGCCGACGCTGCGGCACCCCGATCCGGCGCGGCACCGCCCGCCGGCCACCGCAGGAGCGACCGGTGTTCTGGTGCCCGCGCTGTCAGCCGGAAACCCCGTCCTGAGCCCGGCCGGCCGCACGCGAGCGAGACCAGTACGTTCCGCGGGCACACCCGCGCCGAGCCACACGCGCACCCATCCAGCCCGCCCCACCCCGCGTACCCCAGAGCATTGAATGCGAAGAAGTTGCCGCCCAAATCGCCCGAACAGCGACAACTTCCTCGCACTCGGCGGGCTGTCACTGGTTCGTGGGACTCGGTGGGCGGTCACCGTAGAGGAACTGAGCGGCCCCTCGGCGGCTCGAAGAACCCAGCGGGCCCTCTCAGGGACCAGGGGACCGCGATGCCGCACACAGCGCGGCCCCGGGACGCCGAGGCGTTCCGGGGCCGCGCCGACGCGATGGCCGGTCGGTGGCTCAGCCGATGGGGGCGAGCTCGGGGCGTCGCCGCCCCCAGGTGCCCTCCGGGCCGTCCCAGGTGGTGAAGTCGGCCGGGACGGTGTCGGGGATCAGCAGACCCTCGGCGACGGCGATCCGGTCGCTGACCTCGCGCAGGACGAGCGACATCGGGGTGTCCAGCGCGTCGCAGATGCTGGCCAGCAGCTCCGACGACGCCTCCTTCTGACCGCGCTCGACCTCGCTGAGATATCCCAGCGACACCCGAGCGGCGGAGGACACCTCTCGCAGGGTGCGACCCTGCCGCTGACGGGCATCCCGCAGCACGTCACCGATCTCACGACGCAACACGATCATCTGGTGTCCCCCTCTCGTTCCTCGTTCATCCTGCCGCACGGTCGGCGCCTGACCCGGTCGGGTCGGACGGTTCCGGAGTGCGGCTCCCTGGTGGCCCCGCTGGGGCAGGCTCCCACCGTACAGGTCGCCGCCCACAGAGGCAGCGGCTGGACGGGCGGTCGGCCGGGTGTTCATCACGGTGGGCACAACGCCCGGGGTGTTCTCCGTGTTCCCGGCCCTGCAACCGACCCCGACCCGGCACCGGATGTTCACCCGCTGCGCACACCGGGTCAGCCCTGCGCCACGTCGATCCCGAGCGCGAGCACCGCGTCCCGGCTGGCCGCCCGGACCTCGGCCCGGCCGCCCTCGATCGCGAGCTGGCGGACCTGCTCCCCGTCCGACGTCGACACCGCGACGAACACGGTGCCCGCGGCGCGGCCGTCCTGGGGATCCGGCCCCGCCACGCCGGTGGTGGCCAGTCCGACGTCGGCGCCCAGCCGCTCCCGGACGCCACGGGCCATCTGGGCCGCGACCTCCGGGTGCACGGCGCCGTGGACGGCCAGCAGCGCCGGGTCGACACCGAGCAGGGCGGCCTTCAGGTCGGTGGCGTAGGCGACGATCCCGCCGCGCAGCACCCGCGAGGCCCCCGGCACGTCGACCAGGGTGGCGGCGACCAGTCCCCCGGTCAGGGACTCGGCGACCGCGAGGGTGCGGCCCCGGTCGAGCAGGGTGTCCAGCAGGGCGACGGCGAGGGCACCGTCCTCCGACTCCTCGGCGCTCATGACGTCCTCCCTGGACGATGCGGTCCTCGACGGCCCTGGCGTCTGCGGTGACGGTCGGTCACCCGTCCGGCTCGCGCCCTCCGCGGTCACTCCCCGGCCGGCTCCGCCGGGGTGGTGCCGGTGGCGGCGGCATGGCGGGTGAGCTCGTGGCCCCCGGCCAGTCCGCGCCGGTGCTCCGCATGCACCCGGACCGCGGTGCGCACGTAGTCGGCGCCGCTGACCACGGTCACGACGACGGCGGCGATCATCAGCACCCAGGCGACCATCGCGACGAACGCCGGCAGGTGACCCAGCGGCAGCAGGAACAGGGTCAGCGCCGCGATCTGCAGCACGGTCTTGATCTTGCCGCCCCGGGAGGCCGGCAGCACCAGGTACTTGAGCAGGAAGAACCGCATCACCGTGATGCCGAGCTCCCGGGCCAGGATCACGGCCGGGATCCACCACGGCAGCTCCCCCAGCGCCGCCAGCAGCACGAGCGCGGCGCCGACCAGCAGCTTGTCCGCGATCGGGTCCAGCAGCTTGCCCAGGTCGGTGACGAGGTTCATCCGCCGGGCCAGATGGCCGTCGACCTGGTCGGTCACGGCGGCGAGCACGAACAGCCCGGTGGCCACCGGCCGCCAGCTGATCGAGTCCCCGCCGTCGACGAGCAGCGCCCAGGCGAAGAACGGCACCACGACGATGCGCAGCAGCGTCAGCACGTTCGCGACATTGAGGACGGGGGGTCGGTGATCCACCACCCGCCCAGGGTACGTGCCTCGCGGATCGGTCCCGTTCAGCGCAGATCGTCCGCGTCGTCGTCGTAGTCCACGGCCTCCGGCGGCTCGTTCGGCATCCGGCCGTCGGGGGCGGCGTACCGGTCCGCCGCGGGCTCGTCCTCGCCGCGCAGCATGGCGAGCGTGCCGGGCAGGTCGTCCGGCTGCACCAGGACCTCACGGGCCTTGGACCCCTCGGACGGGCCGACGATCTCCCGCGACTCCAGCAGGTCCATCAGCCGTCCGGCCTTCGCGAAGCCGACCCGGAGCTTGCGCTGCAGCATGGAGGTCGACCCGAACTGGCTGGTGACCACGAGCTCCGCGGCCTGCAGCAGCAGGTCCAGGTCGTCGCCGATGTCCTCGTCCACCTGCTTCTTGGCGGCGACGACCGCCACGTCCTCGCGGTAGACCGGCTTGAGCTGCTTCTTGACGTGCTCGACGACCGCGTGGATCTCCGACTCGGCGACCCAGGCGCCCTGGGTCCGCATCGGCTTGGCGGCGCCCATCGGCAGGAAGAGCGCGTCACCCTGGCCGATCAGCTTCTCCGCGCCGGGCTGGTCCAGCACCACGCGGGAGTCGGTGAGCGACGAGGTCGCGAACGCCAGCCGGGACGGCACGTTCGCCTTGATCAGACCGGTGACCACGTCCACCGACGGACGCTGGGTGGCCAGCACCAGGTGAATGCCTGCGGCACGGGCCAGCTGGGTGATCCGCTGGATCGACGCCTCGACGTCCCGCGGGGCGACCATCATCAGGTCGGCGAGCTCGTCCACGATCACCAGCAGGTACGGGTAAGTGGCGATCTTGCGCTCGGAGCCCGGCAACGGCTTCACCTTGCCGGAGCGCACCGCGGCGTTGAAGTCGTCGATGTGCTTGTAGCCGAACATCGCCAGGTCGTCGTAGCGCGCCTCCATCTCCCGGACCACCCACTCCAGGGCCTCGGCGGCCTTCTTGGGGTTGGTGATGATCGGGGTGATCAGGTGCGGGATGCCCTCGTAGATCGTCAGCTCGACCCGCTTGGGGTCGACCAGCACCATCCGGACCTCGTCCGGGGTGGAGCGCATGAGGATGGAGACGATCATCGAGTTCACGAAGCTGGACTTACCGGCACCGGTGGCACCGGCGACCAGCAGGTGCGGCATCTTGGCCAGGTTCGCGGTGACGTAGCCGCCCTCGACGTCCTTGCCGACGCCGATCACCATCGGGTGGTCGCTGCGCCGGGCCACGGACGACCGCAGCACGTCACCGAGCGAGACCGTCTCCCGGTCGGTGTTCGGGATCTCGATACCGATCGCCGACTTGCCCGGGATCGGGGACAGGATGCGCACGTCGGCGCTGGCCACCGCATAGGCGATGTTCTTGCTCAGCGCGGTGACCCGCTCGACCTTGACGCCCTTGCCGAGCTCGACCTCGTACCGGGTGACCGTCGGGCCGCGGGTGAAACCGGTGACCTTGGCGTCGATGCCGAACTGGTCCAGCACCCCGGTGAGCGCCTCGACCACCCGGTCGTTGGCGGCGGAGCGCACCTTGTGCGGGGCGCCCTTCGCCAGCAGTTCCTCGGTGGGCAGGATGTAGACGACGTCGCCCTCGAGCATCGGCTGCTCGCCGCGCGGCACCCCGCTGGTCGGCGGCGCGGCCAGCTCCTTCGCGGGTGACGGGGCGATCGTGGTGACGGCCTGGGTGGGCGCGGTCTCGGGGGTCCCGGGCGCCTCCGGCTCGACGATCTCGGTCGCGTCGTCGTCCACCGGGGCCACCGCGGCCGCGCGGGTGAACGCCTCGTCGCCGTCGTACTCGTCCAGGATCCGGGTGTCGTCCTCGGCCGCCTGGTCCTTGCGCCGGCGCCCGAACAGCGAGCGCTTGGGCTTGGCCGGCTCCTCGTCGAAGGCGGTGTGCCCGGCGTTGATCACCAGCGGGGCGTCGTCGTCGACGTCCTCGGTCTCGGGCCGGTGGTTGCCGGTCAGCCGGTCGTAGGCGGCGCGCAGCCGGGGCACGATCTGGTTCACCGGGGTCGCCGTGACGACCAGGAGCCCGAAGAACGCCAGCAGGATCAGCACCGGCACCGCGGCCCAGGCGGTGATCAGCGCGACCGACGGGGCACCGACCAGGTAGCCGACGATGCCGCCCGCGTCCCGGACAGCCTCGAATCCACCGGACGGTGCGGGCAGGTCGGCGGAGATGTGCACCAGCCCGCAGGACGCCAGCGTGATCGCGGTCAGGCCGATCGCGATCCGGCTGTTCGCCTGGTTCTGCTCGGGGTGCCGCATCAGGCGCACCGCGATGCCGACCAGCACCACCGGCACCGCGACCGCGACCCGGCCGAAGGTGCCGGCCGCGACCACGTGCACCGCGTCCGCGGCCATCCCGTCCAGTCCCCACCACTCGCGCACCGCCACGATCACGGCCAGCGCCAGCAGGAACAGCGCGGCACCGTCCCGGCGCAGCGCCGGGTCGAGCTCACGCGCCCCGGTGCCGACCTTGCGCGCACCGCCGCCGACCAGGTGGGCGATGCCCATCCAGGTGCCGCGGACCATCCGCACCGGCAGGGCCGGACGACGCTCGGCGGGGGTCGCGGCGGGACCACCACCCCCCCGTCCGCGGTTGCCGGCGTTCTTGGCCGTGCTGCTCGCGGTGCCCGCGGCACGCCCGGTCGAGCGGGCGGCGGGGGTGGAGGCACGCGGGGACATACCGTCCACGGTAACCGTCAGCCCGCTCGCGACCGGGGAACCGGGGGATCGCGGTGGCGTGTCGAGGCGTGCCAGAGTGTGCCGATGACGACGGTGACCAGGGCGCAGGCGCTCCGGTTCCGCGCTCGGACCCAGCAGCTCGGGCGCGCGACCGATCCCGGGCGTGCGCTGACCGACGCGGCGGTGCTCGACCTCGGAGTGCAGGCCACCGGCCCGGCCGCGTACACCTGGTCCCTGGCGAACCGCGGCGTGCCCGCCCCGCCGGACCCATCCGCCCGGGACCGTGAGCTCGGGCTGGCGTGGACAGTGCGCGGCGCCCCGCACGCCTACCGTCGCGCGGACCTGCCCGCGGTGGAGGTGGCGGTGCGCCCGTTCTCCGAGGCGGACGCCGGCAAACGGATCTTCGACGCGAACCGGCCGCTCAAGCAGGCGGGCATCCCGGCGGTGGACGCGCTGACCCGGGTGGCGGCGCTGCTGCGGGAGATCGTGGACGAGCCGCGGTCCAAGGGCGAGGTGTCCGGGCGGTTGACCGCCGAGCTCCCCGACCCGTACCTGCGCTGGTGCCGCTCGTGCGCCACCACCCACGCCTACGAGCAGCCGTTCCGGCTGGCCGCCCTGCACGCCGGGCTGGAACTGGCCCCGGACACCTCTCCCCCGGTGCTGCGCCGGATCGACGGCTGGCCCCGGAGCCGACCGGACCTGTCCGCTCCCGCGGTCCCGGACCCCACCGACGACCACGCCCGGCTCGACCTGGTCCGGGCCTGCGTGCACCTGCTCGGCCCGACCACGCCGGAGCTCGTCGCGGGCTACCTGGACGCGCCGGTGCGGGACGTGCGCGGACGCTGGCCGTCCGACGCGGTCGAGGTGGTCGTGGTGGACGAGGACGCCGAGGCCTCCCCCGGCTGGGTGCTGGCCGCCGACCTGGCCGCTCTGGAGTCGGCGACCGAGCCCGAGAGCGTGGTCCGGCTGCTCGGCCCCTTCGACCTGCTGCTCCAGGCGCGGGACCGCGAGCTGCTGGTGCCGGACCCGGATCGGCGCGCGGAACTGTGGCCGGTCCTCGGTCGTCCCGGTGCCGTGGTGGTGGACGGGGTGCCGGTCGGCGTCTGGCGACCCAGGGCGAGCGGTCGGAGGCTGCGGGTGCTCGCCGAACCCTGGGGTCCCTGGGGCCGGTCGGTCACCGCGCGGGTCCGCGCCCAGGCCAAGGAGCTGGCCGCGCACCGCGGGCTGCTCTGGGCGGAGTGACGACGGACCCCCCCCCGGCCGGGACGACCGGGGGGCTCCGCGTCGTGCGCTCAGGCCTCGACGACCACCGGCAGGATCATCGGGCGGCGCTTGAGGCGGTTCGACACCCAGCGACCGACCACCCGGCGCATGATCTGCTGCAGCTGGTGGGTGTCCACCGCACCGCCGCGCAGGGCGTCCTCGAGTGCCGAGGTCACCTCCGGCAGGATGGTCCGGAACACCGCGTCGTCCTCCGCGAAGCCGCGGGCCTGGATCTGCGGCGGGGCGAGCACGGTGCCGTCCGCGGAGGAGATCACGGCGAAGATCGAGATGAAGCCCTCGTCGCCCAGGATCCGGCGGTCCTTCAGCTCGGCCTCGGTGATCGAGCCGACGCTGGAGCCGTCCACGTAGACGTAGCCGCAGGGCACGGCGCCGACCACGGAGGCCTTGCCGTCGACCAGGTCGACCACCACGCCGTCCTCGGCCAGCACCACGCGATCGGCCGGGACCCCGGACTTCACCGCGAGCGCTCCGTTGGCCACCAGGTGCCGGACCTCGCCGTGCACCGGCATGACGTTCTTGGGCCGCAGGATGTTGTAGCAGTAGAGCAGCTCACCGGCCGAGGCGTGCCCGGAGACGTGCACCTTGGCGTTGCCGGAGTGCACCACGCGGGCGCCGAGCCGGGTCAGGCCGTTGATCACGCGGAACACCGCGTTCTCGTTGCCCGGGATCAGCGAGCTGGCCAGGATCACGGTGTCCCGCGGCCCGACCGAGATCTTGTGGTCGTTGTTGGCGATCCGGCTCAGCGCGGCCATCGGCTCGCCCTGGGAGCCGGTGCACATCAGGACCAGCTCGTCGTCCCGCACGTCGTCGATCCGCTTGGCGTCGACCAGGATGCCCGGCGGCACCTTGAGGTAGCCCAGGTCGGCGGCGATGGTCATGTTGCGCACCATCGAGCGGCCGACCAGCGCCACCTTGCGGCCGTGCGCGTGCGCGGCGTCCAGCACCTGCTGCACACGGTGCACGTGCGAGGAGAACGACGCGACCACGATCCGGCGGGAGGACTCGGCGAAGACCGCGTCCAGCACCGGCCCGATCTCCCGCTCCGGCGTGACGAAGCCGGGGACCTCGGCGTTGGTGGAGTCGACCATGAACAGGTCGACGCCCTTCTCGCCCAGGCGGGCGAACGCGCGCAGGTCGGTGATCCGGCCGTCCAGCGGCAGCTGGTCCATCTTGAAGTCACCGGTGTGCAGCACGGTGCCCGCCCCGGTGGTGACCGCCACGGCCAGCGCGTCCGGGATCGAGTGGTTCACCGCGACGAATTCGCAGGAGAACGCGCCGATCTGCTCGGTCTGCCCCTCCTTGACCGCGAGGGTCAGCGGGGTGATCCGGTGCTCCTTGAGCTTGGCCTCGACGAAGGCCAGGGTCAGCTGGGAGCCGATCAGCGGGATGTCCGAGCGGAGCCGCAGCAGGTAGGGCACCGCGCCGATGTGGTCCTCGTGACCGTGGGTGAGCACGATCCCGTCGACCAGGTGCATCCGGTCCTTGATGTACTCGAAGTCCGGCAGGATCAGGTCGACGCCGGGCTGGTGGTCCTCCGGGAAGAGGACGCCGCAGTCGATGATCAGCAGGCGACCGTCGTACTCGAGCACGGCCATGTTGCGGCCGACCTCACCGAGTCCGCCGAGGGCGACGATCCGCAGCGCCCCCTTCGCGAGTGCGGGCGGGAGGGTCAGTTCGGGGTGCGGGTGGGACATGCTTCTCCTGGTCAGTGCTGCGGGCTGGGCGCCGGGGCGTCGGTCGGCAGGTCGATGCCGGCGGCGCGCAGTCCCCCGCGCACCTCCTCGACCTCGTCGTCGGACGCGGAGACCAACGGCAGCCGCAGGTGGCGGGACGGGATCAGACCGAGCGCCTGGACGGCCGCCTTCGCGGCGACCGCCTGGAACCCCCGGCCGTTCAACGCGTCGATCGCCGGTGCGATCGACAGGAAGATCTGGAGTGCGCGGGCGTGGTCGCCCGCGTCGTGGGCCGCGACGATCGCGGCGAACTGCGCACCGACCACGTGGCCGGCCACGCTGACGATGCCCGCCGCGCCGTGCGCGAGGAAAGGCAGCAGCAGGCTGTCGTCGCCGGAGTACCAGGCCAGCCCGGTCCGGGCGGCGGCCTTGGCGGCGGAGTAGACGTCGCCGGTGGCGTCCTTCACGGCCACCACCCGGTCGTGCGCGGCCAGGGCGTCCAGGGTCGGCTGGGCCAGCCGGACCCCGGTGCGACCGGGCACGTCGTAGAGCATCACCGGCAGGGCGGTGGCGTCGGCCACGGCGGTGATGTGCCGGACGATGCCCTCCTGGCTGGGCCGGGAGTAGTACGGCGAGACCACCAGCAGTCCGTGCGCACCGGCCTCGGCGGCCTGCTCGGCCATCCGCACCGCGTGCAGGGTGTCGTTGGACCCGGCGCCGGCCACGATGTGCGCGCGGTCGCCGACCGCCTCCACCACCGCGCGGATCAGGTCGGCCTTCTCCGGGGCGTGCGTGGTCGGGCTCTCGCCGGTCGTGCCGTTCAGCACCAGGCCGTCGTGCCCGTGGTCGACCAGGTGCACGGCCAGCGCGGCCGCCGCGTCGAGGTCGAGCGTCCCGTCCTCCGTCATCGGGGTGACCATCGCGGTCAGGACCGCACCGAACGGACGGGAGGGCGTGGAGGACATGGGGCTCACGCTACCGCGACCCCGCTGGGATCCGTGCCTCGTGTCCACCGGGCCCGGCCCCCGCACGGCGACGCCGAGTCCGGTACCCCGGCACCCGGCAGGGCACCACGGGTACCGGACTCGGCGCGGAGGTACCGGACGCGCGGGATCGAGCGGTCAGCGGTCGACGAGCGGGCGGGCCGTGGCCGCGAGGTACCCGGCCAGCCGGTCCGGCCGGTCGGTGATGATCGCGTCCACGCCCACCGACACGGCGGCGGCCCAGTGCCCGGGCTCGTCCAGGGTCCAGACCATCGTCCGGAGGCCGGCCCCGTGCAGCCGCTCGACCAGGTCCGGGTGCTCGACCAGCAGCGGACCGGCCGGGTTGCAGGTCATCACGTCCAGCTCGGCGCACTGCGTGAGCAGCGCGTCCACTGAGTCGACACCGAAGACCAGCAGGCCCCGGCGCAGGGACGGGGCGGCCTCGGCCAGCGCCGCCACCGTCTCCGGCCAGAAGCTCTGGCCGATGATCCGGTCGAACAGGCCGGCGGCCGCGAGCGGACCGGTGACCAGGCGGACCTGGTCGACGGTCCAGGAGCCCTTGATCTCCAGCAGCAGATCGATGCCCGGGCGGCGGATCAGGAAGTCGACCACCTCCGCCAGGGTCGGGATCCGCTGCCCGGCGTAGGCCGGGGAGAACCAGGACCCTGCGTCCAGCGCGCGCACCGCGGCCAGGTCCTGGGCGCTGATCGCGCCCGTGCCGTCGGTGGTGGCGTCGGCGGTGTCGTCGTGGATGATCACGACCTCCCCGTCGGCGGTGAGCTGGACGTCGAGCTCGATGCTGTGCGCCCCGGACCGCCAGGCCGCCTCGAAGGCCGCCAAAGTGTTCTGCGGTGCCACCGAGGAGTTGCCGCGGTGGGCGATCACGAGGGGGATGACCGGCTCAGCGGTCGGGGACGTCGTCACAGGTAGGGCTCCACATTCTCGCGGTAGGCGGTCTCGAGCTGCGGGGTGATCGACTCGAACGCCGCGGCCGGGTCGGTCCCCTCCAGAACGATCTGCTCGATCGCCGTGTTGAGCAAGGCGTCGGCGCCCGGGACGAACACCCGGATGTAGTCCTGGGAGCGTGCCTTCTCGCCGAGCTGGTCGACCGCGGTGCGGAACTGCGGGGCCTGCTCGTAGACCGCCTTCATGGTGTCGGACTCCACGGCCGAGGTGCGCACCGGCATGTACCCGGTGGCCTGGGAGAAGGTCGCGGTGTTCTCGGTGTCGGTGAGGAACTGCAGGAACATCGCGGCGGCGAGCTGCTTCTCCGGGGTGGAGGAGGACGAGATCGCCACGCCGGTGCCGCCGGTGGGCGATCCGCCGCCGTCGGGGCCGTCGGGCAGGAACGCGGTGCCCACCTCGAAGGAGGCCGATCCCAGCGCGCCGGTCAGCGAACCGGTCGACCCGATGGTCGAGGCGATCAGGCCGCTGGAGAAGTCCGCCATCGAGTCGGTGGCCGACACGGTGGCCACCGGCTCACCGCCGTTCACCCCGTCGGTGCCGTGGAACAGGTCGGAGAGGAACTGCCCGCCCGCGATCGCCTCGTCGGTGTCCAGGGTGACGTCGAAGCCGTCGGAGTACGCCCCGCCCTGGCCCCAGATCATGTTCTCGAACCACCAGGCGCCCCAGGACGGACCGGTGGACAGCCCGAAGGCGCTGCCGCCGTCCGGCACCTGGGCGGTGAGCTGGGTGCTCCACTCCTGGAGCTCCTCCCAGGTCTCCGGGCCACGGTCCGGCAGACCCGCGGCGGCCCACATGTCCTTGTTGTAGTAGAACAGCGGCGTCGACCGGGCGTAGGGCACGGCCCAGTGCTGGTCCTCGTACTCGTAGTCGCCGTACAGCGCGGGCTGGAAGTCGTCCGCGTCGGCGTCCAGGTAGTCCAGGACCTCGTCCACCGGCATGATCTGGTCGTTCAGGTGGTACCGGAACCACCACACGTCGGAGGCGATCACGGCGTCCGGCATCTCGTCGGACTGCGAGGCGGCCTGGAAGCGCTGGGCGACCTCGTCGTAGTTCGCACCGGCGGTGACCAGGTCGACCGTGATCCCGGTCTCGGCGGTGAACTGGTCGATGAGCTCCTGCTCCACGTCCTGGGACTGACCCGGGTGGTTGGACCAGAAGGTGATCTCGTCGGCGGGCTCGACCTGCGACCAGTCGGTCGACCCGGCCGAGGCGCTGGAGTCGGAGCCGCTGCCGCCGACGGCCGGACCACCGCAGGCGGTCAGGGCCAGGGCGGTGGCGGCGGAGAGGGCTCCGGCGAGGACGAGGCCGCGACGGCGACGTCCGATGACATGGGACACGGAGGTGCTCCTTCGGGTCGTGCGTTCG
>NZ_JANZKP010000019.1 GCF_025642745.1 Cellulomonas sp. RIT-PI-Y
CGGAGGAGTTCCAGGCTCTCGGCTCCCCCGCGACCCGCGGGCGGATCCCGCTGGCCGCACTCGACCTGCTGGACGCCGTGGCCGCGCGCGGCTCGCTGACCGCCGCCGCCGCCGCTCTGGGCATCGCGCAGCCCTCGGTCAGCGCCGGTCTGCGCCGCCTGGAACGCCGCACCGGGTTGACGCTGCTCGCCCGCTCCGCCGCAGGGACCCGGCTGACCCCGGCGGGTGAGGCGGTGCTCCGCCGCGGCCGGGCGGTGCTGTCCGCCTCCGACGCGCTCGAGCGGGAGGTCGCCGATCTCCGGCAGGGCGATCGGGTCCGGGTCGCCGCGAGCCTGAGCATCGCGGAGTACCTGGTGCCGGTCTGGCTCGCCGGCCGGGGTGCGGACGCGGCGGCGGTGGAGCTCACCGTCGCGAACTCCCGGGACGTGATGGCCGCGGTGCTGGACGGGCGCGCGGACCTCGGGTTCGTCGAGGGTCCGCGGGTGGTCGACGGTCTGCGGGAGCGCGTGGTCGGCGACGACGAGCTGGTGGTCGTGGTCGTGCCCGGGCATCCGTGGGCGGACCGGGAAGGGCTGCTGGACGCCGAGACGCTGGCGGCCGGCCCCCTGGCGGTCCGGGAGGCCGGATCCGGGACGCGCGAGGTGCTGGAGGAGGCCCTGTCGGCGGCGGGCTCGTCGCTCGGCCGGGCGGTGCACCAGCTCGGCTCCACCTCGGCGGTGAAGACCATGGTGCGCACCGGGCGGATCGCCGCGGTCCTGTCGCAGCTCACGGTCGTGGACGAACTCGCCCGCGGGGAGCTGGTGGCGGCGCCGACCACGGTCGACCTGCGGCGCCGGCTCCGAATGGTGTGGTCCGCGGGCCGTCAGCCGTCGGCCGCGGTCCGGGAGCTCGCCGCGGACGTGATGGCTGCGACCGCCCGGTAGCACAGCGCCTCACCGGGGACGGGCCGCGTGTCCCGGCCCATCCCGGTGGAGCCGTCCTGTCCGGAGCTGTGTCGTCGTGCCCGGAGGGGGTGAGGGAGCGACGAGTCAGTGGATGCCGGCGGCGCGTGCCCAGGCGACGGCCTCGGCCCGGGTCGAGGCGCCGATCTTGCGATAGACGCTGCGCACCTGGGACTTGACGGTGTTGCGGGTGACGAAGAGCCGGCGCGCGATGTCCTCGAGCGTGACGTCCTCGGTCAGTTCGGCCAGCACGATCCGCTCACGGGTGGTGAGGGGCTCGCCGAAGATCTCGCTCCTGGTGTTCGGGGCGATCTCCATGGTGGTCATCGGTTCCTCCGGTGGGTGACGAGGCGCGGCTGCAGGGGGTCCAACGGCCGTCTACCGGTTGTGATCGGCAATAGTGCTCGACCACCACGGGTTCTCCGAGATCCCGACTCACCCGCCCGGCGGGCAAACCGCCCAAATCGCCCACAGATCTGGGTCCGAAGTCCCAGGTCATTCCGGGGGAAACGCTTGCCGGGTCCGCGGGTGAGAAACACCCGTTCGGAGCAGCGGGTGAAAGCAGACCGTCTCACCCGCTGATCAGCCCGCGGACCCGGTGGTGTCACCCGGCCGACAAAGCGGCGTACTCCTGAGGGCTCAGCAGCGCACCGGTGGACTCCACCTCGACCTTGATCAGCCAGCCCGTGCCGTAGGGGTCGGAGTTGACCACGGAGGGCTCGTCGACGGCCGCCTGGTTCACCTCGGCGACGGTCCCGGTGACCGGTGAGAACAGCTCGGACACCGACTTGGTGGACTCGACCTCCCCGATGACGGCGCCCGCGGTGATCGCCGTGCCGACCTCCGGCAGTTCCAGGTAGACGATGTCGCCCAGCGCGTCGGCGGCAGTGGCGGTGATGCCGACGGTGCTCACACCGGCCGGGCCGGTCGTGTCGATCCACTCGTGCTCGGCGGTGTACTGCAGGTGGGTGGGGGTCTCGCTCATGGGGGCTCCTCAGGACTCGGATCGACGGTAGAAGGGCAGGGCGACCACACGGACCGGCTCGCGGCGGCCACGGATGTCCACGGCGAGCTCGGTGTCGGGCGCGCTCACCTCCGGGCTGACGTAGGCCATCGCCACCGGCACACCCAGGGTCGGCGACGGGGCGCCGGACGTCACCTGCCCGATGGTCACCGCGTCGTCGGCGGTCGACATCACGACCGGGTAGCCGTGCCGGGCGGCGCGACGGCCGGAACCGACCAGGCCGACCAGCACCCGGGACGGGTTCGCGTGCGCGCGGGAGGCCAGGGCGTCCCGGCCGACGAACGGCCCGGGCTTGTCCAGCTTGACCACCCGGCCCAGCCCGGCGTCGTGCGGGGCGGTGGTCCGGTCCAGCTCGTTGCCGTACAGCGGCATCCCGGCCTCCAGGCGCAGGCTGTCCCGGGCGGCGAGTCCGGCGGGCACCAGCCCGTGCGGCTGCCCGGCGGCCAGGATCGTGCGCCACAGGCCCGGCGCGGCCGCCGCGGGCACGAACAGCTCGAAGCCGTCCTCGCCGGTGTAGCCGGTGCGGGCGACCAGCGCCTCGACGCCACCCACCACGGCCGGGGTCGAGGCGTAGTACTTCAGGTCGCGCACGGCGTCGGCCGCGGCCGGATCGGTCAGACCCACCACCAAGGCCGCCGCGGCCGGACCCTGCACCGCGATCAGCGCGGTCTCCAGCGACCGGTCGGTCAGCGCCGCGTCGAACCCGTCCAGCCGCTCCGCCAGCTCCTGGGCGACGACCGCCACGTTGGAGGCGTTCGCGACCACCAGGTACGACTCGTCGGCCAGCCGGTAGACGATCAGGTCGTCGATGATGCCGCCGTCCTCGGCCACGATCATCGTGTACCGGGCCCGGCCGACCGCGAGCGCGGTCAGGTTGCCGACCAGGGCGTAGTCCAGTGCGGCGCCCGCGTCCGGGCCGTCCAGGTGCAGCTCACCCATGTGCGAGAGGTCGAACAGCCCCGCCGCGGTCCGCACCGCCTGGTGCTCGGCCAGGTCGGAGCTGTAGCGCAGCGGCATGGACCACCCCGCGAACGGCACCAGGGTGGCACCGAGCGCGACGTGCTCGTCGTTCAGCGGCGATGTGGTGGTCACAGGGCGACTCCCTCGGCGTAGGCCTCGATCGGCGGGCAGGCACAGATCAGGTTGCGGTCCCCGCGAGCGCCGTCGATCCGGCGCACCGGGGGCCAGTACTTGGCACCGCGCAACGCGGCCACCGGGTAGGCGGCCAGCTCCCGGCCGTAGGGGTGCTCCCACGCGTCCGCGGTCACCGCGGTGGCCGTGTGCGGCGCGTTCCGCAGCGGGGAGTCGGCCAGCGGCCAGCGTCCTGTGGCCACCGCGTCGATCTCCCCCCGGATCGCCACCAGCGCGTCGACGAACCGGTCCAGCTCGGCGAGGTCCTCGCTCTCGGTGGGCTCGACCATCAGGGTGCCGGCCACCGGGAAGGACAGCGTCGGCGCGTGGAAGCCGTAGTCCATCAGCCGCTTGGCGACGTCCTCGGCGGTCACCCCGGTCTCCTTGGTGATCGCGCGCAGGTCGAGGATGCACTCGTGCGCCACCAGCCCGGCCGGGCCGGTGTAGAGCACCGGGAAGTGGTCGGTGAGCCGGGCGGCCAGGTAGTTCGCCGACGCCACCGCGGTCTGGGTGGCCCGGCGCAGACCGTCGGCGCCCATCAGCGCCACGTACGCCCAGCTGATCGGCAGGATGCCCGCCGACCCGAACGGCGCGGCGGAGACCGCCGGCGCGCCCGTGACCCCGAGGTCCAGCGAGGGCAGGTGCGGGATCAGGTGCTCGGCCACCCCGATCGGACCGGCGCCCGGACCGCCGCCGCCGTGCGGGATGCAGAACGTCTTGTGCAGGTTCAGGTGCGACACGTCGCCGCCGAAGTCCCCCGGCCGGGCGAGGCCGACCAGGGCGTTGAGGTTCGCGCCGTCGATGTAGACCTGGCCCCCCGCCGCGTGCACCAGCTCGCAGACGGTGCGGACCTCCTGCTCGTAGACCCCGTGGGTCGACGGGTAGGTGATCATGATCGCCGCGACCTCGGGACCGTGCTGGTCCAGCTTGGCCCGCAGGTCGTCCAGCAGGATCGACCCGTCCTCGGCGGTGGCCACCACGACCACCCGCATCCCGGCCAGTGCGGCGGAGGCGGCGTTCGTCCCGTGGGCGGAGGCGGGGATCAGGCAGAGGTCGCGCACCGGGGTGCCCTCGACGTGGTGGGCCCGGTGGTAGCCCCGGATCGCCAGCAGCCCGGCGAACTCGCCCTGCGCCCCCGAGTTCGGCTGCACCGAGACCGCGGCGTAGCCGGTGATCTCGGCCAGCCAGCCGGACAGGTCGTCGATCAGCTCGGCGTACCCGGCGGCCTGGTCGGCAGGGGCGAACGGGTGCAGGCCCGCGAACTCCGGCCAGCTGATCGACTCCATCTCCACCGTGGCGTTCAGCTTCATGGTGCAGGAGCCCAGCGGGATCATCGTCCGGTCCAGCGCGAGGTCCTTGTCGGAGAGCGCGCGCAGGTAGCGCAGCATCGCGGTCTCGCTGCGGTGCCGGTGGAACACCGGGTGGGTCAGGTACTCGCTGGTCCGCGCGATCCCCGCGGGGATCACCGACTCCGGCGCGTCCACCACACCGGCGCCGAAGGCCGCCAGCACGTCGGCGACGTGCACGGCGGTGGTCACCTCGTCGCAGGCGATCTGCACGTGGTCGGCGTCGGGCGCGTACAGGTTGATCCCGCGCTCCAGTGCCGCCGCCAGCACCTCGGCGGAACGACCCGGGACCACGGCCCGGACCGTGTCGAAGAAGACCGCGTGCTCGACCTCGACCCCGGCGGCGCGCAGACCGGCGGCCACCGCCACCGCGCGGGCGTGCACCCGGGCCGCGATCGCCCGCAGCCCGTCAGGGCCGTGGTAGACCGCGTACATCGACGCCACGATCGCCAGCAGGGCCTGCGCGGTGCAGATGTTGCTGGTCGCCTTCTCCCGGCGGATGTGCTGCTCACGGGTCTGCAGCGCCAGGCGGTACGCCACCGCGCCGTCCGCGTCGATCGACACCCCGACCAGCCGGCCGGGCAGCATCCGCTCCAGGCCGGTGCGCACCGCCATGTAGGCCGCATGCGGACCGCCGTAGAACAACGGCACGCCGAACCGCTGCGAGGAGCCGACCGCGATGTCCGCGCCCAGCTCACCCGGCGCGGTGAGCAGGGTCAGCGACAGCAGATCGGCGGCGACCGTCACCAGCGCGCCCCGCTCCTTGGCCGCGGCGACCAACGGGCGCAGGTCCCGCACCGCCCCGGAGGCGCCCGGCGCCTGCACGACGACGCCCACCAGATCCTGGTCCAGCTCCGGCAGACCGTCGGTCAGGTCCGCGACCACCAGACCCCACCCGGCGGCCTCGGCACGCCCCTCCGCCACGGCCCGGGTCTGCGGCAGGCAGTCCGCGTCCAGCACGACCACACCGGTGCGCCCCTTGGCCGCCCGGTGCATCAGCGCCACGGCCTCGGCGACGGCGGTGGCCTCGTCCAGCAGCGACGCGTTCGCCACCGGCAGCGCGGTCAGGTCGGCGACCACGGTCTGGAAGTTCAGCAGCGCCTCCAGCCGGCCCTGGGAGATCTCCGGCTGGTACGGCGTGTAGGCCGTGTACCAGGCGGGCGACTCCAGCACGTTCCGGCGGATCACCGGCGGCGTCACGGTGTCCGAGTAGCCGAGTCCGATCATCTGGGTGCGCACGGTGTTCTTGGCCGCGATCGCCCGCAGGTCGGCCAGCACCTCCGACTCGCTCCGCGCGGCAGGCAGGTCGAGCGGCCGGTCGGTGCGGATCGCGGCGGGCACCGCGGCGTCGGTCAGCGCGTCCAGGTCGGCGTAGTCGCCGACCGGCGCCAGCAGGGCGGAAGTGTCGGTGCGACGCGGACCGATGTGCCGGTCGGCGAAGTCATCCAGGGGGAGGGTCACGCGGCTGCTCCAGGGACGGACGGGTGGGAGGCGTCCTCCCCGCTCTGTCATCCGTGCCCGGGGACACGACCTGAGAGTTTTGCCGGTCCGCCGTGGCTCGATCCGAGCCCGGGGCGCGCCGACTTGCACCGTCGGTGGACCGGCACGGAGTGCGTGCCGGTCGCTTTCCAGAGTTGCCTGGCCGTGACGGTACGGGTGCCTGAGAGATTCCCGGGGAGGGTTTGCTCCTTCGGCGCCACCGGCGGGTGGACTCTCCCGCCACGGTTCGAGCAGCGTGTGAAGTTGTGAGACCGCGCACAGCCTAACCGGCCGACCGCGGCGGCGTCTGTACCCGTCCGCCACCTAGACCCGGCACATCGCGCCACTCACCTTCGCCGAGGACCACCCAGTCCGGTCCGCGGACACCCGCACGCGGCTCCCAGGCTGGACGTGCCCCCGGCCACCGGCTCGTCGGGGGAGCTCAGCCGCCCACCGGGAGTCCACCATGCCGCGTCCCCGCACCCTCACCGCCGTCGCCCTCGCGGCGGTCGTCACCCTCACCACCCCGCTCGCCGCGAGCGCCGCCGACTCCCCGCCCACGACCAGCACCGGGTTCGTCGGCGAGACCTGGGGCGCCCCGGTCAGCAACGACCTGTTCAGCATGTCGGCGTCGTCCTGGTCGGGCGTCGCCGGGCTCGGCGGCAGCGAGGCCACCCTCGCCGCCGTGACCGTCACGGCCGTTCAGGACCTCACCCTGACCATGCAGGGGTGGTACAGCGGCCCGAACGTGGTCAGCCACCTGTCCGGCACCTGTCCTCGATCGGTGTTCTCCCCCTCGGTCGCGATGCGGGCCGGTGAGCAGTGCTCGTACTGGCTCACCTATGCCGAGGGCGCGCTCGGCACCTGGCACTCGTACATCACCGGCCTGAACCTGAGCGCCACCGCCGCCGACGGCACCTCGGCCACGGCGTACTACGGCCAGTCGCTGTCGACCCAGCATCTGGTGGTCGGCGACCCGATCGACTTCGGCGCGGTCCCGTTCGGCGACACGGCCGAGGACGGGTTCGCGCTGACCAACATCAGCCCGCACCCGATCGACGTCGATCTCACCGGCATCCCCACCGGAGGGTTCTCCCTCGCCGACGACCAGCCGGGGACCCTGACCATGGCCCCCGGGGAGACGGTGCGGGTCGGGGTCGCGTTCTCCCCGCGCGCCTCCGGCACCACCAGCACGTGGGCCCGCCCGATCACGGCGCACGCGGTCGGCAGCACCGTCTCCAGCCGGGTGAACGCACCCACCCTGACCGGCACAGGCGTGGATCGACATGCGGAGCTGACCGCGGAGCCGATCGACTTCGGCACCGTCGACCGGGGCTCGACCGCGACCCGGCCGCTGGTGATCACCAACACCGGCGGGGTGCCGCTCCGGGTCACGGCCACCGTCGTCGACGACCTCCAGGTCACGCTGCCCGACGCCGAGCTGGCACCGGGCGGGACGCTCACCGGCACGGTCACCTGGCAGGCCCGCACCGACCTGTCCTCGACCTGGATCGAGCTCACCGGCATCGACGACACGGTCGCGGCCGGGCTGCCCTCGGCGGACCCCGCGCGCACGGAGACCCGGGTGTCCGGCACGGTCGGCACGGTCGTCGTCGACCCCACGCCCACGCCCACGGCGACCGATCCCCAGCCCGAGCCCGAGCCCGCGGTGACCGCGCCCGGACCGGACCGGACCCCGGCCGTCACCACCGCCACGGACCCGACCAGCGCCGCGCCCTACCGCTCCGGGGTCCTGGCCGTCACCGGCTCGGGCCTCGCCCTCGCCGGCCTCGCGCTCGCCGCGTCCACCACCGGCACGGCCCTCCTGGTGCTGCGCCGCCGAGCCCGTCAGCTGCGCCCGTGACCCGGCGGCATCCGGCATCGGACCCCGGACTCAGACCGCCCGGGTCATGAACACGCTCAACGGATCCGGCTGGTAGTCCCCGAACGGCGCGCACTCGGTGAAACCGTGCCGCTGGTACAGCCGGCGCGCCGCCGCGAACTGGTCCTCCGCGCCGGTCTCCAGGCTCAGCCGTCCCATCCCGCGCTCCGCGGCGATCCCGATCAGCGCGTCCAGCAGCGCAGCCCCGATCCCCTGGTTCCGCGCGGCCACCGTGGTCCGCATCGACTTGAGCTCGCCGTGCCCGTCGCCGAGGTCCTTGAGCGCCCCGCAGCCGAGCAGCAGCGTGCCGACCCAGGCGGTCACCATTGTGACCGAGGGGTGCCGCAGCTGATCCAGGTCCAGGGCGTGCACCGACTCCGGCGGACTCCCGGCCCGCATGTCCGTCAGGTGCTCGGCGAGCAACGCGTGCACCGCGGGCCGGGTCAGGTCGTCGACCTCGATCGTCAGGTCGCCGATCACCGGGACACCGCCCGCACCCGCACCGTGCGCACCGCCTGGAGCCGGGCCACCGACCGGATCAGCAGTCGCTGCCGCCGTTCGGTCGCGGAGAACGTGACCGTGACCTCGCCCGCGCCGTCCCGGGCCTCGGCGGTGTTCAGCGAGTCGAAGGAGACCCCGCGACTGGCGAACACACTGGCCAGGGCCATCAGGGTGCCGGTCCGGTCGTCGCCGGTCAGCTCCATGATCCAGCGGCGTTCCGGGCCGGTCGCCGGCAGGCCGGTCGTGGCGCGCGGACTGCCCGCGTCCCACCGGTCCACCGCGCCGCCACCGGGCACGCCGCCGTCCCGGCCCAGGCCCCAGGGGGTCAGCAGGCCGTCGATCCGGTCCGCGGTCGCCAGCAGCCGTCGCGCCTCGTCGGGGGCGGGCTCGTCCAGGATGACCCGGGTCCAGCCCTCGGGCCCGAGCACCACCGGGACGCCGAGCACCCCGCGCAGCGGCTGCCCGGCCACCTCGACCTCACCGTCCAGCGCGACCTGTCCGGCGACCACGATCTCCCGGCCGTCCAGCACGGTGTCCACCAGGTCGACGGTGGCCGCCGCCGTGCCGGAGGCCGTCTTCGCCCCGCTCTGGTGGGTCAGCCACGGCCGGGCCGCCGCACGCAGGTCCGCGGGCCAGCTCTCGACCAGCGCGAACGCCCGCTCCGGCTGGTCGGCCATCAGCCCGGCGACCTCCGCCTGGGCGGCGACGATCTCCGCACCGAAGTCGTCCAGCGACCGACCGCCGCGCAGGCCGGCGACCGCTCGGGCGCGCTCCTCGGCGTCCAGCCCGCTGATCCGCACCGTCGACCACAGCGGGACCAGGTCGTCGCCGTGCTGACCGGCCACGAAGCCGCCCACCCGGTGCCGGCGCAGGCCCAGGGCGACCGCGATCTCCCGCCGGAACCGGAGCGTGTCGAGCCAGGCGCCCATCCCGATCACCCGGTGCCGGCCGAGCTCCGCGGCCACCGTGGCGACCGCCAGCTCCACCGGGTTGGACACCACGATCACGACCTCGTGCCCGGAGCCGTGCTCGGCGATCGCCCGGGCGTAGGAGGCGAACACCTCCAGGTTCTCCGCGGCCAGCCCCGCACGGTCGGTGACCGCTCCGGCCCGGGCGGGGGCGGTCCGGCCCGCGGCCAGCACGATCACGTCCGCGACCACGTCGGCGGGGTCGAGCGCGACGTCGATCAACGGGGCGTGCTCGTCGTAGGCGTCGATCAGGTCGGCGCGCAGCCCGTAGGACGCGCGGCCGGAGGAGCCCCCGGGCCGACCGACCAGTTGCAGGCGCGACGTGGTCGGCAGCACCCGCCGTTCGATCAACTGGGCGCAGACCTGCCGCCCCACGTCACCTGTCGCACCCAGCACCGCCACATCCACGACGCAGCAGGCTAGGGCACGGATGTGTCGCGCGCATGACGCGGCTCAGTCGAAGTCGAACAGGTCCTCCAGCCACGACTCCCGGCGCTTGCGCTTCTTGCCGTACGGCTGGCGCGGGTCGCCGTAGCGGGGGTCGCCGCGGTACGCGTGGTCGTCGCGGTAGCCCGGCTCGCGGTAGCCGGTCTCGTAGCCCGCGCGCGGATCCGGCGCATAGCGGGGATCGGCGGCGTATCCGGGATCGGCGACGCGGCGCGGGTCGGTCGGGTAGGCCGGGTCCGGGGCGTAGCGCGGGTCGGCCAACCGCGGGTCGGCGGCGGGGATCGGCGGGTCCCCCGGCAGCCCGGGGGTGGCGGCGACGCGCTCCAGGATCTTGTCCAGCTCGCCCCGGTCCAACCAGATCCCCCGGCAGGACGGGCAGTAGTCGATCTCGACCCCCTGGCGCTCGGACATCACCAGCTCCGCGCCGTCGGTGGGACACCTCATGTCGGACTCCTCGTCGTCGTGTGGGCGGTCAACGTCCGGCGGCCCGGCCGGGTTCCAGCGGCTCAGAGTCCGCGCTGCCAGTCGACGATCCGGTCCACGGCCTCGGCGACCACCGACGGCGCCGAGGCGAAGGACAGTCGCACCCAGTCCGCCCCGTGCGCCGGGTCGAAGTCCGTGCCGGGGGTCAGCGCGACCCCGGCCTCGTCCAGCGCCCGCGCGCACCACTGCGGCGATCGCAGCCCGGTGGCCGAGATCTCCGCGTAGACGTAGAACGCGCCGTCCGCCGGAGCCACCCGCGACCAGCCGAGCTCGGGCAGCCGGTCCAGCACCAGCTGCCGGCCCGCCGCGTACTGCGTCACGTTGGCCTGCGCCGCCGCGTATCCCTCGGGGCTGAACGCGGCCACCCCGGCGTGCTGGGCCAGCGCGGGCGGGCAGAGCGCGACGTTCCCGGCCAGGGCGTCGACCGGACCGGCCAGGTCCTCCGGCAGCAGCAGCCAGCCGAGCCGCCAGCCGGTCATCGCCCAGTACTTGGAGAACGAGTTCACCACCACGGCGCCGCCGTCCAGCGCGTGGGCAGCGGTCGGTGCACCGGGGGCCGGCTCGGGCGAGGTGGGGTAGGTGATGCCGTGGTAGATCTCGTCGGAGATCAGCCGCACGCCGTGCTCGGTGCACCACGCGGTCAGCTCCGCGAGCGCCGCCGGGTCGATCAGGGTGCCGGTGGGGTTGGCCGGCCCGGCGACGATCAACCCGGTCACCGGCGGGTCCAGCGCCTCGAGCTGCTCGACCGTCGGCTGGTACCGGGTCTCCGGACCGCAGTCCAGGTCGACGACCTCGCAGCCCAGCGCCGCCAGGATGTTCGCGTACGCGGGGTACCCCGGCCGGGCCAGCGCCACCCGGTCCCCCACGTCGAAGGCCGCCAGGAACGCCAGCATGAACCCCCCGGAGGACCCGGTGGTCACCGCCACCCGCGCCGGGTCCACCTCCACGTCGTACCAGCGCCGGTAGTGACCGGCGATCGCGGCCCGCAACGCCGGGGATCCCAGCGACTCGGTGTATCCCAGGTCGCCGCCCGCCAGCAGCTGCGCGGCCCGGTCCCGCACCACGTCGGAGGCCCCCGTCGACGGCTCCCCCGCGCAGAGGTTCAGCACCGACGCCCCCGCGGCTCGGCGGGCGTTGGCGGCGGCCAGGATGTCCATCACCGCGAACGGCGGCACGTGCGAGCGCTGGGAGACCTTCATCGCACCATCGTGCCGTCCAGCGTCCGCCGGAGCATCCCCCGGCCCTCCTCGGCGAAGTCCGGGGACCCGACGTCGGTCGCCCACACCACGGTCATCACCGCCTGGTAGAGGTTCTCCGCCCACCAGCCCGGCAGGTCCCACGGCTCCGGCCCGCCCAGACCGGCCAGCAGCGCGCCGACCCGTGGATCGCCGGGCGGGCACCGGTGCACCACCCGCACCAGGTCGGTGTAGGCCGGGCGCAGGGCGTACCGCCCGAAGTCGATCAGCCGGACCGTCCCCGCGTCGTCCACCAGCCAGTTCCGCGGCTGCATGTCCCCGTGCGTGCGGACCGCGGGTTCGGGCACCGGGCGGATCCGGTCGACCGCCCCCGCGGTCCGGGCCGCCAGATCGGGGTCGAGCAGGGTGGACGCCCGGGGCAGCAGCCGCCGCAGCCGGTCCAGCCGGGACGTCGGGTAGTCCGCGGAGATCTCCGCCGCCGCCGACCCGTGCACCCGCGCCAGCAGACGGCCCGCCGCGTGGAACACCGCCGGATCGGCCTCCGCCGGGGTGTCCTGCACCAGCGCACCGGGTTGGTAGCGCACCGCCAGCACGCGTTCCGGCGCCGAGCCGTCGATCAGCACCGGCAGCCCGTCGCCCAGCCCGGTCAGCTCCCGCCCGGCGGCGATCTCCCGGCCGATGTGGTGCCCGGTGACCTCGCCTCCGGCCTTCACCACCGCGTCCACGTCGCCCGACCGCAGATGCCACACCCGGGTCAGCGCCTCGGGCCAGCTCAGGTCGGCGACCAGCTCGGCGCCGGGCACCCACCGGTCGACCAGCGCGCGCTGCGCCGCGGTGAGGACCATGCCTCGACCGTACCGGCCACGATGTCGGTGGTCGGGGCTACGGTCCCCCTCATGCCCACGCTCTCCCGCCCCCGCGCCGCCGTCGACTACTCCGTGCGGAACTCCGGTCCCGGACCGGTGGTGGTGAGCCTGCACGGGCTCACCTCCAGCCGGGAGGCGGCCGCAGCCGAGGGCCTGTTCGACTGGTCCGCGGTCGCGGCCGACGGAACCCTGGTGGAGTACGACGCGCGCGCCCACGGCCGCTCGACCGGCGCTCCGGTGCCCGCCGACTACACCTGGTCCTCCCTCGCGGGCGACCTGCTCGCGCTGATCGACGAGGTCAGCCCGGACGCCCCGGTCGACGCGATCGGGGCGTCCATGGGCACCGCGACCGTGCTGTGGGCCGCCGCGTTGCGCCCCGACCGGTTCCGCCGCCTGGTGCTGAGCATCCCGCCGACCGCGTGGGACACCCGGGCCGCCCAGGCCGCCGCCTACCAGGACGAGGCCCGTTCGGTGGAGCAGCACGGCATCGAGCCCTGGGTGCGCGCCGCCGCGAACTCCGTCGGCCCCGCGGTGCTCGAGGGCCTGGACTTCGACCCCGAGCCCGCGATCGCCGCCGACCTGCTGCCCAGCGTGCTGCGCGGTGCCGGCGCGAGCGACCTCCCGGACCCGAGCGTGCTGGCGCGGCTCGCGCACCCCACGCTGCTACTGCCCTGGACCACCGACCCCGGTCACCCGGTCACCACCGCCGCGGCCCTGGCCCGACTGCTGCCCGGCGCCCGGCTGGAGATCGCCGCCGACCTCACCGCCATCCGCGGCTGGGGCGACCGCGCTGCGGAGTTCCTGGCCTGACCCCCCGCCGGTCACGACCGGGTGACGCCCGGCACCAGCCCGGCCCGGGGTCGGCACTGGGTCGGCCCGGGGTCGGCACTCCGCCCCGAGATCGGCATGTGCGCCGACGCGCCGACGCGACACGCCGCGCGGCAGGCCGGAACTGCCGACCTCGACGGGTACTGGGCTACCGCGGACTAACGGTCCGTGAGTGCGGCGCGGACGTGGGCGACGACGCCGTCGGCGGCCGCCTCGATCTCGTCCAGGCAGTGCTCGAAGTTCTCCGGACCGCCGTACCAGGGATCGTCCACGTCCAGCAGGTGCTCCGGCTCCCCGTCGTCGACCCGGGGCGCGGACGGGTCGAAGGACCGGTACATCGCGACGGCCGCCTCGCCGTCCGCCAGCCGCCGGAGCGCCCGCGCGTGCGAGGAGGTCATCGCCAGCACCAGGTCCCGGTGCGCCAGGTCGTCCGCGCGCACCTGCCGGGCGGCGCGGTCCGGCACCGGGTACCCCCGAGCAGCCAGTGCTGTCCGGGCCCGGCGGTCGATCGGGTTGCCGCGCTCCTCGTCGCTGACCCCGGTGGAGTCCACCACCACCCGGTCACCGAGCCCGGCCCGTTCCAGCCGGTCGCGCAGCACCACCTCCGCCATCGGTGAGCGGCAGATGTTGCCGGTGCAGACGGTCATGATCCGGTAGGGCTCGGTCACGCTGGTCCTCCCTGGTCCCGGCGCAGCAGGACCCCGCTGCCGCCGTCGAAGTCGATGCCCGCGAACCGTGCCGCCCGACCCAGCTCGACGAATCCCTGCCGCCGATGCAGATCCAGCGACGCCCGGTTGCGGGCGTTCACCACACTGAACACCGTCCCGCCCGCCACGACCACCAGGTCACCCAGCAGACGCCCGCCGATCCCCGAACGCCGGGCCTCCGGGGTCACCGTCAGCGCCGACACGTACCGGCCGTCCGGTGCATCGACCAGCCCGGTCCACGGCCCGACCATCGCCCAGCCGATCACTCCTGGGGCGTTCGTCCGCTCCGCGACCAGCACCCGCCAATCCGCGTCCGTCATCCGTGCGTCGATCCGCTCCGCGAAGTCCGCCGGCAACCGACCCCGGGACGCCGCCACCGCCACGATGCCCGCCAGGTCGTCCGATGCGCCCATCCGGACCCGGACTCCGGGGTCCACCGACCCCGGCTGATCGGGACGATAAGCAGCGAAGGACGACACCCCGTCATCGTGGCACCCGAAAGTGTCAGGACCGCGCGTGCGGCGTTCTTGGCTGGCGTCAAGGCGCGCGACCCGAAGGCGTGGCAGGCCGCCGTGCTGCGCGACAGGGTCTTCGCATCGATCGGCGCCACCGCCTCCGGGCTCCCACCCCCGAGACCGATCCCTGAGCGCGCCCAGACGCGCCCGTGGTGCGCCAGATCGGCGAAGTCGAACCGTGAACCTGTTCAGTTGTCAGCCGAACTCGCACGGACCGTGGTCCGATGCTGCCAGTAGGCCGCGGCCGACCACACGAATGCCGCAAGCGCCAGACCGCCGAGGCCTTGGGTGACTCTCTCGAGGAACGTCAGGCCAAGCCCTTCGCGCCCGAGCGCGATCGCACCCGCGAGGGCAAGGCCAGCCGTCAGCGAGAGGTGCCGTGCCGCCCGCTTCCAAGTGACCGGCGCGCGGTAGAGGTCGCTGAGTGCTGTCACCGCCACGATGGCTCCGAAGGTGAAGTCTGCTCCGGTGGCCCACCATGCGAGAGCCAGCACGATCCAGATCGCTGCGACCTGCACCAGGCTCCGGTACCAGTCGGTGCGATCGGCCTCGCTCACGGCCTCGACGGGAATCGGGCGTGCAGCCGGGATCGAACGGTCAGTCATGGTCACCTACAATTCGAACTGTTGACCTTCACCAGCGGGCCGCGCGGAACGATCTTCATCTGGTAGCAAGCGGTTCCAGTCAATTTGATGTTCTTGACCGCCCGAATGGACGAGATGAAAGCGTTGATTCCGGTCCCAACGCCGATGATGGTGCACGCCTGGCTGATAATCCTGCCGATGCCAGCCGGGAGCTTCGCACCCAAGCACGCGGCGGTGACACCGCCGACAGTGGCACCGACGAGGGCCGCAGCGGCCGCCTTCCACTCACCTCCGGTCATGTTCAGGTACACGCCCACACCGTAGGTCAGCTTCGGGTCGGCGATAACAGGGAACGCAGTGGTCGAGCTGAGGTCCACGTGCTGAACGAGCATGTCACCTTCCACTGTGTACCAGGTCCGCACGGGGGCACCGTTGGCGTCGACCGCCCAGGCGTCGTCCACCTGGCCCAGCTGCAGAACGGCATCCTCGGTCGTGACGGAGAGAGTCACCGCGCCGTCCTCAGCCTGGACCGGAGCCACGCCGCCTCCGAACGAGTAGGCGAAATCGCTGGGTGCACTGCTGTTCTCGATCACCGTCTGCAACCGAGTCGAACCGTTGTCGAGCACCTGCACCGCCGCGCTGACACTGCTACCGGGATAGACCACCGTGCCGTCGTCGGCCACCTCCGCGTGATCGAGTGGCAGGTCGGAGGGGAGCGTCACAGCGAGCTGGGCGCCATCATGCTCCCCGTTCTGGGAGTCGATCACGATCGGTTCACTCGCGACGCTCGGAACGTTGACCACCACGTCACCCACCTCGGCGACGATGGCCCCACCGATGTCGTCACCGGCGACGACGACGCCTTGATCGGGTGCAACCCTGGCGATCAACGCAGCCGTCTCTTCGATCTCGCTACCAGCCGTCGAGGCGATCGCAGGAGACCCTGCCGCGATCAGACCAAGGGCGGAGGCTGCGGCTACGGCGCAACGAACGATGTTCAATTTCAAGAGAGCCTCCGAGGCGGAGTTTACCGGAGCACCTCTGCGTGCACCGAATCGTTCGAGAATCTAGAGGAATCATCCGATATCGCGCAACTATCGCCTTATTTGCACATAAGTAGCAAAGCGCCCGAACGGGCATATTGCGCCTTCGCTCAGAACACCCGGCGATCGAGTGGTCCGGCCTTCATCAGGTCACCTCCAGATGCTCGGTGATCTGCTCGAAGAGGGCTCCCAGCTCAGGGGCTGGGCCGGACTCGGCGGGGCAGCCGTGCGTCGGGGCAGTGGGGCGCAGCGTCGGCGGCCCGCCCGCCGGGGGCCACATGAGGTGAGAAGCGCCGCTTACAGCGTGAGCGCGCAAACCGTGCCGCCCGAACCAGCTCGACGAATCCGTGCCGCCGATACAGGTCCCGTGACGCCGACTGGCAGCTTCCTGGCGTCAGCCGCTTCACGTGCTGAATCCATCCATGGCCAGGGTCATCAGCACGGCCGCAGCTCTCTCACTGATGACCCTGGCTGGCTGCGCCCACTCACCGGGTCCTACGCCCACTGCTGTGGCAACGTCGGATGGCCTCGATCTGGTGGCCGTTGACGCCCCACCGGCGGAGCCACCGACGATGCAGCTCGCTGACGTGGCGGTCACGGCTCTCTCTTCGACGTGGTTCGACGCTGATCTCCGCGATTTCGTCACGAGTCGCGATGAAGAGATCACTGCCTTCGATCTCCCCACGGTCGCAGTGCGGTCACGGCTGCCGTTCTCCTTGCTGGATGGGAGTCGACCCGCTGGCGTCAGCGTGCGAGAGTTCGGATCGGTGGACGCGGACGGCATCCCGGAGGACTCTCTGCCGGGCGTCGACTGTTTCGACGACACCATCTGCACGCTCGTGCCACAACAGGGGCAGGTCGACATCACTGTGCCTCTCAGCTCCGCTGCGGTATTCGTGACCATCGACGTCTTCTACGACATTCCCGAGCTCGGTCTGGAGCAGCCGTACAACCTGGTCAGCTATGGCCTGAACGTGAGGTCCTCATGAAAGACGAGCGATCTGATCTTGGTATCGAGCTCGGCACCGATCCAGGCACCGTTGCCAGGTTCACCACCAGCTCGCACCCGCGCACTGCCCGGCTCTTCCTCCCACTCATCGGGGCGGACGAGTCGATCTGCTCGTGGTCCGAACTGTGTGCACGCGCCGGCCTTCAGCTGAGCCCTACCACGCGATGGTCCCAACTCAGCCAGGCCCTTCCTGCAGATCTGGTCGAGCAGCTGGAACTCCCCTATGGGTGGCTCGCTCCGCCTACGACCGAACGCCTTGTTCGAGCCCTCACTGCGGCCACGACCACGGCCGAATCGTGCTTCTTCTCGCTGTGGTTCCACGACCAGTACGCCGGCGCTGGCGTCGGGCTCGCGGACTACCCGCCTCAGCTCGAGGCACTGAGCGGACCCTTTGACGGCATGGCTCTGCACTCCGGGCCGCTGACCTGGCTGAGCGACCGCATGCGCCCACACCCCTGGTGGCACCACAACCTGATGCCCGTGTTCACCATGCCGGCCGACGGAGCGTTCCTGCTCGGTTGCCCGATCTACCACGACTCGATCTACATCTCATCAGGCTCCGACCTCCTGGAAGCGCTCCGCGCGGAAGGCTTCGACATCCTCGACATCGGCCGCGACGAGACCCTGCCCAGCGAGAGCAGGTAGACGAGCGCCCGACACGCGGCACCCCGGCCGGGCCGCTACCGTCACGGCATGGACGATCTGATCGCGGTGACCGGCGCCTCCGGCCAGGTGGGACGACGACTCGCGACCCGGCTGGCCGCCGAGGGCGCGCACCAGCGCCTGATCGTGCGTTCCGCCGACCGCGCCCCGCAGCTGCCCGGCACCGACACCGAGATCGCGCTCAGCCCCGGCTACGGCGACCCGGAGTCGATGCGCGCGGCATTCTCCGGCGCGCAGACCGTCTTCCTGGTCTCGGGCCGCGAGGACGTCAACCGGGTCAGCGAGCACCGGGCCGCGGTGGACGCCGCCGTCGACGCCGGGGTGCAGCGGATCGTCTACCTGTCCTTCATGGGCGCCGCCCCCGACGCCACCTTCACCTTCGCCCGGGACCACTGGGCGACCGAGGAGCACATCCGCGCCTCCGGCCTGCACTTCACGTTCCTGCGCGACTGCCTGTACCACCAGGCCATCGCGCAGTTCGTCGGCGAGGACGACGTGATCCGCGGGCCGGCAGGGGACGGACTCGTCGCCGCCGTCGCGCACGACGACGTGGCCGACGTCGCCACCGTCGCGCTGCTGGCCGAGGACCACCGCCTGTTCGACGGCGCGACGCTCGACGTCACCGGGCCGACCGCGTACTCGCTCGCGGAGGCCGCCCAGGTGCTCAGCCGCGTCACCGGCCGGACCATCCGCTACGAGCCGGAGACCCTGGAGCAGGCGTACGCCTCCCGCGAGGTCTACGGCGCGGCGCGCTGGGAGGTCGACGGCTGGGTGTCGTCCTACGCGGCGATCGCCAGCGGTGAGCTGTCCACGCCGTCACCCACCGTCAAGCGGCTGGCCGCCCGACCGGCGCAGTCGTTCGCGGAGTGGCTGGACCTGAACCCGGACAGCTGGTCCCGGCTGCGGCGTTGAGGCTCAGCCGCGGGCGGTCAACACCACCGGACCGTCCGCGGTGATCGCCACCGTGTGCTCCGCGTGCGCCGCGTTCGACCCGTCCGCGGTCCGGATCGTCCAGCCGTCCGCGTCCACGGTGTACCCGTCGCCGCCGGCCATGAACCACGGCTCGATCGCGATCACCAGACCCGGCCGGAGCTTCATCCCCGAGCCCCGGCGCCCGAGGTTCGGCACGTGCGGCTCCTCGTGCATGGTGCGCCCGACCCCGTGCCCGCCGAAGTCCGCGTTGATCCCGAACCCGGCGGCGCGACCGATCTCCCCGATGGCGGCGGAGATGTCACCCATCCGGTTCCCGGGGCGGGCCTGGGCGATCCCGGCGGCGAGGGCCTCCTCGGTGACGGCGATCAGGCGCTGCGCCTCGGGGTCGGAGGTGCCCAGCTGGAAGGTGAGCGCGGAGTCGGCGACCCATCCCTCGACCTCGGCGGCGAAGTCGATGCTGAGCACGTCGCCGTCGGCGAGCACCTGGTCGGAGGGCAGACCGTGCAGGGCCGCGTCGTTCACGCTGCTGCACAGCACACCCGGGTAGGGCATCGCACCGAAGGACGGGTGGTAGCCGAGGTACACCGAGTGCGCACCGGCCTCATCGATCATCCGGTGGGCGTGGGCGTCGAGGTCGCGCAGGGTCATCCCCACCCGGGCGACGTCACGGAGGCTGGTCAGCACACCGGCGACGAAGCGCCCGGCGGCTCCCATCGCCTCGATCTCGGCGGGGGTCTTCAGTTCTGCCACGCCCGACACCCTCCCACACCGGGGCAGGCAACAGCCCGTGGGCCGGACCCTTGATCAGGGGGTCCTGCCGCGAAGGACGAGGTCGCGGCTCCCACGGGCTGCGGTGACTGCCGGGGATTCGCCAGTGGCCCGCCCGATGCGGGGACCAGCGGATCGGGACAATCCGTCCGAGGTACTCGGGCGACTAGCGGACAGTCACCTCACGCGTCCGAAAAGACTTCATCTCTCGGATCACCTCCTTCCGGTGTGCGACGAACGTACGCCGCCGATCGGGGGGTGCCAAGGGTTTTAGTCGCGGATCTCGCAGACGCCGCGTTCAACCAGGTAGCCGCGTCCGCGGACGGTCCTGATCCAGGCCGGATGATCGCGGCCGTCGCCGAGTTTGCGCCGGAGATTCGCCACGTGGACCTCGATGCCACGCCGCGCGGACCCGCTGGGCTCGCTGCCCACCGCGCGGGCGAGCGCGTCCTTGGAGACCGGCGCCCCGGGTCGGCGGCCGAGCGCGTGCAGGATGTCGAACTCGCTGCGGGTCAGATGGATCTCCTGGTCCTGGACATGGATGCGCCGCGCTGCGACGTCCACCACCAGCGGGAGCATGCCCGCACGGTAGATCGGCCCCGGGCGGTCGGCACGTCAGCAGCGGTCGAAGACGTAGTCCGCGCTGTCCGGCGTGGTCAGGTCACGGTCACGCAGCACGGTCGAGGCGGGCAGCTGCGGGTCCGCGCACACCTCGGCCCAGGTGCCGTCCAGGTCGTCGGCGTACTCGATGTCGATCACGGCCGGGCCGTAGACGTCGGTGTAGGCGGTGCACTCGTCGTAGCGCTGGCACTCCTCCGAGACCGCGAAGTCGAAGCCGGCCTCCTCCCGACCCCGGGATCCCAGGTCGGGGGCGTTCTTCTGCCCGACCGCCAGACCGGCGTCGTGCCCGGCGGCGACCAGCAGGGTGGCCATCGCGACCGCGTCGTCCTCGGTCAGCCGACCGTCGGAACGGGTCCAGGTGTCCAGGTTGTCCAGCTCGACCGCGTCGAACCCGCGGGTGGCGCAGTCCGCGATCACCGGGCCGAGCACCGCGGCGATGCCGGTCCGGTTCTCGGGCGTGGAGATGTCCAGCAGCAGCTCGTCCGGCCAGCCCGGATCGATCACCGGCTGCCCGTCGTCGTCGCGGAGCACCAGGTCGGCGTGGTCGTCCAGCCAGGTCTGCCGCTCGGCGGACTGGGTCTGGAAGCCGTTGACGTAGCAGCCGGACCACAGGCCGTCCGCGGGCTGGTCGGTGACGTCGCGCACCACCCCGACCACCCCGTCGGCCGGGTCGTAACCGCCACCGAGCTGGTAGTCGATCACTCCACTCGGAACGACCCCCGACGCAGGCACCGTCTGATCGTGCTCCTGCGCCGACGACGGCCCGGAACAGGCGGCCAGCACGAGGACCCCCAGGGTGGCGACAGAGGCGCGGATCATGGCACCAGTCGACCACGGGACGGTGCCGGCCGGTGCCCGGCGCGTCCTGAGAAGGGCAGCGCTGGCATCGCCGTTCTGCGTCTCAGACCAGAGCGCCCAGTGAGTCCAGCGCGAGCAGCGGCTCGGGCCCGGCCGGGATCAGGACCATCGCGTCGGCGCCGGCCTCGGCCAGCTCCGTGAGGCGCGCACGGCCCTGTCCCGGGGTGCCGGTGATCGCCAGCTGATCGACCCACGCGTCCGGCAGCGCGGCGGCGAAGGCCTCGCGGTCGGTGCTCGACGCGCGGAGGTCACGGAGCTCGGCGGCGAACGGCAGCGGGTCGATGTGCACCGCCCAGTCCGGGTCACCGATCCAGGTCAGGCCGGTGCGGGCCAGCGCGCGGGCGGCGTCGGCGTCCGGTCCGACCGCCGCGACGTCGTACCCCACCACCCGGTGACCGGGGACGTCGCCGATCCGGGCCCGGGCGGCCCGCAGGTACTCCGGGGTGACCGGTTCGGCGAGTACGGTCCCGTCCGCCACCCGGCCCGCGAGTTCCAGCGACCGGGGTCCGCGCACCCCGGCCAGCAGCGGCGGGACCTGCCCGGGCGCGGCGATCCGCACCTGGTCCAGCTGCACGTACCGGCCGTCGATGCTGACCGTGCCGCCGCCGAGCAGTCCGCGCAGGGCGGTCAGGTACTCGTCGAACAGGGTCAGGATGCTCTCCGGCCAGGCGCCGACCTGCCGCATCCAACCGGGCATCCCGTGGCCCAGTCCCAGGTGCACCCGGCCGGGGAACAGCTCCGCCAGGGTCGCCGACTCCATCGCGGCGAAGGCCACGTTCCGCGCGGCGACCGGCAGGATGCCGACCCCGACGGTGATCCGGTCGGTGGCGGCCAGCACGGCGGCGGCCTGGGCGATCCCGCCGCGGAAGCCGAGGTCCTCCACCACCCACAGCTCGTCGAACCCGAGCTGTTCGGCGCTCCGGGCGTACGGCAGCACCTGGTCGGCGGGCAGGTCACGCGGGAGCATCACACCGAGGTCCATGCCACTCACTCTCCCAGCACCGGCTTGAGCTGCGCCATCGTCCAGCGTCGCCGCCACGCGACCGCCGCGATCCCGGCCGCCACCCCGAGCAGCCCGATCCCGGCGACCACCAGGACGTCCCGCAGCAGCCGGTCCGCCGGCCCGCCGGTCATCGCGATCCGCAGCCCGTCCACCACGTAGGTCATCGGCAGCAGCGGGTGCACGGCCCGGAACGGAGCGGGCAGCGTCTGCACCGGATAGATGCCCGCGCAACTGGTCAGCTGGACCATCAGCAGCACCAGCGCCACCGAGGACCCGACCACCCCGAAGGCGGTGCGCAGCGCGTGCGCGATCGCGGTGAAGGCGAGCGAGCCCAGGGTGACCAGCCCGAGCGTCGCCACCCAGGACTGCGCGTCCAGGCCCAGACCCAGTCCGACGACGGCGGTCAGCACCCAGCCGCCCGCGACACCGATCGCCGCCACCGGGAGGTAGCCCGCGAGGGCCACGGTCACCGGGCGGGCGCGGGAGGCCAGTCCGCGCGGGTCGATCGGCCGCAGCACGGTGAACCCGGCCACCCCGAACACGCACAGCGCGATCCCGAAGAAGAACGGGGCCAGTCCCTCGCCGTAGAACGCCGCGTCGTGCACGGCTTCGGTGCGGATCGTGGTCGGGTTCGCGACCTGCGACGCGGTCCCCTCCGGGTCGTCCTGACCCAGGTCCGGGATCCGGGCGACCGCCGAGTCCAGCCCGTCGGCCAGGTCGGTCGCCCCGGTGAGCAGCTGCCCGGTGCCGTCGGTGAGCTGGTCCGCCCCGTCGACGGCGGTGTCCAGACCGGTGCCGAGCTCGGCCAGGCCGTCCACGACCTGCCGGGATCCGGACGCGAGACGGTCGATGTCGGCGCGGCCCTGCCGGATGTCCTGCTGGATCGCCGGGACCTGGGCGTCCACCGCCGCGGCCCGTCCCGCCACGTCCTGCGCGGCGGTGTTCACCGCACCGGTCATGGCGGTCACCTGGTTCGCACGGTCCGCGGCCAGGGCGGCGGTGTCCCGGGCGGCGACCAGGGCGGCGTTGTCCGGGTCCGCGGCGACCAGCGCATCCAACTGGGCCAGGACGCTGCCGGTCCGGGCACCGATCCCGTCCTGGGCGTCGGCGACGACGTTCGTCAGGTCCGCTGTGCTCCGGGTGAGGCCCGCGGCGGCGTCGGCGACCGGACCGATCGCCGGGAGCAGCCGGTCCGCCACCGGGTCCACGATGTCCGCGATCCGCTGGTTCCCGTCGGCGACCTGACCCGCGCCGTCGATCAGCTGCGTCACCGCGTCCCGGGCGGTGACCAGACCACCGGCCAAGGTGCCCGCGCCGTCGTGCGCGGTGACCAGGCCGTCCTCGAGTCGGTGCGCGCCGTCCGCCGCCGACTCCAGCCCGGAGCGGAGCTCGCCGAGCTGCTGGAAGACCACGGTGAAGTACGCGGCGGTCGCGGCGGCGTTGATCTTCTCCTGCAGCTCGATCGACAGGCCGCGGGCGGCGACCCCGACGATGAACCCGTTCGCGCCGTCCCGGCGCAGCACCACCTCAGCGGTCTGCGGGTCGCCGGACTGCACCGACGCGAGCCTGGCGGTGAAGTCCGCCGGGATGGTGATGCTCATCAGGTAGGTGCCGTCCGCGAGCCCGGTCGCCGCGTCCCGGGCGTCGGTCTCGGTCCAGTCGACCACCGGGTCGGCCTCCAGCTCCTGGACCACCTGGTCGCCGGCCCGCACCGGGTCGTCCCGGCCCTCGACGGTCACCGCCTGGTCCTGGTTCACCACGGCGACCTTGATGTCGCCGAGGTTCCCGTACGGATCCCAGTTCGACCACAGGTACAGGCCGCCGTACAGCGAGGGCAGCAGGATCAGGAACACCAGCGCGATCCGCTGCACCGGTCGGCGGTAGCGGCGCAGCTCGGACAGGGCGAGGTGGATCACGACTCCTCCACGTGGCTCGGGTGCAGCTCGACCACCAGGTCGGCCCCGGACGGGACCGCACCGGAGGTGCTGGCGATCGCGACGGCGTGATCGGCCTGGGCGGCGGTGCGCAGAGCCGACCAGACCCGGAGCTGTTCGACGGCCGACAGCCCGACGTCCAGGTCGTCGAGCAGGACGACTCCCGGCCGGGACAGCAGTGCCGCCGCCAGCGCGAGCAGGGTCTGCTCCACCCGGGACAGCGTCTCGACCCGCTCCCGGTCCGGGACGGTCAGACCGGTGAGCTCGCGGACCTCGTCCAGCCGGTAGCCCAGACCGTCCGAACCGCCGGGCCGCACCCGGTCCCAGCGCGCGCGGTCCGCGAGCGCCTGGCGCACCGTCTGCTCAGGTTCGAGCCCGATCACGTCGTGCACCCGGGCCAACGCCGCCCGCGCACGGATGTCGGCGGCCCGCTCGTGGCCGAGCACCCGGAGCGTGCCGGTGCTGGGCCGCGCCCGGCCGGCCAGAGTCAGCAGGAGCATCGACCGTCCGGTGCCACCGGAGCCGCACAGCTCCAGCGCCTCGCCGGGGGCGGCCGTGACGTCGACGTGCCGGTACACCCACCCCTCGCGGGTCCGCAGGCCGAGCGCCCGCGCGTCGACGCCCGGTGTCGGTTCCTCGGTGCTCATCCGCGCCCCCTCGTTCTCCGGGCGGTGCCGCGGCGCCCCGCCCCAGGTCAGCGTGGCAGAGGGCGACCGACGGGGCACGCGGGTGGACCACCCAGGCGCATCGGCCGGACCTATGTCACCGTGTGCCGGTGACCACCGCCGCCGCTGATCCGCTGTTCCCCGGCAAGCAGTTCATCAGCACCACCCTGGAGGTGCTGGAGGCCAAGACCACCATGTCGGGTGCCCTCACCCGGCGCTACCTGCAACGCGCCGCGATGGCCGGGATCATCATCGGGCTGCTCTACGCCACCAACTACGCGATCATCGCGGCCTTCGACACCGTGCCGGCCGGCGACGGCACCCTGCGCCAGCTCGGGCGGCTGATCGGCGCGATCATCTTCGGCTGGGCGCTGATCTTCATCTACTACTCCCGCTCTGAGCTGCTGACCAGCAACATGATGATCGTGTGCGTCGGCGCCTACCATCGCCGCACCAGTTGGTCCCGGGCGCTGCGCCTGCTCGGCCTCTGCCTGGCCGGGAACCTGATCGGCGGGCTGCTGGTCGCGCTGCTGCTCCGGTACTCCAGCATCGTCGAGGGCGGCGCGATGGCCGAGATGACCGCCGCGGTCGAGCACAAGCTCGCCTACCTGGCCGACGGCCCCGGTGGCTGGGTCGACCTGCTGATCCGCGCGATCCTCTGCAACTTCTGCATCAACCTGGCGATGCTGCTGGTCTACAACGGCCTGATCGACTCCGACCTGGTCAAGTGCCTGGTGATGATCACCGCGGTGTTCATCTTCGCGTTCCTCGGCCTGGAGCACTCGGTGGCCAACAGCGTGCTGTTCGGGATCGTGGGGCTGCGGGACGGTCTGGACCTGGCGGCTGCGTGGGGGAACGTCGGGATCGCGCTGGTCGGGAACTTCCTCGGCGGCGGACTGCTGATCGGTTTCTACTACGCGTGGGTGAACGACGACTCGCGGTGGCGACGGGGCTGAGCGCCGCGCCCGAATCCCGTGGACCCGGCCCGTGCGTCGCCCTAGCGTCCGTGCCATGCCCCCCAGCACCCCGCACCTGACGCTCCGGTCGTTCCGCGCCGACGACGCCGGACCGTTGCACGCCTACCTCGGCGATCCCGAAGTGGTGCGGTTCGAGCCCTACGGTCCGCACACCGTCGAGCAGTCCGCCGCCGAGGCCCGTCGCCGAGCGACCGACCCGCGGTTCGTCGCCGTCGACGGCGGTCCCGACCGGATGCTGATCGGCCACGTCTTCCGGGCCCCGGTCGGACCGGAGTCCGCACGGACCTGGACCGTCGGCTACGTCTTCCATCCGGCGTCCGGTCGGCAGGGCTTCGCGACCGAGGCGACCCGGGCGGTGATCGACGACTGCTTCCGGTCGCAGGGCGCCCATCGGGTCACGGCGAGATGCGATCCCCGGAACGACCGGTCCTGGCGGCTGCTGGAACGGGTCGGGATGCGGCGCGAGGGTCACGAGGTGCGGTGCGCGTCGTTCCGCACCGGGCCGGACGGCCGGCCGGTCTGGCACGACGCCTACCTGTACGCCGTGCTCGCCGAGGAGTGGTCCGGCCGTCCAGGACCGTCCCCGGTCCCGGCCTGGTCCGGTCGATAGCACACGGCAGGGCCGCCCCCTCCGGACGACCCTGCCGTGCACGGGGGTCAGCCCCGGTCGTCGCCGCCGCGCAGCGTCCGGGTCCGGGTCAGACCTGCGCCCACCGCCAGCGCCAGCAGCGCCAGAAGCAGGACGCCGGCCGCGCTGGCGCCCGTGATGGCGAGCACCTGGCTGGAGGGCACGCCGGCGGTCGCGGCGGACTCCGGCACGGTCGCGGTGCCCGTCGTCCCGGAGTCGGACGGGGTGTCCGTGCCCGGGTCGGACGGGGTGTCCGTGGCCGGGTCGGTCGGGGTGTCCGTGCCCGGGTCGTCCCTGCCGGCGGTCGCGGTGTACCAGAGCGTGTCGGCCGCGACGACGGCCCGGTCGGTGTCGCCCTCGGTCGCGGTCACCCGGATCACCGGGGACCAGGTGCCCTCGGCCGCGGACGTCCGCGCGGTGAACACCGCCGACTCGCCGGGGGCCAGCTCCCCGGAGAACCCGTCCGGCGCGCCGATCGCGGTGCCCAGGTCGTCCGAGACGGTGACCGCGCGCAGTGTCGCGGCCCCGGTGTTGGTCACCCGGTAGGTCCAGGCGATCGCGTCCCCGACGGTCAGCTGCGCGCCGGGCGACCGGTCGGGATGGCTGCCGTTGAGCTCCACGTCGATCCGGACCTGGCCGGGCACCTGGAACCGGACGGGGACGTCGGCGGAGGTCGCGGCCTGCGCGCCGTCCGGAGCGGTGCCGACCGCGCGGACCCGGGCGGTGACCGTCCCGGCGTCCACCTGGGCCTGGGTGAGGGCGGAGGTCGCGGTCGCGACCACCTCCTCGCCCGGGGCCAGCGTCCCGGTCCGCCCGGGCCAGGTGAGCTGGTAGTCCGACATGCCGGCCAGCGCGTCGGTGACGTCGATCCGGTCGAGGGTGACCGCGCCGGTGTTCCGGATCGTCATGGTCCAGGCGATCCGCTCGCCGGCGGCGATCCGCTCCGGCAGCGCACCGTCGCCGGTCACGGCCAGCGCGCCGCCCGAGGGCACGAGGACCTGCGCGGCAGCGGTGGCGGTGACCTCCTCGCCGGTGTCGTCGGTCGCGGCGACCTGCACGGTCGAGGAGACCTGGCCGGCGTCCACCTCCGCCTGGGTCAGCACGTGCTCGACGGTGTAGGTCGCGGACTCGCCGACCGCGAGCTCACCGGTCGCGCCGGGCCAGGTCCAGGTGCCGCCGGTCGGCAGTGAGTCCTGCACCCGCAGACCGGACAGCTCGACGTCACCGGAGTTGGTCACGGTCGACGTGAACGTGACGGTGTCCCCGGCGGCCAGCGAGCCGGACGGGGCCTCGCCCACGGTGCCCAGGGTGAGCGCCGGGTTGCGGACCGCGAAGGCGAAGTCGAGATCGGTCACGCTGTCCTGGAGTCCGACGGTGACCTCGGTCGCGCCGTCCAGCACCTCGTCCGGGTCGACCGTCGGGGTGACCGAGGTGCCGGCGATGCTGGTCCGCACCACCTGTACCCGGTAGGTCCCGGCGCCGACGCCGCCGAGGACGTAGGCACCGTCGGTGCCGGTCACCGCGGTCATCAGCACGGTGTCGGTGGCGATGTCGATCAGCTGCACGGCGGCACCGACCGCGGGCTCGCCGTCGGAGCCGGCGAGCCCGTCCCGGTCGGTGTCGATCAGGACCCGGCCGGAGATCGTCGATCCGACCACCTCGACCGGGACGTCACCGGTGTCCATGGTCAGGGTGCTCCCGACCGAGGCCGAGGTCGCGGAGTTCACGAACACGTCGTCCACCGCATGCCCGGTGACGGCCATCGTGAGGCCGAACCCGCCGTCGGCGCCGGTGGCGAGCCCGGACAGCGCCACCCGGACAGCGGTGACGGAGCTGAGATCGGTGTCGTCGGTCAGGGTGGTCCAGGTGGCACCGTCACCGGGCGCCGCGCCGATCGTGCCCGGGTCGGCGGTGGTCACCTCGACGACCGCGCCGGAGGCCGCCGCTCCGCCGAGCAGTGCGATGCCGGTGAGCGTCAACGTGCCGCTGGTGCTGGTGCCGCGCGCGTCCCCGTCGTACGGGAGCACGTCCAGGATGTGGGTCTCCGCCTCGTGGCCGACGGTCGAGTAGTTGTACCAGCGGGTCGACCAGGACACGGTGTCGTCCGTGGCCGCGATCCGCGGGGTGGAGGTGGCGCCCTCCATCGTGAGCGTCTCGCCCTGCAGCACGGTGGTGGCGGCCGAGGCGGAGGAGGACAGCGCTGTCGGGGTGGGCGAGGTGATCTCGAACCGCGTCGCGGCGGTCGCGGTCATCCGCTGGGAGGCCGGTGCGTGCAGCGCGGTCATCACCGGCAGCTGGAAGCTCGGCAGGTCGGCCCGGGTCGTCGCGCCGACCACGGCGTCCCTGCTGAACACCAGCACGATGCCCTTGCCGTCGTCCGAGGTGCCGGGAAGACCGTCCGGCCCGAGATCGGCCGGGGTCTCGCTGACCAGGGTCCACCCCGCGGCGGTCGCCGTCGACACGTCGACGGAGGTCACCGTGGACGGGAGGGTCACGGTGACCAGGGCCGTGACCGCGTAGTCCGGGGCGGTGGGCGGCCCGGCGATGGAGTGGGCGGCGCCCGTGCCCACCGTGTAGGTGACCGGGCTGCCGCCCACCACGGAGCCGGGAGTACCGCTCAGGTTCGTGTAGACGGAGAACGGCCGGATGTCGATGGACGCGTACTTGACCAGCGGCGTCTCCTCCGCCGCGGTCCACACGTGCGTGGCGCGGAACTGTGTCGGCACCCCGTCCGCGCGGGCGATCAGCGGCACGGTGAGCGACATCTGGCTCGCGGTGCCGGAGGTGGAGCCCGCGGCCCAGACACCTCCGGTGTAGACCACCCGGACACCGCTCACCGCGGCGGCGCCGCCGGCCTCGTCGATCGTGGCGTACCAGGTGTTGGCGGTGGCCGGATCGGTGATCACGCGGGTGTTCGTGAACTCCACCCGGTAGGTCGAGGGGTCGATCGCCGTCCGGTACTGGCCGACGAAGATCGAGGCCGGGTCGTCCAGGACGGTCGCGGTGCTCGGGTCCCAGAACTGGTAGCCGATCAGGTCCTCGGCACCGACGGTGGTGCTGGTCGCGTAGTCGTAGGACGGGATGTACTCGGACTGGGACAGCAGGTGGCCGCCCGACTCCGCGAGCTCACGCCACTGGCCGCTGCGCCACGGGGTCGGGAAGGTCGGGCCGGCGGGGTAGCTGGACCAGTTGAACCCGTAGGCCGAGGCGGCGAGGGTCGCGGCCCGGGGCGGGACCACCGGGTTCACCGGCTCGTCCACGTAGACCCCGGCCGAGGCGGTGTCGCCGCCGGTGCGCAGGATCGTCCGTCCGTCGGCGGTGGTGAGCTCCGGGACGGCGACGGTGGTGGTGAGGGTCTCGCCGTTGGCGACGCCGACCGGCAGGTCCGCGCTGCGGTACCAGAAGCAGAGCGAGGGGAAGCTGCCACCGGAGGACGGCTGGGCGGTCAGGTCGACCACGGCGGTGCCGTCGCCCGCGGAGACCAGCACCAGCTCCGTCTGCCCGTCGCACACCGTGATCGCGTCCGGCTCGGGTCCGGTGTAGCTGAGGGCCAGGCGCTGAGGCAGTTCCAGCTCCAGCGGCTGCACCTGACCCACCAGCGAGGCGTCCGCGCGGTACTGCAGGCGCATCTGCATCCGCTGCGCGGCCTCGGCGCCGGAGCCGAAGTCGTGGGTGGTGGTGAAGCGGTAGATCGCGGACATGCCCAGGACCGCCTGGGGCACGCTCGCCACGGTGAGGTCGGTCCCGGTGGCGGTCAGGGTCTGGGTCTCGTCCGTGGCGGTGAGCTCGGGCCGGTAGACGCTGCCGTTCGCGACGGTCGGCGACGGGATCGCCTGCAACCCGCTCACCGACACCAGGCTCGCACCGGGCACGCTGATCGTCGCGGTCAGGGTCCGGCCGTCGGCGCTGATCGTGTAGCTCGACTGGTACAGCGAGGAGTTGGAGTTCAGCTTGCCGAGCGAGGAGGTCACCCAGGACCAGCCCTCGGGCAGGGTCTGGCTGAGGACGCCATCGGTCAGGCTGTCCGCGCGCAGCGCCCAGCTCATGGTGACCGCGTTGTTCGTGGCCACCACGCCGTTGTCGGATGCCGGGTCCAGGCCGGCCAGCGTCGCGGACCCGTCGTCGGTGACGGTGAGGCCCACCTCGCTGAGCGTCCCGGTCGGGGCGGCGGCGGCGGTCGACACGCCCGCGAACGGGGCGATCACCAGGGCGAGGACGGCCGCGACGGCCCAGCGACCTCGCGTGCGGGCGCGACGGTCGCCGGGACGCCGGGCGTTCCGAGGTGCGGACATGAGGACTCCAGGGGGTAGGACGGCTGTCTGCCCGCCGTCCGCCCTGGAGAGGTCAGGGCCGGGAACGGTGGCACGGACCAGCGTCGGTCCCCGCGGCCACCACTCCCTCGCGACCACCGTGCTTCTACGTAGGGTCGCCCGCACTATCGGGCGTACCTAGCACCGAGTGCGCGGGTGCCCCCGGCTCAGGTACTCAGTCGTCGGCCCCTGCCACCTAGGTAGCAGGGGCCGACCGGGCCCGATCCGTGTCAGACCACGGTGAACTCCGCGCGCAGCAGGTCCTCGTCCCGCGACGAGCGCCCGACCAGCAGCTCGAACGCCCCCGCCTCGACCACCCGGTCCCCGCGCGCATCCACGATCGTGCAGTCCGCGACCGGCAGCTCCAGCTCGACCGTCACCGCCTCCCCGGGCGCGACGTCCACCTGGCGGTAGGTCTTGAGCTCCTTGTCCGCCCAGGACACCGAGGTGACGGTGTCGGAGACGTACACCTGGACGGTCTCCCGGGACGGGCGGTCGCCGGTGTTGGTCAGGGTGACCCGTCCGCGCACCACGCCCGTGCGGTCCAACGGGCCGTCGGCGAGCACCAGGTCGGAGTACTCGACGGTGGTGTACGACAGGCCCTGGCCGAAGGCGTAGGCGGGGCGCTGCGTGAGGTCGGCGTAGCGGTCGCCGTGCTGACCGCGGATCTGGTTGTAGTAGGTCGGCTGCTGGCCGGAGTGCCGGGCGAAGGAGATCGGCAGGCGTCCGGCGGGCTCGGTGAGACCGAGCAGGACCTCGGCGACGGCCTGGCCGCCCTGCATGCCGGGGTTGGCGACCCAGAGCAGTGCGGCGGCGTCCAGCGCGGAGTCGGGCAGCACCAGTGGCTTGGAGGCGAGCAGCACCACGATCAGCGGGGTGCCGGTGGCGGCGAGCGCGTCGAGCAGCGCCTTCTGGCCGCCGATCAGCTCCAGGGTCGCGGTGGAGCGGCCCTCGCCGACCAGCTCGATCCGGTCGCCGACGACGGCCACCACGTAGTCCGCGTCGCGGGCCGCGGCCACCGCCTCGTCGATCAGGGCCGGGTCGGGCTCCACCGGGACGACCACCGGCGGGCGCGGCTGACCGTCGGGGAAGTACCGGCCCTCGGGGTCCGGCTCCAGGGTGAGGATCTCCGCGCCGCGGGCGTGGGTGACGGTCCAGTCGCCGGGCACCGAGGCGCGCAGACCGGCGAGCACGGTGGTGATCATCTCCTCCGGCTGTCCGTCGGGCAGCCAGTCGGCCTGGCCGGAGTTGCCGGCCCAGTCGCCGAGCTGGGTCTGGGCGTCGTCGGCGAGGGGGCCGACCACCGCGATCCGCCGGGCGGTGCCGGTCGGCGTCGCGCGCAGCGCCCCGGCGGGACCGGCGGTGGTGCTCGCGGTCAGGCCGCCGGCCAGCGGGAGGACGCCGTCGTTGTGCAGCAGGGTCAGCGAGCGCCGGGCGACCGACAGGTTGAGCTCGGCGTGAGCGGCGGACCCGACCACGGCGGCCTGGGCGGCGGCGTCCGGGCGACGCGGGTCCTCGAACAGGCCGAGCCGGAACTTCAGGGTGAGGATCCGGCTGACGGCGGCGTCCAGGTCGGACTCGGCCAGCAGGCCCTGCTCGATCGCGTCCAGCGCGCCCTGGAAGAAGCCGGGTGTGGTCATCACCATGTCATTGCCGGCCTTCACCGCGGCGGCCGCGGCGTGTGCGTAGTCCGGCTGGACCTTCTGCTCCCAGACCATCCGGCCGACGTTGTCCCAGTCGGTGATCAGGGTGCCGGTGTAGCCCCACTCGCCGCGCAGCACGTCGTTCAGCAGCCAGTCGTTGACCGTGATCGGCACGCCGTCGGTGGACTGGTAGCCGAGCATGAAGGTGCCGCAGCCCTCCCGGGCGACCCGCTCGAACGGCGGCAGGAACCACGAGCGCAGCTTGCGCCGGGAGATGTCCGCCTCGGAGGCGTCCCGCCCGCCCTGGGTCTCGGAGTACCCGGCGAAGTGCTTGGCGGTGGCCAGGATCGCGGTCGGGTCGTCCAGGCCGGTGCCCTGGTAGCCGCGGACCATCGCGGACGCCAGCTCCCCGATCAGGAACGGGTCCTCGCCGAAGGTCTCGTCCACCCGGCCCCAGCGCAGATCCCGGGCGATGCAGAGCACCGGGGAGAAGGTCCAGTGCACGCCGGTCGCGGCGACCTCGACCGCGGTGGCGCGGGCGACCCGCTCGGTCAGCTCGGCGTCCCAGGTCGACGCCATCCCGAGCTGGGTCGGGAAGATCGTCGCCCCGACGAAGAACGAGTGACCGTGGATGCAGTCCTCGCCGACCAGCAGCGGGATGCGCAGCCGGGTGCGGTCGGTCAGGTCGTGCGCCTCGGTCAGCCGCTCCGGCGAGGTGTGCAGGATCGAGCCGACGTGGGTGCGCAGGATGTGGTCCTCCACGCCGTCCCGCGCATCCAGCTGCATCATCTGGCCGACCTTCTCCTCCGGGGTCATCCGGGCGAGCAGATCGGCGACGCGCTCGTCGATCGGGCGGGTCGGGTCCTGGTACGGGGCGGTGGTGCTGGTGACGGTCACGATGAGTCCTTGGTCGGCGGCGTTGCCGCGGTCGGGTCGGCGTCCCCACCCGCCGATCGACGGTGTGGGAGCGTGACCACCCTAGGTCGTGCGTCGGAACGCGGGGTGGTCGGAAGGGCCTGGGACGGGGTCGCTGGACCCCGCCCCGGGACCAGGATCAGTCGGCCGGCGGACGGCCCGGGGGTGCGGGGGTCACCGCGTCCGGATCGGGGTCGGCGCGTCCCGCGTCCGGATCGGGGTCGGCGCGTCCCGGGTCCGGATCAGGGTCGGCGCGTCCCGGGTCCGGGCGGGTGTCGGCGGAGAGCGCCGGATCGGGGTCGGGCGGCTCCAGGTCGGTCCGGACCGCCGTCACCCCGCTGCTCGGGCTCAGCCCCCGCTTCCGCATCGCCCGGGCCCGCTCACCCGCCGACCGCAGCCGCGGGTTCACGTACTCGTCGATGCCGAAGTTGATCAGCGACAGGGCCATGCCCAGCAGGGCGATGCACAGTCCGGCCGGGACGTACCACCACCAGAAGTCCGGGAACGCCCCGTTCTGCTGGGCCCAGTACAGGATGGTGCCCCAGTTCAGGTTGGTGATCGGGATGACCCCGATGAACGCCAGCGTGGTCAGCCCGAGCACCGCGGCGGTCACCGTCCCGACGAAGGACGAGGCGATGATCGCGGTGAGGTTCGGCAGCATCTCCACCGCGATGATCCGGTACAGCGGCTCACCGTTCGCCCGGGCGGCCTGGACGAAGTCCCGGTTCCGCAGGGACATGGTCTGTGCCCGCAGCACCCGGGCACCCCAGGCCCAGCCGGTGATGGCCAGCACCGCGGCGATCAGCAGCAGCGACGGGTTGTCGTACTGCGAGGCCACGATGATCATCAGGGGCAGCGCCGGCAGGACCAGGAACACGTTGGTCAGCGCGGACAGCGACTCCGACCGCCATCCGGCGATGTAGCCCGCCGTCACGCCGATCACCACAGCGATCAGGGTGCCGATGATCCCGGCGGTGAAGCCGACCACCAGCACACCCCGGGTGCCGTAGACGATCTGGCTGAACACGTCCTCGCCCATGTGGGTGGTGCCCAGCCAGTGCGCGCCGGACGGCGGCTGCCGCAGCGCGTCGAAGTCCTTGTCCAGCGGGCCGTAGGGCGCGATCCAGTCGCCGAAGACCGCGAGCAACGCGAAGAAGCCCAGGATGCACAGCCCGGTGATCGACTTGCCGTTGCGGAACATCGCGAACGCACGGCTCAGTGCGGCCAGCGGGGACGTGCGGTGGTCGACGGGCGGCGCCGGCTCGGCGGCGATGACGTCAGCGGTCATGGTCAGGCCTCCATCTGACGGGTGCGCGGGTCGAGCACGGCGTAGGCGACGTCGGCCAGGATGTTGGCGACCAGCACCGTGAGCGTGATGATCAGGAACAGGCCCTGCATCAGCGGGTAGTCCTTGGCGGTGGTCGCGTCCAGCAGCAGCTTGCCGACGCCGGGGTAGCTGAACACCAGCTCCATCACCAGCGTCCCGCCGACGATGAAGCCCAGGGACAGCGCGAAGCTGGACAGCTGCGGCAGCACCGCGTTCCGGGCCGCGTAGTTCACCAGCACCCGCCGCTGGGACAGCCCCTTGGCCTGCGCCACGGTCACGTAGTCCTCGTCCAGGACGGTCACCATCATGTTCCGCATCCCGAGGATCCAGCCGCCGAGCGACGCCAGCACGATGGTCAGTGCGGGCAGGGTGCCGTGCTGGATCACCTGCGCGACGAAGTCGAGGCTCAGGTGCGGCGCCGAGCCCTTGTCGTAGGCGTGCGAGGCCGGGAACCAGCCGAGCGTGGTGGAGAACAGCGCGATTGCGATCAGGCCCATCCAGAAGTACGGCACCGTGGAGAAGAAGGTCGCCACCGGCACCACCAGGTCCGCCTTCGACCCGCGCCGCCAGCCGATGAACGCGCCGATGGACGTGCCGAGGAAGAAGCTCAGGACGGTGGCGATGCCGACCAGGCCGACCGTCCAGGGCAGCGCGCTGGCGATCACCTCGGTCACCGGCGCGAGCCCCTTGGAGAACGACCGGCCCAGGTCGCCGTCGAACAGCAGCCCCCAGTAGTCCAGGTACTGCTGGAACACCGACCTGCCGTCGTCCAGCCCGAACAGGGTGCGCAGCGAGTCCGCGGCCTCCGGGCTGATCCGGCCCTGGTTCTTGGCCAGGTAGGCCGACACCGGGTCGCCCTTGAGCATCCGGGGCAGGAAGAAGTTGATCGTGATCGCCGCCCACGCGGTGAACAGGTAGAACGCCGCACGGCGCAGGAGGAAGCGCATCGGTCAGCCCTCCGTCGTCGTGGTCGAGAAGTGGCGGTCCGGGTCCGGAGACGCGTGGCGCAGCGCACGGGTGTATTCGTGCTGCGGGCGCAGGATCACGTCGTCGGCGGGACCCTGCTCCACCACGACGCCGTGGTGCAGCACCATGATCCGGTCGCTGAAGTGACGGGCGGTGGCCAGGTCGTGCGTGATGTAGAGGACGCCCAGGTCCGACTCCCGCTGCAGCTCGGCCAGGAGGTTCAGCACCCCGAGCCGGATCGACACGTCCAGCATCGACACCGGCTCGTCCGCGACCAGCAGCCTCGGCCGCGAGGCGAGCGCCCGGGCGATGGCCACCCGCTGCCGCTGGCCACCGGAGAGCTCGTGCGGCCGCCGGTCGATGACCCCGGCCTCCAGCCGCACCCGGTCCAGCAGGCGGCGTGTCTCCGCCTCGACCTGGTCGGCCGGCACCACGCGGTCCAGCCGCAGCGGACGCTCGATGTGGTGCCGGATGGTGTGGTACGGGTTCAGCGAGGCGAATGGGTCCTGGAACACCATCCGCACGGTCTGCCGGTAGCGGCGCAGCCCACGGCCCCGGGTCGGGATCGGGGTGCCGTCCAACAGCACCGTCCCGCTGGTGGCCTTCTCCAGCTGGGTGATGATCTTGGCGATCGTCGACTTGCCGGAGCCGGACTGGCCGACCAGCGCGATCGTCTCGCCCGAGGTCAGCGTGAAGTTCACGTCGTCCAGCGCCAGCATGTCGCCGGAGCCACGGACCCGGTACCGCTTCGTCACGTGCGCGAATTCGAGGGTGGTCATCACGCGGCCCCTTCTCCCCGGCCCCGGACGAAGTCGCCGCGATCACCGGTCAGGCTCGGGAACGAGCTCAGCAGCGTGCGGGTGTACTCGTGCCGCGGTCGGCGGTAGATGTTCTCGGCGGTGTCCAGCTCGACGATCCGGCCCGCCCGCATCACCGCGATCCGGTCGCTGATCTCCAGCAGCAGCGGCAGGTCGTGGGTGATGAAGACGACCGAGAAGCCGAACTGCGTCCGCAGATCGCTGATCTGCTGCAGGATCTCCCGCTGCACCAGGACGTCCAGCGCGGTGGTCGGCTCGTCCATGATCATCAGCTGCGGCTTCAGCGACAGCGCCATCGCGATCATCACGCGCTGGCGCATGCCGCCGGACAGCTCGTGCGGGTAGGACCGCAGCCGGTCCCGGCCGACCCCGACGAGGTCCAGCAGCTGCGCGCACTCCTCGCGGCGCTCGCTCGCGGACAGGCCCGGGCGGTGGGTGAGGAAGACGTCGTCGAGCTGCTTGCCGATGTTCACGACCGGGTTGAGGGCGTTCATGGCGCCCTGGAACACCATCGACACCTTGTCCCACCGGAAGGCGCGCATCTGCGCCGCGTCCAGGTCGAACAGGTCGACGTCCCGGCCGGAGTCGGCGTCGTGGAAGGTGGCGGTGCCGGAGCTGATCACGGCCGGCGGCTTGAGCAGACGCTGCACCCCGTAGGCCAGGGTGGTCTTGCCGCAGCCCGACTCACCGGCCAGGCCGAGGATCTCCCCGCGCCGGATGCTCAGCGACACGTGCTGCACCGCCCGGACCGGAGGGTCGACGTCGTAGACGACGCTGAAGTCGTCCACGGTCACTACGTTCTCGCTGGTCACGTCGTTGTTCCCCTCTGATGGTGCGCGGGTGGTGGCCGCTCGGGACGGCCACCACCCGCCGGTGTCAGTTCGCCGCGGTGAGCTGGGTCAGGATCAGCGCCGCGGTCGGCTGGGTCGGGTCCGGGTTGGTGTACGGGTCGTCCTCGCTCGGCCAGCCCACGTAGTTGCGGGTGTTGTACTCGGCGATGAACGGCCGCGTGCCGATGCCCAGCGCCGGCACCTGGTCGACGAAGATCTGCTGCGCGGTGTCCAGCGCCGCCTGGCGGTCCTCGTCGGTGGTGGCGGTGGCGTAGGCGTTCAGCGCGGCGGTCGCCTCCGGGGAGTCGAAGCGGCCGAAGTTGTAGTCCGCGGCCTCGCCCTCGGCCACCAGCCAGCGACCGTCCATGATGTCGCTGTACAGGTCGTAGGGGGTGACGCCGGTGTCGGTCCAGTGCAGGATCGCCTGGAAGTCGCCGGTGGTCTTCATGTCCCACCAGGTGTCGGAGTCCGGGGTGTCGATCGTGGTGTCCACGCCCAGCTCGGCGGCGGCGTCCGCGATCAGGCTGATCCCGGTGACGTAGTCGCTCCAGCCCTGCGGCACGGAGAGCTCGAAGCTGACGTTCTCCCCGTCCGGGTCGACCAGCTTGTCCGAGGCCCAGGTGTACCCGGCGTCGGTCAGGATCTCCTTGGCGCCGTCCACGTCGACCGTGTAGTCCTCGCCCTGGAACTCGTCGGAGATGAAGGCGTCACCGGCCGGCGTCGGCAGACCGGTGACCGAGGTCAGCTCCGGCACGCCGCCCTCCCGGGCGATCTGCTGGTGCTTGGACCGGTCGACCACCAGGTTCATCGCCTGCCGGAACGCCACGTCGTCGAAGGGCTTGGCGGTGGTGTTCATGAACATCGCGTCGATGCCCAGGCCCGCGGCCGCCCAGTAGACGTTGGCCTCGTCCTTGGACAGGTACGCCGAGTCCACGTTGGGGATGAACGCCTGCGCCCAGTCCGCGTCGCCGCTGGCCAGGGCCGTGGTGAGCGCGGTGTTGTCGTTGTAGGACACGTAGTACAGCGTCGGGACCGCCAGCTCGCCGCCCCAGTAGTCGTCCCGGGCGCTGAGCTCGACGCTCTGGGTGCTGAAGCTGGTCACCGTGTACGGGCCGGTGCCGACCGGGTCCAGGTTCTCGTAGGTGGCCGGGTCGTCGACCGACTCCCAGACGTGCTTCGGGATGATCAGCTTGTGGATGACCTTGTCCCGCTTGGCGTACATCGAGTTCTCGAAGGTCAGGGTGACGGTGTCGTCCGCCAGCGCGACATCCGTGATGCCCAGTGCCGCGTTGTCGAGCTCCGGCTTGTCCTGGAGCAGCTGGAAGGTGAACTGGATGTCCTCGGCGGTGAAGTCCTCGCCGTCGCTCCACTGCACGCCGTCGCGGGCGGTGAGGGCCACCTCGGTGTAGTCGTCGTTCCAGGTGATCTCCTGCGCCAGCCAGGGCGTGGTCTCCTGCGTCGGGTCGACCAGGTTCACGAAGCCGAGCGGCTCCAGCAGGGCGTTGATGTACCCGAGCTTCATCGCCGAGGCGTCGCCCACGAACGGGTTGTTCGACTCGGTGGCGATGGCACCGTCCGGCTTCGCGATCGTCAGGGGCGCACCGGAGCCGTCGCCGCCGTCCGAACCGCCGTCACCACCGGTGCCACAGGCCGCCAGCGTCAGGGCCGCCGCCAGGCCCAGCGCGACGACGGGGATCTTGACCTTCATCGGTTTCTCCTTCGAAACGGGATGTCCCAGGTGGGGGCCACGCCGCCCACCGGTGAGGTCAGGGCTTCCTCGCCCGTCCAGCGTCGTCGGCGACGTGATGGGCGGAAGGTTACTACACTGTCAGTAAGTCGATGGGTCACGGGATGGTCACGATCGACCGGCCCCTACACTCACTGCCGGGTCGCGCAGCAGACCCCTCATCAGCACGGCGGGAAGGCACGACGATGAGCGCCCCCAAGCGCACGCCCAAGGCGCGGCCGGAGACGGTCGAGCGCCGCAAGGAGATCCTGCGTGCCGCGATGTCGACCTTCGGGTCCAAGGGCTACAAGAACGGGCCGCTGACCGAGATCGCCGAGCAGGTCGACATGACCCACGCCGGGATCCTGCACCACTTCGGGTCCAAGGATCAGCTGCTGCTGGAGGTGCTCAAGTACCGCGACAGCTCCGACGTCGAGGACTTCGCCGGGCAGCGCATCCCGAACGGCGTCGAGCTGTTCCGGCACCTGATCCGCACGGCGTTCGCCAACGAGCGTCGGCCCGGCATCGTGCAGGCCTACGCCGTCCTCTCCGCAGAATCGGTCACCGACGACCACCCGGCCCGCGACTACTTCCAGGAGCGGTACCGCACGCTGCGCCAGGAGATCCGGGAGGCCTTCGAGCTGATCTGCCGCGAGCGCGGGATCGACCAGCCCGCCACCGTGGACCGGGCCGCCGCCGCGATCCTCGCGGTGATGGACGGACTGCAGGTGCAGTGGCTGCTGGACCCGGAGAACGTGGAGCTGGCGGAGGCGTCGGCGTTCGCGATCGAGGCGGTGGTGGCCGCGGTGCTCGGCGTAGGTGCCGGGGCAGAGATTCGCGGCGGGGACACTCAACACGCCTGAACCGAGCACTCAAGAGCGCGCACTGGGTATACAGCCGGCTCGAACCGAACCGGAAGCGTGGGTGGGGACCTGTTCCCGCGCTGTGTGGGACGGGACGACGAAGGAGTCGACCTCATGCGCACCGCACTACGCGTCCTGATAGGCGCGAGCACCGCCACCGTCATGGCTCTCACCGGGGTCGGGGTGGCCGACGCGACCCCGCCCACGGTCCGCACCGCCTCGACCGTCACTCCGAACAGCGACGTCGTGCAGATCGTCGAGTCGATCGCGGACATCGAGACCTCGCTGAACAGCATCGGGCTGTCGATCGAGGACTTCGCCGGGATCGAGGCGCGGGACCCGGCGTTCCTCGCTGATCTGAGGAACGAGCTCGACGCACGAACCACCGCACCGACCGCGACCTTCCAGGCGGCGGCGTTCTCGACCATGACGGTCGGCCGCAAGGACCTCCAGCCACAGTGGCTCGCCTACGCCGCGGCCGTCGCGCAGACCAACGCGGCACGCGACCCCGACGCCCGGGACATCGGCTCCGAGACCGCCTACATGTATCTGTCGCACTACGTGGACCTGAAGTCCGGTGTCGACCCCACCACACTGGCGGTGGACGCACTGTCCAACCGCTCGGACTACTACTCGGCCTGGATCACCGACGACGACCGGATGGTCTACGACAGCTTCCTGCGGATCAGTCGGTACACGCGGATGGCCGACGACCTGCGGCAAGCCGGGACCGCGCTCGTCGGGCTGGCCGAGTCAGGCTCCGCCGTGCTCAGCGACGTGCGACAAGGCGTCAGCGACGGCGCCGCACGAGTCCGTGTCGGCGTCTCAGGTGCGAACCTGGCGTCCTCCGGCGACGCGCTCGCGACGACCGTGCCCCGCACGATCCGCCTCTTCAACAATGCGGACGACCCCGCTGCGCTGATCGATGCGGTCGAATCGAATATCGCGCAGGAGACCGATCAAGCCCTCGCGGAGGCGGCGAGCGACATCGTGTTGACGGTCGCCTTCCTCGTCGCCGGCGGAGCGGGTGGCTTCCTGTTGCCGGCAGCGATCGCCGTGCTGTCGGTCGACGCAGCCATGATCAAGGACATGATCGACGGCGCGGCGATCGCGGGCCTGCGCTACACGATCAACGGCCGCTACTCCGGACGCATGATGCGGTACTACGGCTGGTGAGAAGCAGACGAGTCGGCCGGGTCGCAGTCCCCGGGGGCGTCGACCCGGCCGTCTCCACCCTCTTGCGGGCCGAGGACAGGTGGGCGCGGGGGCGACGGCTGATCGACCTTCTCCGAACGGCGGTCGGCCTTCTCGGGTTCGCGAATGCCGTCGTGTTCGCCATGCTCGTCCCGTCGGGTCGACAGACCTTGCTGGAGTCTTGGCCCGGGCGCATTGCCCAGGCCATCGTGGTGTGCTCGTTCGTCATCACGTACTCCGGGCTCAGGCGATGGCTGTCCGGTAGCCGAGGATGGGTCGAATCTCTCGCGGCCACCCTCTGCGCAGTCGGCCTGCTCCTGACCAGCGGCCTGCTCAGTGCTGCGGCCATGCACTGGGCGTTCGACTCCATGCAGTTCTCCACGCACTACGTGATGGCGCCCTCCCAGGGCACGTACGCCGAACACCACCACCAGGTCGTGCACCGCCTCGTCGTGTACGAGGCGGTGGGCTCGGCGGTGCTCGTCATCGACGCGATCGCCGACACCTGTGGCCGACGCTTGATCACGGCACGCGACGACGCGATCGAGCGCGCCCGCCGATCACTCGTGCGCGGCCTCCCTTAGAGCCCGCTACGACCCCGCCCAGTCGATCGTGAACCGCCGCGGATCGAACGTCACCGCCCACACCGCCAGCCGCTCCCCCGCCGAGACCACCCGCGGCGCGACCTCGGTGTGCGACACCCGCACCGGAGCATGGCCGGGCACGTCCAGCAGCAGCACGAATGCCGTCCGTGCCGACCCGTCCCCGGTCACGGGCAGCACCTGCGCGGACTCCACCAGCGCAGTGCCTGCAACCCCGTTCTCGGGCCCCACCACGCCGCTGACCAGCGCGTCATGGTAGGCCCGGGCGTCCTCGGTGGCCCGGGCTGCGGTCGCCAACGCGTCGCCGAGCGACGGCCGCGGCTGGGCACGACTCCACCGGACCAGGCCCACCAGGTCGCGCAGCGCGCCCATGGTCAGGCGCGACCCTCGCGAGCGATCCGGCCCATCTCCCGGCCGACGGCGGGGTTGGTCTGCGCGCGGGCGGCGAACTCCTCGGTGGCGGCGGTCCAGTCGGCACCGGAGATGCCGAGCCCGGCGGCCAGGCCGGCCAGCGCGGCGGGGTCGTAGCCGACGGCCTGGGACTGGGCGATCACGGTGGCGTACTGCTGCCAGGTCACCCCGTTGGCGGCGGGGGCGAACGCGGCCTCGTCCGCGCTGCCGCCGGTGTTGCGGAAGTCCGCCTCGGCCTGGGTGGGGACCGGCTGGGCCATCGCCTGGGCGATCAGGGCCTGCTGCTCGGCGGCGCTCATCCCGGCAACGCCCGGCACGTTTGGCGCGCCGGAGGCGGCACGGGCGGCCGCGACGTCGGCATCGGCATTCCGGGAGGCCTGCTGGGCATTGCTCGCTGCGCCCTTGATCCGGTCGAAGAGGCCCATCACGTGCTCCGTCTCATCTCGGTGATATGTCCGGTGACGTGCCTATCAAGCCGCAGGTCAGGGATCAAGTCGTCCGCCTGCGTCCGCACCGGGGTGCCACCCCACTTGCCCCGCCCCCGTTCCGCCGAGCACGATCGACCAATGCCGGTCACCCTCCACACCGCGCTCCGCTCCGAGACAGGTCCACACCGCGCCGACAATCAGGATTCGGTCGGTGCCTCGCTCGACTACGCCCTGGTCGCGGACGGTGTCGGCGGGAACGTCGGGGGCAACGTCGCCTCCTGGACCTTCACGCACCGCGTGATGTCCGCCCTGGCCGCCCGCCCCGCCCACCGGTTCACCGCCGACGAGCTCGCCGAGCTGATCGCGACCGCCAACGCGGAGATCGGGCACCGGATCCGCCGCGAGCCGGCGCTCGACGGGATGTCCACCACGGTCACCGCGCTGTTCGGCGGCGAGGAGTCGGTCCGGGTCGGCCACCTGGGCGACTCGCGCGCCTACCTGGTCCGCGACGGCGCCGGCTACCGGGTGACCCGGGACGACTCGTACGTGCAGATGCTGGTCGACTCCGGCGCCGTCGACCCCGCCGACGCCCGCACCCATCCGCTGCGCAACGTGATCATGCGGTCGTTGTCCGGCCACGTCGAGGACACCGCCGACCTGCCGGTGCTGGACGTCCCCGCCCAGGACGGCGACCGGTGGCTGGTCACCTCCGACGGTCTGACCGATTACGTGGACGAGGATCGGATCATCGGCATCCTGGCCGCCACCGCCGACCGGGAGGCGGCCGCCGACGCCCTGCTGGCCGCCGCCCTCGCCGCCGACTCCCGGGACAACATCAGCCTGGCGGTGGCCGACGTCGAGCTCACGGACGTGGACGGCGCGGAGCGGCCGTACCGGTTCCTCGGGGCGGCGGCCGGGGACGACCTGGGGGCCGTGGTCGACCTGTCGCGCTGACGTCAGCGGGTGAGCCACCCGCCGTCCACCGCGAGGATCGACCCGTGCACGTAGGCGGCGGCCGGCGAGGCCAGGTAGACCGCGGCACCCTGCAGGTCCTCCGGGGTGCCCCATCTGCCCGCCGGGATGCGCGCCAGGATCTCCGCGGAGCGGTCCTCCTGCGCCCGCAGCTGCGCGGTGTTGTCGGTGGCGAAGTAGCCCGGGGCGATGGCGTTGACGTTGATGCCGAGGCCGGACCACTCACTCGCCAAGGCCCGGGTGAGCCCGGCGACCGCGCTCTTGGCCGCCGTGTACGACGGGACGATCTTGCCGCCCTGGAAGGAGAGCATGGAGGCGATGTTGAGGATCTTGCCGCCCTCGCCCTGCTCGACCAGGACCCGCGCCACCGCCTGCGACAGGTAGAACACCGTCGACAGGTTGAGGTCGATCACGTCGTCCCAGTTCTCCGCGGAGAACTCCAGGGCGGGCTCGCGCCGGATGATGCCGGCGTTGTTCACCAGGATGTCGAGCCGGCCGGCCCGGTCCACCACGTCGGCGACCAGGGCCGCGAGGTCGGCCGGGCCGGCGGCCAGCAGGTCGGTGGTGATCTCCCAGGCCCGCCGACCGGTGGCCTCGATGGCCGCGAGCGCCTCCGGTGCGGGCCGCCGGTCGACGATGACGACATCCGCGCCCGCCTCGGCGAACGCCGTGCTGAAGCCCAGGCCGAGTCCGCGGCCGCCGCCGGTGACCAGCGCGACCTTCCCGTCCAGGCGGAACTGATCGAGGATCATCGTGCACGGTCCTTCCGGTGGTGGTGGATCGGGTTCATCGCAGGTCCTGGGGGTCCACCGCGACCACGTCCCCGTAGTCGACGTTCTCCCCGGCCATCGCCCACACGAAGGAGTAGGCGCCGGTGGCGGCCGCGGTGTGGATCGACCACGGCGGGGACACCACGACGTCGCGGTCGTGCAGCAGCAGCTGGCGGGTGGCGGTCGGCTCGCCCATCAGGTGCACCAGCACGTCCGGGCCGAGGCCGTCGTAGAGGTAGATCTCGGTGCGCCGGGCGTGCACGTGCGGCGGCATCGTGTTCCACACGCTGCCGGGCTCCAGCGTCGTGATGCCCAGGACGAGCTGGTTGGACTCGATCCCGTCCGCGTGGACGTACTTGCGGATCGTGCGGTGGTTGGACCGCTCCGCGGAGCCGAGCACGACCGCCTCGACCTGGTCGCGCGAGGCGAGCGCGGCGGCGGTGCGACGGTGAGCGGGGGCCGACACCAGGTAGACCGTGCCGGTGCCGGAGACCGCGATGTCCCGGGTGCCGAGGGGCAGGTACAGCACGTCCTGCGGCCCGACCGGGAACGTCTCGCCGTCCGCCGTGACCTGCACCGGACCGGCGAGGCCGACCACGGCAAGCTCCCGGCGCTCCAGCAGGAAGGCGGCGGCGATCTCCTCGGGCGCGGTCAGGGCGACCGGGGCGCCACCGGTGACGGTCAGGCCGCCGACCAGCAGCCGGTCGTCGTGGGCATACCCCCAGGACACGGTGCCCTCGGTGAACAGGCCGGACAGCACGAAGCGGCTTCTCAGCTCCTCTCCGTCGAGGGCGCGGACGTCCTCGGGGTGCGTGCTCCACAGGCGGGCGACGGTCATGGCGTTCTCCTTACTCGGGTGCGACCACGGTGGACCGCAGGGTCCCGACGTGGCTGATGGTGATCTCGACGACGTCCCCCGGCCGCAGCCAGCGGGGGCCGCGGTCGAGGACGTGCGGGAGCTTCTGCGGCGTGCCGGTCGCGATGACGTCACCGGGTTCCAGGACGACCGCCCGGCTGAGGTACGCGACGATCCAGGCCACCGGGAAGACCAGGTCCCGGGTGGAGCCGCGCAGGGTGGTCTCGCCGTCGACCCGGGCCTCGACGGTGAGGTCGGCCAGGTCCGGGATCTCGTCCGGGGTCACGACGGCCGGTCCGAGCGGGGCGAAGGTCGGGAAGGACTTGGCCAGCCCCCATTGACTGCCGTGGCGCTGCCAGTCGCGGGCGCTGACGTCGTTCAGCACCGTGTAGCCGCCGACGTGGTCGAGCGCCTCGGACTCGGCGACCCGGTGCGCACGGCGGCCGATGACCACCGCCAGCTCGGCCTCGTAGTCGACCTCGGCGGCGGCGACCGGGAGGATGATCGCGTCCTGCGGCCCGACCACCGCGGCGGCGGGCTTGGTGAACACGTCCGGGAACGCGGGATCGTCCTGGGTGGTGTGGCCGCGGTAGTTGTAGCCGATGCACCAGATCGCACCGGGACGCGGGACCGGGGCGAGCAGGCGCACGCCGGGCCACGGGAGGACGTGCGTGGGGTCCACGTCCTCCGTCGCCCTCCGGATCGCATGCCGGACGGCGCCCTCCGCGGCGAGCACCCCGACCACGGACTCGGGGGCTCCCGGGACGGCCCTGGCCAGGTCGAGGACGCCACCCGGGACGATGGCGCCCGCCCCACGCCGGCCGGGGGCGGTGAACTCCACCAGACGCACGGCGGCCCGCCTAGCGGTCCGCCGGCCGGGGCACGACGCCCCGGACCCACCACGGCGACTCCCACCCGGGCACCAGTCGGCGGGTCAGCGCCTCCAGGTAGTAGTAGTCGCCCCAGAGATTGCCCTCGTCGACGCCGACGCCCTTGGGCATGTCGTACACCCCGTGCAGCAGCAGGGGCGCCCCCGGTCCGGCCTCCGGGCCGGGCGTGTAGGACGCCGCGAGGGAGTCGACCATCGCGGTCGCCGCCTCGCGGTACCGTACCGTCGCCACGGAGCCCTCGGTGTCCGTCGGCAGCAGCCGGGCCAGTTCGTCCAGGCCGCAGGCCGCGATCGCAGCCGAGGAGGAGTCGCGCTCGGCGGAGCTGCCCTCGGTGAGGACCAGGTCCCAGAACACCACCCGGTCGGCGGGCAGGTGCGCCAGGAAGTAGTCGGCGCACCGGCGCGAGGCGGCCAGGAACGAGGCGTCGCCGGTCTCCCGGTACGCCAGCGCGAAGCCGAAGATCCCCCACGCCTGGCCGCGTGCCCAGCAGGATCCGTCCGACAGCCCCTGTTCCGTCCCGCCGCGCAGCGGTTCCCCGGTCTCGGCGTCCCAGTAGAAGGTGTGGAAGGTGGTGTCGTCCGGCCGCAGGATGTGCTCCCGCAGCTGGGCCGTGTGCCGGTCGGCCGCCCGGGCGTAGCGGGGGTCGCCAGTCTCGGCGGTCGCCCAGCGCAGCAGCGGCATGTTCATCAGGCTGTCGATGATCGTCCGGCCACGCTGGGCGGGGTCGGCCAGATCGCCCCACGCCTGCAGAATGCCGGCGGGCTCCAGGAACCGCCGCATCAGGGCGTCGGCCGCCGCGAGCGCCGCGGTCCGCGCCCGGTCGTCCCCGGTGCGACGGACCGCCGTGACGCAGGACAGCGTGTAGAGGAAGCCGAGGTCGTGCGTGTCGATGTCGACCTCGCGTGCGACCCGGTCGGCGTAGGAGGCGACGTGCCCCGAGGCCGCGTCCAGGTAGCGCTGCTCGCCGGTCAGCTGGTGCGCGAGCCAGAGCTGACCGGGCCAGAAGCTGGTGGTCCAGCCGCGATTGGCCCCCTCCGGGAGGTCGGGCGTCGCCGGTCGCAGCGGGTACCGCCCGTCCCGGGTGGTGTCGTCCGGGTAGCGGTCGCCGAGGAACGCGAGGTTCGCGTCGACGGTGCGCAGGGCGGCGTCGACGGCGTCGTGCGTCGAGGACGCCAGGGCGTCGGTCGTCGTCATGAGGTGTCACTCCAGGCTGGGGGCGTCTCAGCACGCCCGGTGGGAAAGGACGGCGGGGTCAGGCGGTCGCGAGCTCCGCGCGGACGAAGGCCGGGCGCAGGCTGTGGCGGCAGTTCGCCCACACCGCGTACAGCAGCGGGGCGGCGACCAGGCCCAGGCCGAGTGCCGGCCGGGCCAGGACGAAGGCGGCGAGCAGCCCCAGGACGACCAGCGACGCCGCGGTCAGGTACCAGCGCCGCACGGCCAGGTAGGCGGACCAGAGCACCAGGTCGCGCAGCCGGGCCTCCGGTGCCTGCGCCAGCGCGACCACGGCGTGCACCCCGGTGGCCGCGACCAGCACGGCCGCGACGGCCAGCACCGGGATCGCGACCGCGCCGGCCGTGCTGCCGAACAGGGCACGCACGTCGACCACCAGGACGGTGAGCAGGGCCGTCGAGGCCGCCCCGACCCCGAGAGCCTTCCAGGCGGTCGCCCGCCACGCGCGGGCGAAGGTGCGCAGGACGCCGTCGTGGCGCTCCGCGAACACCGTGCAGACGGCGGTCAGGGCCGGGAAGGACAGCGGCGCCAGCACGATCAGCACCGGCCAGCTCCGCCGGAGGTCGGTCAGGACCAGTGCGGCCGTGAACGGTGCGGTGCCGAGCACGAGCAGGAAATTCGTCACCAGGATGCGGTACGCGCCGTCCATCACCGTGGCCAGGGTGTCGTGGGAGATCCAGCGGTGCATCGCCTCAGCCCTTCATCCCGGAGGTCGCGATGCCCTCGACGAAGTACCGCTGCCCGAGCAGGAAGATGATCGCGATCGGCAGCACCGACAACACCGAGCCGGTCATGATCAGCGCGTACTCGGCGTTGTACTGCGAGATGAAGGTCCGCAGTCCCAGCTGGATCGTCCAGAGGTCCTTGTCCCGCAGGTACACCAGGGGTCCGAGGTAGTCGTTCCAGGTGTTGACGAAGGTCAGCAGGGTCAGGGACGCCAGGGCGGGGACGGACAGCGGCAGCATGATCCGCCGCCAGATCCCGTACTCCGACAACCCGTCCAGCCGGGCCGCCTCGGACAGCTCCTCGGGGATGGTCTCGTAGAACTGCTTCATCAGGAACACGCCGAACGCGCCGAACGCCTGCAACGCGATGATCGACCACAGCGAGTTCGCCAGGTGGAGCTTCGAGAACAGGATGAACTGCGGGATCATGTACGCCTGCCAGGGCACCGCGATCGTCCCGAGGTAGGTCAGGAACAGCGCGTCCCGGCCGGGGAACCGGGTCTTGGAGAACCCGTAGGCGGCGAAGGAGCCGGTGAGCACCTGCAGGAAGGTCACCACCACCGACAGGATCAGCGTGTTCTTCAGCCAGGTCGTCATGTCGGACCGGGTGAAGATGTCCACGTAGTTGTGCCACTGGAAGACCTCGGGCACCCACTGGATCGGCGCGGTGAAGACGGTGTTGTTCGTCTTCAGGGACGACATCACCATCCAGTAGAACGGCAGCAGCACCGCGGCCGAGGCGGCGATCAGCACCAGGTAGCCGAGGACGCGGCCGAGCACCGACAGCGGGCGGCTGCGCTCGGTCCGGGGAGGGCGCGAGCTCCGGGTCAGCGGAGCCGGCCGCAGGGTCGAGGTGGCCATCAGCGCTCCCTCCTCTTGTTGACGACGAACTGCAGGATCGTGATCGCGAGGCAGATCGCGAACAGCACGATGGAGCTGGCCGAGGCGTAGCCGAACTGGTTCTCGACGAAGCCCTTCTGGTAGATGAACTGCGACAGCACCAGGGTCGACTGGCCCGGACCGCCGTTCGTCATCACCAGGATCAGGTCGAAGATCTTGAACGAGCCGATGGTCAGCAGGACCATCACCAGGAACGTCGTCGGTCGCAGCGACGGGATGGTCACGTTCCGGAACCGCTGCCAGGCGTTCGCCCCGTCCACCCGGGCGGCCTCGTACAGCTCCGGCGGGATGGTCTGCAGGCCCGCGAGGAACAGCAGCATGTAATAGCCCATCTCGCGCCAGGTGGCGACGATGATCACGGCCGGCATCGACCAGTCGGCCGAGGTGGTCCACCCGGGCGGGTCCTGCACGCCGAGGAAGCTGAGCAGCTGGTTGATCGGCCCGAACTCGGGGCTGAACAGCATGTTCCACACCACGGCGATCGCGACGATCGAGGTGATGTACGGGAAGAACGCCGCCGTGCGGAAGAACGCGACGCCGCGCAGCTTGCGGTTCAGCAGCAGCGCGAGACCGAGCGAGGCCGCCAGGGTCAGCGGGATGTGGAAGACCGTGTAGTAGACGGTGTTGGTCAGCGAGGTGTGGAAGGACGTGTCGCCGATCAGCCGGGTGAAGTTGTCCAGCCCGACCCACGGGGCGGTGCCGAACGCGTTCCAGCTGGTGAAGGCCAGGTAGAACAGCGCGATGACCGGCACGAGGGTCAGCACGGCGAAGCCGACGAAGTTCGGCAGGATGAAGCTCCAGCCGACCAGCGCGTTGCGGCGCCGGAGCCGGCCTCGGCGGCGGCGGGCCGCCTGGGTGGTGGCGATGGTCTGGGATGCCATGTCTCGTCTTCTCCTGGGAGCGGATCCGGCCGGCTCCCGGTCGGCGCACCGCGTGGCGCGCCGACCGGGAGAACGGGCAGGTCAGCCGAGTCCGACCTCGGAGGCGACCCGGTCCTCGGCCTCGGAGATCCCGTCGGCCACCGACGAGCTGCCGGACATGATCGCGGAGTGGGCGTCGTTGAGGATGCTCTGCACCGAGGCCGTCTCGGCCGCGACCGGGTTCTCCGGCCGGGTGTCATGGGTGGAGAACGCGAACTTCGACAGGTCGTCGGCGGGCATGCCGTCCAGGCCGAAGAACGTCTCGGTGACCGCGTCGTTGGTCAGCGCCGGGGTCACGCCGAGCTCGCTGAGCACGGTGGCCCCGCCCTCACCGGCCACCCAGGTCAGGAAGTCCTTGGCGGCGTCGAGCTTGGCGTCGTCGATCGCGGGGTTGATCCCGAACGCGGTCGGGTCGCCGAACGTGACCGGTGTGTTGTCGGTGCCGGTGGTGCTGTCGTCGAACTGCGGTGCCGGGGCGATGCCCCAGGAGAAGTCGTCGGCCTCGCCGTTCTCCTGCTGCGCGAGCAGCGTCCCGATGTACCAGGAGCCCATCGGCAGCATCGCGGCCTTCTGGGTGCCGAACTCGGCCTGGTAGGTCAGCGAGCTGGTGGTCACCGTGCCGTAGGTCTGCTGGGCCCCCGCGTCCTGCAGGTCGACCGAGCGCTGGTAGTACGGCTCGAGGTAGCTGTAGTCGCCGCTGAGCAGGTCCGCGTCCGGGGTCTGGGCGAGCGCGAAGCCCTGGACCAGCGACTGCCAGGAGTGCTGGTAGGTGCCCTTGGCGCCCTGGTCGCCCAGCCCCGCGGTGAGCGTCTCGGCGGCGTCGGCGTAGTCGTCCCAGGTCCAGGAGCCGTCCGGGTAGTCCACCCCGGCGGCGTCGAACAGGTCCTTGTTGTAGTAGAGCAGCCAGGAGTCCTGGCGGTACGGGATCGCCCAGGTCTTGCCGTCGATCTCGTAGCTGTCCACGCCGGACACGTCGCCGTCGAGCTCACCGGCCACGTCCGAGACGTCCAGCAGCTGCCCGCCGGTCTGGAAGGTCCACAGCTTGTTGAGGTTCTTCAGGACGTACAGGTCCGGGGCGGTCCCGGCGGCCAGGTCGGAGATGATCTGGGTGTCGTAGTCGTTGCCGTCGCGGTACTCGACGACCTCGACCGTGACGTCCGGGTTCTCCTCGTGATAGCCGTCGGCGAGCGCCTGGAACTCGGGGGTGGCGTTCAGGGCCCAGCCCGAGATCTTCAGCGTGACCGGGCCGGCCGAGCCGGAGTCGTCCGACCCGGCGTCCCCGCCACCACAGGCGGCGAGGGAGAGCGCCACCGCGGCGGCGACGCCGACAGCGGTCATCTGTGAGCGCTTCATCGTTGCTCCTTCTCAGATCCGGGTCCCACCGTTGGGACCCGGTCGGTGCCGGCGGGCCACGGTGACCGGCCGGGAAAAACGGGCAGAGCTGTCAGTCGTGCGGTGCGCGGGTCGCGACGACCGACCGGGTGCCGACCCCGTCGGGCCACCGGACCCGGACCTCGGTGGCACCCGGGACGTCCCGGACCTCGACCCGCACCGGATCGGCCGGGACGGCGGCGAGCCGGGACAGGGTCACCAGCACCGCGGACCAGGTGCCGGTCGCCGCGGGCTGGTCGATCCACGGCACGTGCGCCGGGTCGCCGAGCGGGCTGGCGTCGGACCGCTGTCGCACACCGGACCGGGACGGTCCGCCCCGGATCACGGCCAGACCGGAGGTGAGCCCGCCCGCGGTGGCGTGCACGGTGGTGGCGGTGACGGCGCTCTCGGTGGTGGGGCCGACGACCGGCCAGCCGCCGTACCGCAGCCGCAGACCGGTGCGGGCGACCTCCTCCACCCGGACCAGCCGGAGCTCCCGGGGGCCGCGGGCCAGCGAGATCACCACCAGCGTCCCGGCGGGTTCGGCGTGGCCCGCCAGCCCGGAGCCGTGCTGCTCCTGGACCGCGTCCGGGACCAGCCAGTGCGTGCTCGACCGCGAGGCGGCGACGCCGACCGTCCCGTCGTCCACCCGGCACTCCAGCGTCTCGAAGCCGGTGCGATGGCCGACCCGCCCGGCGGCGTCGACCAGCGTGACGACTCCGTCGAGCGGCTCGGTCCAGGCGGCCTCGTCCAGCAGCGGGGCGGTGGCGGTGGAGTAGCCGAGCGACGCGTAGAGCGGGGAGTCCCCGGTGGTCGCCCCCGGGACGGCGTGGTCCGTGCCGTGGTTGAGCACCCGCACGATCCCGTCCTCCCGGGTCCCGGCCACCACCCAGCCGGGAGCGCGGACCGCCCGCAGGGTGTCGGCGGACTCGATCGGCAGCGGCTCCTCGGTCGCGGTCCAGACCGGGTGCTCGGCCGGCAGGGCGAGTCCCAGCAGGCCCTTGCTCGCCCAGTACGGGGATCCCGGCCCGGAGTAGGACTGCGCCAGGCGCGGCCAGGCGCCGTGCCAGCCGAGGGTGAGCAGTCCGCGCCGGTCGGGTGCCCCGGCCTCGGTGAAGTGCCGCATCACCCCGGAGGCGGCCCGGCGCAGGAGGCCCGGGGAGAGCGACGGCACCTGCGCCAGGGCTCCGACCCAGAACGGCGCGGCGGCCGCGAACCGGTACACCAGACTGCGGCCCTGGAGCAGCGGTGAGCCGTCCGCGCCGATCAGGTGCACGGCGTCGGCGAGGTAGCGGTCCAGCGCGGTGACGTCGGCGGCACGGGCGGCGGCCGGACGCAGGTCGGTCGCACCGGCCATCCGCGCCCACAGGGTCGGGTAGAGGTGCAGGGCCCAGCCGACGTAGTGGTCGTAGGACCGCTCGGCGCCGTCGGACAGCCAGCCGTCCGCGCGGGCGAAGGTGTCGTGGGTGGCCAGGTCCTCGGCGACGTCCTCCGCCGACCAGGGGCCGCCGACCGAGCGCAGGAAGGTCTGCACCACCAGCCGGAACCAGACCCAGTTGATCCGGGGGTAGGTGGGGTCGCCGACCGCGGGGCTCAGGTAGTCGACGACCTGCTCCTGCACCCGGGGGGTCAGGCGGTCCCAGATCCACGGCCGGGTCAGGTCGAGCACCAGCGCGATCGAGGCGGCCTCCACCTTGGCCTGGGGGTGCTCGTCGAGCCGCACCCAGCGGTCGGCGGCGTGCGGATCGGTGCCGGCGGCGATCCCCTCGGCGTACCACTGCGCCAGGTGCGTGGGATCGGCTCCCCGCTCTCCGGCCAGGCGGAAGCCCGCGAGCAGGAAGGTCCGGGCGAAGCCCTCCAGTCCGTCGACGTCCCGGCCGTAGCCGCCGGCCGGACCGGGCGGGGTGATCCGGGCGTGGCCCTCGGAGGCGTACGGACGCACCCCGGCGAGCAGACTGTCGGCGAGCGACAGCCAGGTCCCACGGGTCCAGCCGGTGTGCGGGGACTGCACACGCCGGTCGGAGGCGTCGGATGCTGCTGCGGTTGCGGTCACGGTGCTGGTCTTCTCCGTCGAAGCCGGTGCGGGACGGGACGGGATCGCGATCAGGTTGTGTCCTGGATCACTCGTCCTGGCAGGAGTTGAGTGAAGCGCCACGTTTCGAACATGTCAAGCGTCTAAGCGAACTTTAACGATCATCGAACTGTTACGATCACAAACGATCACGACGGGACCGGAACGACGGAGGACAGATGGCGACCAGGGTCAAGCCGTTCGTCGGCCCGCTGACCACGGCCTGGGGCGAGCGTGCGGGCGCTGCAGCACTGGCGACCGCGCTCCGGCCCTCGGCGAGCGCGCTGCCGGTCCCGCCCGCCTCCGACCGGAGCGTCTGGGACGACGCCGACCCGGCGACCCTGGCCGCCCTCGACGCGCCCGCCGACGCCGGGACCCCCTGGCCCGCGACGACCGCGACCTCCGTCGCCCGGTTGTTCCGCGACGGGGACCGGGATGATCACGAGCAACGGGTGTTCGCCCGTCAGCACCGCCTGGCCCGCGCCGCCGTGCTCGCCGCCGCCCGGCCCGGCGACGACCGGCTCGACGAGGTCGCCGACGGCGTGCTCCTGCTCTGCGAGCAGACCTCCTGGTGCTGGCCGGCCCACGACCGGTTCGCCGAGCACCGTGGCGACGTGCTGCCGGACGTCGACGCCCCCTTCCTCGACCTCGGGGCGGCGGAGGTCGCCGCCGAGCTCGCCTGGATCGACCACCTGCTCGGCGAGTCGCTCGACCGTCGCTGGCCGGGGCTGCGCCGGCGGATCCGGCAGGAGGTGGACCGGCGCGTCCTGCGACCGTTCGAGGAACGCGACGACTGGCACTGGATCGGCCTCGACGGCGACGTGCACAACTGGAACCCCTGGATCCACGGGAACCTGCTGGTCGCCTCGCTCGCCCTCGTCGACGACCACACCCGCCGGGCGGAGCTGGTCGCGGCGATCGTCACCGGCCTGGACCGGTACGTCGCCGCGCTGCCCGTGGACGGCGCGATCGACGAGGGATACGCCTACTGGTGGAACGGCGCGTGCCGGGCGCTGGAGGCACTGGACCTGCTGCGGCACGCGACGGCGGGGAGCCTCGACGCCACCGGGATCGACCGACTCCGGGAGACGGTCGCCTTCCCGCATCGGATGCACCTCGGCGCGGGGTGGTACCTCAACGTCGCCGACGGCCAGGCCCGCCCGCCGGCGACACCGCCCTGGCACGCCCTGCACCGGGCCGCCCGGGCCTTCCACGACGGGGACGCGGTCCGGCACGCCGCCGCGCACCGGGTGCCGGGGACGCCGGTCGCCGACGAGACCGCCGGGTTGGGGCGACTGCTGCACGCCCTGACCGACCCCGACTGGGTCACGGCCGCCCCGGCCACCTCACCGCTGCCCCGGGACGTGTGGCTCCCCTCCGTGCAGGTCCTGCTCGCGCGCCCCCGGGCCGGCGCGACCGCCGGACTGACGCTCGCCGTCAAGGGCGGGCACAACGACGAGCACCACAACCACAACGACGTCGGCTCGTTCGTCGTGGCGCTGGGCGGAGTGCCCGTGCTGGTCGACGCCGGTCGCCCCACCTACACCCGGCAGACCTTCTCCCCCGCGCGGTACGACATCTGGACCATGCAGTCCACCTGGCACAACGTGCCCGAGGTCGCCGGCGTCGGGCAGCCCGCCTCCCTCCGGGCCGCGGCGCGGGACGTCGCCGCGACCGTGAGCCGGACCGGCTCCTCGCTGCACCTCGACCTCGCCGCCGCGTACCCGGACTCCAGGGCGCTGGAGTGGCACCGGACCGCCGGGCTCGATCGCGTCACCGGCACGGTGACCGTCGACGACCGCTGGCTGCTGGACGGGACCAGGGACGCGCCGTCCCGCGTCCGGCTGCTGATGGCCGGGCGGGTGATCCGGGTCGAGGACGGACTGCGTGTCGAGGCGCTGGACGGGGCCGGGACGGTCCGGCTGCGCTGGTCGGGGGACGTCGACCACGTCGACCTGGACGAACGCGCGCTGGACGACCCCATGCTCACCGACGTGTGGGGCACGGTGCTCACCCGGCTCACCCTCACCCTCGCCGCGGGGACCGCCGGGGCGGTGCGGGTCACCGTGGAACCGACCGCGTGACGACCCTCGGACCGCTCGCCGCCGACCGTCGGGCCCAGGTGCTGGACCTGGTGGAGCAGCGCGGCACCATCCGGGTGGCGGAACTCGCCACGCTGCTCCGGGTGACGCCGGTGACCGTGCGCCGGGACATCGCCCGGCTGGCCGAGCAGGGGCTGGTCGACCGGGTGCACGGCGGGGTCGCGCTGCCCCGGACTGCCGCACGACCGGGCGCCACCTCCTGGGATCGTGCGGCCACCCGCTCCGGCCAGGACGCGCCGGGCGTGACGATCGGCATGCTCGTGCCCTCGCTCGACTACTACTGGCCCGGGGTGGCGCGCGCGGTCCAGGCGGCCGCGCGCGGCCAGGGCATGCGACTGGTGCTGCGCGGCAGCTCCTATGACAGCGACGACGACCGGCCCCAGCTCGAACGACTGGTGACCGACCTGGGATGCGACCGGCTGATCATCGCCCCGCGGACCGACGTCCCCAGCGCCCGCGACACCTTCGCCTGGCTCGCCGCGACGGGTGTGCCGACCGTCCTGGCCGAGCGCTCGGCCGCGCCCGGGACCACACCGGCGCCCTTCGACTCGGTGCACAGTGACCACGCGGCCGGTGCCGCCGCCGCGGCGCACCACCTGGCGCAGCTGGGGCATCGACGGGTCGGCCTGGTGGTGAGCGCGAACAGCCCCACGGGGCCGAATCTGCGCCGCGGGTGGGCCGACGCGACGACGCGGCTCCCCCCCACCCTCGACCTGGCCACCCCGGACCCGGGCCGACCCGGGTGGGAGGACGCCGTCGCCGCGATCGTCGACGGGTGCCTGCGCACCGGCACCACCGCGCTGCTCGTGCACGCCGACGCCACCGCCATCGCCCTGACCCAGGCCTTCGAGCACGCCGGGGTCGACATCCCCGGCGAGATGTCCGTCGTCGCCTACGACGACGAGGTCGCCGGGCTGTTCAGCCTCCCGCTCACCGCCGTGCGTCCGCACCGCGGCGCCCTGGGCCACGCCGCCCTCGCCCTGCTGCAGGAACGCGCGGCGCATCCGGACCGTCCCGCCCACCAGCTGCTGGTCCGGCCGTCGATCCGGGTGCGCGACTCGACCGGCCCGGCACCCCGCTCCCGATCAGGCCTGCCGGACGACCTGGACGGCTAGAGTCTGCCCGGAGCCGACCGGCCGCAGAACGGAGAATGGACTCGTGTCGAACGGACCGACCCGGCACCTGGCCGCGGGCCGGCGCGCACAGCTCCTCGACGCACTGCGGCAGCAGGGCACCGTCCGGGTGTCGGACCTGGCCGCCGAGCTCGGCGTCACCCCGGTGACGGTCCGCCGCGACCTCGGCCAGCTGGTGGACGAGGGCCTGGCCGAACGCGTGCACGGCGGGGCGACCGCGGTGCGGGACGCCACGCCGGCACCCCGGCCGGACCCGCCCGCCGCCGTGCCGCCCACCGGGGCGCTGGGCCTCCTGGTCCCCTCCCTCGACTACTACTGGCCGAGCGTCGCCCGCGGCGCGGAGCAGCGGGCCGGGGAGAACGGACTGCGACTGCGACTGCGGGGCTCCTCCTACGAGACCGAGGACGAACGCCCCCAGCTCGAACGCCTGCTCACCTCCGGCGACGGCGTCCAGGGCATCCTCGCCGCACCCTCGCTGGACAGCCCGCACGCCCAGGACGTGCTGCGCTGGCTCTCCGAGCTGGACCTGCCGGTCGTGCTGCTCGAACGCACCGTCGCCGGGGCCCCGCAGGACGTCGCGATGGAGTCCGTGGTCACCGACCACCGGGTCGGTGCCGAGCTCGCCGTCCAGCACCTGGTCGGGCTGGGTCACCGCCGGATCGGCGTCGCGCTCAGCAGTCACAGCCCGCACGCCGCCGACCTCCGGCAGGGCTGGGCCGCCGCGCTCGCCCGCTGCGGCCTCGGCACCCGGGACGTGGTCGACCTCGACCTGCCCGACCGCCGCGCACCCGACTGGCAGGACCGGATCGAGCATGTCGTCGAGGCGGCGCTCTCCTCCGGCACGACCGCCCTGCTGGTGCACTCCGACCCGGAGGCGATGGGCGTGGTCCAGCACTGCGAGGAGCGCGGGGTGCGGGTGCCGGACGCCCTGTCGGTCGTCTCCTACGACGACGAGGTCGCCGGGCTGTTCAGCCCCGCGCTGACCTCCGTCCACCCGCCGCGCACCTGGGTGGGCCGGGCCGCGGTGGACCTGGTCCTCGCGCGCCGCGCCGATCCCGGCCGGCCGCTGCACCGCGTCGTGATCAGCCCGCACCTGATCGTGCGCGACTCCACCGCGCCGCCGGCCTGACCCGGGACGGCCTCACCACACCGGCGGCCGCCGCTCCCCCCACCGGAGCACGTCCTCCAGCTGCGCCGACAACCCCAGCAGCACCCGCTCCCCGCCCGGGCGCCCGACCAGCTGCACCCCCATCGGCAGCCCCGCCGGAGCCCCCTGGCTCGGGGCCGTCCAGTGCACCGGCGCGGCCAGCGCGGGCAGCCCGGACACGTTGATCATCGAGCTGTACGGCGTGTACTCGCACTGCTGCGCGAAGTTCCGCTCCGGGTCCTGCGCGTCGTACCAGCCGATCGGCCGAGGGGTCATCGCCATGCCGGGCAGCAGCACCGCGTCGTAGGCCGACACCCGGCCGACCAGGGTCCGCTCGAAGGCCGCGAGCGCCCCGACCGCCTCCACCACCTGACGGGCCGGGACCTGACGCCCGACGCCGATCAGCCAGCGGGTCAGGGGTTCGAGCAGGTCCAGCGCCTCCGGGTCGTCGATCGGCACCGCGGACGCCCCGGCCATCCAGAGCGTGCGGAACGCGGGGGCGTACCCGGGGTCGGGCTCCCAGCGTCCGGTCTCCACCACCTCGTGTCCCAGGTCGGCCAGGGTGTCCGCCGCCAGGTGCAGCGCCGCCCGGGCGTCGTCGCCGAGCCGGATGTCGTAGGCGCCCTCCCAGGCGCTGAACGTGCTGACCCCGATCCGGAGCCGGGGCAGGTCACCGCTCCGCGCCACCGCCAGGTACGACCCGGCAGGGTCGGCCGGGCTGCGCAGCGTGCGCGGGTGCGGCACCGAGCCGTCCGCGTCGCGCGGCAGCATGCCCTCCAGCAGCAGGGCCGCGTCCGCGGTGGTCCGGGCCAGCGGACCGTGCGTGACCAGCCCGCCGAGCGACTCGACCCCTCCCCCGGCCGGGAGCAGGCCGCGGGTGGTCTTCAGCCCGACCAGCCCGCAGGCGGCGGCCGGAATCCGCACCGACCCGCCGCCGTCCGACCCGGGT
>NZ_JANZKP010000002.1 GCF_025642745.1 Cellulomonas sp. RIT-PI-Y
AACTCGTCGCCCAAATCGCCCGAAGAGCGACAACTTCCCCGCACTCGGCCTCGGGTAGGCCCCGGGCGGGTCGTGCTGCGGCGGGATCTGGGCGAGTTCGGGTCGCCGGCCGCCCGGCCGGTGCGGGCTCGTCCGGGGTGGGGTGTGCTGAGCGCGATCGCGCCGACGTTCTGCGTCGACACCCCGGCGGCGGAGTTCGCGCTCACCTATGACGACGGGCCGGACCCCGCGCACACCCCCGCGCTGCTCGACCTGCTCGCCGAACGCGGGGTGCGGGCCACCTTCTTCGTGCTCGCCGACGCCGCACAGGCGCATCCCGAACTGCTGCGGCGGATCGTCGCGGAGGGGCACGAGCTGGCGTTGCACGGCCGGGACCACGGTCGGCTCACCCGGCTGCCGGCCCGGCAGGCGGTCGCGGAGATCGCCGTCGCCCGGGCCACCGTGGAGCGGCTGTCCGGCACCACGGTCCGGTTCTTCCGCCCGCCCTACGGCGCGCACACCCCGGCGATGCTGCTCGGCTGGCGGCGGCTCGGGCTGGACGTGGTGATCTGGTCCGGCTGGGCGGCCGACTGGCAGGACGACCCCGCCGCCGTGATCGCCGACCGGGCCGCCGCCGCGGTGCACCCCGGCGGCATCCTGCTGCTGCACGACACCCGTGCCGATCCGGACACCCTCGGCCCCGGCGAGCGGATGCCGGCCTTCGACCGCGCGGAGGCGACCGCGCTGCTGCTCGACCGGCTGTCGGGCTGGCGTCCGTCGACCGTCGGCGACCTGCTGGCCCGGCATCCTCGGGTGCGTGCCGTGATCCGGGAGCTGTGGACATGAGCGTGGACCTGAGCGTCGTGATCGCCGCCTTCGACGCGGCCGGCACCCTGGACGAGCAGCTCGCCGCCCTGGCCCGGCAGCGGGTCGCGGCCACCTGGGAGGTGGTGGTCGCGGACAACGGCTCCACCGACGACACCCGTGCGGTCGCCGGTGCGTGGGCCGACCGGCTGCCCGGCCTCCGGGTGATCGACGCCTCCGCCCGGCGGGGTGCCGGCGCCGCACGCAACATCGGGGTGGCGGCCGCGTCCGGCCGGGACGTGGTGTTCTGCGACGCGGACGACGTGGTCGCCGACGACTGGCTGGCGGCCATGCACCGGGCGCTGACCTGCCGGACCTTCGTGGCCGGGCGCTTCGACGGCGAGCTGTTGAACAGTGCCCGGGTCCGCCGCAGCCGGGTCCTGCCCCAACAGGACGAGCTGCAGTACTCCGCCCAGCTCGGGCTCGCCCACGCCGGTGCCGGGAACCTCGGACTGCGGCGGGAGCTGTTCCGCGCGGTCGGCGGCTTCGACCCCGACGCGCTGTTCCTGGAGGACACCGACCTGTGCTGGCGGCTCCAGCTCGCCGGGGTCCCGCTGATCTGGACGCCGGAGGCCGTCGTGCACGTCCGGCTCCGCGGCACCTTCCGCTCGGCGCTGCGCCAGGGATATCACTACGGATCCGGCGAGCACTGGCTGTCCCGTCGCTATCGCGAGCAGGTCGAGCGCGCCGCCGAGGTCTCCCATCGGATCACCGGGTCCCGCGATCCGGGCGGTGTCGTCGCCGAGTACGGCCGGGGCCGTCGTCTGCTGCATCGCGCGGGGGCGACCCTGGGGTCGCTCGCCCGCGTGCACTCCCTCGGGGCGCTCGGCGCCTGGTGCTGGGAGCTCGGCTTCGGGCTGGGCTACGCCTATGCCCCGGTCGGTGACCCGGCACCGGTGCGGATCACCCCGGTCACCGGGCCGCGCTCGGTCGCCGCGGCCTGAGCTCAGCCCACCCGGCTCGGCAGCACCCGGTCCAGCTCCCGCTCCAGGTGCTTGGCGATCTCCAGCGACGCGGTCGCGGCCGGGGACGGCGCGTTCAACACGTGCACCTGCCGCGGCGCAGTCTGCACCAGGAAGTCGTCGACCAGCCCGCCGTCCCGCTCGACAGCCTGGGCGCGCACCCCGGCCGGTGCGGGCACCAGGTCGTCCGCGGTGATCCCCGGCACCAGCCGGGCCAGGCTCCGCGCGAAGGCCGCCGTCGACAGCGAGCGCACGACCTCCGCCGCGCCCGGTCGCCAGTTCCGGGCGCCCATCCGCCACAGCCCCGGCCAGCTCAGCGCGTCGCCCAGGTCCCGCACCGACACCTCGGTCCACCGGTATCCCTCCCGGGCCAGCGCGAGCACCGCGTTCGGGCCGGCGTGCACGTGGCCGTCGATCCCCCGGGTCAGGTGCACCCCGAGGAAGGGGAACCGGGGGTCCGGCACCGGGTAGATCAGGCCGCGCACCAGATCCCCGGCGGTTTCGGTCAGGCCGTAGTACTCGCCTCGGAACGGCACGATCCGCGCGGCGGGCTCCAGGCCGCTGGCCCGGGCCAGCCGGTCGGCGTGCAGGCCGCCGCACACCACCAGGCCGTCCGCCTCCCGGTCGGCCGCCGTCGTGCGCACCTGGACCCGGTCGCCCACGGTCCGGGCGGCGAGCATCTCCTCGCCGAGCAGGATCTCGCCCCCGTCCGCCTCGATCCGGGCGGCCAGCACCCGGCACACCCCGGCGTAGTCGACGACGCCGGTGGTCTCGACCCGGAGCGCCGCGACCGCGCGCACCTGCGGCTCGTACTCCCGGGCGCCGACCGGGTCGAGCAGCCGCGCCGGCACACCGTTGGCCTCCGCCCGGGCGGCGAGCTTGTGCAGGCCGGGCAGCTCGGACTCCTCGGTCGCGACCACGAGCTTGCCGCAGACCTCGACCGGCACCCCGTGCTCGGCGGCGAACGCCGCCATCGATCGCGCGCCCTCGGCGGCCATCCGAGCCTTCAGGCTGCCCTCGGCGTAGTAGAGACCGGAGTGGATGACGCCGGAGTTGCGACCGGTCTGGTGGCGGGCGAGCCCGTCCTCCTTGTCCAGAACCGTGACCTGGTCCCCGCGGGCCGCGATCCGGGCCGCGGTGGCCAGCCCGACGATGCCGCCCCCGACGACGATGACGTGACGCATGCCCTGCTCCCTCTGCCGGGTCCGGGTGGCCCCGCTGCGCTCGAAGGCTAGCCGTCCGTTATGCACCCGATGTCGTGAATTGCCCCAATTCACCCTTCGGGCGGTCCCTCGGGACGGCGAACCGCACGTACGCTCGCCCGCATGACCAGCCGCAGCAGCGTGAGTGCCGTCGTGTACTCCCGGAACGAGGCCGATCTGCTGCGCGACTGCCTGCCGCTGCTGACCGGGTTCGACGAGGTGCTGGTCTGCGACATGGGCTCCACCGACGAGACGGCCGCCGTGGCCGCCGAGCACGGTGCCCGGGTGGTCGCGGTGCCGGACGCCCCCGTGGTGGAGCAGGTCCGCCAGCGCGGGATGGCGGCCGCGACGACGGACTGGGTGCTGTTCGTGGACGCCGACGAGCACCTGCCCGCGGGTTTCCGCGACACGCTGCACCCCCTGATCGACGACCCGGAGCTGGCCGGCGTCCGGCTGTTCTACGACAACTCCGCCTTCGGCCGGATGCTGCGGCACAGCCTGCAGGGCAGCGCCAAGTACGCCCTGCTGCGCCGCGGCCGCGCCCGCTACCGGGAACCGGCGCTCGCCCACGTCCCGCCGGTGTTCGACGGCCCGGTCGTCGACGCCCCCGGCTCCGTGCCGCCGATCGCGCACCTGAACTTCCGGGGCATCGCGCAGACCCAGGAGAAGGTGCTGCGCTACGCCGCGAACCACCCCGACCAGCGGGCCCGGATCGACGACCCGATCGCCCTGGTGCGCGAGCTCGTCCGCGCCACCGTGTTCTCCGGCGTCTGGCGCGACGGCCGGGCGGGCTTCGCGGTGGCCGCCCTGCACACCTTCGGGCAGCTGTCCGGCAGCCTGATCGCCGCCGAGCGCGACGGCACCCTGCTCGACGACCTCCCGCCCCGCCGCGCCCGGGCCCTCGCCCTCGCCGAGAGCGCCCAGCGCGCCCTGGTCTCCGCCCGCGACACCCTGCGCCGCCGCCGATGACGCCCGCACCGGCCCGGCTGCTCCATCTCACGCGGATGCCGCCCAGTCCGAGCGGCGTGGCCGCCTACGCCGCCGTGTTCCGCACGGCCTTGGCCGAGGTCGCCCCGACCGAGACGGTCGCGCTCCCGCCGGACGCTACGGCCTCGCAGTCCTTCCCCCTGGCCGGCCGCCTGATCCGCCGGCTGCGGGGACCGGTCGCCGACCCCGGAACGGTCCTGGTCGTCGAGCAGGCCGGGCGTGGCCTCGCCGAGTTCTGGGCCGCGTGGTGGCTGACCCGTCGCGGTGCGCGGGTCTGGCTGATGGTGCACGACGTCCCGGCCTTGTCCGGCGGCGCGTTCTTCGGCCGGCTGCTGGATCGGCGGGGAGGCCGCCGACTGGCCGCGCTGCTCTCCGGCACCCTGGGCCGCCGCGCCGAACGAGGGCTGCTGACCCGGGCCGAGCGGGTGTTCTGCCTGTCGCCCTCCGGCGCCCGGGCACTGGCATCCGCGCACGGGCTGACCCGCGCCGTCGAGCCGGTGCCCCACGTCGCGATCCTGCCCCCGCTCGATCCGCCCGCCGCCCGCCGCGTGATCCTGGTTCCCGGCTACGTCGCCTCCGCCGACGACGTGGTTCCTCTGCTCCCCGCTCTCGCGACCCTGCCCGCGGACTGGCGGCTCCAGGTCGGCGCCTGCCCCGACGACGCCCGCGACGCGCTCGTTCGGGCCGCCGTCGACCAGGGCCTCGCCGACCGGGTCGATCTGCTGGGATTCACCGACGAGGCCGGGGTGCGGGCCGCCTTCGCCCGGGCCGCGATCGTCGTCCGGTGGCGACGTTCCGGCTGGTCGCACGGTGCCGGTCGCTACGCGGTCAGCGGCCCGTTGATCGCGGCCTTCGCCCATGCCTGCGCGGTGCTCACCAACGACGACCGCGGTGCCGCCCACCTGTTCGAGCGGTCCGGCGCGCAGGTCGTCGAGGGCGCCGACGCACTGATCGCGGCCTTGGCGACCTTGGTCCGCGACCAGGACGAGCGTCTGCGCCGCGCCGCCGCCGGTCGCATCCTGGTGGAGTCCGAACACACCCCGGTCGCCGTGGCGGCCCTGCTCCGCGGAGGTGCCTGATGGGCACTCGAGGCGAACTCCTGTTCAACCGCGTCCTGACCGACATCCCGAGCAACCGGCTCCGGATCGCCGCCCTGCGTCGCCTGGGTGCCGACCTGGGCGAGCACGTCTACCTGTTCGGCGGATCCGAGGTGCTCGAGCCGGGCGGCCTGCGGATCGCCGGACGCTGTCACGTCGGCCGGTTCTGCCAGATCGACGCCCGCGGCGGCATCGAGATCGGCCACGACGTGGTGATCGCCTCGCACGTCCTGCTGATCACGGCCGACCACGACCATCGTGATCCGGGCTTCGCCGGGCGGCTCGGACCGATCGTGATCGGCGACCGTGCCTGGCTGGCCAGTCGATCGACGGTGGTCCGCGGGGTCACGATCGGCGAGGGCGCGGTGGTCGCCGCCGGAGCGGTGGTCACCGAGGACGTCCCACCGTGGACCGTCGTCGGCGGTGTCCCGGCCAAGCCGATCGGGGAGCGTCCCCGGGAGCAGCACTACCGGATCGACTACGGGCCCGAGCGGTACTGACCCGGGCCGTCCCCCTGGTCACGGCCTCGTGGACGTGGTGCACTATGTCCCACTTGTCCGATTCGTTGCAGGGGGCGCGTCGATGGACCTCTCGGTGGTGATCGCGGCGCGCGACGCCTCGTCGACCCTGCCCGCGCAACTGGACGCCCTGGCGCGCCAGCGCACCGCCCTGCGGTGGGAGGTCGTGGTCGCGGACAACGGCTCCACCGACGACACCCGCGCTCTGGTCCGGGAGCGCGCGCGGCACTGGCCCGGACTCCGTCTGGTCGACGCCTCTGCGGTGCGCGGTGCCGGTCACGCCCGCAATCTCGGTGCTCTGCGTGCAGACGGCCGGTGGCTGGCGTTCTGCGACGCGGACGACGTGGTCGGCGACGGGTGGGTCGACGCGATGGGGGCGGCGCTGCAGGACGCGGCCCTGGTGGCCGGCCGCCTGGAGTGGCGACGGCTGAACGATGTCGCTGCCCGGCGGTCGCGTGCGCTGCCCCAGGACGCCGGATTGCAGGCCACCGCCCCGCTGACCTGGCTCCAGCACGCCAGCGCGAGCGACCTGGGCATCCATGCCGATCTGTTCCACGCCCTCGGCGGGTTCGACGTCGGTGCGCGCTTCCTGCAGGACACGGACCTGTGCTGGCGGGCTCAGCTCTCCGGCGCGGAGCTGGTGTTCGCCCCGGACGTCGTGGTCCACATGCGGCTGCGCCGAGGCCTGCGCGGTGCGTGGCGGCAGGGGCGGAACACCGGGATGGGGCAGCGGTGGCTGTCCGCGCGGTACGGCGCCCTGGCCGCGCAGCGGTCCGAGACCGAACCCACCGGGCGTCCTCCCGTGGCCCCGCGCCCGCTCCGGGTGCTGCGCCGGGCGGGGCTGGTCCTCGGTCAGGCCGCCAGGATCCGGCACCGCGGCGAGGCGGCCGCGCTGTGCTGGGACCTCGGCTTCGGGCTGGGCTTCGCCCGGGGCGGCCTGCCCGAGCCGGACCGGTTCGTCACGCCGGGACGGCACGCGGTCCCGGTCTGAGGGTCCGCGTCTCCGAGAGTCCGCGCCGCGGTCAGGGAGCGGACGGTGTCTCGGCCACGGACTCGGCGACCGCGGCCGCCACCACGACCACAGCCCCCGGCACCCCGGCGGGCACCGTGGTCGCCGCGGGCAGTTCGGCCCGCGCCGCCGCCGGTCCGATCGCCCGACGCACCGGGTAGGACCAGGCCACCGCCCGCGGTCGTCCGTGCCGCGGTCCGCGTCGGGGCACGGACACCACCACCGGCCGCACCGACGTCTCGGTCGCCAGCCGGGCCAGCACCACCCGCCTCCCGGGCAGTTCGACCCCACGCCACATGACGTAGGCCAGCACTGCCGAGACCACGAGCACGACCGGGACGGTGACCGGCCCGCGCAGCGGGGTGGCGACCAGCACCTTGATCACCAGTTCGTGCACCAGGTAGAAGGCGAAGGACAACGCGCCGGCCAGCATCACGGCCGGGTGCCGCGCCCACCGGTTGCCCCCGGCGATGTCGCCCTGCGCGCATCGGGCGGCCAGCGGGGCGAAGACCGCGGCCAGCACAGCGGTCACCACGGCGGTGTTCAGGTCGAAGCGTGCGGCGCACAGGATCCCGGCGGCCAGCAGGGCCAGCGAGGCCGTCGCGGGGACCCGGGGCCGCCAGCCCTCCTCCACCGCGAGCGCGGTGACCATCCCCAGCAGGAACTCCGGCAGGCGCGCGGGCGGGAAGTGGAACAGCACCGGGATCAGCTCGGGCCGGAGCGCCCCGATCAGCGCGGGGGTCGCCAGCGCGGCGAAGGCCACCGTCCAGCGCACCGCGGGGGAGCGCCGGCGCAGCCACCACAGCAGCACCGGGAACACCAGGTAGAACGCGATCTCGCAGGACAGCGACCAGGCCACCCCGTTCACCGCGAAGACCACATCGCGATCCGGTGACCAGGACTGCAGCAGCACGAGTCCGGGCAGGAAGCGCTCCGCGGCGGGCACCGCACCGGTCAGGACGACAGTGACCGCCATCCCGAGCACGAATCCGACCAGGTGGTTCGGGTAGATCCGGGCGAGGCGCCGGACCCAGAACGCGCCCATCGTGGTGCCCGGACGGGCGGTCCAGGTCAGGACGAACCCGCTGAGCACGAAGAACAGCCCGACGCCGGTGAAGCCCGCGCTGGTGCCGCGGATCACCTGCAGGTTCCAGGCGTTGACGTGGTAGAGCATGACCAGGAGCGCCCCGGCGGCCCGGAGTCCGTTGAGACTCCAGAGCACCGGCGGCGCATCGCTCCGCTCAGGTGCTGCGGTCACGTCGTCGCCCCTCCGTCCGCGCGATCGCAGGAATGGGACAATTAGGGCGAAACGTCACACCTGCTGTCAAGCGTCTCGCCGCGTCCATCCGGGTGAAGCGGCGGTGTGTCGGTGCCCGCTCGTAGAATCGCCGCGCACCCCGGGTCCGTCGTGGACTCGGGGTCGTCGTGCTGTCTCTCCCGCTCGAAGGGGTTCCATGAACGTCGCAGGCCTCCTGCCGCTGCTGCTCGACGACCCCGCCCTCGCGCGCGCGGTCGAGGCCGTCCGTGCCCGCGGTGAGCTGGACGTGGTGGGGCCGCCGGGCATCCGTCCGCCGCTGCTGGCCGCGATGTCCGGCGCGGTCCCGGAGCGCGGGGGGCGTCCGCTGGTCGTGGTCACCGCCACCGGCCGGGACGCCGACGAGCTGGCCGCAGCCCTGCGCTGCTACCTGGCCTACGACGACGTCGCGGTGCTGCCCAGCTGGGAGACCCTGCCGCACGAGCGGCTGTCGCCGCGGTCGGACACCGTCGCCCGCCGGCTGGCGGTCTTCCGCCGGCTGGCGCACCCGGACCCGGAGCCCGGGCACACCGGCCCGATCCGGGTGCTGGTCATGCCGGTGCGCGCCCTGCTGCAGCCGGTGGTCGCCGGTCTGGGCGAGCTGGTGCCGGTCGCGCTGAACCCGGGTGACACCGCGGATCTGACCGAGGTCGCCGACCGGTTGGCCGCGGCCGCCTACAGCCGGGTCGACATGGTCGAACGCCGCGGCGAGTTCGCGGTGCGCGGCGGCATCCTGGACGTGTTCCCGCCCACCGAGGACCACCCGATGCGGGTGGAGTTCTGGGGTGAGGACGTCGAGGAGATCCGTTGGTTCTCGGTGGCCGACCAGCGCTCGCTGGAGGTGGCCCAGCACGGACTGTGGGCCCCGCCCTGCCGCGAGCTGCTGCTCACCGAGGACGTCCGGGCCCGCGCGCTCGACCTGACCGCCCAGCTGCCCGGCGCGGTCGAGATGCTGGAGAAGATGGCGCAGGGCATCGCGGTCGAGGGCATGGAGTCGCTCGCGCCGGCCCTGGTCGACGGCATGGTCCCGGTGCTCGACCTGGTCCCGGACGACGTGCTGATGGTGGTCGCCGACCCGGAGCGGGTCCGTCGTCGTGCACACGACCTGGTCGCCACCACCGAGGAGTTCCTCGCCGCCGCCTGGACCTCGGCGGCCGCGGGTGCCGCCACCCCGCTGGACCTGTCCGCAGCCTCGTTCGCCTCTTTCGCCGAGGTGCGCGCCCTGGCCGCCGTGCGCGGACTCGGCTGGTGGACGCTCAGCCCGTTCACCCTGGACGCGGACAGCGTGGAGGCAGCGGAAGGCGGTGACGTGCTCGATCTGCGCACCGAGGGCGACCAGACCGTGGTCGTCCCGGCCCGGGAGGTCGAGCGCTACCGCGGCGAGGTCGACCGCGCGGTGAACGACGTCCGGGCCCTCCAGCAGCAGGGCTGGCACCTGGTGCTGGCCACCGAGGGACACGGCCCCGCCCAGCGGATGACCGAGCAGCTCAAGGCCGCGGACGTGCCGGCGCGCCTGGTCCCTTCCCTGTCCGAGCAGCCCGAGGGCGGCGTCGTGCTGGTCACCCCGGCGCAGCTAGGCCCCGGATTCGTCGCCGAGGGGCTCAAGCTCGCGGTGTTCTCCGAGTCCGACCTGACCGGGCGCGCGGGCAGCTCCACCAAGGACATGCGCCGGATGCCGTCCCGGCGGCGCAATGTGGTCGACCCGCTGCAGCTGCGGCCCGGTGACTTCGTGGTGCACGAGGCGCACGGCGTCGGCCGGTTCGTCGAGCTGGTCTCCCGGACCATCGGCACCGGCGCGGCCGCGGCCACCCGTGAGTACCTGGTGATCGAGTACGCGAGCTCCAAGCGGGGCCAGCCGGGCGACCGGCTGTTCGTGCCCACCGACCAGCTGGACCAGGTCACCAAGTATGTCGGCGGCGAAGCGCCCAGCCTGAACAAGATGGGCGGCGCGGACTGGACCAAGACCAAGGGCCGGGCACGCAAGGCGGTCAAGGAGATCGCCGGTGAGCTGATCCGGTTGTACTCCGCCCGGATGGCCACCCAGGGTCACGCCTTCGGCCCGGACACCCCGTGGCAGCGCGAGCTGGAGGACGCCTTCGCCTACGTGGAGACACCGGACCAGCTGGTCACCATCGACGAGGTCAAGGCCGACATGGAGAAGTCCGTCCCGATGGACCGGCTGATCTGCGGCGACGTCGGCTACGGCAAGACCGAGATCGCGGTACGCGCCGCGTTCAAGGCGGTGCAGGACGGCAAACAGGTCGCGGTCCTGGTGCCGACCACCCTGCTGGTCCAGCAGCACCTGGAGACGTTCTCCGAGCGCTACTCCGGCTTCCCGGTCACGGTGAAGGCGCTGTCCCGGTTCCAGACCAAGGCCGAGTCCGAGGCCGTGGTCGACGGGCTGCGCGACGGCAGCATCGACATCGTGATCGGCACCCACCGCCTGATCACCGGGGAGATCCGGTTCAAGGACCTCGGCCTGGTCGTCATCGACGAGGAGCAGCGGTTCGGCGTCGAGCACAAGGAGACCCTCAAGGCGCTGCGCACCAACGTCGACGTGCTGGCGATGTCCGCCACGCCGATCCCGCGCACCCTGGAGATGGCGGTCACCGGCATCCGCGAGATGTCGACTCTGGCCACCCCGCCGGAGGAGCGGCACCCGGTGCTGACCTTCGTCGGCCCGTACGAGGAGAAGCAGATCGCCGCCGCCCTGCGTCGTGAGCTGCTCCGCGAGGGCCAGGTGTTCTACGTGCACAACAAGGTGGAGTCGATCGAGCGGACCGCCGCCCGGCTGAGCGAGCTGGTACCCGAGGCCCGGATCGCGGTCGCGCACGGCAAGATGCACGAGCACCAGCTGGAACAGGTGATCGCGGACTTCTGGGAGAAGCGGTTCGACGTCCTGGTCTGCACCACCATCGTGGAGACCGGCCTGGACATCTCCAACGCCAACACCCTGATCCTGGAGCGCGCCGACCGGCTGGGCCTGTCCCAGCTGCACCAGTTGCGCGGCCGGGTCGGTCGTGGCCGGGAACGCGCCTACGCGTACTTCCTGTACCCGCCGGAGAAGCCGCTCACCGAGACCGCGCACGACCGGCTGTCGACCATCGCCGCCAACACCGACCTCGGCGCGGGCATGGCGGTCGCGATGAAGGACCTGGAGATCCGCGGCGCGGGGAACCTGCTCGGCGGCGAGCAGTCCGGGCACATCGAGGGCGTCGGCTTCGACCTCTACATCCGGATGGTCGGCGAGGCGGTGGCGTCCTACCGTGGGGACCAGCCCGAGGAGCAGCCGGACGTCACGATCGAGCTGCCGGTGGACGCGCACATCCCGCACGACTACATCGCGCACGAGCGGCTCCGGCTGGAGGCGTACCAGAAGCTGGCGAACGCCACCGACGAGGCCGCCCTCGCCGAGATCGCCGCCGAGCTGGTGGACCGGTACGGGCCGATCCCGGAGGCGGTGTCCAACCTGTTCTCGGTCGCCCGGTTCCGGCTGCACGCCCGGCGCGCGGGACTCAGCGACATCACCGCCCAGGGCAAGTTCGTCCGGTTCGCGCCGGTGGAGCTGCCGGAGTCCGCGCAGCTGCGGCTCAAGCGGCTCTACCCGGGCACCGTGCTCAAGCCCGCGCTGCGCACCGTCCTGGTGCCGTTCCCGATGACCGCCCGGATCGGCGGCAAGCCGCTGCACGGTGGCGCGATCCTGGACTGGGTGCGGGAGCTGATCGACGCGGTCATCCTCGGCGACGTGTCGGCGGCGGCCTCGGTCGGGACTGCACGGTGAGTCGGCCGCAGGGCCTAGCATGCGGGTGAGCAGCAGCAGACCTACCACCCCTGGGAGACCACGGATGTCCACCCGTCACCGGCTCGGCGCGATCATCGGAGCGGGCGTGCTGGCCGCGTCCCTGGCTGCCTGCAGCGGCGGAACCCCCGGGGCCGCCGCGGTGGTCGACGGTCGCGCGATCAGCGAGGGCGACGTCGACAGCGTGGTCACCGAGCTGCAGCCGGTGCTCACCGACCAGCTGGTGCGCGGCTCGGTGATCCTCACCCTGGCCAACGAGCCGACCCTGACCGAGGTCGCCGCCGAGTACGGCATCGCCTACACCGACTCCCAGCTCCAGGACGGCTACGCCACCGCCGCCGAGCAGGCCGGGGTCACGCCGGTCGAGCTGAGCGACTCCGCGCTGTCCTTCACCCGGTTCCAGACCATCGCGACCGCGCTGAGCGATCTGTCCAGCGACCAGCAGAGCGCCCTGGTCACCGAGTATACCGACGCCACCGCCGCACTCGACCTCACCTTCAACCCGCGGTACGGCGAGGAGGTCAGCGCCGGGACCTACGCCCCGACCAGCTACCCGTGGATCGTGCAGACCGGGACTGCCGCCTCGTGACCGCCGACCCGCTGCGCGAGCTCGTGGCGGTGATGGACCGTCTCCGCTCGCCCGGCGGCTGCCCCTGGGACGCCGAGCAGACCCATGCCTCCCTGGTGCCCTACGCCATCGAGGAGGCGTACGAGGTCGCCGAGGCGGTCGAGAACGACGACCGCGCCAACCTGCGCGAGGAGCTCGGCGACCTGCTGCTCCAGGTGGTGTTCCACGCCCGGATCGCCCAGGAGGACGCCGACGACCCATGGGGCGTGGACGATGTCGCCGGTGACCTCGTGGCCAAGCTGATCCGCCGTCACCCGCACGTGTTCGCCGACGCGCAGGCCGAGGACCCCGACGGCGTGCACCGGCAGTGGGAGCGGATCAAGAAGGCCGAGAAGTCCCGCGACTCGGTGTTCGACGGCATCCCGCTCGGCCTCGGCGCACTGGCCCGCACCCAGAAGATCGGCTCCCGCGCGCACCGCACCGACCTGGACGTGCCGGCGCCGGCCGACGGCTCGATCGGCTCGCGGCTGCTGGCGCTGGTGATCGAGGCGCAGCAGCAGGGACTGGACGCGGAGGGCGAGCTGCGCCGGACCGCCCGCGAGTGGGAGGCCGGTCTGCGGGCCGCGGAGTCCACCGACTGAGACGTCCGACCTGGTGATCCGCCCGATTCGGCCGCCTAGGGTGGGTCGCTGGGCCCATGGTCCCGGGCCTGATCACCGAGCTGCTCGGCAGGATGGCCCGGGCTGCGACGCGGACACCGACCCGCGCGCCCTCGATCAGAAGGAGAGCCGATGAGGATCGGCGTGCCGAAGGAGAGCAGGCCGGGCGAGCGCCTGGTCGCCGCCACCCCGGCCACCGTCGCCCAGCTGGGCGCGCTCGGGTACGACGTCGTCGTCCAGTCCGCCGCGGGGGAGGCCGCCGGATTCCCGGACGCCGCCTACACCGACGCCGGTGCGCTGGTGGCCGAAGCGGACGCGGTCTGGTCCAGCGACGTGGTGACCCTGGTGGACGCCCCGACCGCCGCGCAGGTGGCCGGTCTGCGTCCCGGGGCGACCGTCGTGGCCACCATGGCCCCGGCCGCGCACCCCGAGCTGGTGGACGCCCTCGCCGAGCAGCGGGTCACCGGTCTGGCACTGGACGCGGTGCCGCGGATCTCCCGGGCGCAGGCCCTGGACGTGCTCTCCACCATGTCCAACGTCGCGGGCTACCGGGCGGTGATCGAGGCCGCCGAGGAGTTCGGCGGCATGTTCACCGGCCAGGTCACCGCCGCGGGCAAGACCCCGCCGGCCACCGTGTTCGTGATCGGCGCCGGGGTGGCCGGGCTGGCCGCGATCGGTGCGGCGGGCAGTCTGGGCGCCCAGGTCCGTGCGTTCGACGTCCGGCCCGAGGTCGGCGAGCAGATCGAGTCGATGGGGGCGAGCTTCGTCCAGGCCGCGGTCGCCCAGCAGGAGGTCTCCGGCGACGGGTACGCCTCCGAGCTGACCGCCGAGCAGGAGCGGATGACCGCGCAGATGTACGCCGCGGAGACCGCCCGGGCGGACATCGTGATCACCACCGCCCTGGTCCGTGGCAAGGCCCCGCGCACGATCACCGCCGAGATGGTCGCCGCCATGCGGCCGGGCAGCGTGATCGTCGACCTGGCGGCCTCCGGCGGCGGCAACTGCGAGCTGACCGTCGCCGGCCAGAAGGTCGTCACCGCGAACGGCGTCACGATCCTCGGCTACACCGATCTGACCAGCCGGATGGCACGGCACACCTCGCAGCTGTTCGGCACCAACGTGGTCAACCTGATGAAGCTGCTCACCCCGGCCAAGGACGGGCAGCTCGTGCTCGACCTGGACGACGTGGTGCAGCGCGGCATGACCGTGGCGCACGACGGCGACGTGCTCTGGCCCCCGCCGCCGGTGCAGGTGTCCGCCGCCCAGCCCGCCGCCCCTGCCGCCCCGGTGGAGGACCCGGCGGAGAAGGCCGCTCGCGAGCGGGCCGAGGCCCGGCGCACGGGGCAGCGCCAGATGACCGGGCTGGCGATCGGCGCGGTGCTGCTCGGCCTGGCGATGACGTTCGGGCCGAGCGCCTTCCTCAGCCACTTCACCGTGTTCGTGCTGGCGTGCTTCGTCGGCTACTACGTGATCAGCAAGGTGACGCACTCGCTGCACACCCCGCTGATGGCCCAGACCAACGCGATCAGCGGGATCATCCTGGTCGGCGCGCTGCTGCAGATCGGCTCGGACGACCTCTGGGTCACGATCCTGGCCGTGATCGCGGCGACCGTGGCCAGCATCAACATCTTCGGCGGCTTCCTGGTGGCGTACCGGATGCTCGGCATGTTCCGGAAGGAGGACGCCTGAGATGCTGACCTCCGCCGTCCAGGCGGCGTTCGTGATCGCCGCCGTCCTGTTCGTCCTGTCACTCGCCGGGCTCTCCCGTCAGGAGACCGCCCGTCGCGGCAACATCCTCGGCATGGTGGGCATGGTGCTCGCCCTGGCCGCCACCGTCGTGCTGGCCGTCGACCAGTCGCAGCGCGACGCCCTGGTCACCCTGGTGCTGATCGCCCTGGTGCTGATCGTCGGCGCCGCGGTCGGCGTCCGGCGCGCGCAGCGGGTCGAGATGACCCAGATGCCCGAGCTGATCGCCATCCTGCACAGCTTCGTCGGTCTGGCCGCGGTGCTGGTCGGGATCAACTCCTACCTGACCGAGGCCGTCGCGCACCCGATCGCCGTCGCGCCGCTGTCGGGGCAGATCTTCTACGCTCAGCCGGACGCCGTGCACCTGGTCGAGGTGTTCCTCGGCGTGCTGATCGGCGCGGTGACCTTCACCGGCTCGATCGTCGCCTACCTCAAGCTCTCCGCGCGGATGAAGTCCAGCCCGCTGACGCTGCCCGGCCGCAACTGGCTGAACCTGGGCGCGCTGGTCGCCTGTGCCGGTCTGCTGACCTGGTTCCTGGTCGAGCCGGGCATCTGGCCGCTGCTGGCCATGACCGTGATCGCCCTGGCCCTCGGCTGGCACCTGGTCGCCGCGATCGGCGGCGGCGACATGCCGGTCGTGGTGTCGATGCTCAACTCGTACTCCGGTTGGGCCGCCGCGGCCACCGGCTTCATGCTGAGCAACGACCTGCTGATCATCACCGGCGCCCTGGTCGGCTCCTCCGGTGCCATCCTCAGCTTCATCATGTGCCGGGCGATGAACCGGTCGTTCGTCAGCGTGATCCTGGGCGGCTTCGGCTCCGACGGCGGCGCGCCCGCCCCGGGCGGCGGTGCCGACGACGGCTCGCACGGCGTCCACACCGAGATCCAGGCCGCCGAGGTCGCCGAGCTGCTCAAGGAAGCCAGGACCGTGGTCATCACGCCCGGCTACGGCATGGCGGTCGCCAAGGCCCAGTACCCGGTCGCCGACCTGGTCTCCCGGCTGCGTGCCCAGGGCGTCCAGGTCCGGTTCGGTGTGCACCCGGTGGCCGGCCGGCTCCCCGGCCACATGAACGTGCTGCTGGCAGAGGCGAAGGTGCCCTACGACATCGTCCTGGAGATGGACGAGATCAACGACGACCTGGCGGACACCGACGTGGTGCTGGTGATCGGGGCGAACGACACCGTGAACCCGGCCGCGCTGGACGACCCGCACTCGCCGATCGCCGGGATGCCGGTGCTGCGGGTCTGGGACGCCGGTCAGGTCATCGTGTTCAAGCGGTCGATGGCCACCGGCTACGCCGGGGTGCAGAACCCGCTGTTCTTCCGCGAGAACACCGCGATGCTGTTCGGCGACGCCAAGACCCAGGTCGAGGCGATCGTGCAGGCGCTCTGACCGGCGCACCCCAGGTCGGGACGAGTGTTCACCGAAGGTCCCGACGACGCTCATGGAACTCGGCACTAGGCTGAGGTCGCATACCCATCCGCATTCGAAGGAGCACGCATGGCCACCATCGAGGCCGTCGGCGCCCGCGAGATCCTCGACTCGCGCGGCAACCCCACTGTGGAGGTCGAGGTCGCCCTCGACGACGGCACCATCGCGCGTGCCGGCGTCCCCTCCGGCGCGTCGACCGGTGCATTCGAGGCCGTCGAGCGTCGTGACGGCGACAAGTCCCGTTACCTGGGCAAGGGCGTCGAGGGCGCGGTCAACGCCGTCATCGACGAGATCGCCCCGGAGATCATCGGCTTCGAGGCTTCGGAGCAGCGCCTGGTCGACCAGGCGCTGATCGACCTCGACGGCACCCCGAACAAGGGCAAGCTGGGCGCGAACGCCATCCTCGGCGTCTCGCTGGCCGTGGCCAAGGCCGCCGCCGACTCGGCCGACCTGCCGCTGTTCCGCTACGTGGGCGGCCCGAACGCCCACGTGCTGCCGGTGCCGATGATGAACATCCTGAACGGTGGGTCGCACGCCGACTCCAACGTGGACATCCAGGAGTTCATGGTCGCCCCGATCGGCGCCACCACCTTCCGGGAGGCCCTGCGCACCGGCGCCGAGGTCTACCACTCCCTCAAGTCCGTGCTGAAGAGCAAGGGCCTGTCGACCGGCCTGGGCGACGAGGGCGGCTTCGCGCCGAACCTCGAGTCCAACCGTGCCGCCCTGGACCTGATCTTGGTCGCCATCGAGCAGGCCGGCTTCGTCCCGGGCAAGGACGTCGGTCTGGCGCTGGACGTCGCCGCGACCGAGTTCTTCAAGGACGGCGCCTACCAGTTCGAGGGTGCGGCGAAGACCCCGGCCGAGATGGTCGCGTTCTACGAGCAGCTCGTGGCGGACTACCCGCTGGTCTCCATCGAGGACCCGCTGTCCGAGGACGAGTGGGGCACCTGGACCGAGCTGGTCGGCAAGGTCGGCGACAAGGTGCAGATCGTCGGCGACGACCTGTTCGTCACCAACCCGGAGCGCCTGGCCAAGGGCATCGAGCTCAAGGCCGCGAACTCCCTGCTGGTCAAGCTGAACCAGATCGGCACCCTGACCGAGACCCTGGACGCCGTCACCCTGGCCCAGCGCAACGGTTTCACCACGATGACCTCGCACCGCTCCGGTGAGACCGAGGACGTCACCATCGCCGACCTGTCGGTGGCCACCAACGCCGGTCAGATCAAGACCGGTGCCCCGGCCCGTGGCGAGCGCATCAACAAGTACAACCAGCTGCTCCGGATCGAGGAGGAGCTGGACGACGCCGGTCGTTACGCCGGCGCCACCGCCTTCCCGCGCTGGAAGGCCTGAGCGCTCAGCTCACGCAGTGACCGGAGGCCGGTGACCCATCTCGGGTCGCCGGCCTCCGGTGCGTCCACGGGGTCTTCACCAACACGCAGCGGTCCGCGTCCCGCGTGCGGGGTCCGGACACGGCAGAATCACGGGTATGTCTGCCCCGCGCCGCCCCGTCGCACCCCGTCCGGGTGCCGGGCGCGCGCCGGAGCCGGGGGACCAGGCCGTCGAGCGGCGTCGTCCGGCCGGTCAGCCCGCCGAGCAGGAGAAGCGTCCGGCCACCCTGCGTCCGGCCGGCGGAGCACCCCGTCCGGTCCCGCCCCGGGTCCGTCCGGCCCGGTCCGCCGGACCGAAGTCCTCGGCGAGCCGCCCGTCCTCCGCGCGCCCGGCCGCGCGGACCGGATCCGGTGGGCGTGGCGGCGGCACCGAGTCGGTGCAGCAGCGGGTGCCCCGGCTGTTCAGCGTCCGGGCGCTGGTCCTGCTGATCGTGCTGGCGGTCGCCTTCATCCTGGTGTTCCCGACCCTCCGGCAGTACCTCAACCAGCAGGTCCAGCTGCAGCAGTCCCGCGCGGAGGTCGCGGCGGCCCAGCAGCGGAACGAGGATCTGCAGGCGGAGCTGGACCGCTGGTCCGACCCCGCCTACGTGGAGGCGCAGGCCCGGGAGCGGCTGGCGTTCGTCATGCCCGGCGAGCAGGCGTTGCGGGTGGCCGACCCGGAGACCGTCCCGGAGCAGTCGTCCAGCGCCGACGCGTCGGACGGTCCGGCGGTCGAGGCCGATCCCACCCGGCCTTGGTACGCGCAGATCTGGGACTCGGTGCAGGTCGCGGGGGTCGCGGGCACCGATGACGGAACGGACGCCGGGACGGGGGAGAATGTCCCCGAGCCGACGCCCAGCGAGTGAGCGCCGCCCGACCCCGTGAGGACCCCGTGACCGACCAGCCCGTCGCCCTCCCCGACCCCGCCGACGTGCCCCGGGCCGATCGCAGCCGTCCGGAGGTCACCGACCAGGACCGCGACGTTTTGCGCGAGCAGCTCGGCCGCCCGGCCCGGGGCGTCGTCGGCGTCGCGGCGCGGTGCGTGTGCGGTCGCCCGCTGGTGGTGCGCACCTCCCCGCGGCTCGACGACGGCAGCCCGTTCCCCACCACGTACTACCTGACCGGTCCCGAGGCGGTCGCCGGTGCCAGCACCCTGGAGGCGACCGGCCAGATGGTCGGCCTGACCGAGTGGGTCCGGACCGAGCCGGTCGCCGCCGCCTACCGGCGCGCGCACTTGGCCTACCTGGCCGATCGCGCGGAGCTCGGCGAGGTCGAGGAGATCGCCGGGATCTCCGCCGGTGGCATGCCGACCCGGGTGAAGTGCCTGCACGCGCTGCTCGGTCATGCCCTGGCCGCCGGCCCCGGAGTGAACCCGGTCGGCGACGAGGTGCTGGTCCGGCTGCGCGACACGTGGCGCCCGGACCGCTGCACCTGCTGAGCGGGTTCCGACCGTACGACCTGACCACCGCACGACCCCGGCACGCCGGGATGGAAGGATGCCCGACGTGACGCGTGTGGCTGCCATCGACTGTGGGACCAACTCGATCCGCCTCCTGGTGGCGGACGTCGACCCCGTCGCCGGGACCCTGGTGGACCTGGACCGGCGGATGGAGGTGGTCCGGCTCGGCCAGGGTGTCGACCGCACCGGCCGGATCGCGCCCGAGGCGATGGCCCGCACCCTGGACGCCGCCCGCCGCTACGCCGCGATCTGCGCGGACCTGGGCGTCGAGGCGATCCGGTTCGTGGCCACCAGCGCCTCCCGGGACGCGGAGAACCGGGACGAGTTCGTCGCCGGGGTCCGGGACGCGCTCGGGGTCGAGCCCGAGGTGATCGGCGGCGTCGAGGAGGCCGCCCTGTCCTTCCGCGGCGCCACCGGTGTCCTGGCCCAGCCCGGTCCCTACCTGGTGATCGACCTGGGCGGCGGATCCACCGAGGTCGTGCTGGGCGAGGACACCCCGTCCGCCGCGTACTCGATGGACATCGGCTGCGTGCGGATCACCGAGCGGCACCTGCGCACCGACCCGCCGACCGCGGACGAGGTCGGGGCGGCGGTCGCCGACGTGCACGCCGCCCTGGACGTCGCCCTCGCCGAGGTCCCGGTCGGGCGGACCCGCACCCTGGTCGGCGTCGCCGGGTCGGTCACCACCGTCACCGCGCACGCGCTCGGCCTGGACCGGTACCAGCCCGACCGGATCGACGGCGCCGCCCTCACCGTCGACCAGGTCGTCGCCGCCTGCGAGGACCTGATGGCCCGGGACCGGGAGTCCCGTGCGGCGCTCGGCTTCATGCACCCCGGTCGGGTGGACGTGATCGCCGCCGGTGCGCTGGTCTGGCGCGAGGTCGTGCTCCGCGTGCGGCACGAGGTCGAGGCCGCCGGGGGAGAGCTCGCCCAGGTGATCACCTCCGAGCACGACATCCTCGACGGCATCGCCTGGAGCGTCGCCGAGCGCGCCTGACTGCCGGGGTCACTCGGCGCCGGGCTCAGCGGGCCGGTGACCGAGCCGGCCGCGGGTGGCGACCGCGATCACCAGGGCGGCGACCGCGGCCCCGGTGGCCATCGCGATCAGCGGCAGCTCGCCGTCCAGGGTCGGGAAGATCTCGGCCCAGAGCACCGAGGCGAAGGTGTTGGCGCCGACGTGCATCAGCATGGACAGCGGCAGGCTCTGACCGGTCCGGTTGAACACCCACGACATCACGATGTTGAACGCGACGCAGAACGCGAGGAACACCACCGGGCGGGTCCAGGACGCGTCGGGGTAGCCGCCCCACTCGGTCAGGAACAGCGGGAAGTGCCACAGTCCCCAGAGCGGGCCCAGCACGAAGGCCGCCCGCAGCGGCGAGTGCCGGGCCTGGAGCCGCGGCAGGGCGAAGTCCCGCCAACCGGGCTCCTCGGCCAGTCCGGTGGTCACCATCTGGAACAGCAGGACCGGGACGTAGGCGAGCAGTGCGGCGGCCGGGGGTGCCACCGCTCGTCCGCCGGAGAACACCAGCCCGGTCAGCAGCATCCCGGCGGGGACGCCGAGCAGGGTGAGGGCGTACCAGCGCGGCGCGACCCGCCACCGCCAGAGCCGCCGGGCCCAGGCGCGCAGCCCCGCGCGGCCGTCGGCGACCGCGGTCACCAGGAACGCCGCGGTGATCGGGCCGAGGTACGCACCGGGCAGCACCCCGGTCACCTGGCTGGTCCCGAGCATCTCGGGGAACCGGAACGCCCAGACGCCCAGTCCGTTCCCGGACAGGACGTACGGCAGCCATGCGAGCCAGCTCAGGGCGTTCGCGAGGACGAAGAACGAGATCAGGGGATGCGTCCGGACGGACGCGAGCGGGCCGCCGGTGGCTGCCGGCTCACGCGGTCCGAGGACGGTCGGAGTGGTCGTCATGACCGCCACGCTAGGAACGGCGGATCACCCGGCTCTAGCGGCCGAAGGTGGCACCGATGCGATGCCACCGAAGGATGCAGGCAGCAGGCCGGCGGAGCGTGGCGACCTCAGCGCAGGTGCGCCCGCCGCGCTGCCCATCGCGCCAGCCAGCGCCAGCGTCGACGAGGGGTGGTGGACAGCAGCAGGAGCGCCAGCTGGTCCGCGGTGGACAGCCCGGACCGCGCGACGCCGAACAGCAGGTGATCCAGGTAGTCGGACTCCGGGACGCCCTGGGGGCCGGCACCGCCCAGTCGCAGGGCCGCCGTCGTGGACAGGTAGGGGCCGACCAGCGGCGAGACCGTGGTCGTGGACGCGGGGTGCACCCGGTAGAACAGGTCGCCGCTGTCGATGCGGGGGATCGGGCCGGCGATCCGGGCCACGGTGTAGAGCAGCAGGTAGTCGTCGAGGGCGCGGGCGTGCGGCGCGCATCCGCCCGCGCTGATCGCGAGCGTCCGCTGGTAGAGCACCGACGTGGTCAGCGTCGCGGGCGCCTGGCGCACCCGGTCGAAGGCGATCGAGGTGACGTCCCGGGTGCCGGTGGTGTCCGGGGCGTCCCAGAGCGCCTTCTCCTCGCCCGCTCCGATCCATTCGGCGGCCCAGTCCTCCCGTCCGTCGGCCAGCGCGGCCAGGGCCGACCGGTCCTGTTCCAGGGAGAACGCGCGCTCGGTCGAGGCCACCGCACCGGCGCCGGTGTCCTCGGCGAGCTGGAGCAGGGTGCTCACCCGGGTCCGGTGCCAGAGGTCGTCCTGGTCGACGAATCCGACCCAGCGCCCGCTCGCCTCGGCCAGTCCCCGGTTGCGGGCGACCGCGACCCCGAGATTCGGCTGGCGGATCACCCGGTCCACCACGGGATGGGCGGTCGCGATCCGCGCGGAGTCGTCGGTGGATCCGTCGTCGACCACCAGCACCTGGACGCCGGGATGGTCCTGCGCCTGGAGGGAGTCCAGCGTCGCGCCGAGGTGGGTCGCCCCGTTGTAGGTGGGGACGACGACGGTGACGAGATCGGGCACGCGGACCTCCTGGTCGGGGGAGCCGCGGTGCGGCCGTGGCGGGGGTCGTCCGGCGAGCGCAGCCCCGGCATCCGGGTCGGGGAGCGCTCGCGGATGCTCCTCACGGCACCGTAGGCACCCGGAGTGCCCGATTTGGGTGTTTTGGGAGATTTCACCCGGATGGCTGGCGGAGGGGTCGACCCGGGTGCCGTGAGTGCGCCGGTCGGGTGAACGCTGTCCGTTTCGCCGGTATTGCGGCGCTTGTCACGGTACGCATGTCGCGGCGACCCGGCCCAGGTGCGGCGGGAGCCCGAGCCTGAGGGGGCCTGTGATGCGGGGTCGGTGGCATGCGGTCGTGGCAGTGAGTGTCGGAGCGTTGGTGATCACGGGCGCCCCGGCGATGGCGGCCGGCCCCTCCGATCCGAGCGGCTTGGTGGTCGAACACTCGGCGACGCACACCCCGGCGCTGGTCGCCACGGTCTCGGATCCGGACGGCGGCACGGTGGACGGGCAGTTCTTCGCCCGGCGGTCCGGTGCGGCGACCTGGGACCTGGTCGACGGGACGCGGGTCCCGGTGGTCTCGGGCGGGCAGGCCAGGGTGACGTTGCCGGCGCTGCCCGCGGGTCAGGGCGTGGAGTGGCAGGTCGCCGCGTGCGACGCCACGGCGTGCTCGGCGGTCTCGGCGCTGCAGACGGTGACGGTGCAGCCGTTGCTCGGTGCGGGCGGCCGGAAGAACGCGACGACGGTGTCCTTCCAGCTCGGTGATCGCACCAGCGCGAGTGTGGATGTGGGCACGGGCAACCTGTCGGTGACGACCGCCGGTCTGACCGCCCCGGGTGTGACCGGCGACTTCCCGGTCGATCTGGCGTACAACTCGCTGGCGATCGGCTCGGGTGCGGCCCAGGATCAGGCCGCCTCGCCGACGGGGTGGGGCTGGCTGGTCGGCTCGTCGATGCGGATCACGACCGAGCCCGACGGTTCGGCGGTGCTCTGGTCGGGATCGGGACAGGCCGTGACCTTCCTGGCCGGCGTCGCCGGATTCACCGCGCCGGCTGGGATCACGGCGGATCTGGTCGCCGTGGCCGGGGGAGGCTGGACGCTGACCGACCATGCCTCGCAGCAGAAGTGGACCTTCGGCGCGGACGGCCATGCGACCTCGGTCGCCGACCGGAACGCGAACACCCACACGCTGACCTATGGCGCGGGGCCGGGCCTGCCCACCTCGGTGAGCGCCACCCGCGGTGGCGCGGATCTCGCGGTCGACCTGGGCTACGAGGCCGGGCGGCTGGTGGAACTCGCGCAGGGACCGTCCGGGGAGCGTCGCACGGTCGGCCTGGAGTACGACGCGGCCGGTGACCTGGTCCGGGCCACCGACGCCGTGGGTCGGGAGACGACTTTCACCTATGTCGACCACCTGCTCACCGAGGTCACGGCACCGGGGCGGCCGGCGACCCAGTTCACCTACGACGACCGGGGCCGGGTGATCACGGTCGCGCAGAACTTCGGGGATTCCTGGACCCGGTTCGCTTACACCTCGGACACCGAGACGCTGGTCTCCGACCCCGAGTCCGACGGGCCGGGATCCCCGCAGGCGGGCCCGCACACCACGTACACCCTCACCTCGGACATGCTCGGCCGGGTGGCCAAGACGGTCGACGCCGAGGGCCGTGAGCGGTCGGCCACCTATACGCCGAACATCGACCCGGCCACGCAGGTGCAGGGCTCGGGCACCGGGGCGCAGACCACCAGCTACGGCTACGACGCCAACGACGGGGAGTCGCTGACCGATGTCACCACCCAGGGCGGGGCGGCCACGACGTACGAGTACGCGAACACCGATGCCGCGTCGAAGTACTCGCCGTCGGCGATGACCGACGACGCGGGGAACTCCTCGCTGTACACGTACAACGGGACCGGCAACCAGCTGAGCTCGACCGACGCGCTGGCCGCCGAGGCGACGTTGACCTACAACCCCGACGGGACCGTGGCCACCGCCACCGCCCCGGGCAACACCGGCAACCCGACCAGCTACGGTTACGACGCCGACCACCAGCTGATCTCGATCGCCCCGCCCACCGGCACCACCCTCGGCGTCCGGGAGATGACCTACGACGCCTACGGGCGCCTGGCCACCGCCACCGACGGCGCGGGGGAGACCACGACCTACAGCTACGACGACCTCGATCTGCTGCTCGGCGTGGACTACGCCAGCACCACCCAGCATCCCGACATCGCCTTCGACTACGACGCCGCCGGTCGGCTGAGCTACCGCGAGGACGTCTCGGGCACCACCCTGTACTCCTACGACGGGCTGTCCCGCCTGACCTCCCGGGTGCACTCGATGGACGACGAGACCGTGGAGTACGGGTACGACAAGTCCTCCCGCCTGAAGACCACGACCAGCGACGGCGGCGTCACCGAGTACCTCTACGACGACGCCGGGGTGCAGATCGCCCAGGTCACCCGCCTGAACGGCGACGAGGCCTGGACCCGGTTCGCGATCGACGACAAGGGCCGGCGCACCGACACCTGGATGCGCACGAACGAGGACAACACCGCCTGGGCCGCGCACTCGCACACCGACTACGACGCCGCCGGGCGGGTCAGCGGGATCACGGCCGAGTCGGCGCTGTGGGGCAGCGACATCACGCCGGTCGTCGACATCACCTACTGCCACACCGCGGGAACGGCCGCTCCCGACTGCACCGGGGCACCCGCCGACGACCGCTCGCTGATCCAGTGGCGCCGGGACAACCTCACCGGCCAGGCCGCCGCCTACACCTACGACGCCGCCAACCGGCTCACCGGTGTGAACGTCTCGGCAGGCACCGACCCCGACGGCAACCCGATCCCCGCCGAGGTGTACTCCTACACCTACGACGCGCGCGGCAACCGGTTGACGGCCACCGGCCCCGACGGCACCCAGACCCGCACCTACAACGCCGCCAGCCAGACCACCACCGCGGGCTTCGTCTACGACGGCGCCGGGAACCTGATCGAGGACCCCGAGGCAGGGGAACTCGAGTACACCCCCGGCGGCCAGCTGGCCAGCGTGGACAACGCCGACGGAGTGTCGACCTACGAGTACGCCGGGCTGGGCAACAACGAACTCGTCGGCCAGAAGGACCCCAACGGCGGCTATACCTACCGGTACGCCTACGGGCGCACCAACGCCCAGGGCAAGCCGGTCATCGAGTCCGTGTACCACTCCGGCTCCCGGGTCTACTTGGAGAACGACGCCAACGGCACCCCGCTGCTCATGCGCGGCGCCAGCGGCGACCTCGAGGGCCAGTCGATGTACATCTACGACAACCTCGGTTCCCCGCTGACCATCGTCACCCAGTCCAACACCACCACCGACGCCTGGGCCTACGACCCCTACGGTGTCGCCGAGCTGACCGAGCAGTCCGTCGCGCAGGCCTACACCCCGTTCGCGTTCACCGGCGGGCTCAACGACCGGGTGACCGGGTGGACGCTCAACGGCGCCCGCTACTACGACGCCGGCGAGGGACGCTGGACCCAGATGGACACGTTGGACGCGCCACTGGACCCGTCCAACGCCAACCGGTACGCCTACGCGGCGAACAACCCCGTCAACTACGTCGACCCCACCGGCAGGATCTCCGCATCGGCCGTCCTGAGCGCCGTTGGCTTTACAGCGAGCGTCATCGGACTCGCCGCGACAGGATTGGGTGCACCCCTCGCCGCGGGTGCCGCACTCTCGGCGATCGGTACCGCTGCAGACGTCGGATCCAACCTCGTCGCCGGCAACAAGCGAGGAGCGGTCGTTGCTGGGGTCTTCGGAACAGTTACCGCTGGTTTCGGGGCAGCTGGCCACTTCCTCGGCGTCTCCCGAGCGGCGGCATTGGGAGTCGAATCGGGCTACACTGCTCTTGGAATCGGCGCCGGTATTGCCGCCAACGGCTGAATGGAGAATTTGCCATGACTTCCGCAGCTGGTCGCTGGCCGGTATTGACAATTACTGTCTTCTTGCTTGTTGTCGTCGGTTCATTCTTGTGGTTGTTCATCAAGGGGCGCGGCAAGAAGTAGCGCAGGAAGTTCGGTGGGGTGTCCGTCGCGCAGGCCTACACCCCGTTCGCGTTCACCGGCGGGCTCAACGACCGGGTCACCGGGTGGACCCTCAACGGCGCCCGGTACTACGACGCCGGCGAGGGACGCTGGACACAGATGGACACGTTGGACGCGCCACTGGACCCGTCCAACGCCAACCGGTACGCCTACGCGGCCAACAACCCTGTCAACTTCACCGACCCCACCGGGCTCGCCTCTATCCGCTGCACTGGCGCAGGGATCGCGGGCGGGCTATTGGGAGGGATCGTCGGAGCGGGACTTGGTGCAGCTGCAGGTGTAGGTGGAATCGGCGTCGGAGGGGCTCTCGGTGCCGGGATAGGCGCTGGTTTTGTTGAGGGGGCTTGCTCCAGCACGCGACGAACACGAGGCGGAAGAGCGCTGGACGGGCTCGCAGGAGCAGGATGGGCTCTCATTGGTGCCGGTGCCGCCGCCTCCGGCCCTGCGCTGATGAGCACGAGCTGAGGGACGCCCGCCACCTGTCAGCGGTCTACGGTGCATAGATCCAGCAAGCGCAGAACTGAACGTCAAAGACGAAGACCGACATCCCGACCGCGGACCGCGGAGGTCGCTGTGAGGGCACTTCAGATCATTGTGGGCTTCCTCGTCCTGATCGCTGGCGTCTCGCTGTGCGTCCAGGCGGAGCCCTTGCTCCTACGGATCATCGGGCTGTCTGTGACGAGCGTCGGTGCGTGGAACCTCTCAAGCGGAATACGCCGACAGGTCGAGAACTCCAGCAACAAGCGCTGATGGATCGTTCGGCGGGCGATGGAGCAGCTCTCGCCGGACCGACGATAGTGACCAGTGGCAGATGGACGCCCCCGGATGCTCCCTAGGACCCGTCCAACGCCGACCGGTGCGCCTACGCCACCAACAACCCCGTCAACTACGTCGACCCCACCGGGCAGAGAGCGTCAGGTGCAACGTTGCAGGACTCGCTGCAGGAATCGGGCTGACCGATGGTCCCGGAGGAGCGGTGATAGGCGGATCAGTCGGTTCCACGCTGGCGGCCGGGTTCACGACAGGTGCTTGTTCCAGCACGAAGACGACACCGGGCGGACGCGCCGCTGACGGAGCCGCCGGCGCTCAGTGGGGAGTCAGCGGGTTAATCGCGGGTGCCGCCGGCGCGAGCTTGGTTACGTCATGATGGCTGACATGGAAAACGCAAGATTGGCAATCTCTCGGACCGACGACACCGCCGGTGGTATTCGGCGGGTGCAGGTCCTGGTCGACGGCAGAACGGCCGGCTACGTCCGACCGGGAGAGACCGTCGAGCTTGAGGTCGAGCCGGGCGTCCACGAGGTTCAGACGAAGATGGACTGGACAACCTCGCCTCCGCTGACCATCGATGCTGCTGCCGGGACGACAACGCACCTTCGGACTACTTTTCCATGGTCGGCACTATGGAACATGATCCTGTCTCCTCGTACGACCTTGTTGCTGGAGCAGATCCACTGAGGCACGTGACGCGCCCATGGTGAGGCAGCTTCGTGCGCACGTGACCGAGCAGTCCGTCGCGCAGGCCTACACTCCGTTCGCGTTCCCCGGCGGGCTCAACGACACCCTCGTCGCACCAGCGGACCCCTCCAACGCCAACCGGTACGCCTACGCCGCCCAGCTGGCGCTGCCGGGGGTGCCGGAGGCGTGGACGTTCTACCCGAGCCAGGACCTCGACGGCCGGAACCGGTGGAACGTCTACCCATTGAACGGGGCCCCGGACTCCGCGATCGACTACGGCGGGGATCTGCAGAACGGGAGCTTCCCGCTCGTTGCGGGTGCCGAACTGCAGCAGCCGCCCATTCCGTTCGCCAAGGCGCCCGAGGTCACCCAGCTCACCAGGGACTGAAGTCCTACATTCGCGGGCGTGACGTCGCCCAAGTCGACGGCTCTCGCGCAGGCGGTGGGCAACCCGTAGGACTTTGTGCCCAGAATCACGCAGTCCTGAGTCGACCCGGGCACATCCGCGGAACTACCGTAGAAGGCATGCCTCAGTCCTCTGCGTCCGCGAGCGCCAAGCCGCGCAAGGTGCCCCGCATCCTGATCCTCGGTGGCGGGACGGTCGGGCTCTATTCGGCCCAGCGCCTGCGCCGGCGTCTCGGCCACCGCGAGGCCGCCATCGTGATGGTGGATCCGCGTCCGTACATGACCTACGCGCCGTTCCTGCCGGAGGCCGCCGCGGGGTCGATCGACGCCCGCCACGTCGTCGCGCCGCACGTGCGGGCGCTCAAGGGCGTGGACGTGCTCCAGGGCAAGGTCTCCGAGATCAAGCACGGCGACCGCACGGTGCAGATCACCCCGGAGGAGGGCGACCCGTACTGGGTCACCTACGACCACCTGATCGTCGGCCTGGGCTCGGTCGCCCGCACCCTGCCGATCCCCGGTCTGGCGGAGGAGGCGATCGGCTTCAAGAACGTGGAGGAGGCCATCGCGGTCCGGAACCACGTCCTGGGCCGGATCGACCTGGCGTCCTCCACCTGGGACGCGGACCTGCGCAAGCGGATGCTGACCTTCACCTTCGTCGGCGGCGGCTTCGCCGGGGTCGAGGCGATCGCCGAGGTCGAGGACATGGCCCGCGACGCCGTGCGCCAGTACGCCTCGCTGGAGGAGTCCGACCTGCGCTTCGTGCTGGTCGAGGGTTCGCGCCGCATCCTGCCCGAGGTGTCCGAGGAGCTCGGTGGCTACACCCTGGAGCAGCTGCGCAAGCGCGGCATCGAGGTGTTCCTGTCCACCTTCCTGAACTCCTGCGTCGACGGCCACGTGGTGCTCTCGGACAAGACCGAGTTCGACTCCGAGACCATCGTCTGGACCGCCGGTGTGAAGGCCAACCCGGTGCTGGCCAACTCCGACCTGCCGCTGGACAAGCTGGGCCGCGTCACGGCCCTGGCCACCCTGCAGATCGCCGACGAGACCGGCAACATCGTCCCGGACGCCTACGTCGCCGGTGACTGCGCCGCCGTGCCGGACCTGTACAACCCGGGCGCGTTCTGCCCGCCGAACGCCCAGCACGCGCTGCGCCAGGCCAAGCACCTGGCCGACAACCTCGCGCTGGTGCTCCGCTCCGCGCAGCCGACCGAGTACAAGCACAAGAACGTCGGGGCGGTGGCCTCGCTCGGCATGTACAAGGGCGTCGCCCAGATGTTCGGCAAGATCAAGGTCCGCGGCTTCTTCGCCTGGGTGCTGCACCGCACGTACCACGTGATGGCCATGCCGACCTGGAACCGCAAGATCAACATCATGGCCGGGTGGACCGCCAACCTGCTGTGGCGCCGCGAGGTCGTCCCGCTGGGGTCGATCCACGACCCGCGCGCGGAGTTCCGCGCCGCGTCCGTGCCGCCGAAGCCGAAGGCCGCCCCGGCCGAGGACCACAGCCCGGTCCCCGGCACGGAGGCGAAGGCCCCGGCCAAGGCTTGACCTGCGCTCGAACGCCCCGCACATCCCGGTGATGTGCGGGGCGTCGTCGTGTCTGCGGCAGGATGAGTGCGCGCCCCCGTAGCCCAATCGGCAGAGGCAGTCGGCTTAAACCCGATCCAGTGTGGGTTCGAACCCCACCGGGGGCACCTCCGCCACTACCAAGCTATAGCGCGGCAGGGGTCTTGCGGCAAGGCCCCCCTGCCGGTCCAGACTCTCCGGCCGGACCCGCCACCGTGGCGCGGTCCGACCGGAGGAACCCGTGTCCGCTGTCTTCGACCTGCCCGCCATCCGTGCCGCCAAGTCCGACCCCGCCCTGATCGCCGAGGACCAGCGTCGCCTCGCCGCGATCGAGGACACCCTCACCGGATCGATCGCCGACCTGACCGCGCGGCTGGACGCCGCCCGCCGGGCTCCCGGTGGGCACGGCACCGCGGCCCTGGAACGTGACCAGGAGATCCACCGGCTCAATGCCCGACTGCGGCTGCTGCGGCGGTTCGGGCTGGACCTCTGCCTCGGCCGGATGGTGCCGGCCGACGGTTCCGCTCCGGTGTACATCGGGCGGATCGGGCTCACCGACCCGGACGGTCGGCGGCTGCTGGTCGACTGGCGGTCCGCGGTGGCCGAGCCGTTCTTCGGGGCCACGCACGCCGACCCGATGGGCCTGGCCAGTCGTCGCCGGTACCGCTGGACCGAGGGCCGGATCACCGACTACTGGGACGAGGTCTTCGACGCCGGCCAGTGGGACCACCACGCGGCGCTGGACGACCAGTCGGCGTTCATCGCCAGCCTGGCCGGGTCGCGGTCGGCGCGGATGCGGGACGTGCTCGGGACCATCCAGGCCGATCAGGACGCGATCATCCGCGCAGGCTCTCAGGGGGCGCTGGTGGTGGACGGCGGTCCGGGCACCGGCAAGACGGTGGTCGCCCTGCATCGCACCGCGTATCTGCTGTACGCCGACCCGCGGTGGGGGCATCGACGCGGCGGGGTGCTGTTCGTCGGACCGAGCCGGCCGTATCTGTCCTACGTCGGCGACGTGCTGCCCGGTCTGGGCGAGGAGGGGGTGACCGCCTGCACGCTGCGCGACCTGGTGCCCGAGGGGGCTCGTGCGCTCGAGGAGCTCGACCCGGAGGCGGCCCGGCTCAAGGCGGACGTCCGGATGGTGGCGGCGATCGAGCCGGCGGTGCGGTTCTACGAGCGCCCGCCCGAGGACGGCACCACCGTGCTGGACGACGTCCGGCTCAGCCCCGCCGACTGGGCGGAGGCGATCGACGGTGTCGAACCGGGCACTCCGCACAACGAGGCCCGGGACCAGGTGCGGGATGCGCTGGTCGCCGTCGTCCGGGACCGGGCCGACGTCTCGGTGACCCGGGCGCGGCAGGCACTGCGTCCCGGGTTGGACCGCTGGTGGCCGATCCTCGACCCGCACGACCTGGTGGCCGACCTGTGGGAGGTCCCGGCCTACCTGCGGCTGTGCGCGCCCTGGCTCGACGCGGACCAGCGGGCGGTGCTGCGTCGCGCCGACCCGCGGGCCTGGACGGTGCCGGACCTGCCGCTGCTGGACGCGGCCCGGATGCGGCTCGGCGACCCGGAGCAGTCCGCCCACCAGGAGGCGCGGGACGCCACCGTCGCCACCGAGCGCGCCCGGATGTCCGACGTGATCGACGACCTGATCGCCGCCGACGACTCCACGCTGAGGGTGATGACCATGCTCCGCGACGACGACCTGCGCGACGCCCTGGTCGACGACACCGTGCTGCCGGTCGCCGAACCCGACCGGCTGGCCGGGCCGTTCGCGCACGTGGTGGTGGACGAGGCGCAGGAGCTCACCGACGCCGAGTGGCGGATGCTGCTCTCCCGCTGTCCGTCCCGGAGCCTCACCGTGGTCGGCGATCGGGCCCAGGCCCGGCACGGCTTCGCCGAGTCCTGGGCCGACCGCCTGCACCGGGTGGGGCTCGACCGGGTCGAGGTGGCAGCGTTGACCGTGAACTACCGCACCCCGGCCGAGGTGATGGCCGAGGCCGAGCGGGCGATCCGGGAGGCGGTGCCGGAGGCGAATGTCCCGACCTCGGTGCGGGAGACCGGGCGCCCGGTCCGCCACGGGCCGGCGGCGGGACTGGGCGCGATGGTCGACGAGTGGCTGGCGACGCACGAGGGGACAGCCGCAGTGATCGGCGCCCCCGGGTACCGCTCCACCGACGGCCGGGTCAGCTCACTGTCCCCGGCCCTGGCCAAGGGCCTGGAGTTCGACCTGGTCGTGGTCGTCGACCCCGCACGGTTCGGCGCCGGGGTCGAGGGAGCCGTCGACCGGTACGTGGCGATGACCCGGGCCACCGGTGACCTGGTGCTGCTGGAGACTCAGCCCTGAACCCGGTCCACCGGGCTGACCCTCGACCGCGCCCACAGCGTGGTGACCGCCTCGATCAGCGCGTAGAGCGCGGCGATCACGGCGAGCACCCGGCCCTGCACCTCGGCGGAGACGCCCAGCCCGATCGCGGCGGCCAGCACGAACACCGCCCGAGCCACCGCCTGCACGGCGACGGGCTCCAGCGCCACGATCCGGCGCAGCAGTTCTTTCATCAGTACCTCCCGGAGGCGATCGATGCCCGGTTCAGCGCACGCTGGTGCAGGCGGGTGGTGGTCGGTCCGGCGATCCCGTCGAAGTCGGCGGCGGTCGGGGACTGACCCTGGGTGTTGAACAGCCAGAACTGGCGGACCCGGATGGTGGCGGAGCCCTCGATGCCGTCCACCGCGAGGGCGGTGCCACCGGTCAGGTCCCGGATGTTGCCGGCCGGGACCGCCGAGTTCAGGAACCGCTGGTCCGCCTGGATCAGCGTGGACACCGGCCGCGAGACCACTCCGTCCGCCGGGGTGCCGAGCACCTGCTGCCAGCGCGTGACCGTCGCGGGCCCGCGCACCCCGTCCTCGGCGATCGACGCGCTCACGGTGGGGCCCGGCGAACCGTCGTAGAGGTTCTGCAGGTCGACGTACCCGACGATGGCGGACGAGCGCGCCCGTCGGGCGACCCGGTTCCCGTTGTACTGGGACCCGGCGGTCCCGGCCGAGGTGTTGCCCTCGATCGCGAAGATCCCGGAGCCGGTGCGCGACTCCACGATGCCGGTGTGGCAGACCGCCGGCACGCCCCGGCCCGCGGCGGACACCCCGGGCCACATGTACAGCACCAGGTCCCCTGGCCGGGGGTCGGCGCTCTTCCACCGGCCGCGGGCTCGGGCCCAGCTGACCAGGTTCGGGGTCCAGCCGGTCCACGGGTGCTCCGCCAGTCCGGCCTGGCGCAGCACCCAGGTGGCGAAGTACGCGCACCAGGCACCGCTGCTCACGCCGTGCGCGCGCTGGTACACCGCGCCGCCGACGGTGCCGAGCTGGGAACGGGCGACGGTCAGGACCTGCGCGGCGGTGGTCATGCCTCCTCCTCGGGGGTCCAGTCCGGATCCTGCGGGACCTGCGGCTGGGGGCCGTCGGGGTCGAAGGGCCAGGTGTCGATCGGGGTGCAGCTCATGTCTCCTCCAGACACGGCACGGCCCCGCGCCGGTGAGGACCGGGCGGGGCCGTGCGAGGGTTCGGGGTCAGATGTCGGCGCTGATCTCCGGGGGCGGCGGGGGCAGCTCCTCCGAGGAGTGGCCGAGTGCCCCGGCCCAGGCGATCAGCGTCCGGATGTGGGTGATGGCGCGCCAGTACCGGGTGCGCACCACGTCCACCTCCGCGCGCAGCTGCCGGACCTCGGCCCGCAGGCCGCCGACCTCCGCGCGCAGCGGTTCGATGATGTGCCCGGTGAGGATGCGGACCTGGCGCTCCCAGTGCGCGTCCTTGGTCTCTTCCTCGGTGGCCAGGGCCTGAGCCTCGACCAGACGGGCGTCGGCCTGGTAGCGGCGACGCTGCCACCGGGCACCCGCGACGGCGCCGAGGGAACCGAGCCCCCCGGCGCCGAGCAGCGCGGTGAGCAAGGAGGCCAGGAGGGGGTCGGTGGTCATGACGTCCCTCCTGTGGTGGCTCAGCTGCCGTAGGGCACGGCGATCCAGTTGAAGCGAGCGCTGCCGGCGCCGGCGCCGGCGTAGCGGATGGTGACCGTGCTACCCGTCGACGGCACCAGATTGGCCAGAGCGGTCCCGACGACGTACATCGAGTTCTGGGCTCCCGCGTCGCCGTTCTGGACCAGCACCGTGGACTGGACGGCGAACGGGCCGAAGCTCTGGGTGAAGGACCCGGAGCCAGCGGTCAGGACCCGGGTGAACGTGCCGCCCATGGGACCGACGATCCGCTTGGCCTGCGAGGAGGTGAGAACCGGCTGGACCGACCAGCCGGTGCCGTCGTGCCGCCACATCTGGCCGTTCGCGGTGTTGCTGTCGCCGACGTGCTCCACCCAGAGCGGATTCTCCTTCGAGGCGCCGAGCGTGGAGACCAGGAGGTTCGCCTCCGTGGTCGAGCGCACCCGGATCGGTGCGCTCGCGGCCGCCAGGTAGAGGGCCTCCCAGACCACGCTCGGCGCGGCGCCTGCCGGCGGCACGATGATCCGGGCCAGCAGCAGGGAACGCTCCGGTGCGGTGGGCCGGGCCGGGGTGGCGGCGGGCTCGCCGACCCGGTACTCGATCCGGGCGGTCGGCGTGACCTCGGAGTCGGTCTCCGCGGGGTCGTCGATCACCAGGTACACCTGGTCCCAGCGGGTGTAGACCTGCGACGCCGCGGGGACGGTGCCGGACTCCGGCTCGGCGACGGCCCAGGAGTACGGCCCGGCGGAGGCGGACAGGTGCGGGTCGATCACGCCCGCGCAGGGGTGCACGGTCCAGGTCGAGCCGCTGACCGTCACGGTGTCCGGCGAGGTGCCGGGGCGGACGCCGGAGCGCACGCCGAACGGGCGGTCGGCGGTGGCGCCGGCCAGGAAGGGGGAGACCTGGGCCAGTCGCAGCGACCGGCCGGTGTAGGTGGGGGTGATGCCGTCGGTGGAGTCGAGCGGCCAGGCGTGTGCCATGGGAAAACCTCCTGAGGATGTGGGGGAACGGGTGGGTCAGAGCGGTTCGACCCGCAGGGTGCACGGGCCGAAGGAGACGGCGGCGGCCGGGTCGGTGCGACGGACCCAGGCCTGGGCGACGATCACGCCGCCCTCGGCGGTGCCGGAGCGGTGCAGCGATCCGCCGACGGTGCCGCCGTCGGTGCGCAGCAGGGCGGAGCGAGGCCCCGGATCCGCCACGAGGGGTGCGGTCGGGGAGTCCTCGACGCCCCAGGCCAGCCCGGCGGTCGCGGTGCCGTCGCGGGGATCGATCAGCACCTGGTCGCAGTCGACGGTGACCCGGACGGGGCCGTCGGCCGGCAGCGACAGCACCGGTCCGACGAGTCCGTCGCCGGCGCCCGGATCGACGGAGTCCAGACGCACCTCGGTCGGCAGGGCCGCGAACCGGGCGGTGGTCGCCACCGTGGCGGTCCCGGTCGTGGTGCCCGGTCCCGCCCGCAGGCGTCGCAGCTCGGCGCGCAGGGCGGCGAGCTGCCGGGTGAGATGGTCCTCGCCCGGTGGGTGGTGTGCGGCGATTCCGCCCGGCATGTCAGTCCTCCTCGATCGTGATCAGGGCCTCGGTGTCGGCGAGCACCGGCACCACGGTGGGGGCGGCCGGATCCAGGTCGAGCGTCCAGCCGATGCACCGGGCCACCCCGTCCAGCCCGCGCGGGAAGGACGGCACGCCGGGATCGACGTGGTAGCCGATGTCGTCGCCGAGCGCCCAGTCGACGCCGAGCAGCGGGGCCCGATCCGCCCGGGCGGTCAGGGCCAACGACTGGGCGCCGTCCCGGAGCACGGCCAGGGCCCCGGCGGCCGCCTCGTCCAGCACGGCGGTCGAGGTCGTCCTGCCCGGTGACCACCGGTGCTCCACCGTCGGCCGGTCCGGATCCGGGTGCACCTGGGCGGCGGACTCCGGTCGGGCGCCGCCGGTGGTCGAGCTCGTCCCGGTGGCGATCACCCGGTTCGCGCCCTTGCCGTCGGCCCAGTCCTCGACCAGTTCCAGGGCGGTGAGCACCCCGGGCAGGTCGAGCACCGCGGCCGGGGGCAGTGCGCCGGCGGACGTGCCGATCCGGTCGGCGATCAGCAGTACCGGGACGTAGCGCAGGGCGCCGTCGGTCTCGGCCTCCTTGCTCCAGCCGACGGTGTACTCCAGTCCGCCGGAGGCCGAGGACAGATCGTCGAGAGCGTCCAGCACCGTGGTGTCGGAGTCGTGCGTCCAGCTCCGGGTCCGCGTGGTGCTGCCCGGCCGGGTCTGCACCCGCAGGGCGATGCTGCCGTCCAGCACGGACCGGGTGACCAGGTCCGCGGCCAGCGCGCACTGCTCCCGGGCGGTGTAGCTCAGGGTGCCGAGGTAACGCCGCCCCAGGTACGTCTCCATCGTGCCGAGGGTGATCGTGACCTCGTCCCCGGCGGTCCGGAGCCGTTTGAGCACCAGCCCGCCCCAGACCGGGTCGCCGTCGTCGTCCACCAGCACCAGCGCGGAGCCGAGCGGCGTGGTGGCCCGTTCCCACTCGGTCGGTGCGCCGCTCACCGGCAGGACGCCGTTCGCGGTGCTGTAGTCGGACAGCCGCACGGCCACCGATCCGACCGAGAAGCCCGGCAGGTCGCAGATGATCCGTCCGGTGCGCAGTTCGGTGGCGATCCACTGGTGTCCCATGCTCACTCCCAGGCCGATCGGGTGGTCACGGTCATCCGGGCGCCGGGCCCGGCGGTGGCGGTGCCGAACACCCAGGTGTTCCGGCCCGGCAGGGCCTCGGACCATTCCCGCCGGGTCAGCAGCCGGGAGCGCGAGGCGGTGCCCTGCGCCAGCACCTGGCGGTCGTCCATCTGCACCACCAGGTGCTCGCCCTCGGCCAGGCTGAGCGCCGAGGACAGCGCCACGGTCCGGTCGGTCTGCGCGTGCCGGACCGAGGGCCCGGTCAGCGGACCGTCGAACCGCACCGTCACGGGTGCGGCGATCGTCCCGTCGTTGGTCAGCGACACCTCGCCGCTCGACACGGTCGAGGCGATCGAGAACGGGACGGTGAACGGCACCGCCAGTCCGCCGCTGGAGGAGGCGACCTCGGTGGACCGCTCCTGCTCGGCTCCGTACCAGCGCGGGTCCTCCGCGATCACCTGGGCCGACCAGCTGAACGTCCGGTCGGTGATCCGGGTGATGATCACCTCGCCGTCACGGCGGACCGTGCTGGCCCGCCGGTCCGTCCCGTCCACCAGCACCAGCTCGGTGCGGTCCAGGGTGATCGCCGACTTCAGCCGGTCCCGGCCTGCCGCGGCGGCCTCCGGGTCGTCGCCGTGGATCCAGCCCGAGACGGCGATGCTCCGGCCGCCCAGGAAGGACCCGCCGGTCCACACCCCGTGGCCCAGCGTGCGCTGGGTGGCGGCCAGGGTCGGTGCGGGTGAGCCCGCGGCCCCGTCCAGGTCGCCCAGCACGATGCTGACCCCGGCCTCGTCGTCCCGGCCGCTGATCACCAGATCCCCGATGGTCACGTATTCACGCGAGAGCGGTCGCATCACACCTCCTGCAGCCATTGCCGGCGCGCCACGGCCGCGGCAGCGGCGAGCGGGTCCGGCGTCGTGATGTTGAATGTTGTGCCGGCGCGGTTGGCGTTCCGCCCCCAGGCACGGGTGTCGACGGCCCCGAGCGAGGCCTCGACGGTCGGACTGATCGACGCGGTGAGCCGGCCGAGCGAGCGCTGGACGGCGCCGTACTCCGACTCCAGGCCGTCGACCAGGCCGGTGATGATGAGCTGCCCGGCACCGACCAGCAGGACCTTGTCCCGGCTGACCGGGCCCTTCCAGTCCGGGATCATGTCGGTGAGCCGGCCGAAGGCGTCCCTGACCCGGTCGAACGCCCCGGTCACCCCGCTGATCAGGCCCTCGACGATCTTGATGCCGATCTCTTTCAGCCACTCGCCGGCATCGCCGACGAAGCCCCGGATCCGGTCCGGCAGTCCGGTGAACCAGTCCCGGACGGTCGGCCACACGTCCTCGACGCCCTGCAGGACGCCGCGGATCAGATCGCCACCGGCGGCGAGCATCAGGACCACGCCGGTGGCCAACGAGGTCACCAGCTGCGGCAGCATCCCGATCACGGCCTGGAGCAGCTGCGGCACGACCTGGCCCAGCCCGTCGATCAGCCCGAAGAACATCGTCACCGCTCCGACGATCAGCTGCGGCAGCATGGCGGCCAGTGCCGTCAGCAGGTTCGGCAGCACCACGGTGAGCAGCGTGTCGACCAGGGTCGGCAGCATGTCCGTGAGCCCGGTGACCAGCGCGAGGAACATGTCCATCGCGCCGAGGATCAGCTGGGGCAGCATCGTGACCAACGTGTCCAGCAGGGTCGGCAGCCCGACGGTGAGCAGGGTGTCGATCAGCATCGGCAGGGCGGTGTTCAGCCCGTCGACCAGGGCCTGGAACAGGGAGATCGCCCCGGTGATCAGCTGCGGGAGCATCGTGATCAGGGTGTCGATCAGGCCCGGCAGCACCACGTTCACCAGGGTGTCGATCAGGGTGGGCAGCACGTCGTTCACCAGGGAGTCGATCAGCTGGGGAAGCATCGTGGTCAGCCCGGTGACCAGCGCGGTGAACAGGGTCAGCGCCGATTCCAGGAGCTGCGGCAGCATCGCGCCGAGGGTGGTGATCAGCTGCGGCAGCACGTCGCCGACCAGGGTGTCGATCAGGGTCGGCAGGGTGTCCACCAGCGCGGTGACCAGCCCGTTGAACAGATCGAGCCCGGCGGTGACCAGTCCGGGCAGGGCCCCGATCAGCGTGGTCGCCACCTGCGGCAGGAGGTCCGAGATCGCGGTGAGCAACGCCGGCGCCATCTCGGAGACGGTGCCGGCCAGGGTGTTCACCATCTCGGTCGCCGCGGAGGCCAGCCCGGGCAGCGCGGCGGAGACCGACTCGACCACCTGGGGCAGCACGTCGCCGATCGGGGCCCCGGAGCCCAGTGCGGCGAACTGGTCGCCGACGTTCTTGGCCGCGTCCTCGACCGGTCCGAGCATCCCGACCAGCCCGCCGAGTGCCGCGTCCGCGGCGGGCATCAGCCCGGAGGTCAGGTTGGTGCCGATCCGGCTGAGAGACTCGTCCAGACCCGAGAACGCGTCCCCGAAGGACACGTCGGCGAAGACCTTGCTGCCCAGCGTGGACAACCCGCCCAGCGCCGTCCCGAAGCCCGCCGAGGCGAGGTCGCCCAGCTTCGAGAAGGCCGTTGCGCTCAGCTGTACGGCAGCCTCGGCGGCCTGCGGCACCAGGGTCTGGATCGAGCTGGCCGCCTGCTTCGCCCCGTTCGGGATGTCGTTGAACAGCTTCGTGAAGTGGTCCTTGGCGGAGTTCACCGCCCGGTCGAAGGACCCGGCGACCTCGGCTTCCACCTCCTTCGACACAGTGCGTGGGAAGATGTCTTGGCTGGTGACCGCGGCTTTCTCGCTCACTCCGCCCTCCTTGAGTCAGTGTGACGACGGCGCGTCGTGGCCGTCGTGGTCGGTAGGCCCCGCGGCATCACGGCCGAAGAGCAGGTCGTCGAGCAGGGCACGCTGTGCGTGGTCCTCCTCGGTGAGGGGCCGGAGCGGCCCGGTGGCCGGCGTGGTGCCGGCGGCCCACGGACGGGGCAGGGTCTGCGGCCGGGTGTGCTTGCCGCGGTGGGCGTTGAGGTAGCCCTCGAACAGGTCCACGCCGATCTGCCGGGCGGGGCCGGGCACGTAGGACCAGTCGAGGAGCGACGCCACGGTGTGGGAGTCGGGGTCGCGGAGGATCTGAGAGGTCAGCGCCCACGCCTCGGCCCAGGTCATCTCCCGTCGTAGGAACGCGGAGACGCCCAGGCCGAAGCGGCTGCGCCAGTCGTACTCGAGCGCCGGTCTGTGGTCTCGGATCAGCGCCCAGAGACCGGCTGCGAGGGGTCCAGGCGCGAGTGCTGCGCCCACTGCTCGATCAGGCCGCCGACCCAGGCCAGCGGGGTCTGCTGACGCTTGATCACCTGCCAGATCTTCGGCTGGTCCTCCTGCAGCCAGCTGACGAAGGCGCCGATCACCCGGAACTGGGTGTCGGAGTCCGCGGCCGACTCGGTGCGCAGGGTGAGGACGACCGGGATCAGGCCCAGCGGGATGTCCGCGGACATCAGGGCGGGCAGTTCGAACCGCTCGCCGTCGATCGCGAACCGGAACGGGTCGGCACCGGACACGATGTCGTTGGCGGGGGAGATCTCGAGGTACTCGGTCATGGGGTGCTCCTGGGGTGCTGGCAACGTGGCAACGGGTCCGCCGGGCCGGCTGGTTGCCGTCAGCCGGCCCGGCGGGGTCGGGGCCGGAGCTCAGCCCTCGGGCGTGGTCTCCGGCTGCTCCTGCACGAAGCCCCAGGCCTTGAAGTGGTACGGCGCGTCCGCGGCACCGGCGAAGGTCCGGAAGGTCATCCCGTAGGCGAGCAGCGTGGTGCGGTTGAACGCCATGTCCTCACGGGCGTTGATCTGCACGTTCGGGTAGTGCACGAGCACCAGCGCGTCGTTCTGGTCCAGGCCGACGGTGACGATGTCGTAGCGGCGGGACGCGGCGGCCGAGGTGACCTCCAGCGAGCCGTCGGCGGCGACCTCGGTGTCGAAGTAGGCCTCGGCGTTCTGCGCGTTGGCCTCCAGACCGGAGAAGGTCAGCGTCCAGTAGCCCGGGGCGAACTCGGCGAAGACGCTGTCGCCGTTGTGTGCGGCGATCGTGGTCTCGTCGCCCGGCACCGCGGACAGGGTGAACCCGGCGTCGGAGTAGTAGCCCAGGCGGCCGTCGTCCTCGGTCGGGGTCCAGTTCACGCCGGTCGGCGCGGTGGCGCTGCCCGCCTTCCGGATGAAGATCGCGCCGTTCTTGACCAGGCGGACCAGGTCGGTGTTGTTCGTCTGCATGTACTCGGGGGTGGCCATGGAGGCGTCCTCCTTGATGTGGGTGTGGGTGGGCGACATGCGCCGGGCGCATGTCCGGGTGGACGGATCCGGGTACGACGAAGCCCCGGCCTCGGGAGTCGAGGTCGGGGCTTCGGGGGATCGTCCTGCGGGCAGAGCTCCGCGTGAGATCGACATTACGGGGCGGCGATCCGATCACGCCAATTCTTCTCCGCCCGCCGCACGTCGCCGAGGTGAACCACCCTCCGACCTGCGAAGACGTCGCTGCGGACCTTCCCGCGGCTGGCCCAGACCCGGATGGTGCCGGGCAGCACCCGGACCGCCCGGGCGGCGTCGTCGACCCGTGCCCACTGCTCGCTCACCGGCACATCGCCTCCCACTCGTCCTCGGAGAACACCCGGGCGCAGTCCGGGTCGGAGCACTCCACCCGTACCGGATCGCCCGGGGCCCGGGGCGGGGTGCGGTAGAGCGCGAAGAGTCCGCAGGCGGGGCACGGACGGTCGAGCTGCTGGGCGCGCACCGGCTCGTCCGCGGCGGGGTAGCGGTGCCGCAGCGCGTCGACGGTCTCGCAGACCTCCCGACGGAGCTCGCCGGCCCACTCCTGCCCGGCGCACCAGGGCAGGTACCCGGTCAGCCAGCTCACCGCGTCGCCGGTGCGCCGGGTCGTCCGCGGGTGCTCGTCCGCGACGAGACCGGCCCACGACTCGAGCAGTCCGAGCAGGTCGTCGGCCGCCAGCCAGGGGGCGGGCAGCACGGTCAGGGTGCTGGGGTCGGCGTGCCCGCGGGTGGGCCGGTCGTAGGAGCGGGAGCGTGCGGAGGGCTCCCCGATCTCGCGCAGGTGCGCGAGCAGGGCGGGCACCCGGTCGATCGCCTCGGTGAGCCGGGACCAGCACCAGCCGCACAGGCGGCCGTGCACGGCGGGTCGGGGCAGGCAACCGGCGCAGTCGGTGCCCGGGCAGGTCTCGTGGTGCGCGCCGGTCGTCCGGCAGCCGGTCAGGCACGGGGTCATGGGTCCTCCCAGAGGTCGTGGGTCGTGGGTCGTCACGGGGTGCGCAGTGCGCGCCGTTCGGTCGGGGTCAGTCCGCCGCGCATGCCGTGGTCGGCGCGGCGCTCGGGGTCGAGGGCATCGGCCAGGCAGAGCTCCCGCACCGGGCAGCTCGCGCAGATCCGTCGGGGCAGCTCCCACGCCCCGGGATGCGGAGTGCCACGGTCGTCCGGTTCGAACAGGGCGGGGGAGCGGCCGACGCAGGCGCCGTGGTGCTGCCACGGCTCGTCGTCCTCCCGGGGCTGCAGCTGCGGGTTCATCGGTTGACCGTCGGTCGCGCATCGGGCGACTGCGTGCGCGCGAACAGGGTGCCCGGCACCACGTGCAGCGCCTCCTCGATGCGTGCCCCCACCGGCTCGGAGCATCCGCGACGACTGCCGGTGGTGAGCATGTGGATGAACTGGCGCGAGACGCCGGCGCGGCGGCCGAGGTCGGCCTGGGTGTATCCCCCGGCGTCGAGGTAGCGGGTGAGTTGGCGCGGGTCGCGCAGGTGCATGACGTGCCCCCTGAGGTCGGTACGGCTGAGGGCTCCATTGCACCGCCGCGACCGCCGCCATGTCAATCAGCACAGGACCAGTCGTCGCGCTACGGTTGACGCGCATCGCGCCGATCGGGCACAGTGGGGTTCCGTGCAGCCGATGAGCCCGGTCGCACACTGCTTGACGAGGAATCGTCCGGGGTTGACTACCCTGGGCCCTCGCGCCGTCCGGCCCGGTCCTCTCCCGGTCGCCGGTCGAGTCCCAGGGAAGGAAACCCCATGCACGCGCTACGTCAGTACGTCCAGGGCGAGATGGACCGCCGCGGCTGGAAGCCGGTCGACCTCGCGAAGCGCTCCGGTGTGTCCAAGCAGGTGTTGAGCAATCTGCTCAACGACGACCGGGACGAGCTCCGGATGCTCCCGTCGCGGGAGACCGTCGACGGCCTGGCCGCCGCGCTCTCGGTGGACCGGGACGTGCTGCTCGGCGTGATCGGCGAGGCGATGGGCATCCCGGTCGGCCGCACGGTGGTGGTCTACGACGCGTCCCGGGTCTCCGACGAGGATCTGCTGCACGAGCTCGCGCAGCGGCTCGCCGCCCGGGCGCCGGGCGCCGCTCCGGCTCCCGCGCTGCTGGACGAGCTGGACGCCCGGCGTCGCAAGCCGGTGCCGGAGGTCGGCGCCGCCGCGGCCCGCCGCGGCTCGCTGCACCGGCCGGCCGACACCCAGGAGTGACCGGTTGACCAGCGGTGATGTCGGAGCACGGGGATAACGTCGGGACCATGGAGATGTACCACCCGTGGCGTGCGTTGCGTGCGATGACGCACGTCGACGTGCAGTGGGTGGAGCTCCCGGACGGGGTGCTCGCGCTCGGTGACGGGGAGACGGTGTGGATGGACCGGCGGCAACGTCAGGCCCAGCGGCGTTCGACCATCGCGCACGAGCTCGAGCACCTGAGCGCCGGGGACACGGGGTGCCAGAGCCCCGCGGTGGAGCGCCGGATCGACGAGGTCGCCGCGGCGAAGCTGGTGTCGTTGGACCAGCTGGCCGAGGCGATCGTGTGGGCGATGAGCGAGGAGGAGCTGGCCCTGGACCTGTGGGTCGACGTCGACGTGGTCCGCACCCGGCTCGGCAGCCTCACCGAGGAGGAGAGGGACGCGATCGACCGGGTGATCGCGGCACGCGAGGAGTCGCTATGACGGCTCGGTCGGGCGCCGGCCGGTCTCCGACTCCCAGGCGGACAGCTGCTGCTCCAGAGCCTTCATGATCTCGAACACCTGGCTCGGCGGGAGCTTCACCCGGGCGATCACCTGGGCGTCGACCTGGGTGACCGGCTGACCGTCCGCGCCCTCGCCCGGCCGCCCCGGGCCGACCATGGCCGCGAAGTCCAGGACGAACACGTCCGGCGTGTGCCAGGCGGACACGAAGTCGGCGTGCACCCCGGTGACCTGCTCCGGCGGCATGGTGATCGACACGTTGGTCGGGCGCGCGTTCATCGCCCCAGTGTGCACGGGTCAGGCCGGTGCGGGCCCGGTGGACTCGCGGGCGGTCAGCGAGACCGCGATCAGCTCGGACCGCGGCCCGGCGGCCTCGCCGGTGACCAGCTCCAGCAGCAGTTCGGCCGCGACCTGGCCCTTGCGGGTGGTGTCCTGGGCGATCGTGCTCAACCGGGGCGTCACGTACCGGGCCAGGTCGGCGTCGTCGTAGCCGAGCACGGACACGTCCTCCGGCACCCGCAGTCCCTGGTCGGTCAGCCCGCGGATCACCCCGGCGGCCAGGATGTCCGCGGTGGCGAAGATCGCGGTGACGTCCCCGGCGCGGACCGTCGGTGCGAGCCGGAGGCCGAGCGCGACGCCGTCGTCGTAGGTGGTCTGGGCGTCCACCACCCGGACCTCGCGGTCGGCGGCGGCCCGGAAGCCCGCGACGCGCTCGCTGACCACCCGGCTGGTGGTGCCGGTCGGGCCGCAGATCAGCAGCCGGGTGTGGCCGAGGCCGGTCAGGTGCTCGCCGGCCAGGCGCCCGCCGGAGCGGTCGTCGGAGCGGACGTGGGCCACCGGCCCGCCGGCGGTGGCGTCGACCACCACCGCGGGCAGGCCTGCGGGGAGGGCCAGCGCGCCCACCTCGTCGTCGGTGAAGCCCATCAGCACGATGCCGTCCAGACTCCATCGCCGTACCGAGTCCTGGACCTGCCGGGCGGTGCCCACCCCGCGGAGCATCAGGTGGTGGTCGCGGTGCCGCAGCGCCGCCTCGACCGCGCCGGTCACGGCCACGTCGTGCGGGCTGGCCAGCAGGGACGCCTCGTCGGTCCCGGTGGGCAGCAGGAGGCCGATCAGTCGGGTCCGCCGGGCGGCCAGGGACTGGGCGGCGGCGTTCGGCACGTAGCCGAGCTCCGCGATGGCGCGTTCGACCCGGGCGGTGGTGGCCGGGGAGACCCGGCCGCGATTGCCGTTGACCACGTTGGACACGGTCATCACGCTGACGCCGACCTCGCGGGCGATGTCCTTGAGGGTGACGTGGTTCACCGGTGTGCTCCGCGGGTGGGTGACGGGCGGGTGGGGCGTTGACACCCTACGAGGTTTAGCGCTAAATGTAATCCCTGCCACCGGCGGACCCCGCGCCGGACCCGACCTAGGAGTGACGATGACGTCCACCCGTACGGCGGCCCTGGCCGCGATTCCGCTCGCACTGGCTCTGACCCTGACCGCGTGCTCCTCCGGCGACGGCGACGACGCCGCGGCGTCGGACGGGCCCGTGGAGCTCACCGTCTCCATCGACGAGGGCCTGGAGGCCGACGCCCTGGCCGCGATCGACGACCGGATCGCCCAGTTCGAGGACGAGAACCCCGACATCACGGTAACCACCCAGGAGTACACCTGGACCGGCACCACCTTCGCCGCCCAGCTGGCGGGCGGCACGCTGCCCGACGTGTTCGTGGTGCCGTTCACCGACGGCCGCGGCCTGATCGAGCGCGGCCAGATCGCCGACGTCTCCGGTCTGGTGGACGAGCTGCCCTGGGCCGACGGCCTGAACCAGAACGTCGCCGAGGCCGGTCAGGACGCCGACGGCGACCAGTGGGCGGTGCCGATCGCCGCCTACGGCCAGGGACTGCACTACAACCGCACGCTGTTCACCCAGGCCGGCCTGGACCCCGACTCCCCGCCGACCACCTGGGACGAGGTCCGCGAGGACGCCCGGGCGATCGCCGACGCGACCGGCCAGGCCGGGTACGCGCAGATGACCCAGTCGAACACCGGCGGGTGGATCCTCACCACCCTGGTGTACGCGCTGGGCGGCCGGGTGGAAGACGTGGGGGGCGACGGGGCTGATGACACCGTGACCGCCACCGTCGACACCGACCAGATGAAGGACGCGCTGACCTACCTGCACGACCTGCGCTGGGAGGACGACTCCATGGGCGCGAACTTCCTGTACGACTGGTCCTCGATCAACCAGGACTTCGCCGCCGGGAAGATCGGCATGTACGTCTCCGGTGGCGGCAACTACGGCAACCTGTTCACCCAGAACGCGATGAACCCGGACGACTACGGCGTCACCGTCATCCCGCTGGAGGGCGACGACGCCGGGGTGCTGGGCGGTGGCACGCTGGCCGCCGTCTCCGCCACCGCGTCGGCCGCCGAGCAGGCCGCCGCGGTGAGGTGGATCGACTTCTACTACATGCAGAAGCTCACCGACCAGGACGCGGCCGTGCTGGACGCCAAGACCACCGCCGAGTCCGGCCAGCCGGTCGGCGCCCCGCAGCTGCCGATCTTCGACCAGGCGACCTACGACGAGCAGCAGGGCTGGATCTCCGAGTACGTGAACGTCCCGCTGGACCAGATGACGCCGTACACCGACGCGATCTTCGACCAGCCGCTGCTCGCCGAGCCCGGCGTCGCCACCCAGGAGGTCTACGCCGCGCTCGACCCGGTGGTGCAGACCGTCCTGACCCAGGAGAACGCGGACATCGACCAGCTGGTCGCCGACGCGCAGACCTCCGTCGAGTCGATCCTCGCCCGGCAGTGAGCTCGTGTCCCGGGGCCGGCCGCACACCGGCCCCGGGACCCGGTCGAAAGGACCACCCGTGACCACCCTGACCCGCGCGGAGCACCGCGCCCCCACCGACGAGACCCCGCCACCGCCCCGTCGTCGCCGCTCCCCGGTGACCTGGGTGCGCCGCGGGGGTCTGAGCACCCTGGTGTTCCTGCTGCCGCTGGTGATCGTCTTCGGCTTCTTCAGCTGGTTCCCGATCGGCCGGTCGGTGGTGATGAGCCTGCAGCAGACCAACCTGGTCACCGCGCCGACCTTCGTCGGGCTGGAGAACTTCCGGCACGTGCTGGACGACCCGCTGCTGTGGACCGCGATCAGGAACACGGCCTGGTTCGCGGTGCTGGCGCTGCTGTTCGGCTACCCGATCCCGCTGATCGCGGCGGTGGCGATGAGCGAGGTCAAGCGGATGAAGGGGCTGTTCTCCGCGCTGGCCTACCTGCCCGTGGTGATCCCGCCGGTGGTCGCGGTGCTGCTGTGGAAGGTGTTCTACGACGCCTCACCGACCGGGGTGTTCAACACCATCCTCGGCTGGGTCGGCCTCGGGCCGTTCCCCTGGTTGCAGGACGCGGGCTGGGCCATGCCCTCGCTGGTGCTGGAGGCGACCTGGGCCGCGGCCGGCGGCACGGTGATCATCTACCTGGCCGCGCTGACCGGGGTGCCGACCGAGCTCTACGACGCGGTCGAGGTCGACGGGGCCGGACTCTGGCGCAAGATCTGGCACATCACCCTGCCGCAGCTGCGCGGCATCCTGCTGATCACCCTGATCCTGCAGGTGATCGGCACCGCGCAGGTCTTCCTCGAGCCGTTCCTGTTCACCGACGGCGGTCCGGCCAACTCGACGCTGACCGTGCTGCTGCTGATCTACCGCTACGCCTTCGGCAACAGCCTGGGCGGCGACTACGGCGCGGCGACCGCCCTCAGCCTGATGCTGGCGGCCTTCCTCGCGGTGATGTCCGCGGTGTACCTGCGCCTGACCCGATCCTGGAGCGCGTCATGAGCCGCTGGAGCACCGGTCCCACCTCCGCCGAGGCCGGCGTCCTGACCCGGACCCGCCGCCCGCGGCCCGCCGACCCCGACGACCGGGGGATCCTGTCCCAGGCCGACTGGCGCCGACCGGCGGTCCGCCGCGGGATGACCGTGGTGCAGTTCGTCCTGCTGATCGCCCTGCTGGTGATCGGGCTGGCGCCGCTACTCTGGCTGGCCAAGGCCGCGATCACCCCCACCCAGGACACCCTGCGCGAGCCCCTGGCCTTCTTCCCGCACGGCGCGGACTGGGCCAACCTGGCGACCGCCTGGACCCGGGTCGAGATCAGCCGGTACTTCGGCAACACGGTGGTGATCGCCGCCGGGTCCTGGTTCATGCAGCTCCTGGTCGCCACCACCGGCGGCTACGCGCTGTCCGTGCTCCGCCCGCGCTACGGAGCCGTGATCAACGCACTGGTGATGGCGACGCTGTTCGTCCCCGCCGTGGTGCTCCTGGTCCCGCTCTACCTCACGATCCTCGACCCGCCGCTGCTCGGCCGCTCGCTGCTGAACTCGTTCTGGGCGGTGTGGCTGCCCGCGGGTGCCTCCGCCTTCAACCTGGTGCTGGTCAAGCGCTTCTTCGACAATCTGCCCCGGGAGGTCTTCGAGGCCGCCCGGGTCGACGGCGCCGGCCCGTTCCGGCTGTTCTGGTCGATCGTCCTGCCGATGAGCAGGCCCATCCTGGGCGTGGTCTCGGTGTTCGCGGTGATCGCCGCCTGGAAGGACTTCCTGTGGCCCATGCTGGTGCTCCCCGACCCGACGAGGCAGCCGCTGAGCGTGCGACTGCCCGCGCTGGCCGACTACATCGAGCTGGACGTGTTCCTGGCCGCCCTGGCGATCTCGACGCTGATCCCAGTGCTGATCTTCCTGGTGTTCCAGCGCATGTTCCTGCGCGGGGCCGGGATGGGCGGGGCGGTGAAGGGATGACCGCGCTCGCTGTCGAGTCCGTGGCCGACCCCCGGGCCACGATCCAGGGCGACCGGTTCCGGATCACCGTGCTCACCGACGGGCTGCTGCGCCTGGAGTACGCGGGCGACGGGGTGTTCGAGGACCGGCCCAGCACCTTCGCCCAGCACCGCGAACTGCCGGTGCCGGACTTCCGGGTGATCGACCGCGGCGCGGTGCTGGAGGTCGTGACCAGCCGCCTGCGCCTGACCTACGACCGCGGACCGTTCAGCACCGCCGGCCTTCAGGTCGAGGTCCTCGGCGGGCTGAGCGCGTACCACTCGGTCTGGCGCTACGGCGAGCCCGCCGACGGCCTGGGCGGCACCGCCCGCACCCTGGACTTCGCCGACGGTGCCGTGCCGGTGGACGGGGGCGTGATCTCCCGCCAGGGCTACGCCGTGCTGGACGACTCGTCCTCGATGGTCTTCACCGACGACGGCTGGGTCGCCCCCCGGGACGGCTCCCGCGCGGATCTGTACGTCTTCGGCTACGGCCACGACTACGCCGCCGCGTTGCGGGCCTTCCACGCGGTCTCCGGTCCGGCCCCGCTGCTGCCGCGCTGGGCGCTGGGCAACTGGTGGAGCCGGTTCCACCGGTACACCGCGGACGGCTACCGCGCACTGATGGAGCGGTTCGCCGCCGCGGGGCTGCCGTTCTCGGTCTCGGTGATCGACATGGACTGGCACGTCACCGAAGTCGACCCCGCGCTCGGCTCCGGGTGGACCGGCTACAGCTGGAACCGTGATCTGTTCCCGGACCCCGGCGCGCTGCTGGACTGGCTGCACGCACACGGCCTGCGGGTCACGCTGAACGTGCACCCCGCCGACGGGGTCCGCGCGCACGAGGACGCCTACGCCGCGATGTGCGCCGCCCTCGGCCGTGAGCCGGACGGCGACCCGGTGGCCTTCGACGTCACCGACCGGGAGTTCCTCGCCGCCTACTTCGACGTGCTGCACCGCGGGCTGGAGTCCGACGGCGTCGACTTCTGGTGGGTCGACTGGCAGTCCGGACCGCACAGCCGGGTCGCCGGCATCGACCCGCTCTGGATGCTCAACCACTTCCACTTCCTGGACAACGGGCGGCTGACCTTCTCCCGCTACGCCGGGCCCGGCAGCCACCGCTACCCGGTCGGCTTCAGCGGCGACGCCACGATCAGCTGGGCCTCCCTGGACTTCCAGCCGGAGTTCACCGCCACCGCGGCGAACATCGGCTACGGCTGGTGGAGCCACGACATCGGCGGTCACATGGGCGGGACCAAGGACGACGAGCTGGCCACCCGCTGGGTCCAGTTCGGGGTGTTCTCCCCGATCATGCGACTGCACTCCTCGGACAACCCGTTCACCAGCAAGGAGCCCTGGTCCTTCGACGAGGTCGCCGAGCGGGTGCAGACCCGGTTCCTGCGGCTGCGGCACCGTCTGGTGCCCTACCTGCACACCATGAACCACCGCGCCGCCGAGCACGCCGAGTCCCTGGTCCGCCCGCTCTACCACCGCTGGCCGGAGGTGGACGAGGCCTACTCCGCCCGGCACCAGTACCTGTTCGGCACCGAGCTGCTGGTCGCCGCGATCACCCGGCCCGCCGACCCGGTGACCCGGACCGCAGCGGTGCGCAGCTGGCTGCCGGAGGGCACCTGGGTCGACCTGTTCACCGACCGGGTCTACGACGGCGGACGCCTGCTCGACCTGCACCGCGACCTGGACACCCTGCCGGTGCTGGCCGCGCCCGGGGCGATCGTGCCGCTGGACGCCGCCGACCTCCCGGCGAACGACCCGGTGGCACCGGTCGGCCTGGACCTGCACGTGGTGCCCGGTGCGGACGGCCGGTTCGTCCTGGTCGAGGACGACGGCGAGCCGGACGGTGCGGTCGCCCGGACGTCGCTGACCTGGTCGGACGCCACCGGGACCCTGACCGTGCGTGCCTCCGGCGAGGTCGGTCTGCTGCCCGCGCGCCGGGACTGGACGCTCACGCTGCACGCGGCGGGTCCGGCGGGTCCGGCGGGTCCGGCGGGTCCGTCGAGCTCGGCGCGTTCGGCGCGTCCGGCGGGTCCGGTCGGCCGGACGGCCGAGGGTGACGCCGTGGTCGACGCAGCGGCCGTCCAGCACTGGGCCCGGACGGACGGTGTCCCCGTCCCGGTCGAACGCGACCACGACGAGTCCGGTCGACCGCGCCTGACCGTCCGCGACGTCCCGGCCGCCGCGGTGCTGGAGCTCTGCACCGGCACCCGGGTCGCGCTGACCGCCCCCGACGTCGACACCACCCTGTTCCGGGTGCTCGACGTCGCCCGGATCGGCTACGACCTGAAGACCCAGGCCTACCGGGTCGCCGTCGCCGACCGACCGCTGCACGTCCGGCTCGCCCATCTGGCGGCGCTGGACCTGCCGGAGGCGGTGCTGTCGGCGGTGCACGAGGTGCTGCTGGCCCGGGCCTGAGCCGCCGGGTGGTCACCGCGGACGGATACCCTCACGCGGTGACCACCCATCGGCTGGACGGCGGCGACCTCGGCTGCGCCAGGCTCCTGATCCTGCTGCGCGCCCGGGTGGCCGACCTGCCCGCCGGCGACGTGGTGCATCTGAGCACGGTCGACCCGGTGGCCCCGATCGACCTGCCGGTGTGGTGTCACATGACCGGCCACGAGTACCTCGGCACCGTGCCGGGCGCGATCCCGACCTACGCGGTGCGCGTGGTCGCGGACCCCCGCGACACCGACCCGGCCTCGCCCTGGCGCACCGCCCCCTGACCGCCACCTCCTGACCCTCGCCCCTCGCCACCCGCCGCCATCGCGACGGCCACCGTCGTCGAGAAGCCACGTGCTGTCGCTCGGCGGGCGGTTTGTCCGACGCGAATTGGCTTCTCGACGAGTGGCGGCCCGGGAGCGGGCGTCAGAGACCGGCTTCGGCCTCGGCCTCCTCGATGGCGCGCAGCCATTCGCGCTTGCCCGCGCGCCAGGCCTCGTCGTCGCCGCCGAGTCGCCAGTAGCCGGAGATGGACAGATCCGCGATCGGCACGGCCCGGTCGACGCGCAGGTAGCGGCGCAGTTCGCGGACCGCTCCGGCCTCGCCGTGCACGAAGCCCTGCACCCGGCCCTCCGGCCAGACCAGGTCGCGCACCGTGCGGATCAGGGACGCACCCGGCGCGCCGGGCTCCCCGGTCACCCAGTGGAGCCGGACCCCGGCGGGAGCGGTCAGGGACTGGGCCTCGGCCGGGCCGGGAACCTCGATCACGGCGTCGCCGCGGGCGTCCTCGGGCAGTCGCTCCAACGCGACCGCGATGGCGGGCAGCGCGCTGGCGTCCCCGGCGAGCAGGTGGTGGTCCGCGTCGGGGTCGGGGGAGTAGCCGCCGCCCGGGCCGACCACGATCACCACGTCACCAGGGGCGGCGACGTCCGCCCAGGGTCCGGCGAGACCCTCGGTGCCGTGCACCACCAGGTCGACGACCATCCGGGTGCCGTCCCAGTCACGCACGGTGTACGTCCGCATCCGCGGCTGCTGCTCGGCCGGGAGCGCCTCGCGGGCCGCGTCCAGGTCGATCCGTCCGTCCGGCTGGGTCCACGCGGACAGCAGCTCGGCACCGGTGCGGTCGGTCGACCCGGGCACGAACAGCAGCTTCACGTAGGAGTCCGCGTGCGGGTCCGGCCGGTAGTGCGTGGGCAGCGGCTCACCGCCGAGCGTCAGGCGGACCATCTCCGGGGTCAGGCGTTCGCTGGTCAGCACGGTCGCGGGCATCCCCGGTCGCGGGCCACGGGGTCCGCCCCGGTGTCCGGTGCTCTGCTGCGTGGGCGCGCTCATCCACGCTTCCCTTCCCTCGGTGGTCACGGCCGTCCCGGCCGCCGGTCCACCTTAGGTCACCCTTACCCGACTGCGCCCCTGTGACCTCGCGCACCCGGACCCGGCGGGTCGAGAGTGCACGCATGCCGACCTCAGCGCCCGGGAGGCCGGCATTCGTGCACTCTCGGCGGATGCGGATGCGGATGCGGGTGCGGATGCGGATGCGGGTGTGGATGCGTATCCGGACCGGGATCAGCCGGCGTGGGCACGGCCCCAGTCGTCGAGGTCGGCGTTGAGCCGGTGCAGGGCGGCTGCGAGGGTGCTCCGCTCGGCATCGGTCCACCCGGCGAGCACCTCCCGGTAGATGCCGCCGCGGATCTCCCGGGTCCGGGCCAGGGCGTCGCGCCCCGCGTCGGTGGCGGAGACCACGGTGACCCGGCGGTCGGCGTCGTCGGCGCTGCGGGACACGTGCCCGGCGCGCTCCATCGCCAGTACCTGACGGGTGACGGTGGAGGGGTCGAGCCGGAGGGCGTCCGCGATGGAGTTCACGCTGCACGGCCCGTCGGCGGTCAGCACGCCCAGGACCAGGTAGGCGGAGCGGTCGAGCTCGTGGAGTCGGCGGGGCGACGACCGGCGGCTGCGTTCGGCCAGTCTCAGCAGCATGGCGACCTCGGCCTCGACGGTGCTGACGGCGTCCTCGGTCGGCGACATGATCTCCCTCGTGGCGGCTTCGGGCCCCTGTCGGGCCAAGTCTGACACGCGATCCTGGCATAACAGCTGTATGATGCAGGTAATCCCACCGTCGCGTTTCCGAGGAGAGCTGTGCCCAGCCGTCATCCCGAACCGAACAAGACGGCGATCTACGCCACGGCGCTGACCGCCTTCTTCGCCATCGCCGGCATCGCCATCGTGGACCCGATCCTGCCCGTCATCGGTCAGGAGATCGGCGCCTCCACCTGGCAGATCGAGCTGCTGTTCACCGCATACCTGCTGGTGATGGCGGTCGGCATGATCCCCGCCGTGATCGCCACCGGGAAGTTCGGCTACCGCAAGATCCTCGCCACGGGCGTGACCGTGGTCGCGGTCGCGGCGATCCTGGCCGCGCTCTCCGGCAACATCCTGGAGCTGTCCGTACTGCGCGGGCTCTGGGGTCTGGGCAACGCGATGTTCTTCGCCACCGCCATGGTGCTGCTGGTCGCCCTCGCCCAGGACCGCGAGTGGGTGGTCGAGCTGTTCGAGACCTGCGTGGGCCTCGGCTTCGCGGTCGGCCCGCTGCTCGGCGGTCTACTCGGCCGGATCTCCTGGCGGATCCCGTTCGCGGCCTGCGGGCTGTTCATGATCGTGGCGCTCGCGGTGTCGATCACCCGGCTGAAGGACCCGGCGGAGGCGCCCGGCGCACTGACCCTGCGGGACGTGATGACCCCGTTCCGCCGCCCGGCGTTCCGCACCCTGTGCGTGGTCACCGGTGCCTACAACTTCGTGTTCTTCGTGGTGCTCGGCTACACCCCGGTGTTCCTCGGCCTGGGCGTGATCCCGCTCGGCCTGGTGTTCACCGCCTGGGGCATCGGCCTGGCGCTCGGCATCCTGGTGATCGGACACCGGCTCGCGCACCGGATCGGCGCGGTCGCCACCGTCGGCACCGCCCTCGGCGGGCTGCTGGTCGCCCTGGTGCTGCTGGCCACCTCGGTCGGCACCGCGGAGTCGATCGTCGTGCTGGTGCTCGCCGGGGTCTGCATGGGCATCGCCAACGCGAACCTGACCGACCTGGCACTGGGCATCGGCGGCCAGGAGCGCCGGACCACGACCGCCGCGTTCAACCTGGTCCGCTGGGGCCTCGCCGCCCCCGCACCGGTGATCGCCGGCCTGCTGCACCCGGTCAGCGACGTGCTGCCGTTCTGGGTGGGCGCCGGGGTGCTGGTGATCGGCGTGGTCGCGTTCGTCTGGAAGGGCCACGGGATGGCGCACGCGGTGGGGGAGTCGCTGCCGTGGGCGCGCCGGGAGGCGGACGCCGCCGCCCGCACCGCGGAGCTGACGCCGGAGGAGGCGCTCGGGGAGGTCTGAGCCTCAGCCCTCGATCAGCCCCGACCGGTACGCCAGCACCACCGCCTGCACCCGGTCCCGCACCTCGAGCTTGGTCAGGATCCGCCCGACGTGCGTCTTCACCGTCGCCTCGGACAGGAACAGCCGTTCGGCGACCTCGGCGTTGGACAGGCCCTCGGCCACCGCGAGCAGCACCTCCCGCTCGCGGGCGGTCAGGGACTCCAGCTTCGGGTCGGCGACGGCCGGGGCGGTCTGTCCCACCCCGGGCATCTCCCCGGAGAACAGCTCCAGCATCCGCCGGGTCACCCGGGGTGAGATCACCGCGTCCCCGCTGGCCACCGACCGGATCGCCGCGATCAGATCACCCGGCCGGGCGTCCTTGAGCAGGAAGCCGCTCGCCCCCTCGCGCAGGGCGGCGAACGCGTACTCGTCCAGGTCGAAGGTGGTGAGGATCAGCACCCGCGCGTCGGCGCCGGAGGCCACGATCTGCCGGGTCGCCTCGATGCCGTTGGTCCCGGGCATCCGGACGTCCATCAGCACCACGTCGGGGCGCAGGGCGGCGACCTGGGCCACGGCCTCCGCGCCGTCGGAGGCCTCGCCGACCACGTCCAGGTCGTCCTCGTCCTGCAGCACCAGCGTGAAGCCCATCCGCAGCAGCGGCTGGTCGTCCACCAGCAGCACGCGGATCGCGCTCACCGGTCCTCCTCGGCATCGTCGATCTGCACCAGCACCTGCACCCGCCAGCCGTTCTGGTGCGGCCCGGCGGAGACGGTGCCACCGTAGACCGCGGCGCGCTCGCGCATGCCGACCAGCCCACGACCGGGCCGGGGCGGGACCGGCAGCACGGCGTCGTCCCCGGAGAGCCGGGCGCGCAGGCGCTCGGAGCGGGGCGTCATCAGCGGCTCGCCGGGCAGGCCGACCGGGCCGGAGTCGGTGACCTCGATCAGCACCTCCTGCCGGGTGCGCGCCACGATCACCTCGGCGCGGGTGTGCGTCCCGGCGTGCCGCAGCGCGTTGGTCAGCGACTCCTGGACCACCCGGTAGACGGTCAGGGCCAGGGTCGGGTCCTCGGGCAGCGCCGGGCCGGAGGTGGTCAGGTGCACGGTCATCCCGGCCATCCGGAACGACTGCACCAGCTCGTCCAGGTCCTGGGGCTGCGGTTCCAGCGGCGCGTCGCTGCCGCGCAGCACTCCCAGCATCCGGCGCATGTCGGTCAGCGCGGTGCGCCCGGTCTCGGACAGCAGCTCCAGCGCCCGGTCGGCGTCCTCGGGCGAGCGGCGCATGGCGGTCCGGGCGCCGTCGGACAGCGCCACCATCACGGTCAGGCCGTGCGCGACCACGTCGTGCATCTCCCGGGCGATCCGGGTCTTCTCGGTGGCGGCGGCGAGGGTGGCCTGCTGCTCACCGGCCGCCATCAGCTCCCGGTGCCGGGCGAGCAGCCCGTTCACGTGGGTGCGCCGACTGCTCACACTGGTGCCGATCACCAGGGCGATCAGGCTGGTGAACACCAGGTTCGAGATGTCGGTCGTGGCGTCGACCCGCAGGTCCTGGGAGGCGCCGAACGTGATCGCGCCGTCGGTGTGCTGCCCGGTGACCGCGCTCCCGTCCGCCGCGACCAGGGTGAGGCCGGCGAGCAGCAGCGCGCCTCCGACGATCCACCAGGTCATCCGCGCGGTCCGGCTCGCGGCGACGGCGTAGACGCCGAAGCCGATCGCCAGCGCGAAACCGCCGATCCGCCCGGTGACCGCCACGTTGCCCGCCGCCAGGATGGCCAGCAGACCCAGCACCACCACCGGGGACCGCCGGCGGAACCACAGCGTCCCGATCGCGGCGAGACCGAGCAACCCGGCCACCGCGATCCGCCACACCGCCAGCCCGTCGGAGTCGAAGGCCACGGTGGTGCCGGTGTCGATCAGCACGATCACGCAGACCAGCACGTCCGAGGCGCGCGGTCTCCGGGCGAAGAACCGCCGCAGCCGGTTCATCCGCCGGGCGTCGAACTCGGTGAAGTCCGCGCCCGGGGACGCCACGACGCCCGCCCCGGAGCCGGTGGGCTCGGGGACGGGCGTCGTGGTGGTCGTCATCGCCGATGGCTCAGGCGTCGCGCTTGCGGAGCAGCACCAGGGCGATGCCCAGCAGCACCACGCCCCACGCGATCAGCACCCCGTAGCCCTGCCACGGCGTCAGGACCGTCACGTCGCTGGCGGCCCGCAGCGCGTCGATCGACTCGGTGGAGGTCGACAGCACCCGCGACCCGGCGCTCGACGGCAGGAACGGGCTGACCTCGGCCATCCAGCGGATGTTCGGGAAGGCGCCGAACAGCGTCTCGACCACCAGGAACACACCGAACACCGTGGCGAGCGCCGCGGCGGAGACCCGCAGCAGCGCACCGATCGCGAAGGCGAACAACGCCACGCCCATCAGGTACAGCGGCATCGCGATCAGCACCCGGCGGTGGATCTCGTCCGACAGGTCGATGCCGTACTCGGAGCCGAGCGACGGGGTGATCAGCGCCCACGACAGCAGGGTGGCCAGCGCACCGGTGATGAACGCGACGACCAGGACGACGACGCCCTTGGCCAGCACCGCGCCGATCCGCCGCGGGGCCGCGGCGAAGGTGGAGCGGATCGACCCGGTCGAGTACTCACCGGTGATCGCGAGCACCGCCAGCACCGAGATGACCAGCTGGCCGATCATGATCCCGGCCTGCAGGAAGTTCGGCCCCACCTGGTCGGGCGACAGCCCGATCTCGGCCGGGTCGATGTTCTGCAGCGTGAAGTAGGTGCCCATCCAGGTGAAACCGGCCTGGGCGACCACGGTGATCGCGACGACCCACCAGGTCGAGCGCAGCGTCCACAGCTTGATCCACTCCGAGCGGACCAGCTTCGGGAAGGTCACCGTCGGCTGTCCGACCCGGGACCGGGTCGGGGCGGGTGCGGTCGTGGCGCTCATCGCCGGGTCTCCTCACGGTTCTGCGGCTGCTCGCCGGTGGTGGAGTGGTACTCGACCGCGTCGGCGGTCAGCGACATGTAGGCGGACTCCAGCGACGCCTGCACCGGGGTCAGCTCGTGCAGCACGAGGGCGTTCTGCGCGGCCAGCTCACCGACCGCCTGCGCGCTGGTGCCGGTCACCTCGATCAGTCCGGCCTCCAGCGAGGTCACGGTGACCTCCGGTCCGGCGAGCAGCTCGACCAGCCGGGTGGCCTGCGGGCTGCGCACCCGGACCGACTGCCCGGAGGCGCCGGCGACGATGTCGGCCACCGGCGCGTCCGCGATGATCGAGCCGCGGCCGATCACCAGGATGTGGTCGGCGGTCAGGGCCATCTCGCTCATCAGGTGGGAGGACAGGAACACCGTCCGCCCCTCACCGGCCAGGTGCTTGACCAGGTTGCGGACCCAGAGCACGCCCTCCGGGTCGAGGCCGTTGACCGGCTCGTCCAGGATCAGGGTGCGCGGGTCGCCGAGCATGGCGGCCGCGATGCCGAGCCGCTGGCCCATCCCGAGCGAGAACCCGCCGACCCGCTTGCCGGCGACCTGCCCGAGGCCGGTCATCTCGATCACCTCGGCCACGCGCTTCTTGCCGATGCCGTGCGTGGCGCCCAGCGCCCGCAGGTGGTTGGTGGCGGAACGACCCTGGTGGACCGCCTTCGCCTCGAGCAGTGCGCCGACCTCGGTCAGGGGGGAGCGCAGCTGGGCGTAGGGCTTGCCGTTCACGGTGACGGTGCCCGCGCTGGGGCTGTCCAGTCCCATGATCATCCGCATGGTGGTCGACTTCCCGGCACCGTTCGGGCCGAGGAATCCGGTCACCTTGCCCGGCTGGACGGTGAAGCTGATGCCGTTGACGGCGGTCTTCGCGCCGTATCTCTTCGTCAGGCCGTGGGCCTCGATCATGATGTCCTCGCACAGGTCGGTGATGGCGACAGAACGAAACTAGGCCCGGGGGCGGGGGCGCCGGAACGGTCGGACGGCGGATCTTGCGACCTCCGACGGCTACGCCCGACGACGGAGGGACTACCTCTCAAGGATGACGTGCGCAGGTCAGGCGCGCGCGGGAACTGTGCGATGCCCGTGCGCGTTCTAGGCTGAAGACCCATCAGCCGGTCCGACACCCGAACCGACCCGGAGGACTCATGAGCAACCCGGTGTTCAGCAACAGCGCCGTCTTCGGCGACCCTCGCGCCCAGGGCAAGCGCGGCGGCCAGGCCCGTGCGGGCCAGCCCCAGCAGCCCGGCTACCTGGAGGGCTACTACACCGGTCAGCCCCAGCGGTCCGCGACGGCGTCGACGGTGGACGCGGCCCAGCTCGACCAGATGTACGGCGCCCCGGCGGCCACCACCCGGGACACCGGGCGGATGACCTACGACGACGTGATCGTGAAGACCGGCGGGCTGCTGGCCCTGCTGGTGGTCGTGGCCGCGGGATCCTGGTACCTCACCCCGCAGATGCCCGCGCTGATGTTCATCGGTGCGGTGGTCGGTCTGGTGCTCGGTCTGGTCAACTCGTTCAAGAAGAGCCCCAGCCCGGCGCTGATCATCGCGTACACGGTGGCCGAGGGCGTGTTCCTGGGCGGGATCAGCTACTTCTTCCAGAACTACTACATCGACCAGCAGAACGCGCAGCCGATCGTGCTGCAGGCGGTCGTCGGCACGATGGCCACCTTCGGCGCGGCGCTGTTCCTGTTCAAGTCCGGCAAGGTCCGGGTGACGCCCAAGTTCACCCGCTGGCTGATGATCGCCCTGGTGGGATACCTGGCGTTCAGCGTGCTGAACCTGGTGCTGTCCTTCTTCATGCCGGGCGACTTCGGCCCGCTGCGCGGCGGCTGGATCGGGGTGCTGGTCGGCCTGGTCGCGGTCGGCCTGGCCGCGGCGACGCTGATCATGGACTTCGACTCGATCAAGCGCGGCGTCGAGGGCGGCGCCCCGGCGAAGTTCGCCTGGTCGGCCGCGTTCGGCCTGATCGTTACCCTGGTCTGGCTGTACCTGGAGATCCTGCGGATCCTCGCGATCCTGCAAGGCCGCGACTGACCCGGGCACCCACGACCCCGGCCCCGGCCTACGCTGGGCGCCGGGGTCGTGGTATGCCCGCCACCACCCTTGTCCCCCTCTGCGACAGGAGCTCCCGCGGTGAAGTACGCCGAGCACATCTCCGACCTGGTCGGCAGCACCCCGCTGGTCAAGCTGAACACCGTGACCGCGGGCCTGTCGGCGACGATCCTGGCCAAGGTCGAGTACTTCAACCCGGGCGGTTCCGCGAAGGACCGGATCGCCGAGCGGATGATCGAGGCGGCCGAGGAGTCCGGCGAGCTGCGCCCCGGGGGCACCATCGTCGAGCCGACCAGCGGCAACACCGGCGTGGGTCTGGCGCTGCTGGCCCAGCGCAAGGGCTACCGCTGCGTGTTCGTCTGCCCGGACAAGGTCGGCAAGGACAAGATCGACGTGCTGCGGGCCTACGGCGCCGAGGTGGTCATCACCCCGACCGCGGTCGCGCCGGACCACCCCGACTCCTACTACTCGGTCTCGGACCGCCTGGTCACCGAGATCGAGGGTGCCTGGAAGCCGAACCAGTACGCGAACCAGAACGGCCCGGCCAGTCACTACGCCAGCACCGGCCCGGAGATCTGGGCCGACACCGACGGCACCGTGACGCACTTCGTCGCGGGGGTCGGCACCGGCGGCACGATCACCGGCACCGGCCGCTACCTGCACGACGTGTCCGCCGAGCGCGAGACCGGCCCGGTCCGGGTGGTCGGCATCGACCCGCTCGGCTCGGTGTACTCCGGTGGCGACGGGCGTCCGTACCTGGTCGAGGGGGTCGGTGAGGACTTCTGGCCGACCACCTACGACCCGACCGTCCCGGACGAGATCATCGCGGTCTCGGACACCGACTCGTTCACCATGACCCGGCGGCTGGCCCGTGAGGAGGCGCTGCTGGTCGGCGGCTCCTGCGGGATGGCCGTGGAGGGCGCGCTCCGTCTGGCACGCCGGCTGGAGGACGAGGATCCCGAGGCCGCCGCCCGGGCGGTGATCGTGGTGCTGCTGCCCGACGGGGGCCGTGGCTACCTGGCCAAGATCTTCAACGACTCCTGGATGCGGTCCTACGGCTTCCTGCCCGGCGGCGAGGGGTCGACGGTCGGCGACGTGCTGCGGACCAAGGACGGGTCGCTGCCCTCGCTGGTGCACACCCACCCGACCGAGACCGTCCGGGACGCGATCGAGATCCTGCACGAGTTCGGCGTCTCGCAGATGCCGGTCGTCGGCGCCGAACCGCCGGTCAAGATCGGCGAGGTGGCCGGTGCGGTCTCCGAGCGCGAGCTGCTGGACGCGGTGTTCGCCGGTAACGCCCAGCTCTCCGACCGGGTGGACCGGCACATGGCCGCGCCGCTGCCGCTGATCGGTGCGGGCGAGACGGTGGAGTCCGCGCAGAAGGCGCTGCAGGACGACGACGCGCTGATGGTGGTCGAGGGCGGTCAGCCGGTCGGCGTGCTCACCCGGCACGACCTGCTGGCGTTCCTCACCCGCTGAGCGCACCCGTCAGGCGCCGGACGGCAGCGCTCGCCCGCGGCCGGCTCCCGGTCGTCGGTGGTCGCGCGGTGTCACCGAGCCGCTCGGTGGTACACCCCGGCCTCCTCAAGGAACCGGTTCCCGAACTTCCGGTCCGGGTCCGACCGCTGGACCAGGTCCTGGAAGTCACGCCAGCGCTCCCAGCTCGCCGCCCCGTCGACGGCGTGGAACAGCTTCCCCCAGTGCGGGCGCGCGCCCAGCGGGTACAGCGCGGCCTCGATCGCGGGCAGCACCGACTCCACCTCGGGCTGCCGGGACTGCCAGGTCAGGTGCAGACCGACCCGGTCGCCGCCGTACGCGCTGCTCAGCCACAAGTCGTCGGCGGAGACGGTGCGCACCTCGGAGACCTGGAGCAACGGGGCGACCAGCGACCCGAGCGACCGCATCTCCTCGATCGCCGCCACGGCGTGCTCCCGGGGCACCAGGTACTCGGACTGCAGCTCGTCGCCGTTGGACGGGGTGAAGGCCAGCCGGAAGTGCGGCAGCCGGTCGTGCCAGGGGCCCGGGACGCCGAGCTGCTCGGTGCAGTTCACCGGGTCGATGCCGGGTAGCGGGTGCACCGGTCCGGGCGCGGGTCGGGCACCGAAGAGGTCGGCGCGCGGCCGGTAGGTGCCGCCACGCGGCAGCCGGGTCTTGCGCCAGACCTGCTGCACCGCCGGTCCGGTCCAGTCGGTGAACAGGCTGACCGAGTCCGCCGACCCGGTCACCGCGTCCAGGTCGGACAGCACCGCCTCCCAGGGCAGGTCGAGGTGCACCTCCTGCGCGACGTCGTAGGTCGGCTCGATGTCCAGCACCACCCTGGCCACCACGCCCAGCGCCCCGAGCCCGACCACCGAGCCCGCCAGCTCGTCGTCGCCGCGCCGCAGGGACCGCAGCCCGCCGTCGGCCGCGACCAGGTCCAGGCCGGCCACCGCCGACGACAGGTTGGCCGAGCCCGACCCGTGGGTGCCGGTGGACACCGCGCCGCCGACGCTGATGTGCGGCAGCGACGCCAGGTTGTGCAGCGCCCAGCCCTGTCGGTGCAGCTCCTCGGCCACCGTCCCGTAGCGCGCCCCGGCGGAGACCGTCGCGGTGCGGGCGTCGGGGTCGATGACGACCTCGGCCGGGAGCCCGTGCAGCTGCACCAGGTCGTGCTCGGTGTCCGCGAGGTGGTTGAAGCTGTGCCGGGTGCCGAGCGCGCGGATCCGCCGGCTCCGCGCCACCAGCTCCTGGAGCTCGTCGACGGTGGACGGCCGGTGCAGTCGATCGTGGTGGTAGGTCAGGTTCCCGGCCCAGGTGGTCAGCGTCATCGCTCGCCCTCTCGTTCGCCCTCGTCGGCTGCGGCGACGGTAACCCGTCCCGCCCCCGCGGGACCATGCGTTCGCTCGTGGGTGCACGAACCAGGCAGGATGGGGGAGACCGCGCGCATCCGATCCCGAGGAGCACCCCCATGTCCGCCACGCTGCCCCAGGCCACCGGTTCCTTCGGCGAGAAGCCGACCCTGACCTTCCCCGCGGGCGACGCCCCCGCCGAGCTGGAGGTCCTGGTGCTCGAGCCCGGCACCGGCTCCCTGGTCGAGGCCGGGGACGAGATCGAGGTGCACTACCTCGGCCAGAGCTGGAACGGGAACGTCTTCGACAACTCCTACGACCGCGGCTCCTCGATCAGCTTCCCGATCGGCGTCGGCGCGGTCATCGGCGGCTGGGACGAGGGCCTGGTCGGCCAGCCGATCGGCTCCCGCCTGCTGCTGTCGATCCCGCCGCACCTGGGCTACGGCGACCGTGGCGTCCCGCAGGCCGGCATCCGGGGCGGCGACACCCTGGTGTTCGTGGTCGACATCGTCTCCACCCACTGATCGGACGCTCGCGCAGATGGCTACCCCGCACATCGCCGCCGAGAACGGCGACTTCGCCCCCGACGTCCTGATGCCGGGCGACCCGCGCCGCGCCAAGCGGATCGCGGAGACCGTCCTGGAGGACGCCCGCCTGGTCACCGAGGTCCGCGGCATGCTCGGCTACACCGGCACCTACCGGGGCCGTCCGGTCTCGGTGATGGGCTCCGGCATGGGCATCCCCTCCATCACGATCTACGCCACCGAGCTGTACCGGTTCTTCGGGGTGGAGCGGATCATCCGGATCGGCACCGCCGGCGGCATGGCGCCGTTCCTCAACGTGGGCGACGTGGTGATCGGCACCGCCGCGCACACCGACTCCGACGTGCTGCGTCGGCTGGTGCCCGGGGCGAACTACTCGGCCGCCCCGGACTTCGGCCTGGCGTCGGCCGCCTACGCCGCGGCCACGACGGCGGAGGGCACCGGTGCGGTCTACGCCGGTGCGATCTTCAGCTCCGACTCGTTCTACAACAACGAGCCGGAGCTGCGCGCCGGCCTGGTCGCGCACGGCACCCTCGGGGTGGAGATGGAGGCCGCCGGTCTGTACGGCGTCGCCGACCGCGAGGGCAAGAAGGCCCTGGCCATCTGCTCGATCTCCGACCTGATGTTCCGCGCCGAGGAGCTCTCCGCCGCCGAGCGCGAGCAGCTGTTCGACCGCGCCGTCCAGCTGGGTCTGGCGGCGTTCGCGAACGCCTGAGCACACGGCACGGGGCGTCGGGACCACGGGTCCCGGCGCCCCGTCGTCGTCCTGCGGGTGAGGACCCCGATCGGCACGGACGCGGGCGGGGCCGGCCCGGCTCAGTCCGGCAGCACCCGGCGCAGCCGCGCCTTCTTCCGGTTCTCCCGGACGATCCACCGCACGTCCGGGTCGTCCACCGCCGCCAGGGCCAGGAATCGCGGCACTCCCGGCTCCGGCGCCCCCGCCACAGCCACGCTCCAGCAGTAGCCCAGCCCCTGGCGCAGCGTCCGGACGTCCGGCTGCCGGCGCGGACCGGGCGCGAGGGCGCGCAGCCGGTCGGTGGCCAGCCCGCAGACGTCCAGCGCGGCCAGAGCGGTCGCGGGGTCCCGGAGCAGCCGGGGCTCGCAGATCCCGGCGACGGCGGCCCGGATCACCAGAGGATCGGGGTCCGTCGCCCACAGCAGGGCCGTGGCGCGCAACCGCGCGGGGTGGTCGTCGCCGAGACGTTGCAGCGCCATCGCCGCGGCCTCCCGCACCCGCCAGAGGCCGTCACGCGCCCGCTCGTGCAGCAGGTCGACGGCGCCCGGGTCGGCGGCCAGCAGCCGGCCGAGGGCCGCGGTGCCACAGCTGCGCAGGTACTCGTCCGGGTCGTGCACCAGGCGCAGCGTCAGCGCGGGGCCGGCGTGCTCGACCAGGGCACCCAGGAGCGCCAGATCGCTGCGCGGACCGGGCAGCCCGGAGTGCGCACGGAGATAGGCCGGGACCTCCTGATCGGCGAGCCCCCGCAGGGCGTCGCGGTGCTGATCGGCCATGTGCCGGACCGTAGTCCGGCGCATGGCCTCGTCGCCGGGACGTTCGGCCGGCCGGTGACCTCAGGCCGACGCGACCCCGTCCACCGGTCGAGGGCAGGACACCCCGGTGCCGCCCAGACCGCAGTACCCGTTCGGGTTCTTGTCCAGGTACTGCTGGTGGTAGTCCTCGGCGTAGAAGAACGGGCCCGCCTCTTCGGCGGTGCGGATCTCGGTGGTGATCTCCCCGAAGCCGGACCGGGTCAGCCGGTCCTGGAATGCCGCGCGGGTCTCCTCCGCGGCAGCGGCCTGCTCGGGGGTGGTGGTGTAGACGGTCGACCGGTACTGGGTCCCGGCGTCATTGCCCTGCCGGAAGCCCTGCGTCGGGTCGTGGCCCTCCCAGAAGGCGCGCAGCAGGTCGGCGTCGGAGATCACCGTCGGGTCGTAGGCGACCAGCACCACCTCGGCGTGCCCGGTCAGGCCGGTGCACACCTCCTCGTAGGTGGGGTAGGGCGTGAAGCCGCCCTGGTAGCCGACCGCCGTGCTGACGACACCGGGCAGCTGCCAGAACACCCGCTCCGCGCCCCAGAAGCAGCCCAGGCCGACGACGAGGGTCCGGGTGCCCTCGGGCCATGGGCCCTGGATCGGGGTGCCGAGCACGGTGTGGGTGGTCGGGACGTGGTAGCCGTACGCGTCGCGGCCCCGCAGGGCGCGCTCCGGGGTGACCATGGTGGTCTTGAGTGCGGAACCGAACAGCCAGTTCATCAGGGGCTCCCCTCCTTGCGGGTCCGCGTTCCTCAACCGGTGACGTCCCCGTGTCATTCCCCGCGCGGAACGCCTAGCCTGTGCGGGTGACGAACCACGAGCAGGACTGGTCCGAGGCAGGTTTCTCCACCCGGGCGATCCACGCCGGTCAGGCGCCGGATCCGACCACCGGGGCGGTGGTCCCGCCGATCTACCAGGTGTCGACCTACGCCCAGGACGGTGTCGGCGGTCTCCGCAACGGCTACGAGTACTCCCGCTCGGCGAACCCGACCCGCACCGCGCTCCAGGAGGCGCTGGCCGCCGCGGAGGGCGGGGACGCCGCCTTCGCCTTCGCCTCCGGCCTGGCCGCTGAGGACACCCTGCTGCGCGCGGTGCTGCGCCCCAGGGACCACGTCGTGATCCCGGACGACGCCTACGGCGGCACCTACCGGCTGATCGCGCGGGTCTTCGGTCCGTGGGGGATCGAGCACACCCCGGCCGACCTCTCCGACGCCGAGGCGGTGGCCGCGGCGATCCAGCCCGGCCGCACCAAGCTGATCTGGGCCGAGACCCCGACCAACCCGCTGCTCGGCATCGCCGACATCGAGGTGCTCAGCGGACTGGCCCGCGGCGCGGGCGCCCTGCTGGTGGTCGACAACACCTTCGCCACGCCGTACCTGCAGCAGCCGCTGGCACTGGGCGCGGACGTGGTGGTGCACTCCACCACCAAGTACATCGGCGGGCACTCCGACGTGGTCGGCGGCGCGGTGATCACCGCGGACGGGGCACAGTTGCCGGTCGGGCTCACCGGGCCGACCGGGTCGACGGCGCTCGCGGACGCGCTCACCTTCCACCAGAACGCCTCGGGCGCCGTGGCCGGGCCGTTCGACGGCTGGCTCACCCTGCGAGGGCTGAAGACCCTGGGCGTCCGGATGGACCGGCACTGCGCGAACGCCGCCGCGGTCGCCCGGTTCCTGGTCGAGCGGGACGACGTCCCGGCGGTGATCTACCCCGGTCTGGAGTCGCACCCCCAGCACGACGTCGCCGCGCGGCAGATGTCCGGGTTCGGCGGGATGGTGTCCTTCCGGGCCGGCAGTGCCGAGCGCGCCGCCGCGATCTGCGCCCGGACCCGGGTGTTCACCCTGGCCGAGTCGCTGGGCGGGGTGGAGTCGCTGATCGAGCTCCCGGCCCGGATGACCCACGGTTCGGTGGCGGGCACCGCGCTGGAGGTGCCGGACGACCTGGTCCGCCTGAGTGTCGGCATCGAGGACGAGTCCGACCTGATCGCGGACCTGATCCGGGCGCTGGACCAGTGAGGTCCCGCCGCAGGCCGGCACTGCACGAGGGCGACCTCGCCACCGGCCACACGCCCCAGGGCTGGTCGGCCGAGCAGTCGGTGACCCCGGCGGTCCGGGCCGCCGCCGCCTGGTCCTGGCGGTTTCTGCTGATCGCCGGGGCCGCTGCGGCAGCGCTGTGGCTGATCGGCTACTTCAAGGTGATCGTGGTCTCGGTGGCCGTGGCACTGCTGCTCACCGTGCTGCTCAACCCGGTGGCGGCCTTCCTGCGGCGCCGCCTGCACTTCGGCCGGACGCTCGCGGCGATCAGCTCGGTGATCGGGTTGCTCGCGGTGGTGGCCGCGCTGGTGGTGCTGGCCGGGCGGTCGATCGCCGCCGGGTTCGGCGATCTGAGCGACCAGGCGTCCGAGGGCGTGGACAAGCTGCTCGACTGGCTGGCCACCAGTCCGTTGCAGGTCACGTCGGCCCAGGTCGGCGATCTGGTGGACCAGGGTCGCGAGCAGCTGCAGAACAACGCCTCGAGCCTGTTGTCCGGTGCGCTGTCGGTGACCACCACGGTCGGTCACGTCGCAGCCGGGGCGCTGATCTCCCTGTTCTGCACCTTCTTCTTCCTGCGCGAGGGCCGTACGGTCTGGTCCTGGGTGGTCGGCCTGCTGCCGCGCAGCGTGCGCGAGCGGGTGCACCAGGCGGGCCGTCGTGGCCTGGTCACGCTCAGCGCGTACACCCGCACCCAGATCCTGGTGGCCTTCGTCGACGCGGTCGGCATCGGCATCGGCGCGGCCATCCTGCAGGTGCCGCTGGCGCTTCCGCTGGCGACGCTGGTGTTCGTCGGCTCGTTCATCCCGATCGTCGGCGCGATCGTCACCGGTGCGGTCGCCGTGCTGGTGGCGCTGGTCGCGCACGGACCCGTGATCGCGCTGATCATGCTCGGCGTCGTCCTGCTGGTGCAGCAGCTGGAGGGGCACATCCTGCAGCCGTTCCTGATGGGGCATGCGGTGTCCCTGCACCCGGTGGCGGTGCTGCTGGTCGTGACCGCGGGATCGATGGCGGCCGGGATCGTCGGCGCGCTGTTCGCGGTGCCGATCGCCGCGGTGCTGAACACCGTGGTGCTCTACCTGCACGGGCACGACAAGTTCCCCCAGCTCGGCACGGAGGACCACGTCGCGCAGCGGACCCCGAGAGCCGCCGCGTGACCTTCCTCGATGACGTGCGGGCGGCAGCGGAGCTGCTCGACGGTGTGGTCACGCGCACGCCGGTCGAGTTCTCCCGTGCCCTGAGTCAGATCGCCGGGACCGACGTCTACCTCAAGTGCGAGAACCTGCAGCGCTCCGGCTCGTTCAAGGTCCGCGGCGCCTACGTGCGGATGGCCCGGCTGACCGACGAGGAGAAGGCCCGCGGCGTGGTCGCGGCGAGCGCGGGCAACCACGCTCAGGGTGTCGCCCTGGCGGCCGCCAAGCTCGGGATCGACGCGGTGGTCTACATGCCGATCGACGCCGCGCTGCCCAAGATCGCCGCCACCCGGGAGTACGGCGCCGAGGTCCGGTTGCACGGTGTGACCGTGGACGAGGCGCTGGCCGCCGCCCGCGCGGAGTCCGAGCGCACCGGCGCCGTGCTGATCCACCCGTTCGACCACCACGACGTCGTGGTCGGGCAGGGCACCCTGGCGCTGGAGATCGTCGAGCAGGTGCCGCAGGCCGCGACGGTGCTGGTGCCGGTCGGCGGCGGCGGGCTGGCCGCCGGGATGCAGGGCGCGCTGGCCGAGCTCCGGCCGGACGTCCGGGTGATCGGGGTGCAGGCCGCCCGGGCCGCCGCCTACCCGGCCTCGCTCGCCGCGGGCAAGCCGACCACGGCCCCCGAGCTGCACACGATGGCGGACGGGATCGCGGTCGGCACCCCCGGCCGGGTGCCCTTCGACCTGCTGCACCGGCACGACACCGAGGTCCGGACCGTGTCGGAGGAGGACCTGTCCCGCGCCCTGCTGCTCACCACCGAGCGGGCCAAGCTGCTGGTGGAGCCGGCGGGCGCCGCCGGGGTGGCCGCGGTGATGGCCGGGGGACCGGGGGCGTTCACCGGGCCCGTGGTGGTGCTGCTCTCCGGCGGGAACATCGACCCGTTGGTCCTGCTCCGGGTGGTCCGGCACGGCCTGGCCTCCTCCGGCCGCTACCTGCAGCTGCGGGTCCGGCTGCACGACACCCCGGGCGCCCTGGCCGGGCTGCTGCGCGAGCTCGCCCGGCTCGGCACCAACGTCATGCACGTGAACCACACCCGCACCGGCGTCGACCTGGACGTCGACGAGGTCGAGGTCGAACTCCAGGTCGAGACCAAGGGACCCGAGCACTGCGCGGGCGTCCTGGCGCGGCTGCGCGACGACGGGTACCGGTTGTCCGAGCACTGAGAAGGCCCGCCCCCCAGGAGGGGAGCGGGCCTTCCGGGTGCGGCGTCGTCAGCCCACGAACGGCTTCGCGCTGAGGATCTTCACCGGGATGTCCTTGCCGTTCGGCGCGGTGTAGGACGTCGAGTCGCCGACCTGGTGGCCGTTGATCGACTCGCCCAGCGGCGAGGTCGGGGAGAACACGTCGATGTCGGCGGTGCCGGCGATCTCCCGGGAGCCGAGCAGGAAGGTCATCTCGTCGCCCGCGACCTCGGCGACGACGACCATCCCCGGCTCGACCACGCCGTCGTCCGGCGGGGTGCCGATCTGCACGTTGCGCAGCTTGGCCTGGAGCTCGCGGATCCGCGCCTCCTGCTTGGCCTGCTCCTCGCGTGCGGCGTGGTAGCCGCCGTTCTCCTTCAGGTCGCCCTCGTCACGAGCGGCGGCGATGCGCTCGGTGACCTCGGCGCGACCCGCACCCTCGAGGTGCTCCAGCTCCGCCTTGAGGCGGTCGTAGGCCTCCTGCGTCAACCAGGTGGTGGCCTGCGTCGTGTCGGTCACGTCCCACTCCTTCCAGCAACGGGCGCACCCTGGGGTGGCTGCGCTCGAAAAATCGCCTCGCCCCGACGTGCGTGCGTGTCCGCGACGGGTGGGAACGGGTGCTCCGCCTCACGGTCGCATCGACGGTCACGTCGGACCGAGGCGGCGTCTTGAATCCGCCATCATAGCGAAGAAGCGGTCACAAGGCCCGGTTCATCGCGCCTCGCACCCGTGGACGACGGCGGTCACGGCCTCCTCGGCGGTGGGAACGGTCGCGGTCACCCGGGTGGTCTGCTCGGCGGACGGGCCCACGGTGATCTGCTGCACGCCCACCTCCGCGTGGCTGTTGCTGAGCGCCTGCACCCGGCACACCGCGACCTCGCCGGGGTCCTGGATCACGTCGAAGGTGATCTCCACCGCCGTGCTGCCGTCGATCCGATACCCGACCTCGTTCCAGCGCACCGCGGTCCCCGCCGCGCCCAGGCCGATCCAGATCACGATGCCCAGGCCGACCGCCGCGAGCACCACCAGACCGATCCGGGCCGCGCGACGCCGGGTCGGGGACGCGGTGGGTCCGTACCGGCCGGCGGGGGGCTGGACGCTGCTCACGGGGACTCCTGTCGGTTCGGCCGTGTCGGACGGATGAGCGATCATTGTCCCTTGTCGGGTCCGGACCCGACGACGCGACCAGAAGGAAGCCACGGAACGTGACCGAGCAGCTCCGCCTGATGGCGGTCCACGCCCACCCGGACGACGAGTCGAGCAAGGGCGCCGCGACCACCGCCCGCTACGCCGCGCAGGGGGTGGACGTCCTGATCGTCACCTGCACCGGTGGCGAGCGCGGGGACATCCTCAACCCGCACTACCCGCCCTTCTCCGGCACTCCGGAGGAGATGGGGCGGATCCGCCGCGCCGAGATGGCGGCCGCGGCCGCCGCGCTCGGGGTGCGCCAGCAATGGCTGGGCTTCGTCGACTCGGGGCTGCCCGAGGGCGACCCGCTGCCGCCGCTGCCGGAGGGCTCCTTCGGCCTGCAGCCGCTGGAGGACGCCTCGGCCCCGCTGGTCGCCGCGGTCCGCGCGTTCCGGCCGCACGTGATCACCACGTACGACCCCACCGGCGGCTACCCGCACCCGGACCACATCATGACCCACCGGGTGGCCTTCGAGGCCTTCCACGCCGCGGGTGACCCGGAGCGCTACCGGGGCGCCGGCGAGCCGTGGACCCCGTCGAAGCTCTACTACAACCACGGCTTCTCGATGAAGCGGCTGCGCACCGTGCACGAGGCGATGATCGCCCGGGGCCTGGAGTCGCCGTTCGGGGAGTGGGTCGAGTCCCGGGCCGCCAGGGAGATGCCCGAGCGCGAGGTCACCACCCTGGTGCCGGTCGCCGAGTTCTTCGAGCAGCGTGACGCGGCCCTGCGTGCGCACGCCACCCAGATCGACCCGGAGGGCTTCTTCTTCGGCATCCCGCGCGAGCTCGAGCGGGAGGTGTGGCCCTGGGACGAGTACGAGCTCGCCGAGTCCCGGGTGCCGACGGCCCTGCCCGAGGACGACCTGTTCGCGGGGCTGCGCGGATGAGCGCCGCGACGCTGCACGGTGCCTGGCTCCAGGTGTGGGCCGAGGTCGGACCGAGCCCGAGTCCGAGCGTCCAGGAGATCCCGCCCGCGGACCAGACCTCGCCGGGGCTGATCGGCTTCCTGGTGACGTTCGGTGTGGCGATCGCCGTGATGCTGCTGGGGTACTCGCTGGTCCGCAAGCTCCGCCGGGTCGAACGACGCGGACGTCAGCTGGAGGCCGAGGAGCGGGCGGCGGCCGAGGCGGCGCGGCAGGAGAGCTCCGGTGGCCCCGCTGACGGCGCTCGCGGGGAGCGGTCCGGTGGTCCGGAGGGGACGCGGACGGACGCGGATCCCGGAGCGGACGGCGTGGACCCCCGATGACCGGCGCCCCGGTCCGCCCCGCCGTGCGCCTGACCGTGGGTCAGCTGCGGGTCAGCGACGATCACGCCGCCAACCGCGAGACCGTGCGCCGGGCGATCGGCACCGCGGCCCGGGCGCATGCGGACCTGCTCGTGCTGCCCGAGTACGCGGCCGGGTTCGACCCGCGCGGCACCGGGCCGGAGCACGCCGAGCCGCTGGACGGGGAGTTCGTCACCCTGCTCCGCGAGCAGGCCGCCCGGACCGGGGTGGCGATCCTGGCCGGCACCATGCTGCCCGGGGACGGCGAGCGGGCCGTGAACGCGGTGGTCGCGGTCGACGGCCGTGGTGGGCTCGCCGGGGTCTACCGCAAGGTGCACCTCTACGACGCCTTCGGCCACCGGGAGTCCGATCGGCTGGTGCCCGGCCCGGTCGACGCCGCGCCGCTGGTGCTGGACGTCGCGGGGATGCGGGTCGGCGTGATCACCTGCTACGACCTCCGGTTCCCCGAGTCGGCCCGCCGCGTGGTGGACGCCGGTGCGGACGTGCTGGTGGTGCCCGCGGCGTGGGCGCCGGGCCCGTTGAAGGCGCTGCACTGGCGCACCCTGGCGATCGCCCGGGCGATCGAGAACACCGTCGTGGTCGCGGCGGTCGGCCAGGCCGGCCCGGGCACCATCGGCCGGTCGCTGGTGGTCGGCCCGGACGGGGAGATCGGGCTGGAGCTCGGCGACCAGCCGGAGCTGCGCACGGTCGACCTGGACCCGGGTCTGCTGGCCGAGGTCCGCGAGGGCAACCCGTCGTTGGCGAACCGCCGCTACCGGGTGGTCCCCGCCTGACTCAGCGCAGCACCGCCATCGCCACCGCGATGAAATGGCAGACGATGCCGACGACGGTGAGCGAGTGGAAGATCTCGTGGAAGCCGAACCAGCGCGGGCTGGGGTTGGGCTTCTTCAGGGCGTAGACCACGGCCCCGATCGTGTAGGCGAGCCCGCCGACCGCGACCAGCCACACCACCGCCGGCCCGCCGGAGGGCGCCCGCCAGAACGAGGGCAGGAACCACACGGCGACCCAGCCGAGGGCGATGTAGCTGGGCACGTAGACCCATCGCGGCGCCCCGAGCCAGAACACCCGGGCCAGCACGCCGACCAGGGCCCCGGCCCAGACGACGATCAGCAACGGGCGGCTGGTGGACGCCGGGAGCAGAGCGACGGCCAGCGGCGTCAGGGTCCCGGCGATCACCAGGAAGATGTTGGTGTGGTCGAGCCGGCGCAACACCCCGGCGACCCGGGGCGACCAGGTCCCGCGGTGGTAGACCGCGCTGGTGCCGAACAGCATCATGGCCGACAGCCCGAAGACCGCGCAGGCCCAGGTCAGCGCCGCGCCCGGTGCCAGCACGACCAGCACGATCGACGCGGCGGTCACCAGCGGGAACATCCCGGCGTGGATCCAGCCACGCAGCTTGGGCTTGATCGCGGCGGCGATCTGGTCGGCGGTCTCGGCGACCTTCACGTCTGACCTCCAGGGGATGGCGGGATGGGCGACCCGACGAGCGTAACTTACGCAACCGTAGGTTAGGGCGGCCTGCACAGATCCTCCTCGCGCGGGACGTGGGCTCGACGCCGGTCCGCACCCCCGCTGCCGGTACGGTGATCCCCGTCCGATCCGAGCCTGCCGAGGAGCCGCCACCGTGCGCCTGCCACACCCGCTGTACGGGTTGTACGAGCGGCGACTCGCAGCCTCGTTGCCCCGGCAGCAGCTGCCCCGGCACATCGGCGTGATCCTGGACGGCAACCGCCGATGGGCGCGCAGCCTCGGCGAGTCCACCGCCACCGGTCACCGTCGTGGCGCGGAGCGGATCGCCGATCTGCTGGCGTGGAGCGAGGAGGTCGGGGTCGAGGTCGTCACGCTGTGGATGCTGTCCACCGACAACCTCAGCCGGGACCCCGAGGAGCTCACCCCGCTGCTCGGCATCATCGAGGACGCGGTGCGTGAGCTCGCGGCCACCCGGCGCTGGAAGCTGCAGGCGGTCGGCTCGCTGGACCTGCTGCCCGAGCACACCGCCCAGGTGCTGCGCGACGCGGAGGCCGCCACCGCGGACATCACCGGCCTGCACGTGAACGTCGCGATCGGTTACGGCGGTCGACGGGAGATCGCGGACGCGGTGCGTTCCTACCTGCGGGAACGGGCGGCCGACGGTGCGAGTCTGGACGAGATCGCCGGCAGCTTCGACGTGGAGCACATCGCCGATCACCTCTACACGAAGGGTCAGCCGGATCCGGACCTGGTGATCCGCACCTCCGGCGAACAGCGACTCGGCGGCTTCATGCTGTGGCAGAGCGTGCACACCGAGTTCTACTTCTGCGAGGCGTACTGGCCGGACTTCCGGCGGGTCGACTTCCTGCGGGCGATGCGCGACTACGCGGCGCGGGACCGTCGTCGCGGGAAGTAACGGCCAGGTGAATTCTCGGATGTGAGCGGCGACACACCCGCGCGGCAACGCTGCCGCGTCGCGGGGCAGGCTTAGCGTCGCCGCAACGGATGGCACCAGCCGTCCCCGGGAGGCCAGCCCATGGAGCACCAGCTCCGGGAGGAGGGCCGGATCCGGCCCGACTCGCGGGCCGTCCGCCCTCACCCCGTCGACGCTCGTCCACCGGCACGTCGCCGGGTGGACGACGGAGGCCCGATTCGGCGCTGACAGTTCAGGCGCCGGAGGGAGTCAGCCGTGGTCAGCACTCCGGGAACCCGGACCCATGTCCTCGACACATCGGTCCTGCTCTCCGACCCGCGAGCGGTCCGCCGCTTCGCCGAACACGACGTCGTCCTCCCTCTGGTGGTGATCACCGAGCTCGAGGCCAAACGACACCACGCCGAACTGGGCTTCTTCGCGCGGGCCGCGCTGCGGATGCTGGACGAGCTGCGGCTGGAGCACGGCAGCCTGGACGCGCCGCTGCCGATCGGCGACCACGGCGGCACGCTCTGGGTGGAGCTCAACCACACCGACCCGGACGCCCTGCCCGCCGGCTTCCGGCTCGGGGACAACGACTCCCGGATCCTGGCGGTGGCGGCGAATCTGGCCAAGGAGGGCAAGGACGTCACGGTGGTCTCCAAGGACCTGCCGATGCGGATCAAGGCCTCCGCGATCGGGCTGCGCGCCGAGGAGTACCGGCACGAGCTGGCGGCCGAGTCCGGCTGGACCGGGATGGACGAGCTGCAGCTGACCGAGCAGCAGATGGCCGACCTGTGGGAGCACGAGTCGGTGCCCCTGCTCGACCTGGACGGCGGCGACCGGGACGACCGGCCCGCCCCCGCCGACCTGCTCTGCCACACCGGTCTGGTGCTGCACAGCCCGCGCGGCTCGGCGCTCGGCCGGGTGACCGCGGACAAGCAGATCCAGCTGGTGCGCGGCGACCAGGACGTGTTCGGGCTGCACGGGCGCTCCGCCGAGCAGCGGGTCGCCATCGACCTGCTGATGGATCCCGAGGTCGGCATCGTCTCGCTCGGCGGCCGGGCCGGCACCGGCAAGTCGGCGCTGGCGCTGTGCGCGGGGCTGGAGGCGGTGCTGGAGCGTCGTCAGCACCGCAAGGTCATGGTGTTCCGGCCGTTGTACGCGGTGGGCGGCCAGGAGCTCGGCTATCTGCCCGGCAGCGAGGCCGAGAAGATGAACCCGTGGGCCCAGGCGGTCTTCGACACCCTCGGTGCCCTGGTCAGCCGGGAGGTGGTCGAGGAGGTCATGGACCGGGACATCCTCGAGGTGCTGCCGCTGACCCACATCCGCGGGCGTTCGCTGCACGACGCCTTCGTGATCGTGGACGAGGCCCAGTCGCTGGAGCGGAACGTGCTGCTCACCGTGCTGTCCCGGATCGGTCAGAGCTCACGGGTGGTGCTGACCCACGACGTCGCCCAGCGCGACAACCTGCGGGTCGGGCGGCACGACGGGGTCGCCGCGGTGGTGGAGACGCTCAAGGGCCACCCGCTGTTCGGGCACGTGACGCTGACCCGCTCGGAGCGTTCGCCGGTGGCCGCGCTGGTCACCGAGATGCTGGAGGGGCTGGAGCTCTGAGCGCCGCGGGCCGCCGTCCACCGGGGTGCACCGGGTGGGCGGCGGCCCGCGTGCGCCGGCGGTCGCCGGGTCGCTCCGCGTCGAGCGTCGCCGGGTCGCCCGCCTCGGTCGCCGGGGTGCCGGGCCGGGCGGCGATCACGGCGACGGCGACGCCGATCAGCGCGCCGACCAGGGTGTCCAGCGCCCGGTCGACCGCCATCGTCACGGGCTCGGCGGTGCCGCCGATCGACGTCATCAGCAGGGCCATCGGCGTGATGGTCAGCATCGCCAGGCCGTAGTGCCGTCCCACGACCACCTCGGTGACCACCTGGAGCCCCACGACCAGCACCGCCACGGCCCAGAACGGCAGGTGTGCGCCCAGCAGCGGGACCGCGACCAGTGCGCCGCCCAGGGTGCCCAGCCCGCGCTGGATCGCCCGTTGGCCCATGTGGTGCACGTCGCGTCCGTGCAGGACCGCGGTCGCCCCCATCGCCGCCCACGCGGGATGCCCCCATCCGGCGAGGGAGGCCACGGCACCTGCGGCCACCGAGGCGCACAGCACCAGCAGCGCCGAGCCGAGCACCGCCGGGTCGTGCCGCAGGAGGCTCCGGAGCCGGGGCGCGGCGCCCCTCGCGCCCCGGTCGACCAGGGCGCCCGCGTTGCAGACCGCCAGCGCCGCGGCGACCCCGACCAGGGTGGCCACCGTCCGCTCGGCCACCGCCGTCCCGGCGTCCCCGGTGATCGGCACCAGACCCGCTCCGGCCGCGAACACGATGATCGTGCCGCCGGGTGGACCGGTGCGCAGCAGAGCGCAGGCCGCGGTCGCCAGCGCCGCGATCGCCCCGATGGCGACCAGGAGCACCGGCGTGGGAGCTCCCCGGCCGGACAGCACCGAGCAGAGCAGGACCGCCGCCGCGAGCGATCCTCCGGCCAGGGTCATCAGCCGCCAGCGCCAGGCGTAGACCTCGTCCCGGCCGTAGAGCGAGGCGAGTGCCCCGAGCGCCGCGAAGCCGGCCAGGTCGGTGTGCCCGGTCAGCGCCGCGACCAGGAAGGCCAGGGTCACCGTCAGCCCGCACCGCACCGCGCCGCCGAGCGTGCCGGACATCCGGTTCACGCGCATGGCCGCGCGGAACTGGTCGGGGTGGGCGAGGTCGCGGAGCAGGGAGAGTCGGTGTGGCACCCGAAGATCTTACCCGGGTGGTTTATCTGTGAACTAACGGCCGCTATCCTGCGGACGTGGACTACGTCGACCGCCTGCGCTCCGAGTGGGCCCGCACCGTGCCGGAGATCGACACCTCGCCCGCCGAGGTGGTGGGCCGGGTGTCCCGGATCGCGTCCCTGATCACGGCGCACATCGACGAGGCGTTGACCGGCAGCGGACTGACCCGTGGCGAACTCGACCTGCTCAGCGCGCTGCGGCGCGCGGGCCGGCCGATGCGCGCCTCCGAGGTGTCGACGGTCACGCAGTCCTCCGGCGCCGCGATCACCAAGCGGACCGACGCCCTGGACCGGGCGGGCCTGATCCACCGCGCGGTCCCGGACCGTGACCGGCGCGGTGTCCTGCTCTCCCTCACCGACGAGGGCCGCGCGACCGTGGACCGGCTCACCCCCGTGCGCACCGCGGTCGAACGCGACGCGCTCGCGGACCTCGACCCGGACGAGGCCGCGCAGCTCGCCGCGCTGCTCTCCCGCGTCCTCACCCGGATCGACCGCCACACCTGAGGGACGAGTGGTCGCCGAGAAGCCACGTCCTGTCGGCCCGCGGGCGGATCGTCCGACGGCGTACGGCTTCTCGGCAGCCGGTCGTCTAGCGCGCGGGGTGGGTCATGCTGAGGAGGTCCAGAGCCCGGTCCAGCTGCTCGACGGTCAGCTCGCCCCGCTCCACGTAGCCCAGGTCGAGCACCGCCTCGCGCACGGTGATCTGCTGCGCCACCGCGTGCTTGGCGATCTTCGCGGCCGCCTCGTAGCCGATCATGCGGTTCAGCGGGGTCACGATCGAGGGCGAGGACCCGGCATAGGCGCGACCCCGCTCGACGTCCACCTCCAGGCCGTCGACGGTCTTGTCCGCCAGCACCCGGGCCGCGTTGGCCAGCAGCCGCTCGGACTCCAGCAGCGCCTGGCCCATGACCGGGATCTGCACGTTCAGCTCGAAGGTGCCGCTCGCCCCGGCCCAGCCGACCGTGGCGTCGTTGCCGACCACCCGGGCGCAGACCATCAGCACGGCCTCGCAGATCACCGGGTTCACCTTGCCCGGCATGATCGACGACCCGGGCTGCAGGTCGGGGATCCGGATCTCGGCCAGGCCGGTGTTCGGGCCGGAGCCCATCCAGCGCAGGTCGTTGCAGATCTTGGTCAGGCTGACCGCGACGGTGCGCAGCGCCCCGGAGAGCTCGACCAGCCCGTCCCGCGCCCCCTGGGCCTCGAAGTGGTCCCGGGCCTCGGTCAGCGGCAGGCCGGTGTCCTGCCCGAGCAGCTCGATCACCCGCTGCGGGAACCCGGCCGGGGTGTTGATCCCGGTGCCGACCGCGGTGCCGCCCAGCGGGACCTCCGCGACCCGGGGGAGGGCGGCCTCGACCCGCTCGATCCCGTGCCGGACCGCCGCCGCGTAGCCGCCGAACACCTGGCCGAAGGTGACCGGGGTGGCGTCCATCAGGTGGGTGCGGCCGGACTTCACGTCGTCGGCGTGCTGCGCGGCCAGCCGTTCCAGCGACGACGCGAGGTGGTCCAGCGCGGGCACCACGTCGTTCACCAGGGCGTCGGTGGCGGCGACGTGCACCGAGGTCGGGAACACGTCGTTGGAGGACTGCGAGGCGTTGACCTGGTCGTTCGGGTGCACGTCGGTGCCGCTGGAGCGAGTGGCCAGGGTGGCCAGCACCTCGTTCATGTTCATGTTCGAGCTGGTGCCGGACCCGGTCTGGTACACGTCCACCGGGAAGTGCGCGTCGTGCCGGCCGTCGGCGACCTCGTCCGCCGCGGCCACGATCGCGTCCGCGACCTCCTGGTCCACGATGCCCAGCTCCGCGTTGGCCAGCGCCGCGGCCTTCTTCACCCGGGCCAGCGCGGCGATGTGCCCACGCTCCAGCCCGGACCCGGAGATCGGGAAGTTCTCCACCGCGCGCTGGGTCTGGGCGCGGTACAGGGCGTCGGCCGGGACCCGGACCTCGCCCATCGTGTCGTGTTCGATCCGGAACTGTCCGGCGGCGTCATCGGCGCGGGTGCTCATGGCCGGTCATCCTGCCATCCGATCAGGCCGACGGCTCCTCACCGACGTCGCCGATCGCCGAGGTCAGCCTGGCCACCCCGTCGGAGAGCGCGTACTCGACGCCGACCACCGCGACCCGGCCCTCGTCGATCGCCTCGGCCAGGGCGAGGGAGTAGCCGCGCAGCATGTCCACGGTGTGCCGGACGTGCTCGCGGCCCAGGTCGGCCGCGGAGACCTTGGTCAGGTCGGTCTGCCCGCCGTTCGGGTCGTGCACCAGCGAGACGATGGACGGGATCACCCGGTCCACCACCGCCCGCACGAAGCCGCGGGCCTGCTCGCCGGTGGTGAGGGCCTGGGTGGCTGCCGCGACCGCGCCGCAGGACTCGTGACCGAGGACGACGACCAGCGGGGCGCCCAGGATCTCCACCCCGTACTCGATCGAGCCGATCACCGTGGTGTCCAGCACGTGCCCGGCGGTGCGGACCACGAACAGGTCGCCGAGCCCCTGGTCGAAGATGATCTCCGATGCCACCCGGGAGTCCGAGCAGCCGAACAGCACCGCGAACGGGTGCTGAGAGGTGCTGACCTCGACCCGGCGGTCGATGCCCTGCGACGGGTGGGCCATCTCCCCCCGCACGAAGCGGTCGTTGCCCTCGCGGAGGGCGGTCCAGGCCTGGGACGGGGTGAGCTGAGACATGGGTCCATCGTCCCACGCGACGCACGCACAGCCCGCACCGATCCTGCGCTCCGGTGGCACACCACCAGCGCACGGGGTAGCACTAGGAGCAGACAACCCCACACGCACGACGAGGTAGGTGACTGGTGCAGAGACGGTCGAGGGCGATCGCCGCGGCAACGGGGGTGGTGCTGGCGGCGACGCTGGCCGCCTGTGCCCCGTCCGACGACACCCCGGTGTTGACCTGGTACACGAACCCGGACGACGGGGGGCAGGCGGAGCTCGCGCAGCAGTGCACCGAGGCCGCCGACGGGGCCTACCGGATCGAGGTGTCGGTCCTGCCCCGGGAGGCGAGCTCGCAGCGCGAGCAGCTGGCCCGGCGGCTGGCGGCGTCCGACTCCTCGATCGACCTGATGAGCCTGGATCCGCCGTTCATCCCCGAGCTGGCGAACGCCGGCTTCCTGGCCCCGGTGCCCGACGACGTGGCCGAGCGGGTCAGCCAGGACGTGGCGGCCGGCGCGCTGGCCGGTGCGACCTGGAACGACGAGCTGGTCACCGTGCCGTTCTGGGCCAACACCCAGCTGCTCTGGTACCGCACCTCGGTCGCCGAGGCCGCCGGCCTCGACATGTCGAACCCGGTCACCTGGGACCAGGTGATCGACGCCGCCAAGGACCAGGACAAGACGCTGGGCGTGCAGGGCATCAAGGCCGAGGCGCTGACCGTGTGGATCAACGCGCTGGTCGAGTCGGCCGGCGGGCACATCGTGCAGACGCCGGAGGCCGACGCCGAGGACGTCGAGCTCGGACTGGACTCGGACGCCGGCCGGGAGGCCGCGCGGATCATCGGCGAGATCGGGTCGGAGCGGCTCGGCGGCGCCGGACTGCCCACCCAGGACGAGAACGCCTCGCTGTCCCAGTTCCAGGGGGACTCCGGGTCGTTCATGGTCAACTGGCCGTTCGTCTGGCCCGCCATGCAGTCCGCGGTCGACGCCGGGACCCTGGACCAGTCGGTGCTGGACGACGTCGGCTGGGCGATCTACCCGCAGGTCACCGAGGGCGAGGACGCGGCACCGCCCTACGGCGGGATCAACTTGGGCGTCGGCGCGTTCAGCGAGCACACCGACCTCGCCTACCAGGCGGCCGAGTGCATCGTGCAGCCGGAGAACCAGGCCGCGTACTTCGTGTCGAACGGCAACCCGCCCGCCAACACCGCCGCCTACGACGACCCCGAGGTGCAGGAGACCTTCCCGATGGCGGACGAGATCCGGCAGTCGCTGGAGCAGGCCGCACCCCGGCCGCAGACCCCGTACTACAACGAGGTCTCCCAGGGGCTGCAGGAGACCTGGCACCCGCCGGCGTCGGTGAACCCGGACAGCACGCCGAAGACCTCCACCGACTTCATCCTGGCCGTGCTGCGAGGGGAGCGTCTGCTGTGATCACACCCCACGAGACCAATCGCCGCGCCCGCGCTTCCGAGGGAGCCCCGAGATGATCACACCCCACGAAACCACTCGCTTCGCTCGCGCTTGCGAGGGGACCCCGAGATGAGTGCCGCCAGCCCCGCCAAGCCCCGCAGGTCCGACCGCGCGAAGGCCGAGGCCCGCCTCGGCTGGCTGCTCGCCGGGCCGGCGTTCGTGGTGATGCTGGCCGTCACCGCGTACCCGATCCTGCAGGCGGTCTACGAGTCCCTGTTCCGCAACCGCCTGACCGCCCCCGACGACCGCGCGTTCATCGGTCTGGGCAACTACGGCGTGATCCTCAGCGACTCCCTGTTCTGGAAGTCCCTGGGCGTCACGACCGGGATCATGGTCATCACCGTGGTGATCGAGATGGTGCTGGGCTTCGCGCTCGCCCTGGTCATGCACCGGGCGGTCAAGCGGCTGCGCGGCCTGCTGCGCACCGCGATCCTGGTGCCCTACGGCATCATCACCGTGGTCTCGGCCTTCGCCTGGTTCTACGCGTTCAGCATCGACTCCGGCTACGTCAACTCCTGGTTCGACTGGGTGCCGGGCATCGACGCCGACCTGAACTGGTTCGCGCAGACCGGCACCAGCCTGTTCGTGATCATCGCCTCCGAGGTGTGGAAGACCACGCCGTTCATCTCGCTGCTGCTGCTCGCGGGGCTGGCCCAGGTGCCGAGCGACCTGGAGGAGGCCGCGCAGGTCGACGGCGCGACCTGGTGGCAGCGGATGAAGCGGGTGGTGCTGCCGAACATGAAGGCCGCGGTGATGGTCGCGGTGCTGTTCCGGGCGCTGGACGCGTTCCGGATCTTCGACAACGTCTTCATCATGACCAACGGCGCGAACGACACGACCGTGCTGTCGTTGCTGGCCTACCGGACGTCGATCGGACGGCTGGAGATCGGGCTCGGCTCGGCGATCTCGGTGCTGTTGTTCGTCTGCGTGATCATCATCTGCTTCATCGCGATCAAGATCTTCAAGGTCGACCTCGCGGGTGCGAGAGGGGAGCGCTGATGGGCGGCGCACTGAGTGGCAAGCAGAAGGTCGCCTGGGCGGCGATCACCGTCGCGGTGCTGGTGTACGCGCTGTTCCCGGTGATCTCGATCATGGCCACCTCGTTCAAACTGCCCAGCGAGCTGAACTCCGGCAGCTTCCTGCCGGACACCTGGACGCTGACCAACTACGAGCAGATCCTCGGCCCGGACGGCTCCGCGCAGGAGCTGTTCCTGTCGGCGCTGCGCAACTCGGTGGGCATCTCCCTGATCGCCACCGCCATCTCGGTGGTGCTGTCCACCCTGGCGGCCTACGCGATCGCCCGGCTGGAGTTCCCGGGACGCAAGCTGATCCTGACCACCGCGCTCGGGGTCTCGATCTTCCCGGTGATCTCGATCGTGACCCCGCTGTTCAACCTGTGGCGGTCGATCGGGCTCTACGACACCTGGGCCGGTCTGGTCATCCCGTACCTGTCGCTGACCCTGCCGATCTCGATCTGGACCCTGACCGCGTTCTTCCGGCAGATCCCGTGGGAGCTGGAGCAGGCCGCCCAGGTCGACGGTGCCACCACGTGGCAGGCGTTTCGCAAGGCGATCGTCCCGCTGGCCGCGCCCGGCGTGTTCACCACCGCACTCATCGCGTTCTTCATCGCCTGGAACGACTTCGTCTACGGCATCTCGCTGACCTCCACGGAGGCCGCCCGGCCGGTCCCCGCCGCCCTGGCGTTCTTCTCCGGCGCCTCCCAGTTCGAGGACCCGACCGGCGCGATCTCCGCCGCCGCCGTGGTCGTGACCATCCCCGTCGTCATCCTGGTGCTGTTGTTCCAGCGCCAGATCGTGTCCGGGCTGACCCAGGGCGCGGTCAAGGGCTGAGGCCCGGCGCGCTTCCCACGAAGGAGCTTCACCATGGCATCCATCACCCTCACCGACCTGGTCAAGAAGTACGGTGACGGCTATCCGGCGGTGAACGGCGTCAGCCTCGACATCAAGGACGGCGAATTCGTCATCCTGGTCGGCCCGTCCGGCTGCGGGAAGTCCACCCTGCTGCGGATGATCGTCGGCCTGGAGGACATCACGTCGGGCGAACTGAAGATCGGCGACCGGGTCGTCAACGACAAGGCGCCGCGCGACCGCCACCTGGCGATGGTGTTCCAGAACTACGCCTTGTACCCGCACCTGACCGTGTTCGAGAACATCGCGTTCCCGCTCCGGCTGCAGAAGGGCCAGTTCACCGAGGCCCAGATCACGGACCAGGTGGAGTTCGCCGCGGACACGCTGGAACTGCGCGAGCACCTGGACCGCAAGCCGGCCAACCTCTCCGGCGGTCAGCGCCAGCGGGTCGCCATGGGCCGGGCGATCGTCCGGGACGCGCAGGCGTTCCTGTTCGACGAGCCGCTGTCCAACCTGGACGCCAAGCTGCGTGGCCAGATGCGGACCGAGATCGCCCGGATGCAGCGCCGACTCGGCACCACCACGGTCTACGTCACCCACGACCAGACCGAGGCGATGACCCTGGGCGACCGGGTCGCGGTGCTCCGCAAGGGCGAGCTGCAGCAGGTGGCCAGCCCCCGCGCCCTGTACGAGCAGCCGAAGAACCTGTTCGTGGCCGGCTTCATCGGCTCCCCGCCGATGAACTTCCTGCCCGGCCAGGTCTCCGGCGACACCCTGACCCTGCCGTTCGCCGAGGTCCCGATCGACGACCGGCTGCGGTCCGCGATCGGCGACCGCGAGCTGGTGATCATCGGCCTGCGTCCCGAGCACGTCGAGGACGCGAAGGTCCTGGACGACGCCAAGCGTGGCGCTGGGGTCGTCTTCGGCGCCGAGGTGGACGTGGTGGAGTGGCTGGGCGCCGAGCTCTACGCCTACATCCCGTTCGAGACCCACCAGGACGTCGCCGGGAAGCTGGAGGAGCTGGACCGGGACCTGGACGGCGAGGGGATGCGCACCCAGATGGTGGTGGCGCTCGGGTCGGAGAGCCGGGTCCGTGACGGCTCGGACGCCGAGCTGTGGTTCGACCCGGCCCGGCTGCTGGTCTTCGACCCGGAGTCCGGCGAGAACCTCACCTACGACGACTCCGAGGCGTCCCGGATCGACTCCGAGACCGAGGAGGACCGCCGCGCCGCGCTGGAGCGTGCTCAGCGCGAGGCGGAGAAGAAGCAGGGTGGGGATCGGACGGAGACCGCAGGGGGGCAGCCGACCGGCCGGCACCGCGAGGCGTCCTGAACCCGGCGCCACCCGGCCCGTCGACCCCGGAGGGGGTGGACGGGCCGTTCGCCGTCAGGCGTCCAGCTCGGCGGTGGTGGGCGGGTTGGCCCCCTCGCGGGAGACGGTGATCGCGGCGATCCGCACGCAGCGGATCAGCACCTGCTGCACCGCGTCCAGTCCGATGGCCCGCAGCGCCTCACGGTGGTCCGCGCCGAGCAGGCCCGCGGACCAGAGCCCGTCGATCAGCCCGGACATGAACGAGTCCCCGGCACCGACGGTGTCCGCCACCCGCACCCGCGGCGCGGTGACGGCCAGCTCCTCGCCCCCGGCGGTCACCGCCAGCGCGCCCTCGCCGCCGAGGGTCACCACGACCAGCGCCGGACCGCGTCGCGCCCAGTCCCGGGCGATCTCCTCCACCGGCACCCCGGGGTGCAGCCAGGCCAGGTCCTCGTCGGAGACCTTCACCACGTCGGCCAGCCCGATCAGGTGCTCGACCAGCGGGAGCGTGACGTCGGGCGCCGCCATCAACGCCGGGCGCAGGTTCGGGTCGTAGGTGATCGTCGCGGTGTCACGGTGCGCCGCCAGCAGTGCGGCCACCTTCGCGCCGCCGGGGGAGAGCACCGCGCCGATCGACCCGGTGTGCACCACCAGCGGGCTGCCGACCTCCGCCTCCGGCAGGTCCCAGCTCAGATCGAAGTCGTAGGTGGCCGAGCCGTCCGCGTCCAGGTGCGCGGTCGCGACCGGGGTGCGCTCCGGCCCGCCGTCGCCGGTCAGCACCCGGACCCCGGAGCCGGTCAGATGCTCCCGGACCAGGTCGCCGTGCGGGTCCCGGGCCAGCCAGGTCAGCAGCGCGGCGTCCCGGCCCAGGCGGGACAGCCCCAGTGCGACGTTCGCCGGGCTGCCGCCGGGGTGCTCGCTGCGGTCGCCGTCCGGGCGGACGACGGCGTCGACGAGGGCCTCGCCGATGATCAGTGCGGATTCGGTCACGGTGGTTCTCCAGTTCAGCGTCGTTGCCGGGCGGGAGCAGGGGGCCGTCGATCAGGAGTCGGCGGACCCCGGGCGTTCCTGGCCGTCACCGTCGGCCTCGCGGGCCGCGTCGAGTCGCTTGCGGGCGCCGTCCAGCCACTCCTGGCAGCGGGCGGCCAGTGCCTCGCCCCGCTCCCAGAGCGCCAGCGACTCCTCCAGGCCGGCGCCACCGGCCTCCAACCGGGAGACGACGGCGACCAGCTCGTCCCGGGCCTGCTCGTAGGACAGCTCTGCGATGTCGGTGCGCTCGCTCACGGGCTCCATCTAACCAACTTCCGGCTCGGGACGGCGCTTGGCCGGCGCCACGGCCAGCACGGTCGCCATCAGCTCACCCTGGGCGACCCGGATCCGCAGACTGTCCTTGGCCGAGACCGAGGCGGCATCCCGCACCACGCCGCCGTCCGAGGTCTGCACCACGGCGTAGCCGCGCTCCAGGGTGGCGGCGGGGGACAGCGCACGGACCTGGGCGGCCAGCGCGCCGACCTGGTGGCTCGCGCCGGTCAGCGCGTGGTCCAGGCTGCGCCGCGCGGCCTCGCGCACGCGCTGCACCTCGGCTGCCCGGTCGTCGATCATCGACTGCGGGCGCGCCAGCACCGGACGGGAGCGGATCTGCGCCAGGCCGTCCGCCTCCCGCCGGACCCGGTGCTCGATCGCCGAGCGCATCCGGTGGCGCGCCTGACCGACCTTGGCCCGCTCCTCGCCCACGTCCGGCACGATCCGCTTGGCCGCATCGGTGGGCGTGGACGCCCGGTAGTCGGCCACCAGATCCAGCAGCGGACTGTCGGTCTCGTGCCCGATCGCCGACACCAGCGGCGTCCGGCAGGCTGCGGCGGCCCGGACCAGTGCCTCGTTGCTGAACGGCAGCAGGTCCTCGACCGCGCCGCCGCCCCGGGCGACCACGATCACCTCCACCCGCGGGTCGGCGTCCAGCTCGGCGATCGCCTGCGACACCTGCGGCACCGCGCCCGCTCCCTGCACCGCGACCTCGCGGATCTCGAACTCGACCTGCGGCCATCGCGCCCGGGCGTTCACCACCACGTCGTGCTCGGCCTTCGACTCCCGACCGCAGACCAGGCCGATCACCCGGGGCAGGAACGGCAGGGCCACCTTCCGCCCGGCGTCGAACAGTCCCTCCGCCGCCAGCACCTTCTTCAGATGCTCGATCCGGGCCAGCAGCTCGCCGACCCCGACCGCGCGCACCGCGTCCGCACTCAGCTGCAGGGTGCCGCGCTTGGTCCAGAACGTCGGCTTGGCGTGCACCACCACGTGGGCGCCCTCGGTCAGCGGCGTGGTCGCCCCCGCCAGCACCCCCGCGGGCATCGACACCGGCAGCGACATGTCGACATCGGTGTCCCGCAGGGTCAGGAACGCGATCCCCGCGCCCGGCCGCCGGTTCAGCTGGACGATCTGCCCCTCGACCCACAGCGGGGACATCTTCGCGACGTAGTCCGCGATCTTGGCCGACAGCAGCCGGACCGGCCACGGCGACTCGGGGGTCGTGTCGAGCGCCCGTTCGGGCAGGGCGGGCGGAGTGCTGGGGGAGGACACGGCTCCACCCTGCCACGTGCGCCCGACAACCTCAGTGACCGACGAGCTGCACCCCGCGCAGACCGTCGGAGTCGAGCACCCGGTGCTCGCCACCGGGCTTGGTCGGGATGTCGTCCGGGCCCAGGCCGTCCAGGACCACCCCGGCCTCCGCGCCCGCGGCCACCTGCTCCTGCTTGCGCCGTCGGGACTCGATCCGCGCGATCGTCACGGACCGGGCGCCGCCGGGCAGTCGCAGGTCCGCGGCTTGGCCCTTGGTCATGACCCCGCTGGTCACCCGACCGGTGAGCACGTGACCCACCGTGGTGATCGTGAACACGTCCTCCACCACGAAGGTGAACGGCTGCTGCGGCTGGAGGTCGGCATCGCGACGACGGAACAGGCCCATACCCGCACCCTAGAGCCCCACCAGCCCGAGGTACCCGGACCAGACCGCTCGGCCGGCCACGATCCCGACCCAGGCGCCGAGCAGCATCCAGGGACCGAAGGGGATCCCGGAGCCCTTCCGGGCCCGGCGGGTCAGCAGCAGACCGGTGGCCCAGCCTCCGCCCGCCAGGAAGGCCGCGAAGGCGCCGACCGCGAGCGTCGGCCAGCCGAACCAGGCCAGGTACAACCCGAGCAGCCCGGCCAGCTTCACATCCCCGAATCCCATGCCGCCGGGGTGGATCAGGGCGAGCACCAGATAGCACGTGAACAGGGCGAGCCCGCCGAGGACCGCCCGGACCAGCGCCCCCCAGTCGGACGCGTCCCCGGGGCTCCACGAGGCCAGCGCCAGCAGCAGGAGGCCGACCCCGACGGCCGGCAGCACGATCACGTCGGGCAAGCGGTGGACGTCCAGGTCGATCAGCGCCAGCGCGATCGACACCGCCACCAGGAAGAGGAGCGCGGGAAGCAGCCACGACGCCCCGGTCCACCAGGCGACCAGGCCGAAGCACACCCCGGTGCCCGCCTCGACCAGCGGGTAGCGACGACTGATCGGCGCCCGGCAGTCACGGCAGCGCCCCCGCAGCAGCAGCCAGGACAGCACGGGGATGTTGTCGCGGCCGCGGATCGGCCGACCGCACCGCGGGCAGGCGCTCCGCGGCACGACGGACTCGGAGCGGGGGACCCGGTGGACGACCACGTTGAGGAAGGAACCGATCGCCAGGCCGATCACCACGGCCCCGACCACCAGTGCGAGCTGCGGGCTCATCGCAGGGGCTCCGCACGGGTCATCCGGTCGCCTCCGTGCTGTTCACGCTCGCTCCCGCCTCGTCGGCAACCGCCGCTGCCGCATCCGCGCTCAGCACGTAGGTGAAACCGGTGAGCGTCACCGTGGTGGTGCCGTCGGCGTCCAGGGAGCTCCAGGACAGCGACGTTAGCAGGAACAGCCGGTGATCCCCGGTCTGCAGCACGCCGGCGTACGTCTTGGCCTGGTCGAGCGTCCCCTGCACGGTGAGGGTGACCGGCACCGCGTACATCCCGGCGGGCGGTGCCGCGAGGGCGGGCGCCGCGGTGCCGTCCGGCGCGGACGGCAGGTCCGGCGTCGAGGTGACCTCGGTCGCGATGCCGACGCTGACCGTCGAGACCACGGCACCGGACTCGTCGGCCAGGCCCTTGAGTAGTCGGGTGAACTCCGGCAGCCCGGCGTCCTCCGGGACGCGGGTGCGCAGCGTGGCGAGCTCGGCCTCCAGCTCGCCGCGCCGGGCGACGTCGGCCGCCAGCGTGGTCGCCTGGATCTGCAGCAGCCCGTTGGCGTCCTGGGCGGCGGCGACCTCCTCGTTCAGCGCACTCGTCTGCTCGATCCGCGGCGAGACGACCAGCATCCAGGTGAGGGCCACCAGGACCAGCGCGATCAGCGCCGCCCCCGTGATCCAGGTCGTGCGTCGGTTGCTCATGACGTGCTCTCCTCATCCGCGAGGTAGGCCCGGGAGAGGGCGAGGACGTTGACCTGCACCGAGCTGGAGACGGTGTAGAAATCCGGCTGGTCAGGGTCGTCGGCGGACAGCGTGGCGCTGCTGAACGTGGCGTCCATGAAGCCGGGGATGCCGTTCAGCGCCTCCAGCCAGGCGGCGGTGTCCGGCAGCGTCGACAGCTTCATGGTGAAGGTGATCGACCCGATGCCGTCCCGGCCGAGCGGGTCGGCCGCGCTGATCGGGGTGGTGTCCAGCGCGGACAGTCCCTGCGCGGTGAAGGCGGTCACCTCGCCGTCGCCGGGCAGCGCCGCCTCGATCTGCGAGATCAGGTCGGTCCAGCGCACCTCGGTGCCCATGCCCGACCGGATCGCGGCCTCGGTGTCGGTGATCGCGGACGTGATGTCGGTGATGTCCGCGTACCCCGCGATCTCGGTCTGCAGGCGCTGGGTCTCGGCCTCGGCGAGGTCGAGGTCGCTCTGCGCCTGCCCGCCCCAGACCATCACCCCACCGGAGGCCAGGACCAGGACGACGACCAGAGCGATCAGTCCGGCGACCAGCCGGCGCCGGAGCGTGCCGAACTCCTCGGCCGCATGGATCGACGCGGGGATCAGGTTCACGCCCTGGCGTGCCGGGTCGATGACCAGGGCCGGGCCGGAGGCTGCGGGGCGGCGCGCGCTCATGCCGCCAACCCCTGAGCCAGTCCGAACGCGATCGGCAGCACCGGGCGTTGGAGGTCGCTCACCCGGTCCGTGCCCACCTGCCCGTAGGCCACCCGCACGCCCAACCCGGTGGCGAGCAGCTGTGCCAGGCCGGGGACCAGGCTGCCCCGGCCGGTGAGCAGCAGGCGTTCCACCGGTCGCTGGGTGGCCCCGGCGTAGTAGGAGAACGTCGCCCGGACCGACTCGGCCAGACCCTCGACCCGACGACGGGCCGCCTCCCGCGCCGGGGCGTAGTCGGCCCCGCCCGCATCGGTCAGCCCGACGGATCGCTTGATCTGCTCCGCCTGGGTCTCCGGCACCGCCATCGCCTGCTGCACCGCGTGCGTGAGGTCGTCGGAGGCGGTGGGCAGCGTCCGGTACTGCCGGAGCAGCCCCCGGTCCACGATCACCACGTCGGTGATGCCCGCCCCCACGTCGACGATGCCGACCACCTCGTGCAGGAGCTGCCCCTCGATCAGCGACCGGAGCAGCGCGAAGGCGTTCAGGTCCACCCGGACCGGCTTCAGCCCCGCGGCGGTCACCGCGGAGGTGTTCGTCTCCACCGTCTCCTCCGGAGCGGCCACCAACATCCCGTCCACCGTCCCGTCGCCCGGCAGCGCCACCGGATGGAAGTCCAGCAGGCAGTCCTCGACCTTGACCGGCAGCAGGTCCTGCACCGGTCCATAGCGCAACGACGCCCGCAGCTGATCCAGCGGCAGCGCGGGCTGGCTGAACTCGCGCACGAACACCCGTTGATTGCCGATGCCGAGCGCCACCTCGCGGCTGCCGAACCGCTCGCGCTTCCACAGCTCCCGGAGCGCGGCGACGACGGCGGCCGGGCGGGCCACCTCACCGTCCCGGATCACCCCGGGGTCGAGGGGCTGCTCGCCGAAGCGCACCAGCTTGGGGCCGGATCGGCCGCCGAGTTCCACCTCGGCGGCGCGGACGCCGCGGGTGCCCAGGTCGAGGCCGACCACGCGGGTCTTGGGCATGGGGGTCCTTTCGTCAGTGCGGGGTCGACGCCCGAACGGGCTGGGCGTGCAGCGGTGGAGGGGCGACCGAGACCGCCCCTCCACCGATCACGGCGAGCGGCGATCAGTCGCCGTCGACGTTGGCGCAGGTTCCGTGCTTCAAGCCGCCGGTGGCGGAGTACTGCCAGGTCTGTTCCGAACCACCGTCAGCGGTGACGTAGATGCACCAGTTGTCCCGGGAGAGCGTCGATCCCGTCCCGCCGCCGGAGGTGGGAATGAAGACCGCGGCCATCGAGCTGGTGGTGGAGCCGGCCGTTCCGTTGCCCATCACGACGCCATCGGACACCGCGCCGAGATCCTGTTCCGTGGTGAGATTCGAAGTGGTCAGCCAGTAGTGACTGTCGTGAATACCGATGGTGACGGACGTCGGGTTGTCATCCACGAAGACCGTCGCGATCTCCTTGCCGAGCGTCGACACGTCCGACTTGGCGGCGGTGTCCACGGCCTTCCGCCGCTGGTTCATGAACATCGGGATCGCGATCGCCGACAGGATGCCGATGATGATGATCGCGACCAGCAGCTCGATCAGCGAGAAGCCCGCCTCCCGGTCCCCGATCCGCTCATTGATACGTCGAAGCATGGTGATACCTTCACATTCGTTGTCGTGATGATCGCCGGTCAAAGAAATGGCCACCCCACGGCTGGAGGTACCGGCGTCCTCCAAGCGGCCAACGGACTCGATGCGAACTACTGCACCGTGTCCGAGATCGAGAAGATCGGCATGTACAGCGCGATCAACATGGCCCCGACAATGACGCCGATGAAGACGATCATCAGGGGCTCGATGACGCTCGACAGTGCGCCCGCAGCGGCGTCGACCTCGGCGTCGTAGAAATCCGCGACCTTGGTGAGCATCACGTCGAGCGAGCCCGAGTCCTCACCGACGGCGACCATCTGCCGGAGCATGGTCGGGAAGATGTCCTCGTCCTCGATCGCGGCGGCCAGCGTGGTCCCGGTCCGGACGGCCTCGCGGACCCGGTCGACGGCCTGCTCGATGACCACGTTCCCGGCGGTGCCGCCCACGGTCTCCAGGGCGGGCACGATCGGCACGCCGACCCGGGTCATGGTGGACAGGTTCCGGGCGAACCGGGCCATGCCGACCTTCTGCTGCAACGGGCCGAAGATCGGCGCCCGGAGCTTGAGCGGATCGATCTTCTCCCGGACGGACAGGTCGTTCCCGTGCCGGCGCCACCACCAGATCCCGCCGCCGATCGCGAGCATCAGCGGGATGCCGGTGATCCGCAGCAACGCGGCCGCCTTGACCAGGAGCTGGGTGGCCCACGGGAGCTCGGCGCCGACATCGGCGAAGATGCCCTCGAACACCGGCACGATGAACAGCAGCATCGCGGTGACGGCGACCACGGCCATCACCAGGATGACCACGGGGTAGACCATCGCCCCCTTGACCGCCTGCCGCAGGGCGAGGTCGCGTTCCAGGATCGTGGACACCGCGGTGAGCGACTCGGCCAGGAAGCCGCCGGCCTCGCCGGCCCGGACCATCGCCAGGGTCACCGGCGTGAACACCCGGGGGTGCTTGGCCAGGGCGACCGACAGTTCGAGGCCGTCGGTCACGTCCTGCTCGACCGGCTCGAGGATCGCGGCCAGCGGCTGGCCCTCGGTCTGCATCCGGAGCACGGACAGGGCGCGGGGCAGGCTGAGCCCGGCCTCGACCATGGTGGCGAGCTGGCGGAGGGCCAGTGCCACGTCCTTGGGCTTCGGCCGTTGGGAGCCGATGCTGATCTCGCGGTTCAGTCCGCCGGTGGAGACCGGCGTGATGTCGGTCGCGGACAGGCCGAGCTCGCGGAGCCGGGCGGCGACCGCCTGCTCGTTCGGCGCCTCGATCCGGCCGGTGAGCGGCTGCCCGTCCTTGCCGAGGACGGTGTACTCGTAGGTCTGCGCCTGGGTGGTGGCCATGACTCAGCGCACCCCCGCCACGGTGGTCCGTCCCTGCACCAGGTGCGCGGAGTGACCGCACAGCTGCGCGAGCTGATCGACCTGCCGCGCGCGTGAGACGGCCTCATCGAAGGTGATCTCCCCGGAGCGCACCAGGGTGGCCAGTGCCTGGTCCAGGGTGTGCATGCCCTCGTCCGACCCGGAGTGCAGCACGGAGTACAGCTGGTGCAGCCGGCCGTCGCGGATCAGGGCCCGCACCGGGTTGTTGGCCATCAGGACCTCGGTGGCGACGGCCCGTCCCTGACCGTCCGCCCGGCGGCACAGGGTCTGGGAGACGATGCCCTGCAGGGCGTTGGCGAGCTGGGTGCGGACCTGGGTCTGCTGGTCGGCGGGGAACTCGTCCACCACGCGGTTGATGCTGGACGCGGCGTCCTGGGTGTGCAGGGTGCCGAAGACCAGGTGCCCGGTCTCGGCGGCGCGCAGCGCGATCGCCATCGTCTCGGCGTCCCGCATCTCACCGATCACGATGATGTCCGGGTCCTGGCGCAGGGCATGCACCAGGGCGGCGTTGAACGAGTGGGTGTCCGTGCCCACCTCGCGCTGGGTGACCACGCAGCGCCGGGACCGGTGCAGGTACTCGATCGGGTCCTCGATCAGCACGATGTGGTCGCTGCGGGTGCTGTTCGCCAGATCGATCAGGGACGCCATCGTGGTTGACTTGCCGGAGCCGGTCGGGCCGGTGACCAGGACCAGCCCACGGGGGAGTCCGGCGAGTCGTTCGACCACCCGGGGCACGCCGAGCTCGTGCAGCGGCTTGATGTCGGAGGGGATCACGCGGAACGCCGCGCCCAGTCCGTCCCGCTGCTGGTAGTAGTTCACCCGGAAGCTGGTGCCCTGCGGGATGGAGTGCGAGAAGTCCAGCTCGAGCTCGTCCTCGAACCGCTGTCCCTGGCGTTCGGTGAGGATCGCGAGCAGCGTGGCGCGCAGCACCTCGTCGCTGAGCACCGGCCACTCCGGCGCCGGGGCCATCGAGCCGTGCACCCGGAAGGCGGGCGGGAGACCGGCGGCCAGGTGGACGTCGGAGGCGCCCACGGCCACCGCCTGACCGAGCAACGCGTCCAGGTCGATGGCGTTCATGCGACCACCCGCAGGACCTCGTCCAGCGAGGTGAGACCGGAGGCGGCCTTCTGCCACCCGTCGGTGCGCAAGGTGGACATCCCGTTGCGCAGCGCGGCGGTGGTGATCTCCCCGACCGGGGCGTGGGACAGCGCCAGTCGCTCGATCTCCTCGTTCATCGTCATCACCTCGTGCAGGGCGACCCGGCCGCGGTAGCCGGTGTTCGAGCAGGCGACGCACCCGCCGGGGCGGTAGAGCTCGGGAAGGGGCTCCCCCTCCAACCAGGGGAAGCCGGCGGCTCGCAGTTCCTCGGGGGTGGGGACGTAGGGTTCCCGGCAGCGTCCGCAGAGTCGCCGGGCGAGTCGCTGGGCCACCACGCAGTCGAGCGCCGACCCGACCAGGTAGGGCTCGATCCCCATCTCCACCAGTCGGGTGACGGCGGAGGGTGCGTCGTTGGTGTGCAGCGTGGACAGCACCAGGTGACCGGTCAGCGCCGCCTCGACGGCGATCTGGGCGGTCTCGTGGTCGCGGATCTCACCGAGCAGCACGACATCGGGGTCCGAGCGCAGGATCGAACGCAGCGCCCCGGCGAAGGTCAGACCCGCCTTCGGGTTGACCTGCACCTGGTTGATCCCGGGCAACCGGTACTCCACCGGGTCCTCGACCGTGATCACGTTGATCTCCGGCTTGGACACCGCGTTCAACGTCGCGTACAGCGTCGTCGACTTGCCCGACCCGGTCGGACCGGTCACCAGGATCATCCCGTACGGCTTCACGTACGCCCGGCGGTAGGTCTCCAGGTTGTGGTCGAGGAAGGCCAGGTCGGTCAGGTCCAGGGACGCGGTGGAGTTGTCCAGGATCCGCATCACGATCTTCTCGCCCCACACGGTGGGCAGGGTCGCCACGCGGAGGTCGATCTTCTTGCCCTCGTGGGTGACCGACATCCGGCCGTCCTGCGGCTTGCGCTTCTCCGCGATGTCCACGTCGGCCAGGATCTTGATCCGGGAGATCACCCCGGCCGAGATCTGCTTCGGGGCGCGTTGCATCTCGTGCAGGACGCCGTCGATCCGGTAGCGGACCCGCAGGTCGTGCTCGGTGGGCTCGATGTGGATGTCGGAGGCCCGGTCGGAGATCGCCTGGGTGACCAACAGGTCGACGTACCGGACCACCGGGCTGTCCTCGGTGACGGAGTCGCCCACCAGGGACAGGTCGACCTCGTCCGCGGACCCGGCCGCGGTGCTGATCGACTGGCCGATGCCCGCGATCTCCGAGTCGGACCGCATGTGCCGGTTGATCGCCCGCCCCAGGGCCGCCGCGGTGGCCAGCACCGGGACGACCTCGGAACCGAGGACGGCCTTGGCGTCGTCCAGTGCGAGCACATTGCCGGGGTTGGCGGTGGCGACCAGCACCGCGCCCGCCTCCCGGCCGATCGCCAGGATCGCATGGCGGCGGCACAGCCGGTCGGACAGCAGCGACGCGGTGGCACCGTCGATCGGGTACTCGTCCAGGTCGACGAACCGCAGTCCGGCCTGCTCCGCGAGCGCCGACATGAGCTGCGACTCCCCGACCAGGCCGTCCTCCAGCAGGACCTGGACCAGGCCGCGTCCGTTGAGGTGTTCCGGCGTGGCGGCTCGGTGCAGGTCGGCGGAGGAGACGAGGCCGCGCTCGACCAGGATGTCGGCGAGCTGGGTCATGACACAGTCCTTTGCAGGGCGGGTGAGGGGACGCGGGGAGCGAGGCGGTTCATCGCGTGCGCGACGACCTGGATCAGGGAGTCCTTGGTCGCCTCCCGGGCGCGGGCATCGGTGTAGAACAGCGGCACGTCCGGCCCGACCGCGAGGGCGCTCCGCAGGTCGGCGAGCGTGTGCCGGGCGACCCCGTCGAAGCAGTTCACCGCCACCACGAACGGCAGCCCGCGGGACTCGAAGTAGTCGACGGCGGCGAAGCTCCGTTCCAGGCGCTCGCTGTCGACCAGCACCACCGCACCGACCGCGCCCCGGGCGATGTCGTCCCACATGAACGAGAACCGGTCCTGACCGGGGGTGCCGAACAGGTATAGCCAGAGCCCGTTGGACAGCGTGACCCGGCCGAAGTCCATCGTGACCGTGGTGGAGTCCTTGCCGTCCGGGACGGTGTGCAGCTCGTCCGCGAGCGCAGACATCGACACCTCGGTGCTGATCGGGTCGATGTCGGAGATGGACCCGATGAAGGTGGTCTTCCCGGCGCCGAATCCACCGGCCACCACGATCTTCACGACCGCGGGGGCGGCGGTCCGGTGCATCCGCGTCGGTTCAGAGGTCATGGATGCCATCGAGCACACTCGCGAGCAGGGTCCACTGGGCGGTCGCATCGCCCGCGGACGTGTCGGTGGGGGAGGTCGGCCCGATCAGCCGGACCACGCCGGCGGCGGCCAGGTCCGAGGCCAGGACCTGTGCGGTGCCGAGCGGCACCCCGAGGCGACCGGCGAGCTCGGCGACGGTGAGGTAGGTGTCCCCGAGCACGGCCAGGACCTCGGCGACCTGGCCGGTGGGCCGGGACGCGGGTGTGAGGGTGTCCGCGACCACCAACGCGTCCATCGCCACGTCCGGGGCGGCCAGTCGGCCACCCGTCCGGACGTAGGGGCGGACCTCGGAGGGCAGGGAGGTGCGCATCTCAGGCCTCCACCCGTCGCGTCGGACCCTCGACCGGCAGCGCGTGCCGCAGACTCGCGGCCAGCTGCGGAGTGAGCAGGGTGTCGGTCTTCCGGGCCAGCAGCGCCATCGTGTAGCCGACGGCACCGATGTCCGCGGAGGAGTCGGTGCCGAGGGCGAAGATCGACCCGTCCCGGATCGTCATCAGCACCAGGGAGCCGGAGTCGTACTCCACGACCGCCTGTTCCACCGACCTGCCGTCGAGCAGCTGTGCGGCGCCCCGGGCCAGGCCGGACAGCCCCGAGGCCACGGCGGCGAGCTGATCGCCGGCAGTCCGGTCGACACCGTGCGACGCGGTGATCAGCAGGCCGTCCCCGGAGGCGAGGATGCCGAAGCGGACGCCCTTGAGGTGCCGCACGGTCTCGTCGAGCAGGTCGCTGAGCGTCGTCGGCGAGGGCGTGGAGACAGGCACAGGTGCTCCTCGGGTTCGGATCGGTCGGGGGTCAGCGGGAGCGTCGGCCACGGCCGACACCCGAGCGGAAGGAGGAGAACCGGCTGCGGACGTTCTCCGGGTCGCGCGACTCGGGGCCCGAGCCGACCGGCTGCAGCTCCGGTGCGGGGGAGGGCGTGCGGCTCTGCAGATCGGCATCGCCGCCACCGTTCACGGCCGGGGGCGCGGGGGCGTAGCCGGACAGGCGGCTCAGTTCGGCCAGGACCTCGTCCCGGACCGAGGCCGACGCGGTGGCGCTGGCACCGGCCCCGGCCGGGACGATCCAGCCGTCCTCGGGAGCGGGTGCGGGCGTCGGCAGCGCGTCGTGCCGGGGTGCCGGATCGAAGGAGACCTCCGGGGTGAACGCCGCGGGCTGCGGCGTGGGCAGCACGTCGAGCGGAGGGAGTGCCGGTGCGGCGGGCTGCGGCGCGCTCGGCAGGGTCTCGAATCCGGAGCTGACCGGCGCGAACGTCGGACCGGGCTGGTCGAACGACGGCGCCGGAGCACTGCTGGGCGGCGCGGCCGGCACCGGTTCGAAGGTCGTCTCGGCGCCGAAGGAATGGACCGCGGGAGCCTCGACCGCATGCTGCGGGGTCGGCCCGGTGACCTGGCTCGCGCCGGTGGACGCGTCGCCGCCGACGTAGGCGAGTTCCGGGGCGGGGGCAGGCCGCACCGGGGCCGGGTCCGGGAGGAGCTGGGCCGGGGCTCCGGCCCCACCCTCGGCGGGGTGGACGGCACCGGCCCGGGGAGTGCCCGCGGGGTCGGCCGGGGTCTGGACGAACAGGGCGGCGGGGACCGGGACCGTGACCACGGTCCCGGTCGGTCCCGACGTCAGGCCGACGGTGGATCCGAGTCGGCCGGCCTGCAGCCCGGCGACCAGCAGGCCGTTCCCGCTGCCCGTCCCGGGCCGAGCACGACCGGCCAGCGCGTCCTGCGCGGACGACAGGGTGGCCGCGTCCATGCCCGGACCGGCGTCGCTGATGACCAGGCCCACGCCGTCCGGACGGCTCTCCACCCGGGCGGTGACCGGTGCGTCGGAACGGGCGTGACGGGTGGCGTTGTCGAGCAGTTCGGCGAGCACGTGGGTCAGCGCCGCGATGTGGTCTGCATGGATCAGCGGGTCCACCTGGGCCTCGACCACCACCCGGGCGTACCCCTCGATCTGGGCGCAGGCCGCCCGGAGCGCCGAGCTGGCGGTCAGGTGTTCCGGCGAGCGCCGTTCCGGGACGGCCCCGGCGAGCACCAGAGCGGACTCCGCTCCCCGGCGCAGCCGGAGCGTCAGGTTGTCGACCTGGAACAAGACGGCGAGCTGGTTCTCCCGGTCCTCACGCTTCTCGAGGTCGTCGAGCAGTTCCAGCTGGCGGGCGAGCAGCTCGAGCTGACCGGCCATCGCGGCGGTGCTGTCGGTGGCCGCCAGGACCCCGAGGGTGCGCGGATCGGCGGACGGGGACAGCGGCGGCCACTCCGAGCCCGCAGCTGCGGTCGCCGGTTCTCCGGGACGCGCCTCGCTCGGTTCGGCGGCCACTCGCGATCCGGAGCGCCGGGGCCGGCCGGCCCCGTGCTGCTCGAGGTTCCGGACGCGGCTGGCGAGCCTGGCCTGGACCGCGACGACGATCAGGCTGATCACCGTGAGGCCGGCCAGTGCGCCGAGCAGATAGGGCATCTCCATGTGCCGCCTAGCCCTTCCGACTGGGGGATGTCGTGACGCCACGTCCTCCGAGGAGGGGGGGCGGGACGCATCACGACGACGGCCCCACGCGGCAGACGCCCAGTGAAGAGAAGCGCCCTCCCTACGCAGCTATGTGAGTAGCGCTGCTGCGGAGGGAGGGCGGCGGTTCTAGGGGTGGAGAGGAGCGGATTGAGTGGTGGTAGGGGTCGGGACTCAGACGACCCACCTGAGGGTCGGCCGCTACTGCGGCGGCTCGGCCTCGCGCTCCCACCGACGGCTGGGGAGGTCGTCCACCGCGGTCTCCGGTGCCGACACGACCGACAGCCGGCGGTCGACCGTGGGCGGCGTCGCCAGACCCTGGTCCACCACGCGCAGATCGCTGAACCGTCGCGCGCTGACCAGCACGCGCGACTCCAGCGACGCCACCGCCTGGTTGTAGGAGGTCGCCGCCGCGTCCAGGCTCCGGCCCACCTTGCCCAGGTGTCCGCCGAAGGTCGCGATCCGGCCGTGCAGCTCCTTGCCGAGATCGAGCACCGCCTGGGCGTTGTCCGCCAGCGCGTCCTGCTTCCAGGCGTAGGCGACCGTGCGGAGCAGGGCGAGCAGGGTCATCGGGGTCGCGATCACCACGCCCTGGTCGAAGGCCCGCTCGACGATGCCCGGGTCCTGGTCCAGCGCGGCGTGCAGGAACGCCTCGGCGGGCACGAACATCACGACGAACTCCGGCGCCGGGCCGAACTGGTCCCAGTATCGCTTGGCGGCCAGCTGGTCGATGTGCCGGCGCAGGTGGGTGGCGTGCGCGGCGAGCCGTCGGTCCCGCTCGGCCGGGTCGGTGGCCTCCACCGCCTCCAGGAAGCCGAGGAACGCGACCTTCGCGTCGACCACGATCCGCTTGCCGCCGGCCAGGTGCACCACCAGGTCAGGTCGCAGTGCCCCGTCGTCGGTCCGCACCTGCTCCTGCTCGACGAAGTCGACGTGCGGCAGCATCCCGGCGGCCTCGACCACCCGGCGCAGCTGCACCTCGCCCCACCGACCCCGCACCTGGGACGCCCGCAGCGACGTGGCGAGCCGGGTGGTCTGCTCGCGCAGCTCACCGGCCTCGATCCGCATCAGCCGGACCTGTTCGCCGATCGCCGCGCTGCCCTCCGCCCGGGCCTGTTCCGCGGCGCGCAGCTCGGCTCGGACCGCGTCCAGGGTGCGGGTCATCGGGTCGACCATCGACCGCACGGACTGCTCCCGCCGGGCGAGCTCGCCGCTCTGCTCCTGGTGCCGGGCCGCCAGCGACTGGTGCGCCAGCGCGAGGAACTGCTCCGAGCTCTGGCTGAGCGCGTCGGCCGCCAGCGCCCGGAACCGCTCGCCGTCGTCCGGGTGCGCGGTCTCGGCCACCGCACGCCAGCGCGCGGCCTCCACCTCGGCCCGGCGCAACCGGGTGGCGCCACGGCCCACGGCCGCGAACCAGCCGATCGACAACCCCGCGACCAGGGCCCCGGCGAGAGCGAGCACCAGTGACATCGTCATGTCCGGCACCCTGCCAGCACCCACCGACAACGAGTCCCCGTAGGATGACCTCCCGTGGCACTCACCATCGGCATCGTCGGCCTGCCCAACGTCGGCAAGTCCACCCTCTTCAACGCCCTGACCCGCGCGCAGGTGCTCGCGGCGAACTACCCGTTCGCCACCATCGAGCCCAACGTCGGCGTGGTCCCGCTGCCCGACCCGCGGCTGAACACCCTCGCGGAGATCTTCGGCAGCCAGAAGATCCTGCCCGCGACCGTGTCCTTCGTGGACATCGCCGGCATCGTCAAGGGCGCCAGCGAGGGGGAGGGGCTGGGCAACCAGTTCCTGGCCAACATCCGCGAGGCCGAGGCGATCTGCCAGGTCACCCGCGCGTTCGCCGACCCGGACGTCGTGCACGTCAACGGCCGCGTCGACCCCAAGGACGACATCGAGACCATCGCCACCGAGCTGGTCCTGGCCGATCTGCAGACCCTGGAGAAGGCGATCCCGCGGCTGGAGAAGGAGGTCCGCGGCAAGAAGGCGGACCCCGCCGACCTCGCCGCCGCCCAGGCCGCGCTGACGATCCTGGAGACCGGCACCACCCTGTTCCAGGGCGCGAAGGCGGCCGGGCTCGACCTGGCGGACGTTTCCGGCCTGCAGCTCATGACGGCCAAGCCGTTCATCTACGTCTTCAACACCGACGACGCCGGTCTGGCCGACACCGCGATGCAGGACGAGCTGCGCGCCCTGGTCGCCCCCGCCGACGCGATCTTCCTGGACGCCAAGTTCGAGTCCGAGCTGGTCGAGCTGGAGGAGGACGAGGCGCGCGAGATGCTGGCCGAGACCGGCCAGGACGAGTCGGGTCTGGACCAGCTGGCCCGGGTCGGCTTCCACACCCTCGGCCTGCAGACCTACCTGACCGCCGGTCCCAAGGAGTCCCGCGCCTGGACGATCCACCAGGGCTGGACCGCCCCGCAGGCTGCCGGTGTGATCCACACCGACTTCCAGAAGGGCTTCATCAAGGCCGAGGTCATCTCCTTCGAGGACCTGGTCGAGGCCGGGTCGGTCGCGGCGGCCCGTGCAGCGGGCAAGGCGCGGATCGAGGGCAAGGACTACGTGATGGTCGACGGCGACGTGGTGGAGTTCCGCTTCAACGTGTGAACGATGCCTGACACCGCGGACTGAGCCCGAGCAAAAGGCCTGCGGTTCAGCGGTCTGGGCGCCGTACGCTTCCCCTTGAGCCGAGGTGTCGACACCCGATGCGGAACGGCTGCCGGTGGGCGGAGGCCCTGACCCGCATCGGACGGAGGACGACATGACGACCAGACCGGAGACCGTCACCCTGTGGCGGCCCACCGGCCCCGAGGAGATCGAGTTGGTCCGGGCGTCCGGATCGCGCCGGTGGCCACCCCGCCTGCCGGACCAGCCGATCTTCTATCCGGTGTTGAACGAGGACTACGCGGTGCGGATCGCACGGGACTGGAACGTCCCGGCGTCCGGCATCGGCTATGTGACCCGGTTCGAGGTGGACAAGAACTACCTCGACCAGTTCCCGGTGCAGCAGGCCGGTGGCGAGACCATCCTCGAGTACTGGATACCCGCCGAGTCGCTGGACGACTTCAACGATCACATCGTCGGCCCGATCGTCGAGGTCTCGTCCTTCACCCGTGTCGATGGCGAGACGGTCGAGACACGATTTGCTGAGAACTGACCTCCCCGCCGACGGTCACCACGTCACCTCGCCGGCCGTCACCGCCCGCACCACCTGCCCCGGGTACCGCAGCCCGCGGAAGTAGTGGTCGTGCTGCGCGATCACGTCCTCGGCCCGCACCACTCCGTCCGCGGTCGGCACGTCGTAGGTCGTGTGCGCGTCGGTGACCCAGGTGAGGTCGTAGCCGTCCGCGGCGGCCCGCTGGGCGGTGGTGCGCACGCAGTAGTCCGTCTGCGCCCCGCACAGCACCAGGTGGTCGGCGTCGCCGAGCGTCGCGCGCAGCGTGGTGTCGGCGAACGCGTCGCGGTAGGACTTGGCGACGACCGGCTCGCCCGGCGACGGATCGAGCGCCGGATGGATCCGCCAGCCGTCGGTGTCACGCTCCAGCCCCGGTCCCTGGTGCTGCACCCAGACGACCGGCACCCCCGCCGCGCGGGCGCCGGCCAGCAGGGTGCGGGTGGCGGCCAGCACCGCTTCCACCCGCACGCAGCCGTCCAGCACGTCGTTCTGCAGGTCGATCACGACCAGGGCGGCGGGCATCAGCCGACCGCGCGCACGATCAGCTCGGCGATCCGCTGCTCGTCGTCGGCGGTCAGGGTGGTGATCGCGAAGGACGTGGGCCACACGTGGCCGTCGTCGAGCGCCGCGACGTCGTTGAAGCCCAGGGTCGAGTAGCGCACCTTGAACTTGCTGGAGGGCTGGAGGAACAGCAGCACTTTGCCGTCCTTGGCGTAGGCGGGCATGCCGTACCAGGTGCGGTGGGTGAGGGTCGGGGCGTGCTCGACCACCAGGGCGTGCACCTTCTCCGCGACGGCACGGTCGTCGTCCGGCAGCTCGGCGATCTTGTCCAGGAGCTCCTTCGCCGGGTCACCCGACGCGCCGGACCGCTTGCTCGTGCGCACCTCCGCGGCACGCTCCTTCATCGCGGCCTTCTCCTCGGCCGTGAAGCCCTCGGCCTCGTCGTCACGCTTGGCGTTCATGGTGGTCCTCTCCGGAGGTGCAGCAGTGGCCACATGCTAGGGCGGGCGTAACGTCGCTGGACGTGCCCCGCCCCGCCCTCGACCGGCCGTTCGGCCCGCGCTTCGTCGCGCCGGTGCTGATCGGACCGGTGCTGAACCCGATCAACACCACCATGATCTCGGTGGCGCTGGTGCCGATCTCCCGGGACCTGGGGGTGCCCACCTCGCGGGCGGTCTGGCTGGTGGCCGGGCTGTACCTGGCCAGCGCGGTCGCCCAGCCGGTGATGGGCAAGCTCGCGGACGTGCTCGGCCCGCGCCGGGTGTACTCCGCGGGGCTGGTGCTGGTGGCGGTCGCCGGCGTGCTGCCCGAGCTGTGGTCGGGCTTCGCCGGGGTGCTGGCCGCCCGGGTGCTGATCGGACTGGGCACCTCCACCGCGTACCCGTCGGCCATGACGCTGATCCGGGACCAGTCGGGGCGTGTCGGTCGGTCGACGCCGCCCGCACTGCTGTCCGGGCTGTCGATCGCGAGCCTGACCACGTCCGCGGTGGGTCCGGTGCTCGGCGGGGTCCTGATCGCGGCCTTCGGCTGGCCGTCGATCTTCCTGGTCAACGTGCCGCTGGCCCTGATCGCGCTGGTGCTGACCTGGCTGTGGGTGCCCCCGGACACGACCCGGCCGGTGGCGCCGAGCAGCGGCCCGTTGCTGCGCGCCATCGACCCCGGCGGCATCGTGCTGTTCGCGGTGGGGCTGGCGGCGCTGCTGGTGTTCCTGCTGGAACTGAGCTCGCCGCTGTGGTGGCTGCTGGTGCTTGCGGTCGTGGTGCTGGCCGCGTTCGTGGCGTGGGAGCTGCGCCGTCCGGCGCCGTTCGTCGATCTGCGCATGCTGGTGGGCAACGGCGCGCTGACCCGGACCTACGCGCGGATGTTCCTGGTGTATCTGGCGGCGTACGCGGTGGTCTACGGGTACTCGCAGTGGCTGCAGGGCGCCGCGGGCTTCGACGCCGACGCCGCAGGCCTGCTGCAACTGCCGACCGCGGTGCTGGCGGGGGTCGCGTCGGTGCTGGTGGCCCGGAACACCTGGCTGCGTCCGCCGCTGGTGGTCGCCGGAATGATGGCGCTGGCCGGGGGAGTGCTGCTGGTGGGGCTGGCCTCGACGGCACCGGTGTGGCTCCTGCTGCTGGTGGCCGGGGTGTTCGGCGTCCCGCAGGGGCTCGCGTCGGTGACCAATCAGGCCGCGCTGTACCGGCAGGCCCCACCCGAGCAGACCGGCACCGCAGCGGGCCTGTCCCGGACCTCGGTGTACCTGGCGGCGATCGGGTCCTCGGCGGTGATCGGACTGACCTTCGGGGACACCCCGTCGGATGCGGGGCTGCACGCGATCGGGTGGCTGATCGTGATCGCCTCGGCGGGGGCGACGCTGCTGGCGGTGCTGGACCGCGCGCTGCGCCGGGCTCCATAACACACCCGCCCGGAGTGGCGCTGAGCGGTTCGTGCTCGTGACCGTCTGACGAGACGACGGATCGCCCGAGTCAGCATGTTTCCGGTGTGTTTCGACCCCGTGACGTCTCGAATACTGGACAGTACTGCTCAGTATCGATCCGGTAACGATCACCCGGTGACGGCGGCTGTGTCCGATTTGTCCCACCTCGGCTCACTAGCGTGTCCACATCCATGGCGGGACCGTGCGTCCGCCGCGCCCGGCACGACTGGGCGCCGCGACTCCCGGGCGCCACCTTTTCAGGAGGAACATTGAAGATCAGGCGAATTGGAGCCGCAGTGGCGGCCGTCGCGGCGGGCGCCTTGGTGCTCACCGCGTGCTCGGGTCCCGACACCGGCTCCGAGATCAGCGAGACCACGTCGGTCAACGTGGGTTGGAACGAGCCGTTCCGCTCCACCAACAACCTGACGGCGAACGGCAACGCCACGGCGAACGCCAACATCATCTACCTGACCACCTCGTTCTTTAACTACTACGACGGTGACCTGAACCTCGCGAAGAACGAGGACTTCGGCACCTACGAGGTGACCAGCGAGGACCCGCTGACCGTCAAGTACACGGTCAACGAGGGCGTCGAGTGGTCGGACGGCACCCCGGTGGACGCCGCGGACATGATCCTGTTCTGGGGCGCCCAGAACGACGGCTTCGACACCGTGTCCGGCGACGAGCTCGAGACCGACGCCGACGGCAACCCGGTCGTGGGCGACGGCGACGTCTACTTCGACTCCTCCTCCCCGGCGATGACCGCGGTCTCCCAGTTCCCGGAGATCGGCGACGACGGCCGCTCGGTCACCTTCGTCTACGACGAGCCGCGCTCCGACTGGGAGAACGGCATGAACCAGCCGTCCCCGATCGCCGCCCACGCCGTGGCGAACATCGCGCTGGGCATCGAGGACCCGACCGAGGGCAAGCAGGCCATCGAGGACGCGTTCGAGAACAAGGACAACGCGGCTCTGGCCAAGATCGCCGACGCGTGGACCAACGCGTTCAACTTCACCTCGATGCCGGACGACCCGCAGCTGTACCTGTCCTACGGGCCGTACATCATCAGCGACTACGTCGAGGGCCAGTCCCTGACCCTGTCCCGCAACGAGAACTTCGGCGACTGGGGCCCCAACCCCAAGGTCGACGCCATCACCATCCGTTACTCGGAGGACCCGCTGGCCTCGGTCACCGCGCTCCAGAACGGTGAGGTCGACCTGATCCAGCCGCAGTCCTCCGTGGACGTGCTGTCGACCCTGGACACCCTGGACAACGTCTCGTACACCACCGCCCCCGAGGGCACCTACGAGCACGTCGACCTGACCTTCAACAACGGCGGTCCGTTCGACCCGGCGACCTACGGCGGCGACGCCGAGAAGGCCCGCATGGTCCGCGAGGCGTTCCTCAAGACCGTCCCGCGCCAGGAGATCATCGACAAGCTGATCACCCCGCTGCAGGACGACGCCACCACCCGTGACTCCCAGCTGTACGTGCCGGGCTCCCCGGACTACGACACGGTGATCGCGGACAACGGCTCCGACGCGTGGGCCGACGTGGACATCGAGGGCGCGAAGGCCCTGCTCGCCGAGGCCGGCGTGACCACCCCGGTGGACGTGCGCTTCCTCTACGGCAAGTCCAACGTGCGTCGTGCGAACGAGTACCAGCTGATCTCGGCCTCCGCGTCGCAGGCCGGCTTCAACGTCATCGACAACGGTGACGACACCTGGGGCTCGATCCTGGGCAACGGCTCCTACGACGCCTCCCTGTTCGGCTGGCAGTCCACCTCGACCAACGTGCTGAACGCCGAGGCGAACTACGTCACCGGCGGGCAGAACAACTACGGCGGCTACTCCAACGCCGACGTGGACGAGCTGTGGTCGCAGATCGCCGTCAGCACGGACAACGACGAGATCGTCGACCTGGCCACGCAGGTGGAGCAGAGGCTGAACGAGGACGCGTTCGGCGTGACCATCTTCCAGTTCCCGGGTGTGGTCGCCCACCGCGACGTCCTCGAGGGCGTCTCGACCATCACGCTGTCCCCGACCATCTTCTGGAACTACTGGGACTGGGAGATCAGCGCGTCCGACTCGGCCACCGAGTGACGTTCTGACCCGGATCTAGCGCTACGGCACGGGGGTACCGCGGCACCCGCCGCGGTACCCCTCTGCTGTGCCTGATCTGCATCTCTACCCGCCCAGGGAGGACCGTCCCAGCGCCGGTGAACGCAGTCGGCCACGAGCCGCGTAGAATCGCCGACCGCGAGTACTCCCCTTCCCGTAAGGTCCACGACCCCATGGCCACCTCTGTGACGACCCGTGCCTCCGGCGCGCCATCCGCGCCCGACACATCGGTCACCGCGCGTCCTTCCTGGTTCCGGAACGCCGCGCCCACCCTCATCTTCCTGGCGCGACGCCTGCTGTCGTCCGCCGTCGTGCTGCTGGCCGCGACCTTCGTCGTGTACCTGCTGCTGGCCTACGCCCTCGACCCGCTCGAGGACCTGCGCACCAGCACGCAGTTGAACAAGGAAGCCCTGATCGAGGCGCGGACGCGTCAGCTCGACCTCGACACCCCGCCGGTGATCCGCTACTTCAAGTGGCTCGGAGCACTGCTGACCGGGGACATGGGCGTCGCCTTCCGTTCCGGCCAGAGCGTCACCTCGATGCTCGGGAACGCCCTGCCGAACACCGTGCAGCTGGTCGCGCTGTCGACCGTGATCGCGATCGGCCTCGGCGTCCTGGTCGGCATCGTGTCCGCCCTGCGCCAGTACACCCGCTTCGACTACAGCGTGACGTTCCTGTCGTTCGTGCTGTACTCGCTGCCGTCCTTCTGGGTCGCGGTGCTGCTGAAGCTCTGGGGCGCGATCGGCTTCAACGACTTCCTCGCGGACCCGAGCATCCCACCCGTGGTGATGGTCGTGGTGACACTGGCCTCCGGTGTGATCTGGTCGTCGATCATCGGCGGCAGCACCCGGACCCGGTGGATCTCCTTCGCGGCCTCCGCGGTCGCGACCGTCGCGGTGCTGTTCTTCCTGAGCGAGACCGACTGGCTGCTCGACCCGGGCCTGGGCATCGGCGGCGTGCTGGTGATCGGCGTCGGCATCGCCTTCGCGGTGGTCGCGCTGAGCGCCGGTGTGCAGAACCGCCGGGTGCTCTACGCCAGCCTGGTGATGGTCGCCATCGGCGGCGCGCTGTACTACCCGCTGCAGTACGCCTTCGTGCACGCGTCCTGGCTGCTGATGCTGGGGCTCCTGATCACGGTGGCCGTCGTCGGTGTGGTCGTCGCCAAGCTGTTCGGCGGCTGGGAGGTCTCGCAGACGGCCCGGGCCGCGATCATCACCGGTATCGGTGTCGGCGCGCTGATCTTCATCGACCGCGTGATGCAGGTCTGGCTCGCGTACACCAACGCGTCCCAGATCAACCACCGGCCGATCGCGACCATCGGCTCGCAGACGCCCGGTCTCTCCGGTGACTTCTGGGTCACGTCGCTGGACACCTACACGCACCTGCTGCTGCCGACGATCGCGCTGATCCTGATCTCCTTCGCGAGCTACACCCGGTACTCCCGGGCCAGCCTGCTCGAGGTGATGAACCAGGACTACATCCGCACCGCGCGGGCCAAGGGCCTGCCGGAGCGGGTCGTCACCATGCGGCACGCGTTCCGCAACGCCCTGATCCCGCTGGCGACCGTGATCCCGCTCGACATCGCCTCGCTGTTCGGTGGCGCGATCATCACCGAGCGGGTGTTCGCCATCCCCGGTATGGGCACGATGTTCATCAAGGCGCTGAACGAGCGTGACCCGGACCCGATCATGGGGTACTTCCTCGTGACCGGTGCGCTCCTGGTCATCGCCAGCATCGCGGTGGACTTCATCTACGCGGCCCTCGACCCCCGGATTCGAGTGAACTCATGAGCATCAACCCCCCGATCGAGCCCACTCAGGGCAGCGGTGCGCCGGTGGAGAGCGTCGAGAACGCGATCGAGCTCAAGGAGGTCGAGGGCCTCTCCCAGGGCCGCATCGTCCTGCGCCGGTTCCTCCGGCACCGCGGAGCGATGATCTCCTCCGTCGTGCTGATCCTGATCATCCTGCTGGTGACGACGTCCATCGGCTGGGGACCCATCCCCGGCTGGTGGCAGTACGGCTACCGCGACCTGGACACGATCGTGAACGCCGGCGGCGCCCCGACCATGGGCTTCAAGGACGGTGGCTTCACCTTCGGGCAGCACCCGTTCGGCCAGGACAACATCGGCCACGACGGCTTCGCCATGGTCATGCGCGGCACTCAGCAGTCGCTGACCGTCATGTTCGTGATCGGCCTGCTGTCCACCGTGATCGGCGTCATCATCGGTGCGCTGGCCGGGTACTTCCGTGGCTGGCTGGACGGCCTGCTGATGCGGATCACCGACATGTTCATCACCATCCCGGTGATCATGGTGGGCTCGATCCTCGGTGTGCTGGTCGGCGGCGCGAGCCCCTGGTCGCTGGCCATCGCCCTGTCCCTGGTGTCCTGGATGAACATGGCTCGACTGGTGCGTGGTCAGTTCCTGGCCCTGCGCGAGCGGGAGTTCGTGGACGCGGCCCGGGTGGCCGGGGCCAGTGACTTCCGGATCATGTTCAAGCACATGCTGCCGAACGCGGTCGGCGTGATCATCGTCAACGCCACGCTGCTGATGGCCTCCGCGATCCTGCTGGAGACCGCGCTGTCCTATCTGGGCTTCGGCATCAACAGCCCCGAGGTCTCGCTGGGCCAGCTGATCAACGAGTACCAGACCGCCTTCGCCACCCGGCCCTGGCTGTTCTGGTGGCCCGGTCTGTTCATCGTGCTGATCGCCCTGTGCGTGAACTTCATCGGTGACGGCCTGCGCGACGCCTTCGACCCGCGTCAGCGCCGGGTGCCGACCGCCCGGGCCCTGGCCAAGGCGGAGAAGCGCAAGCTGCGCACCGAGCAGCGGGCCGCGGCGAAGGCCTGATGACCCCGTGACGTCACAGCGCCAGCGCGAGCACGCTGGCCGCGATCAGCACACCGATCGCGGCCAGCGTGCCGACGTGCCAGCGGACCCGGGGGCGCTCGCGCTCCAGCCGGGGATCGTTCAGCACGCCGGCGTCGCGCAGCGCCTCCCAGCGGGCACGGACCAGCAGGGCGGCCTGGCCGGAACCGGTCGAGGCCAGGTCCCCGGCCCGGACGGTGCCACCGGCGCCGTAGGTCGAGGACGGCAGGTCGCGCACGTCGGCCGGGCCGGACAGTCGGACCTGGGCGCGGCCCGGCGCGGGCGCGGCCCACGCGGCGTACTGGCCGTAGGGCGTGTGCAGGGTCAGCGCGAAGCGGGTGTCGATCCGCTGGACCGCCGGCCACGGCAGCTCGACGGTGCGGGTGACGTTCCGCAGCTCGACGGCGGCCGGGGTGACCACCACCGCGGGGCGCCAGTACGCGGCCCACACCGCGGTGCCGAGCAGGGCCAGCAGCGGCAGGAACCGCAGCGTGGCCCCGGCATCCGCCACCAGACCGGAGATCGCGCCCGCAGCGCAGAGCACGATCACCACCACAGCCAGGACCCGGCCGAACACCGGCCGGAACACCATCACATCTGCCGAGCTGTCAGCCGCACTCATGCGGCCATCGTCGCAGACCGGCCGGACACCGAGTCGCAGGGAGCCCGCCTGACCGGCGGACACCGCGCCACACGGAAGGACCACACCCGTGACCACTGACACCACCGCTGCCGGCGTCCCCGCGCAGCCGGCCGGCAAGGCCCCGATCCTCGAGGTGCGCGACCTGTCGGTCGAGTTCTTCGTGGACGGCGAGTGGTTCCCCGCCGCGATCGACGTCAGCTACGACGTCCGTCCGGGCGAGGTGCTCGCCATCGTGGGTGAGTCGGGCTCCGGCAAGACGCAGTCGTCGATGTCCCTGATCGGCCTGCTGCCCGCGAACGGCCGGGCCAGCGGCTCCGCCAAGCTGGCGGGCAAGGAGCTGCTCGGCCTGAACCACAAGCAGCTGTCCTCGGTGCGCGGCAAGGAGGTCGCGGTCATCTTCCAGGAGCCGATGACCGCCCTGAACCCGGTGTACACGATCGGCTTCCAGATCGCCGAGACGCTGCGGGTGCACTTCGAGATGTCCCCGAAGCAGGCCCGGGCCCGGGCGATCGAGCTGCTCAGCCTGGTCGACATCCCGGACCCCGAGGGCTCGGTCGACAAGTACCCGCACCAGCTGTCCGGCGGTCAGCGTCAGCGCGCCATGATCGCCCAGGCGCTGGCCTGCGACCCGAAGCTGCTGATCGCCGACGAGCCGACCACGGCGCTGGACGTCACCGTGCAGGCCGAGATCCTCAAGCTGATGCGCGACCTGCGGAACCGGATCGACTCCGGCATCGTCCTGATCACCCACGACATGGGCGTGGTCGCGGATCTGTCGGACCGCGTGATGGTGATGAAGAACGGCCGCGTGGTCGAGGCCGGCACCTCGGACGCGATCTTCAACCGTCCGGAGCACCCGTACACCCGCCAGCTGCTGGACGCGGTGCCGCACCTCGGGTCGGAGACCTACGCCGCCCAGGGCCTGCACGGGGAGCACCCGGTCGCCGTGGAGGAGGGGGTCGTGCACGTCAGCGAGCCCGCCGCCCCGGCCGCCGCCCAGACCTTCACCGAGTTCGCGCTCGAGGCGAAGGACCTGATCATCGAGTACCCCGGCCGTGGCCGGGTGCCGGCGTTCCGGGCGATCAACGGCCTGACCCTGAACATCGGCAAGGGCGAGGTCGTCGGCCTGGTGGGCGAGTCCGGTTCGGGCAAGACCACCGTCGGCCGTGCCGCGGTCGGTCTGCTGCCGGTCGCCGGGGGCTCGCTCAAGGTCAACGGCGTCGAGCTGGGCGGGGTGAAGCCCAAGGAGCTGCGTTCGGTCCGCCAGGACGTGTCGATCGTCTTCCAGGACCCCGGTTCCTCGCTGAACCCCCGGATGCCGATCGGCGAGTCCATCGGCGAGCCGCTCAAGCTGCACAAGATCGCCGAGGGCGCCGAGCTCAACAAGCGGGTCGAGGATCTGCTGGACCAGGTGAACCTGCCCCGTGCGATGCGGAACCGCTACCCGCACGAGCTCTCCGGCGGGCAGCGTCAGCGCGTCGGCATCGCCCGTGCGCTGGCCCTGTCGCCCAAGCTGCTGATCGCCGACGAGCCGACCTCGGCGCTCGATGTGTCGGTGCAGGCCCGCGTGCTGGAGCTGTTCCAGCAGCTGCAGAACGAGTACGGCTTCGCCTGCCTGTTCATCAGCCACGACCTCGCGGTGGTGGAGATCCTGTCCAACCGGATCGCGGTGCTGAACCACGGTGATCTGGTCGAGATCGGCTCCCGCCAGGAGATCCTGCGTGAGCCGAAGGAGCTGTACACCCAGCGCCTGCTGGCGGCCGTGCCGGTGCCGAACCCGGCCGAGCAGAAGCTGCGCCGCGAGACTCGCGACCGGCTGCTGGAGCAGGCCGCCGCCGAGGAGGCCATCGCGCTGGGTCTGGCGCCCAAGGACGCGGGCGAGTCGTACTCCGAGTTCACCCAGGGCGCCTCTCCGAAGCGTCACACCGACTCCATCTGAGTCCCCACCAGCACTGACGCCCATGCGACGCGGAGCGTGACGAACGCCTCCGCGCCGCATGGGCGCGTGCGCGTAGAATCGATCGGCGCTCGACGACGCTGCGCCCCCACACCCACTCTCCGGATCGGAAACCTTCTATGTCCGTGCCTTCCGGCACCAGCGTGCGCGGCGACCTGCGTAACGTCGCGATCGTCGCCCACGTCGACCACGGCAAGACCACCCTCGTCGACGCCATGCTCTGGCAGTCCGGCGCGTTCGGCGAGCACTCGCACGTCGACGAGCGGGCGATGGACTCCGGTGATCTGGAGCGCGAGAAGGGCATCACGATCCTCGCGAAGAACACCGCGGTCCGGTACTCCGGTCCCGCGGCGGCCGCGGCGGGTCACGCCGGCGGCATCACGATCAACGTGATCGACACCCCGGGTCACGCCGACTTCGGTGGCGAGGTCGAGCGCGGCCTGTCCATGGTCGACGGCGTCGTCCTCCTGGTGGACGCCTCCGAGGGTCCGCTGCCCCAGACCCGGTTCGTGCTGCGCAAGGCGCTGGCCGCCAAGCTGCCGGTGATCCTGGTCGTGAACAAGGTCGACCGTCCGGACTCCCGGATCACCGAGGTCGTCGGCGAGGCCACCGACCTGCTGCTGGGCCTGGCCTCCGACCTGCACGACGAGGTCGAGGACCTGGACCTGGACGCGATCCTGGACGTGCCGGTGGTGTACGCCGCCGCCAAGGCCGGTCGCGCATCGCTGACCCAGCCCGCCGACGGCGGCCTGCCGGACAGCGAGAACCTGGAACCGCTGTTCGCCACCATCCTGGAGAAGATCCCGGCCCCGACCTACACCGAGGGCGCGCCGCTGCAGGCGCACGTCACCAACCTGGACGCCTCGCCGTTCCTGGGTCGTCTGGCGCTGCTGCGCATCTTCAACGGCACCCTGATCAAGGGCCAGACCGTGGCCTGGGCCCGGGCCGACGGCACCATGCAGAACGTGCGGATCACCGAGCTGCTGGAGACCAAGGCGCTGGAGCGGGTCCCCACCGACCAGGCCGGCCCCGGCGACATCGTCGCGGTCGCGGGCATCGAGGACATCACCATCGGTGAGACCCTGACCGACCCGAACAACCCGCAGCCGCTGCCGCTGATCACCGTGGACGACCCGGCGATCTCCATGACCATCGGGATCAACACCTCCCCGCTGGCCGGCAAGGGCGGCAAGGGCCACAAGGTCACCGCGCGCCAGGTGAAGGACCGCCTGGACAAGGAGCTGATCGGCAACGTCTCGCTCCGGGTGCTGCCGACCGAGCGCCCGGACGCCTGGGAGGTGCAGGGCCGTGGTGAGCTGGCGCTGGCCATCCTGGTCGAGCAGATGCGCCGGGAGGGCTTCGAGCTGACCGTCGGCAAGCCGCAGGTGGTCACCAAGAAGATCGACGGCAAGGTGCACGAGCCGGTCGAGCGGATGACGATCGACGTCCCCGAGGAGTACCTGGGCGCCGTGACCCAGCTCCTGGCCCAGCGCAAGGGCCGGATGGAGACCATGTCGAACCACGGCACCGGCTGGGTGCGGATGGAGTTCCTGGTCCCGGCCCGCGGCCTGATCGGTTTCCGGACCCGCTTCCTCACCGACACCCGCGGCACCGGCATCGCCTCCTCGCTCGCCGAGGGCTACGAGCCGTGGGCCGGTGCGATCGAGACCCGGGTCGCCGGGTCGCTGGTCGCCGACCGCGCCGGTGTGGTGACGCCGTTCGCCATGATCAACCTGCAGGAGCGCGGCTCCTTCTTCGTCGACCCCACGCAAGAGGTCTACGAAGGCATGATCGTCGGCGAGAACTCCCGCGCGGAGGACATGGACGTCAACATCACCAAGGAGAAGAAGCTCACCAACATGCGGTCCGCCACCGCCGACAACTTCGAGAACCTGGTGCCGCCGCGGCACCTGACCCTCGAGGAGTCGCTGGAGTTCGCGCGTGAGGACGAGTGCGTCGAGGTCACTCCCGAGGTGGTCCGGATCCGCAAGGTGGTGCTCGACCAGTCCGAGCGCGCCCGGATCGTCGCGCGCAACAAGAAGTCGTAGCCCCATGAGCGGGCAGAGCTCTCGTGGGGGGGTCGTGGCGGTGCATGCGCACCCCGACGACGAGACCCTCACCTCGGGCGCTCTGCTCGCCACCGCGGCCGCGGCCGGGCTGCCGGCGACGGTGGTCACCTGCACCCGCGGTGAGCGTGGCGAGGTGATCGGCGCCGAGCACCATGCTCTGGAGGGCGACGGCCCGGCACTGGCCCGGCACCGCGAGGCCGAGATCGCCACGGCCATGCGAGCGCTCGGCGGAGCGGCGCAGGTGTTCCTCGACCAGCTGCCGGGACCGGACCGCCGCTACGTCGACTCCGGGATGGCGTGGATCGACGGGCTGTCCGCCGCCGGCGCGGCCGCGGATCTGCCCGAGGGTGCCCTGGTCGCCGCCGAGCTCGACGAGACCGCGGGGCGGCTCGCGGCCTGGCTGCGGGAGCGCCGGCCGGACCTGCTGGTCGCCGACGAGCCGGGAGGCGGGTACGGGCACCCCGATCACCTCCGCGCCCACCGGATCGTTCTGCGCGCGACGGAGCTGCTCGGCGACGACGCCCCGGCGCTCGCCTGGGCGGTCGACGACGCCGCCGAGCTGCGGTCCGCGCGGTCCGCGCTCGCGGAGGACCCCCTCGTCGCCCAGCTGATCGCCGAGCACGCCGCGCCGTCGACCACCCGGCAGGGCCCGTTCAGCCTGCCCGACCCCACGGGTGTGCTCCCCGCCATGGCCCGCACCGCTCCGGGCGCCGGTTTCACGGTCCCGGTCGCCCCGGTCCGGTCCGCGCTGCTGGCCGCTCTGGCCGCGCACGCCACCCAGGTCCAGGCGGTCACCGCGCTGGACGGTCCGGCCGTCGTCGGCTGCTACGCGCTGTCGAACGGCGCGCTGGCCCCGGTGCTGCCGGTCGAACGCTACGAGTGGGCCGACCCGGAGCGGACCGCGCCGGTGCCCGCCGCTCAGGCGGACGCCGTAGCCTGACCCGCGTGCGTGCACTCCTCCGCCTGCTCGGCGTCCTGCTGCTCGGCCTCGTGGTCGGTGTCTCCGGCACCGTGCTGCACCGTTCGAGCCATCCGTGGGGGCTGGTCCTCGCGCTCGCCCTGGTGTTCACCTCGGCGGTCGGACTGCGTGCCGCGGTCGGCCGGGCATCTCTCCTGGTCTACCTGGCGGTGCTGCTGCTCACCCTCGGCGTTCTGTCCCAGTACGGTCCCGGCGGCGACGTGCTGGTCCCGGGTGCCGACCACTGGGGCTGGTACTGGCTGGGCGGTGCCGTCGTGGTGGTGATGGCCGTCCTGGCGCTGCCCGCACGCTGGTTCAGTGACCAGCCGCTGCGGCGCCGGATCGCCTGATGCCGGTCGACCCCGACCTGTTCCGGACCGCGATGGCGCGGCTGCCCGGCGGTGTGACCGTGCTGTCGACCCGGTGGAAGGACGCGGATCACGCGGCCACGGTGTCCTCGGTGCTCTCGGCGTCGCTGGACCCGCCGATCATCGTGGTCAGCCTGCACGCCGACAGCCGGATCCGGGACGCGCTGGACCAGGTGGACACCTGGGGACTGAGCATCCTCGCCGACGACCAGGCGCCGATCGCGGATTGGCTGGCATCGCCGGGCCGCCCGGTGATCGGACAGCTCAGCCGGGTGCCACATCACCGGGCACCCGAGTCCGGTGCCGCCTGGGTGGACGGGGCCTCCGCCTGGGTGGACTGCCGGACCCGGCAGATCGTGCCCGCCGGGGACCACGACCTGGTGCTGGGCGACGTGCTGGCCGTCCGCGAGGGGCGCTCCGACGCCGGGGCCCTGGTGCATCTGCGCCGCCGGGTGCACCCGCTGCGCTGAATTCGTCACAATCCACTCGAACCGCACCGTGCGGCCACGAAATGCGCGGCGGGTTGTCGGAAAGGGCCCGTAGAATCGGCCACTGTGCCCGCGGCTGCGGGCCACTCCTGTGAGAAGGGACCACCGAATGGGCCAGGGGAACTCGGAGGGCAACGCGCCGGAGGACACCACCCCCGACGCGGCGCGGGAGCAGGCGGACGACGCCGCTCCGGTGAGCCCGAACAGCCCGACGCCGACGGAGGCGGATGCCGCCACTCGGCAGGACCCGGTGGTCCAGGACGTGGTCGACGACGCGGCCGACCCGCATGCCGAGACGATCGTGCCGGCCGACGTGTCCGCGAGCGAGCCCGGTGCTGTCGAGCCTGGTGCCGACAAGTCCGGTTCCGACGGGCCTGGCGACGACGGGCCTGGTGCCGACAAGTCCGGTTCCGACGTACCCGTTGCAGGCACGGTCGGTGCGGACGAGCCCGGCGCTGAGGGGCGGGGCGCCGTCGCGACCGGTGCCGATGGGACCGGTGCGGACCAGTCCGAGCGCCCCACGGCCGGCGACGGCGAGCTGCCCCGCGAGTCCGAGCCCTCTCGCGAGTCCGAGCACTCCCGCGAGCCGGAGACCGAGCCGGCGCCTGCGGCAGAACCGGCGCCCGCGGTAGAGCCGGCGCCCACACCGGCGCCGAGCTCCTCGCCGGAACCGATCGACGCGTCCCCGGTCGCCGAGACCCCGGCGCGGACCGCTGTCCCGGCGTCCGACGACACGCGCACGCGCAGCACCCCGGTGGACCCCGCCGGTGACCCGCGCACGCGGGCGGCCGCGGCCCTCGCCGCCGCGGCGGCCGCGGCAGCGGCCGAGGTGGATGCCCGCTCTGCGTCCGACAGCGCCTCGGCGACCCCCGCCGACGCTCCGGTCACGCCCGGGTCCACCGAGAGCCCGAACACACCGCCCGCCACCGCACCCGCCGCCGACGCGGCGCCCGCGACCGCTGCGATGCCCGCGACCGCCGCCACGACCGAGATCGCGGCGACGCCCACGACCACCGCGGCGACGCCCACGACCACAGCGGCACCCATGACCGCGGCGACCCCCGTCGCCGCAGCCGGCACCCCGGAGGAGGGGTCTCCGCTGGACGTCTTCGAGTCCGAGCCCACCCGGAACCGTCGCTGGTGGCGTCCGGTGTTGATCGTCGCCGGAGTGCTCGTGGTGCTGGGCGGCGCCTACGTCGGTGGCGCGTACGCGCTGGCCGACCGCGTGCCGCGAGGGACCACGGTCGCCGGGATCGAGGTCGGCGGGATGTCCGCCGCCGACGCCCGGACCGCCCTGACCGACGGCCTGGCCGCGCGCTCCTCGCAGCCGATCACGGTCACCGCCCGCGAGGTCAGCGGGACCCTGGACCCGGCGACGGCGGGGCTCAGGCTCGACGTGGACGCCACCGTGGACGCGCTGACCGGCATCGATCTGCGCCCGCAGCGGATGTGGCAGCACCTGGCCGGTGGTGGCGAGGAGCAGCCGGTGACCGCCGTGGACGAGCAGGCGCTGGACGCCGCGGTGCAGGACCTGGCCGGCGTGCTGATGCTGGAGCCGGTGGACGGGTCGGTGGTGTTCGTCGACGGAGCGCCGCAGGGCGTCGCCGCGGTCGACGGCTGGTCGCTGGACGCCGAGGGCGCGCGCAGCACGCTGGAGGACGGCTGGCTGACCGAGGCGCTGCCGATCGAGCTGCCGAGCGACACCGTGGCCCCGACCATCACCCAGGACGAGGTCGACCGGGTGGTCCGGGACGTGGCGAGCGCGGTGGTGTCGGGGCCGGTGACCGTGAGTGTCGCGGACCAGTCGGCGGAGCTGCCGGTGGACGTGCTGGTCGGCGCGGCGTCGTTCGTGCCGCAGGAGTCCGAGCTGGTGCTGCAGATGGACGGCGCGTCGCTGGTGAACCAGGTGGTGACGCGGACGTCCGATCTGCTGACCACCGCGGCGGACGCGACCTTCCAGTTCCAGGACGGAGCACCGGTGATCGTGCCGGGCACCCCGGGGACGACGTTGGACCCGGCCACGGTGGGCACGGCGGTGGCGACGGCGGCGGAGAGCACCTCCGAGCGGACCGCGGCCGTCGAGCTGGTGGAGTCCGACCCGTCGCAGAGCACGGAGGCGCTGCAGGCGCTGGGCGTGACGTCGGCGATCTCGGAGTTCTCCACCCCGCTGACCAGTGAGCCGAAGCGGACCCAGAACATCACCGCCGGCGCCGCCGCGATCAACGGCACCCTGATCCGGCCGGGGGAGACCTTCTCCCTGACCGAGGCGCTCGGCCCGATCGACGCCGCGCACGGGTTCGTCCAGGCCGGCGCGATCGTGAACGGCGAGCACTCGGACGCCTGGGGCGGTGGCCTGTCGCAGCTGTCGACCACCACCTTCAACGCCGCGTTCGAGGCCGGGATGGAGGACGTGGAGCACACCCCGCACTCCGAGTGGTTCACCCGTTACCCGGCCGGTCGCGAGGCGACGCTGTACACCGGGTCGATCGACATGAAGTGGAAGAACACCACGCCCTACGGGGTGCTGGTGCAGGCCTACGTCGCGGACGGCAAGACCTGGGTCCGGCTGTGGAGCACCCCGTACTACGAGGTGTCGATCAGCTCCGGGGCGAAGACCAACGTGGTCTCGCCGACGACGGTGTACAACACCTCGCCGACCTGCTCGGCGTCGTCCGCGGGCAACCCGGGCTTCAGTATCAGCGTGACCCGGACGGTCTCGCTCAACGGCGAGGTGCAGGGCACCGACAACCTGTCCTGGCGGTACAAGGCGCAGAACAAGGTGATCTGCGGCGCCGACCCGGCGACGGCCGCACCGGCGGGCTGAGTCAGCGGCGCGGCCGGGGGACGAGTTTGCCGAGGGCGATCTCCGACCCCGGCACCCGCACGTCGCCGTGCCGCCGGGTGCGGAGCAGCACACCGTGGTCGTCGACCTCGACCAGGTCGCCGACCACGTCGGTGAACAGGTGGGTGTCGCCCTCGGGCAGCCGTCGCCGGACCATCGCGCGGGCGCCCACCGGCCAGCTCCGCCAGGGGCCGTCGCTCATGGTGCCTCCTCGCCGCGTCACCGACCGTGCAGGTGAGCGATACTAGGCCGAGCTGACCTGAAGGATTGTGCAACCGCCCGGCAGTCGCGGGGCGTGCGGAGGACAAGTCGTGACCTATGTGATCGCCCAGCCCTGTGTGGATGTCAAGGACAAGGCCTGCATCGAGGAGTGCCCGGTCGACTGCATCTACGAGGGCAAGCGCTCGCTGTACATCCACCCCGACGAATGCGTGGACTGCGGCGCCTGTGAACCGGTCTGCCCGGTGGAGGCGATCTACTACGAGGACGACGTCCCGGAGCAGTGGGCCGACTACTACAAGGCGAACGTCGAGTTCTTCGACGGCGTCGGGTCGCCCGGCGGTGCGGCCAAGATGGGTCAGATCGACAAGGACCACCCGGTGATCGCCACCCTCCCGCTGCAGGTGCACGGCGACTGATGGGCCTGTTCACCGCCGCGCTGCCGGACTTCCCCTGGGACACCCTCACCCCGTTCGCCGACCGCGCCCGGTCGCACCCGGACGGCATCGTCGACCTGTCGGTGGGCACCCCGGTCGATCCGACCCCGGAGCTGCTGCGCCGGGCGCTGGCCGACGCCGCGGACTCCCCGGGCTACCCGCAGACCTGGGGCACCCCGGCGCTGCGGGCCGCCGTCGCGGACTGGTTCGACCGTCGGCGCGGTGTGCCGGGCCTGGACCCGGCGGGGGTGCTGCCCACGGTCGGCTCCAAGGAGATGGTGGCCCTGCTACCCGCGCTGCTCGGAGCGGGCGCCGGTGATCTGGTGCTGCACCCGGCCGCCGCGTACCCGACCTACGACGTCGGCGCCCGCCTGGCCGGCGCGACCCCGGTGCCGACCACCGACCCGGTGGCCGTGCTGACCGGACCGGAGGGTCCGAAGGTCCGGTTGGTCTGGCTGAACTCACCCGGCAACCCGGACGGTTCGGTGCTGGGCGTGGACCAGCTGCGCGCGGTGGTCGAGGCCGCCCGTGCGGTCGGTGCGGTCGTCGCCTCGGACGAGTGCTACGCCGAACTGCCGTGGGCCGAGCCCTGGGCCTCCGACGGGGTGCCGAGCCTGCTCGACCCGCGGGTGACCGACGGCGACCACCGCGGCCTGCTGGTCCTCTACTCGCTGTCCAAGCAGTCCAATCTGGCGGGCTACCGTGCGGCGTTCACCGCGGGGGACCCGGAGCTGGTCGCGGCTCTGCTGGCGACCCGGAAGCACGCCGGGATGATCGTGCCCGGCCCGGTGCAGGCCGCGATGACGGTGGCCCTGGGCGACGACGCGCACGTGGCCGCGCAGCGGGAGGTCTACCGCGCCCGCCGGGCGACCCTGCTGCCCGCGCTGACCGGCACCGGTCTGCGGCTGGACGGCTCCGAGGCGGGCCTCTACCTGTGGGTGACCGCGGGGGAGGACTGCTGGGCGACGGTCGAACGGTTGGCCGGGCTCGGGATCCTGGTCGCGCCCGGTGCGTTCTACGGCGCGCCGCAGCACGTGCGGGTGGCGCTGACCGCCACCGACGAGCGGATCGCCACGGCGGCCGCCCGACTCGCCACCGTGTGAGGCGGGTCACACCTCGCCGTCTCCCCTCGGGATGGTCGCCGCGCCGCACGTCACGTACGGTGCTGGCGGGTCGCATCCCCGGCCCTCGGGCGAGGCGCCGCACCGTAGCCGCAGCCGTACCCCGCTCTGGGTGATCCACCCCTGAACACCACCCCCGCCCGAGGAGGAGCGCCATGTCCGACCCCGCGACCGTGCAGTTGACCGTGGACGGCAACGCCCGCGATCTGCCGGTGGTCCCCGCCACCGAGGGCAACTCCGGCATCGAGGTCTCCTCGCTGCTGCGCGACACCGGCCTGGTCACCGTCGACCCGGGCTTCATGAACACCGCGTCCTGCGAGTCGCAGATCACCTACATCGACGGCGACGCCGGCATCCTGCGCTACCGCGGGTACCCGATCGACCAGCTGGCGGAGAACTCCTCCTTCCTCGAGGTCGCCTACCTGCTGTTCAACGGGGAGCTGCCCACCCCGGACGAGCTCGAGGGGTTCGTCGAGCGGGTGAACCGGCACACCTTCGTGCACGAGAACTTCCGCACCTTCATGGGGACCTTCCCCTCCGGTGCGCACCCGATGGCCGTGATGAGCTCGGCGATCAACGCGCTGGCGACCTTCTACCCGGAGTCGCTGGACCCGTTCGACCAGGAGGCGGTGGAGCTGGCGACCGTGCTGCTGCTGGCCAAGACCCGCACCATCACCTCGTACCTGCACCGCACCTCCCGCGGCGAGCCGCTGCTGTACCCGGACTACTCCCGGGGGTACGTGGAGGACTTCCTGCGGATGACCTTCGCGGTGCCGTACCAGCAGTACGACATCGACCCGACCGTGGTGCGGGCGCTGGACAAGCTGCTGATCCTGCACGCCGACCACGAGCAGAACTGCTCGACCAGCACGGTCCGTCAGGTCGGCTCGGCGCACGCGAACCTGTACGCCTCGGTCGCGGCCGGGATCAACGCGCTGTCCGGCCCGCTGCACGGCGGCGCGAACGAGTCGGTGCTGCGGATGCTGGCCGAGATCAAGGACAACGGCGGGGACGCCACCGATTTCATGCGCCGGGTGAAGGACAAGGAGCAGGGCGTCCGGCTGATGGGCTTCGGGCACCGGGTCTACAAGAACTACGACCCCCGTGCCGCCATCGTGAAGGAGAGCGCGGACGCCGTGCTGTCCGCACTGGGCAAGGACGACGAACTGCTCGACATCGCCCGGACGCTCGAGGAGATCGCGCTCAACGACGACTACTTCGTCTCGCGCAAGCTCTACCCGAACGTCGACTTCTACACCGGCCTGATCTACAAGGCGATGGGCTTCCACGAGTCGATGTTCACCCCGCTGTTCGCGCTCGGCCGGATGCCCGGCTGGATCGCGCAGTGGCGGGAGATGATGCTGGACCCGAAGACCAAGATCGGTCGTCCGCGCCAGGTGTACACCGGCTCCCAGCAGCGTGACTACGTGGACCCGTCGGAGCGCTGACCGGCCAGGGTGACCGCCACCGTTCCCGCCGGGAGCGAGTCGGCGGCGGTCGCCCAGCCGTCGCCGGCCCGGTCCCAGAGCCGGTCGCCGACCTGGACCCCGACCACCTGCTGCTCGGCGGCCACCGCGACCGCCCACTGCGCCACCGCCCAGCCGGATCGGCTCGCCTCGGCGCCGGAGGCCGCGGCGAGCGCGTCGGTCGACAGCAGCAGCCGGCTCCCGTCGGCGGACCCGTCGGTGGACGACAGCACCGTCCCGGCGAAGTCCCGCTGCACCCGGGTGCCGAAGGCGTCGCCCGACCCGGGCTGCTCCGGGGTCGACAGGTCGCAGGTGAGCGCGGCGGTGGACCACCCGGTGAGGGCCGAGGCCCACGCCCGCGCGCGTGGCTCGTGCTGGGCGTAGGCGTCCGGGAACGCCGAGCGCTGGACCGCCTGGGCCGCCTCGGTGACGGCCATGTCGGTGTACCCGGCCACGTCGGCCAGCCCGTCGTAGAACTTCCCGGTCGAGTACACCGGGTCCATGATCTGCTCCACGGTGCCCCAGCCCTGGGAGGGCCGCTGCTGGAACAGCCCGACCGAATCCCGGTCGCCGTAGTCGATGTTGATCAGCCGCGACTCCTGCAGCGCGGTCGCCAGGCCGATCGTCGCTGCGCGGGCGGGCATCCCGCGCTGCATCGAGGTCACGGCGATCAGCGCGGCGTTGTCCGCCTGGGCGGCGGACAGCTCCCAGGATGTGCCGTCGCTCTCGGCCACGCAGCGGTTGCTCGCGGTGTCCGGGGCCCCGGTCTGGCGGATCAGCCAGACCGCCGCGCCGACCACCGCGACCAGCAGGACCAGTGCGGTCAGGGCGGCACAGCCGAGACGGGAACGCCGGGCCGCCATCAGTTCGCGTGCAGCGCCGCGTTCAACGTGATGCCGCTGCCGCTCCGGGCCACGACCTCGACCCCGCCGGTCAGCGAGTTGCGGCGGAACAGCAGACCGTTCACGCCGGAGAGCTCGCGCGCCTTCACCACCCGACCGTCACCGACGATCGTCACCTTGGTGCCCGCCGTGACGTAGAGCCCGGCCTCGATCACACAGTCGTCGCCGAGCGCGATGCCCAGACCGGCGTTGGCGCCGAGCAGGGACCGCTCGCCGATCGACACCACCTCGCGGCCGCCGCCGGACAGGGTGCCCATGATCGAGGCGCCGCCGCCGATGTCCGACCCCTCGCCGACCACCACGCCGGCCGAGATCCGGCCCTCGACCATGGAGGTGCCGAGCGTCCCGGCGTTGAAGTTCACGAAGCCCTCGTGCATCACGGTGGTGCCGGTGGCCAGGTGCGCGCCGAGCCGGACCCGGTCCGCGTCCGCGATCCGCACCCCGGTGGGCAGCACGTAGTCGACCATCCGCGGGAACTTGTCCACGCCGAAGACGCTGATCCGCTGGCCGGAGACCAGGTGCCGTCCGCGCACGTCCTCGAACCCGTCGACCGCGCACGGGCCGCGGTCGGTCCACACCACGTTCGGCAGCACCCCGAAGATCCCGTCCAGGTTCATCCCGTGCGGCCGGACCAGGCGGTGCGACAGCAGGTGCAGGCGGAGGTAGGCGTCGGCGGTGGTCGCCGGGGCGGTGTCCAGGTCGATCACCGTGCGCACGGCCTCGATCCGCACGCCACGCAGCGGGTCCTCGCCCTCACCCGCGAGCAGCGAGGGCCCGGCACCGTCGTCCGAGGGCTCACCGAGGGCGGGCGCCGGGTACCAGGTGTCCAGGACGCTGCCGTCGGTCGCGATCGTGGCCAGTCCCCAGCCCCAGGCGGTACGCATGTCGGTCATGGGCGAAAGCCTACGGGGCATCCGGTCTAGGGTCGGGGGCCATGAGCCCCGCCGAGCTGGACCTGACCGCCGACCTGACCACCCTGACCGCCCGGCTGTGCGACCTGCGGTCGGTCAGCGGCGAGGAACGGGCACTGGCCGACGCGGTGGAGTCGGCGCTCCGGACGCTCCCGCACCTCAGCGTGGACCGGGACGGCGACGCGGTGGTGGCCCGGACGACCCTGGGCCGGGCCAGCCGGGTCGTGATCGCCGGGCACCTCGACACGGTCCCGGTCGCAGGCAACCTCCCGACCCGGTTGGACGAGGGGATCCTCTGGGGCCGCGGCACGGTGGACATGAAGGGTGGCGTGGCGGTGCAGCTGGCGCTGGCCGCCGAGCTCACCGAGCCGAGCCGGGACCTCACCTGGGTGTTCTACGACCACGAGGAGGTCGACGCGTCGCTGAACGGCCTGGGCCGGATCGCCCGGAACCACCCGGAGTGGCTGGCCGCCGACTTCGCGGTGCTGTGCGAGCCGACCGACGCCGGGCTGGAGGGCGGCTGCAACGGCACCCTGCGCGCGGAGATCGAGGTCACCGGGGTCGCCGCCCACTCCGCCCGCGCGTGGACCGGCCGGAACGCGATCCACGACGCCGCGACCGTGCTGAACCGGTTGGCCGCCTACACCCCGGCGGAGATCGAGGTCGACGGGCTGGTCTACCGCGAGGGCCTGAACGCGGTGCTGATCTCCGGCGGGATCGCCACCAACGTCATCCCGGACCGCACCGTGGTCACCGTGAACTACCGCTTCGCCCCCTCCCGCACGGTGGAGCAGGCCGCGACGCACGTCCGCGAGCTGTTCGACGGCTTCGAGGTGCGGGTCACCGACTCGGCCGCGGGGGCCCGTCCGGGTCTGGACGACCCGGTGGCCGCCGACTTCGCCGCCGCCGTGCTGGCGGTGACCGGGGGAGTGCCGGCGCCCAAGTACGGCTGGACGGATGTCGCCCGGTTCTCCGCGCTCGGCGTCCCGGCGGTGAACTTCGGGCCGGGCGATCCGCTGCTGGCGCACAAGGACGACGAGCGCCTGCCGGTGCAGCAGCTGGACCAGTGCCGGGACGCGCTGCGGGCCTGGCTGACCGCCTGAGCCCCGACCCGTACAGTCGGGGCCATGAGCGACGACGGCATCTCCGTCCCCGGTTCCGGCTATCGCAAAGGTCCGGTGCTGCTGCGCCGGGACCAGATCCCGACGACGACCACCGATCAGCGACTGCTCGCCGGCGGTGACGGCGCGAACTGGCTGCACGGCGACCCCTGGCGGGTGATGCGGATCCAGAGCGAGTTCGTGGAGGGCTTCGGCGCCCTGGCCGAGGTCGGCCCCGCGGTCAGCGTGTTCGGCTCCGCCCGCGTCAAGCCGGAGCACCCGGACTTCGCGCTGGCCGAGGAGGTGGGTCGCCGCCTGGTCGAGGCCGGGTACGCGGTGATCACCGGTGGCGGCCCGGGCATCATGTCCGCCGCGAACAAGGGCGCCTCCGAGGCGGGCGGGCTGTCGATCGGCCTGGGCATCGAGCTGCCGTTCGAGCACGGGATGAACCCCTGGGTCGACCTCGGGGTGAACTTCCGCTACTTCTTCGCCCGGAAGACGATGTTCGTGAAGTACGCCGAGGGCTTCATCGTGCTGCCCGGCGGCTTCGGCACCTTCGACGAGCTGTTCGAGGCGCTGACCCTGGTGCAGACGCACAAGGTGGTCGAGTTCCCGATCGTGCTGGTCGGCACCGAGTACTGGCAGGGGCTGCTGGACTGGGCCCGCGGGCCGGTGCTGGACCGCGGGATGATCTCCGAGGCCGATCTGGCGTTGATCAAGCTGGTGGACGACCCCGCCGAGGCGGTGCAGATCGTCGCCGAGCGTGGTGCGGAGCTGCGTGCCGCCGAGCAGGCGGTCCGCGAGGAGCAGGAGACCGAGCAGGACGCCGCCGCCGACGCGGCGTACCGCGAGGGATGACCGGGACCGACCTGGTCCTGCGCGGCCGGCGGTTCGGCCCCGAGCACCCGGTGGTGATGGCCGTGGTGAACCGCACCTCGGACTCGTTCTACGCCGCCGCCCGCTACGACGACGACGGTGCCGACGCCGCGGTGGCCCGGGCCGAGTCCGAGGGCGCCGACCTGGTGGATCTGGGCGGCGTCCGGGCCGGACGCGGCCCCGAGGTCACCGTGGCCGAGGAGATCGCCCGGGTCGTCCCGCTGGTCGGACGGATCCGCCGACGGCACCCCGACCTGCTGGTCAGCGTGGACACCTGGCGTGCCGAGGTGGCCCGGGCCGCCGCCGACGCCGGGGCGGACCTGCTGAACGACACCTGGGCCGGACACGACCCGGAGCTGGTCGAGGTGGCCGCCGAGCGGGGGCTCGGCGTGGTCTGCTCGCACACCGGGGGACTGGCGCCGCGGACCGATCCGTTCCGGGTGGCCTACCCGCTGCCCGCGGACGCCCCGGCGGACGCCGACCCACGGGACGGCGTGCTGCTCGACGTGCTGGACACCCTGCGGACCGCGGCCGCCCGGGCGGTGGCGCTCGGTGTCCCCGCGGAGTCGGTGCTGGTCGACCCGACCCACGACTTCGGCAAGAACACCTGGCACTCGCTGCATCTGGTGCGCCGGACCGAGGCGCTGGTGGGGCTCGGGCACCCGGTGCTGGTCGCGCTGTCCCGCAAGGACTTCGTCGGGGAGACGCTCGACCTGCCGCCGGAGGACCGGCTGGAGGGCACCCTGGCGGCGACCGCGCTCGCGGCCTGGCACGGCGCCCGGGTGTTCCGCGCCCACGACGTCCGGGCCACCCGGCGCACGGTGGACATGGTCGCGTCGATCCGGGGTGACCGCCCGCCGGCCCGCGCCACCCGGGGGCTGCTGTGAACCCGCGCCGTTGGCCGTGGTGGGTGCAGTGCCTGGCGGTCTACGCCGGCGCGCGGGTGTTCTCCGGGATCGCGTTGCTGGTGGTTGCCGCGCACCAGGTCGAGAACGGCTGGACGGGTGAGCACCCGGGCTACGCCGACTACACCGGCCTGATGTGGGACGCGACCTGGTACCGGCAGATCGCGGAGGGCGGCTACCCGAGCACCCTGCCGGTCGGCGCCGACGGTCAGGTCGCGCAGAACGCCTGGGCGTTCTTCCCGCTGTTCCCGCTGATCGTCCGGGCGGTGATGACGGTGACCGGCGGATCGTGGGCGATGGTCGCGCCGACCGTGGCCCTGCTGCTCGGTGCGGCGGCCATGCCGGTGATCCACCGCCTGGTCGAGCGGGGTGCCCCCCGGGCGGTCGCCGCCCGGCCGGGTCTGCCGCTGGCCACGGTCCTGCTGGTCAGCGTGTTCCCGACCTCGGTGGTGCTGCAGGTCGGGTACACGGAGTCGCTCGCGCTGCTGCTGATCGCGCTGACCCTGCTGGCGATCGTCACCCGGCACTACGGCTGGGCCGTGGCCGGCGTGCTGGCGCTCGGGCTGACCCGCGCGGTGGCGCTGCCGATCGCGGCTGTGGTGCTGGTGCACGCCTGGCTCCGGTGGCGCGAGCACCGCGCCCTGCCCACCCGGACCTGGCTCGCCGTGGCGGGGCTCGCGCTGGCGTCCGTGATCTCCGGCGTGCTGTGGCCGCTACTCTGCGGCTGGGTCACCGGGGTGCCGGACGCCTACCTGCAGACCCAGGGTGCCTGGCGCGGCAGCCGGGACATCGCGCCCTTCGGTGCGTGGGGCTACATCCTGCCGTTCTGGTTCGGGTCGGCCTGGCCGCTGATCGGCCTGGGCGTGATCGCGTTGCTGGTCGTGGTGCTGGCGGCCCCCTCGACCCGGCGGCTCGGCGGCGAGCTGTGGACCTGGGGTGCGGCCTACTCGGTGTACCTCTGCGCGGCGATCGAGCCCGGCAGCAGCCTGGCCCGGTTCCTGCTGCTGGCCTTCCCGCTCGGTGCGGCGACGGTCGGGGTGCTGCCCCGGCCACGGTGGGCCGCCCGGGCATGGACCGGTGCGGTGGTGGTCGTGATGCTCGGGTTGCAGGTGGTCTGGCTCTGGCAGATCTGGCGGTTCGTCCCGCCATCCGGGTGGCCGCCGTGAGGCGGAGCGCGGCAGGCTGACCGGCGGTCTCCCCTCACCCAGTCGGTCCGGTGAACTAGACTGTGCGCTGGACATCCACCGAGTCGGTTCCCGTGAGCGAGCCGTTCCGCAGTCCGCGGAGCAGCGCACACGGACCCCGAGCGCCGACTCGCTCCCGATGCAGAAGGAGAGCCACGCATGGCCGCGATGAAGCCCAGGACTGGTGACGGTCCCCTCGAGGTGACCAAGGAGGGGCGCGGCATCGTCATGCGGGTTCCGCTCGAGGGCGGCGGTCGACTGGTCGTCGAGCTGAACGCCACCGAGGCGCAGGAGCTGGGCGAGGCACTCACCTCCGTCGTCAGCTGACGACGCCGCATGGCTCGCACCCCCGCGCACCCCTCTGTGCGCATCGGACGCCCGGTGCCCGCGATCTCGCTGGCACCGGGCTCGTTCGCGTCCTCGGCCCTGCTCGACGCGCAGGACGTGGACGCCGTCGCCGTCCCGGTGGCCCCGGCCGCCCCGGACGACACCGACCTCCAGCCCCGGCAGGGGACCGCGGAGGCCGCCGCCCGCTACGGCGTCGACCTGGCCGAGCTGGCCGAGCGGGCCGGTCTGACCGGCGCCGCCGGTGAGGCGTGGACGCTGCTGCTGCCCCGTCCCGTGGGCTCCGCCGCTGCGGCGCTGCCCTGGCAGTCGCTGCCGCGCCGGGTGGTGCTGGTCGGCGTCGGGGACTCCTCGCCGACGGCCCTGCGCCGGGCCGGAGCCGCTCTGGCCCGGGCCACCCGTGGCCTGCGCCGGGTGCTCACCACCGTCGGCACCGAGTCGACGGAGTCGGTGCGCGCCGTGGCCGAGGGCTACCTCCTGGCGAACTACCGGGTGCAGAGGATCGGCGCCCCGGTGCCGGACCGCGAGCTGCCCGCCGCCGAGCTGGTGCTGGTCGGCCGGGACGACGCCGCGGCGTCCGCCTCGCTGACCACGGCGGTGCGCGGGTCGACCGCGACCTGGCTGGTCCGCGACCTGGCGAACACGCCCTCCAGCATCAAGGACCCCGCGTGGATGGCCGATCGGGCCGCCGAGCTGGGTCAGGCCGCCGGGCTGACCGTGACCGTGCTGGGCCCCAAGGAGCTGGCCGCTCAGGGCTTCGGCGGCATCCTGGCCGTGGGCGCGGGGTCGGCCTCCACCCCGCGTCTGGTCACCGTCGAGTACCGGCCCGACGCCGCGGCGACCGCGAAGCACGTGGTCGTGGTCGGCAAGGGCATCACCTACGACACCGGCGGCATCTCGATCAAGCCGCGCGAGTCGATGGTCACCATGAAGACCGACATGGCCGGGGCCGCCGTGGCACTGGCCACGGTGCTCGGCGCCGCGCAGGCGCAGGTCCCGCACCGGGTCACCGCGGTGCTGCCCCTGGCCGAGAACCACTTCGGCGCGGCCAGCTACCGGCCGGCCGACGTCTTGCGGATGTACGGCGGCCGCACGGTCGAAGTGGCGAACACCGACGCCGAGGGCCGCCTGGTGCTGGGCGACGCGCTGGCCTTCGCCGACGCGACGCTCGACCCGGACGTCCTGATCGACGTGGCGACGCTGACCGGCGCCGCCAGCCTCGGGCTGGGCAAGCAGCACGCCGCGCTCTACGGCACCGACCGGACGTTGGTGGACGCCCTGCGCGCCGCCGCGGACGTCTCGGGCGAGCCCGCGTGGGAGATGCCGCTGGTCCCGGACTACGTCGACGCGACGCACTCCGACGTGGCGGACCTCCGGCACGTGGCCCAGGACCTGAAGTACGGCGCGGGATCGATCACCGCCGCGCTGTTCCTCCGGGAGTTCACCGGCGCGCGCGCATGGGCGCACCTGGACATCGCCGGTCCGGCGCGGTCGGCCGCGGACAAGCACGAGCTCACCGAGGGCGCGACCGGCTACGGCGCGCGCCTGCTGCTCAGCTACCTGAGCGCACTGCGCTGACCTCGCGGTGGCGGTCCGGCCTCAGCGCCGGACCGCCACCAGCAGGCCGTCGCCCACCGGCAGCAGGCTGGTGATCAGGTCGTCGTCCTCGCGCACGATCCGGCCGGTCTCCCGCACCAGGGTGGTCGCCTCGTCCCGGCGGGCGGGGTCCGCGACCCGGTCGTGCCACAGCGCGTCGTCGACGGCCAGCACCCCGCCGGGGCGCAGCAGCCGCACTGCCTGACGGACGTAGGTCGGGTAGTTCTCGATGTCGGCGTCCACGAACACCAGGTCGTACGCCGCGTCGGTCAGCCGGGGGAGCACGTCGAGCGCCCGGCCCGAGATGGTCCGGGTCCGGGCGGGGCGGACGCCCTCCTCGGCGAAGGCCTGCTTGGCGGCCCGCTGGTGCTCCACCTCGACGTCGATCGTGGTCAGCACGCCGTCGGCGGGCATCCCGCGCAGCAGCCGGATCGAGGACACCCCGGCGCCGGTGCCCAGCTCCACCACCGCACGGGCCGTGGACGCCGCCGCCAGCACGCTCAGCGCCGCACCGGTCCCGGGCGCCACCGCGGTGCAGCCCAGCTCGGCGGCTCGCTCGCGTGCCCGGAGCAGGACGTCGTCCTCCGGCACGAAGCCCTCGGCGTAGACCCAGCTCGAGGCCTTGTCGGTGGCGATGGTGCCCTCCTGATGCGTGCGCGGCGGTGTGTGGGGTGAAACTCCGGCTCAGCCTAGTGCCCGGGAACTGCACAGGGTCCTCACGCGTTGCCAGAAGACGCGGGCTCGGATCGCCTGCGACACTGGTACCCGCCCCGCATCGTGCGGGACGACCTCGACGAAGGACGTGGATTGGCCCCTACGGCACCCGACCCGGACTGGCAGCCCCCGAGCTGGGAGTCCATCGTGCGCGAGCACTCGGCGCGCGTGTACCGCCTGGCCTACCGCCTGACCGGCAACCGGCAGGACGCCGAGGACCTCACCCAGGAGACCTTCATCCGGGTGTTCCGCTCGCTGTCCAGCTACACCCCCGGCACCTTCGAGGGCTGGCTGCACCGGATCACCACCAACCTCTTCCTGGACGGCGCGCGCCGCAAGCAGCGGATCCGGATGGACGCGATGGGGGAGGAGTCCGACCGGTTCGCCGCGGCCGAGGGACTCGACCGGCCCGAGCGCGCCTTCGAGCACGAGAACCTGGACGTCGACATCCAGGCCGCCCTGGACGAGCTGCCGCCGGACTACCGCGCCGCCGTCGTGCTGTGCGACATCGAGGGACTGTCCTACGAGGAGATCGCGGTCACCCTGGGCATCAAGCTGGGGACCGTCCGATCCAGGATCCACCGCGCCCGAGCCCGGCTGCGGGTCTCGCTGGAGCACCGTGCACCGCGCACGATCGCCGGCCTGGAGGAGATCGAGTCCGCAGAGGCGGTCGCCCGGTGAGCGGGCTGGGCGGGCACCTCGGCGACCGGGTCAGCGCCCTCGTCGACGGGCAGCTCACCCCCGCCGCCACCGAGCGCGCGCTGTCCCACGTGGCCGGGTGCCCCCGATGCGCCGCCGAGCTCTCCGACGCCCGGCACGCCCGCCGGATGCTGGCCCAGGTCTGCGACGTCCGGCCCGAGGGCGACCTGACCGCCCGGCTGATGGCCCTGGGCTGTGCGCCCACCGGCTTCGCGCCACCCGCCGGCGCGGCCGCGCAGCCCGCGGCCGCCGTCACCACGCCGCCGAGCCGCCTGACCTCCTGGCTGCCGGCGCTGAGCGGTCACGGCGCACTCACCGGGGAGATCGCCCCGGCCCGGCGCGGACTCCGGGTGCTGGTCGGCTCGGTCACCGGGGTCGGCGTGGTCGCGGTCGGCCTGTTCGTGCTCGGCGGTCGCCCCGCGGCCGTGACGCCCTCCGCCCAGCCGCAGGAGGCGCTCTCCCTGCTCGGCCAGACCGAGGTCGGCGCCCCCGCGATGTCGGTGTCCACCGGCGGCCAGGAGTCCACGACCGAGGAGTACCTCGCCTGGATGCGCCAGGCGGGATGGACCTCCCCGGCCGAGATCCCCGAGGGCTGGTCGGTCACCTCCGTCCGGCTGCAGGACGACGGCGACACGCTCCAGGTCGGGATCGCCGGTCCGCTGGGCGAGCTGGTGGTCACCGAGCAGCACGGTCAGCTCGACCCCGCCGCCCTGGTCGGCGCCGATCAGCTGACCGTCTCCGACCACACGGTCTACCTGCTGTCCCGCGCGCCCTGGCATCTGGCCTGGCAGGACGGCGACACGGTGGTCGAGGTGGTGTCCGACGACGACGGCGCCTCCGCCAGCGAGGTGGTCTCCGCCTTCCCGGGCAGCGCCTACGACGACGGGGTGCCCGCGCGGCTGACCCGCGGCTGGGACACGCTCGCGGCGGCGGTCTCGCTGCCCTGACGGGGGAGCGGCGCGGATCGTGGCCGACGTCGTGCCGCCCGGTCGGGCCGGTGGGGAACACCGGGCCGAACCGCCTGCGGGTACAATGAGGGTGCAATGCGCCCCGGCTCCCATGGCCGGGAGCTGCGGCCGGGACGTGTGGTCCCGGCACCCCGATCGGGTCGCTGCCGTGCTGGTCGCGGTGGCCGGCAGGCGCGTGCGACACCACCGACGGCCGCCCTCCGCGTCGTCGAGCTGAGGGAGCACCGGTTCGATGCACCAGACCACTCTCGATTCGCCGACCGTGTCCCCGGTGGGGGACGACGCGTACGTGCTGACCTCCGACGAGGACGATGCTCCGGCCCCGGTGGTCGTGACCGCCGGTGCGAGTGCGGATCCGGTCAAGGACTACCTCCGTCTGATCGGCCGGGTCCCGTTGCTCACCGCTGAGGAGGAGGTGAGCATCGCCGAGCGGATCGAGGTCGGACAGTTCGCGGCTCACCTCATCGGCGAGGGGAGCACGCACCGCGACGCCACAGTCCGAGAGCTGGACCTGCTGGCGCGTGACGGGGAGAGCGCCAAGCGGCACCTCATCGAGGCGAACCTGCGCCTGGTCGTGTCGATCGCGAAGAAGTACTCCGGACGGGGCATGTCGTTCCTGGACCTGATCCAGGAGGGCAACGCCGGCCTGATCCGAGCCGTGGAGAAGTTCGACTACGCCAAGGGGTTCAAGTTCTCGACCTACGCGACGTGGTGGATCCGTCAGGCGATCACCCGGGGCATGGCCGACCAGTCCCGCACCATCCGGATCCCCGTGCACATGGTCGAGGAGATCAACCGGGTGGCCCGCGTGCAGCGGGACCTGCTGCAGCAGCTCGGGCGCGATGCTCTTCCGGAGGAGATCGGGGACGTGCTCGATCTGTCGGCAGAGCGGGTCGGCGAGATCCAGAAGCACGGCAGGCAGCCGGTGGCGTTGGAGACTCCCCTGGGAACCGACGGGGCCACGTCGTTCGGCGACCTGCTGGAGGACGCGGACGCGGTCAGCCCGATCGAATCCGTGTCGTTCGGGCTGCTCAGGGAGCAGCTGAACGGGATCCTGGACACGTTGACCGAGCGTGAGGCGGGTGTGATCACGCAGCGGTTCGGGCTCGGGAACGGGGTTCCGGCGACCTTGGACCAGATCGGCAAGCACTACGGGGTCACCCGGGAGCGGATCCGGCAGATCGAGTCGAAGACGATGGCGAAGCTGCGCCATCCCTCACGCTCGCAGGTCCTGCGCGACTACCTCGACTGAGCGGTCCTGCGTTCACCGCTGTGCAGAACATCGGCCCGGGGCCCGTCTCCGCGGATCAGGACCGTTCTACGCCGACGGCGGCGAGGATCGCGGTGAGATCGCGGGTGTGTTCCGGCCGCAGACCCAGGAACGCCTGCCGCACGACCTCCGCGTACCCGGCCGCCAGTCGCTCGACCACAGCCCGCCCGTCGCCGGTGATCGAGGCCGTGACCCCGCGGTCGTCGTCCTGGGCCGCCGATCGGGTGCACAGCCCGCGCGCCTCCAGCGTCGTGACCTGATAGGTGAGGCCACTGCGGCTGATCACGGCTCCCTGGGCGAGCTCGTGCATCCGTAGCGAGGGCCGATCGGTGAACGCAAGGCGCATCAGGATCCGGAACTGCACGTAGGTGAGTCCGCCCGCGCTGCGCAGGTAGTGACCTGACACCCGTTGCAGGTGAGCGCTGACGTCCATCAGGGCGAAGGACGACCGTAGCGCTGTGGCCTCGGGCTCTCCGATCATGCGATCCAGGCTATCGGTTCACATCTGAACGACCTGCGATACCGTGACGAGATAGTTCAACTCGGAACGACTGGAGGACCAGATGGGCGAGCACGTGCGGGTGGTCGTGGTGACGGGCCCGGGCGCGGTCGACGTGCGAGAGATCGAGCGTCCGAGGGTCGGACCGCGTGACGTGTTGCTGCAGGTCCGCGCGTGCGGTGTGTGCGGATCCGACGGCTTCTACATCGCGCGCGGCGGCATCCCGCCGCGCGAGGGTGCGACCCCGCTCGGTCACGAGATCGCCGCTGAAGTGATCGAGGTCGGGCACGAGGTCGAGGGCCTCCGGACCGGCAACCGGGTGGTGGTCGATCCGACCGCAGCACCGAGTGGCATCATCGGCAACGGCGGTGCGCTCGGGGGACTCGCGGATCTGCTGCTCATCGAGGACGCCGCGGTCGGGGTGAACGTCGCCGTCGTCCCGGACGACGTCCCGTGGGAGGTCGCCGCGCTCAACGAGCCGATGGCGGTCGCCAAGCACGCCGTCAATCGGCTCGAACCCCAGGAGGGGGAGAAAGCGGTCGTCTTCGGCGCCGGCCCGATCGGGCTCGGTGCCCTGATCGATCTCACGCGCCGGGGCGTCGACGTGGTGGTCGTGGACGTGGTCCCGTCCCGCCTGGACAAGGCCCTGCAGCTCGGCGCGTCCGCGGTGGTGAACTCGGCGGACGACGACCTGGGCGCCCGGCTGGCCGCAGCACACGGCGAGGTGCCCCTGCGCCCCGGCGACCACCGCCCGGGCACCGACATGTATCTGGACGCCGCCGGGGCGCCCGCCGTCATCGAGGCCGTCCAGCGCCTGGCGAAGCACGGCGCGAGGTTGAGCATCGCCGGTGTGCACAAGCAGCCTGTTCCGGTCGACTTCGGCGCGCTGCTCAGCACCGAGATCACGATCAGCCTGTCCCGGGGCTATCCCACCGAGATCTTCGAGGTGACGCGTGACATCGTCCAGGACTGGCGGCGCTACCAGCAGATCATCAGCCACCGCATCCCGTTCGATCGGGTCGTCGAGGCTCTCCGGCTCGCCGCCACCCCGGGGGCGGCCGAGAAGGTCGTCGTGACCTTCGGCGCCGACGAGCAGCACGCATGACCCCCGACCCGGTCGTCGCGCTGATCGTGGTGGATCTGCAGACGGCGACGGTGCGCAATCCGCTGATCCACCCGGTCGAGGGAGTCGTCGACAACGCGGCCCGGCTCGCGCGGGCATTCCGTGCGCGCAGTCTGCCGGTGGTGCTCGCCCGGGCTCGCCTCGACCACCCGCCGGCCGGACGTACGAGCGTCGGGAACGGGCGGCCACCCGTCCCCGTGGAGCTCCTGGAACTCGTCCCCGCGCTCGAAGTCCAGCCGCAGGACCTCGTGGTCGAACACCGTGGCTGGAGCGCCTTCACGCAGACCGGCCTCACGCGCAGGCTCCGTGATCTCGGCGTGACGCAGGTCGTCGTCGTCGGGTTGGCCACGTCCTTCGGAGTGGAGTCGACCGCGCGGACCGCCTACGACTGCGGCTTCCACGTGGTGGTCGTGAGCGACGCGACGTCCGACCTGTCCTCCGCCGGGTATGAGCACACGCTCCGAGCGGTCGTCCCCGTCCTGGGGGAGGTCGCGACCACGGCGGAGGTCCTGGAGTCCGTCGAGGCGGCGGGCCGGAGCGGCGAGGGCACGCCGTGACGGGTGTTGCGACCTCTGCGGCCATCATCGGGCAGCTCAGGAGGTCCACTCCTGTTACGTGAAGCCACCGCCTGCTGCGGCCCGAGCTAGTGTCGACCCATGGACGCGGCCACCACTGCACTGCGCGCTCTGGCCGACGAGGGTCGCGCGGGATTGGTCATGGACTTCGACGGCGTCCTCTCGCACATCACTGCCGATCCGGCGGAGAGCCAACTGCTGCCGGGCGTGCGCGAGCTCCTCGGAAGCCTCGCGAAGAGGCTCGCCGTGGTGGCCCTCCTCTCCGGCCGGCCCGCCGGCTTCCTGGCTGAACGCGCGACCATTCCCGGCGTCGAGCTCCATGGCTCCTACGGCGTCGAACGAGTCGGCGATGCGGGCGACATCGAGGTGCTACCCGAAGCCCTCCGGTGGAGGACCGCCCTTGCGGAGGCCACGCACATCCTGCGCCAGGAACTCGCCGAGGTGGAAGGCGTTCACATCGAGGAGAAATCCGTCGCCGTGGCGGTGCACTGGCGACGGGCACCAGACCGTGACGCGGCCGAGTCCCTCGTCGCCCCGACCCTCACCACAGTCCGCGAGACCTTCGGGCTACGACGTGAGCCGGGCAAGTTCGTCGAAGAGCTGCGGATGCCGCTCGCTCGCGACAAGGGCACGACGTTGCGCGACATCGTCGAGGCACACGGGCTGCGCACCGTCGCGTACGCGGGAGATGACCGCGGCGACCTGCCGGCCTTCGCCGTAGCGACCGTGCGAGGTCATGCCCTGGTCGTCGACGGCCCCGACATGCCCCGCGAAGTGGCCGATGTCGCAGGCGCACACTTCACGTCTCCCGCGGAGTTCGTGGCATGGCTCGAACGTCTCGACGACGCCCTGGAGAGAATCCCCCGGAGCACTCGCGCCGAGTGAGAGGGACCCTGCCACCAGACTGCTCACCCCGCCCGGGGCCCACCCGCCTCCGGCGGTCGAGAGAGACGTTCCAGTTCAGGGCATCCCATCGAGCTGGGCCGTCGTCGGCGGGTCCGCGCCGGGGCGCGAGACGGTCACCGCAGCCGCCCGCGCGGCCCGCCGCACGAGAGCGGAGAGTCGTCCTTCGCCCAGACCGGTCAGGTCGGTCCGCGCCGTCGCCCCGGCGACGCCCTGGGAGGCGAGTCCGTCGATCAGGGCGCCCATGAAGGTGTCACCTGCACCCACCGTGTCCACCACCTCGGTCGGAACGCCTGGCACGTCGATGACCCGGTCCCCGGACACGGCGAGTGCGCCGCTCCTTCCACGCGTGACGACCACGAGGCCCGGTCCGGTGCGGCACCAGGACCGGGCGGCCTGTACGTGGTCGGCGCCCGGATGCAGCCAGTCCAGATCCTCGTCGCTGGCTTTCACCACGTCCGCGCGCCGGATGAGGTCGTGCACCGCATCGCGCACCGTGTCCCCGTCGTCGATCATCCGGGGGCGGATGTTCGGGTCGTAGGTCACCAGGGCGCGGCCGCGATGGCGGTCCACCAGGTCGGACACCTCGGACGCGCCAGGGCCGACCGTGGCACCGAGGGAACCGATGTGGAGCACCTCGGCCTCCGGTACCTCGGCGCCGCGGAGGTCCCAGGTGATCGAGAAGTCGTAGTGCGCCGCGCCGTCGGGGCCCAGGTACGCGGTCGAGATCGAGGTCTGCGGGGCTCGGACGGCATGGAGGCGCACCTGCGAGGCCTCGAGCCAGAGGCGCACCCGCTCCCCGCGCGGATCGGTTCCCAACGCGGTCAGCAGACGGGGCCGGCGGCCGAGCCGCCCGAGTGCCAGTGCCACGTTCGCCGGGCTGCCGCCCGGCGCTTCCTCGACCGTCCCGTCGTGGCGGTGCACGACATCGATGAGCGCCTCGCCGGCGACGAGGATGTCGGGTCCATCTCCGCGCTCGCCCGTGACCGCGGTGCTGCGCATCCGGGATGAGCTCCCTCGCGTGGGTGACACGGGTCAGATCGCCTGGCCGAACTCGCGGATGGTCAGGCCGCTGAAGAGCGCTGCCCCGCCGTCGCTGTACAGCGAGATGCCGGTGTCCGTCTCCAGGAAGTGCACCTGCTGGGAGAGCACGGTGTGACCGGTGCCGACGAAGACCTCGACGCTCTGGGTGTCGACCAGGATGCGCAGGTGGACGGCACGGGCCGTCGCGTCGATCGGGGCCGCGGCGCGGTGGTAGGGGGTGAGGGAGAAGCCGGCCAGGTCGGAGGGTGCCCGGTCGACGTACAGATCGGAGCCGTACTTCCCGATGTTGGTGTGCCGGGTGCCGTCCGCGGAGCGGCCCACGGATACCCCGACGTTGGTGGCGGCGTCCCAGGCGATGTCGAGTTCGAGTTCGTAGGCACGGCCGTTCCAGGGCAGCACGACGCTGCCGTCCACGCTCTGGTCGGGCAGCGTGGTGGTGGAGGTGGCGTAGCCGGACAGCGCCGGAACCGGGGCGCTCAGGATCTGGTACCGACCGTCGGGCTGGCGGTCGAGCCGGAGTTCGCGCACCACCGAGTTCTGTCCGTTGTAGCCGTCGGAGGCGTCGGTCGGCACGTCCCGCGCGGCGTACTTCCAATTGTTCATCCAGGCGATCGCCAGACGGCGGGTCTCCGGCGCCGCGATGGAGGGCCAGGTGACGGCGGCGTACCAGTCCCAGCCCCAGTCCAGCCACTGAGGCGTGAGGTCGTCGGCGAGGAACTGCTCGCCGTCCCAGGTCCCGGTCCAGTAGGCGTAGGTCATCGGCAGGCCGACGGCGTAGGCGTCCATGCTGGCGCCGAGCACCCAGTGCCGGGTTCCGTCGTCTGCGGTCATCTCGAACAGGTCGGGGCACTCGACCCCGCCGAGGTCGTGATTCGGGTAGTCGAAGTTCCGCCGGAGCTGCCAGTCCCGCAGGTTCGGGGAGGTGTAGAACGCGGCGTACCGCGCCCGGCCGATGACACAGACCCATTCGGCGCGGGCCGCGTCCCAGTGGATCTTGGGGTCGCGGAACCACTCGGCGTTGTCGATCTCCGCCGGTGTGACCGCGGTCCGCCCGTCGGTGTTCACGATCACCGGATCGGGCAACGCGGTGAAGCTGTAGCCGCCGTCGGTCGAGTAGTACAGGTACTGCTCCTGGTAACGGCGGATCCCGTCGGTCGGCTGCGTGGCCAGCGCGACGACCGTCCCGGCACCGAAGCCCGCGGTGTCCGCGGTGTCGACGACCGCCGATCCGGACCAGACCGGGAAGTCGGGCCGCAGCGGCATCACGGTGCCGTGATGGGTGAAGGCGACGCCGTCGCCGGTGGTGGCGTGGTCCCAGCCGCCGGGTCCGTTGTTCTGGTCGGAGTGCAGGTAGTAGAGCTGGTAGGCACCACCGGTGGTGACGGGGCGCTGCGGGTCGCAGAGCCATCCCGACGGTGGGGTCATGTGGTAGACCGCGCGCAGCGACCCGGGTGTCGCGGCGCGCGCGTGGGTCGGTGCCGCCTCGCTGAGCAGGAGCGCCAGCGCTCCTGCTCCGGCCCCTTGCAGCACACGTCGTCGTGAGATGGATCGGTCCATGATCGGTTCCTCTCGGTGCCGGGCCGCGCAGGGCGGTCCGGGCGGGTCGTGGGGATCGGTGGGACGTCAGTCGGGTGGGGTGGCGGGCAGGTGAACGACGGGGTCGACCGTCGTGATCGTCACCGGGCCCCGGCCGGAGGTGTCCACGCTCACGGTGACCGGACCGGGCCCGAAGGGGACGAGGTTCGAGATGCACTGCTCCCCGCCGTTCACGAACACCTCCAGCAACGAACCGTCCAGGCTCACGAGCAGTCGGGCCGGACGATCGGAGCTCAGTGCGGCGGTGCTGACGGTGGGGAAGTCCGGGTGCACCGACTCCGCCGCCGGGCCGGTGCGCGTGACGCGCAGCTCGCCCGTCGCCACCTCGTGCCGGACCGCCACCTCAGCGCCGGCGCCCGCGTTCAGCCGCACCGTGAGCGGGCCGGTCGAGCGGGGGTCCCAGCCCAGCTCACACAGCAGGTGCCCGCCGGACCGGTGCTCGAAGGGCTGAGCGACGCCGGGCACGGTCGACGGGACGGCGGCACGCAGCCACTCGGCCACCTCGCCGACGGGCGCTTGCCGGAGCAGGTACCGGCCCTCGCTGCGCGTCAGGTCGAGTCGGCGTGGCAGCGACATCGCCCCCCGCCACGGCGAGGTGGGGATCTCGTGCGCGTACCGCCAGTTGTTCATCCAGGCGAGCAGGACAGCTTCCCCGGACGGCGTCCGGTCGAAGGTGACCCCGGCGTAGAGGTCGCGGCCGTGGTCGAGACGGACGAGCCGCGCCTCGTCGGCGGTGAATTCCCGTCCGTCGAAGTCGCCGACGACATAGCTCATCGACGAGCCGTCGGGATCCGGGTGTTCGCCCACCGGGTTCGTGCTCAGCAGCAGCACCCAGCGTTCCTCGTCACCGCCGTCGACGGGCAGCCGGAGCAGGTCCGGGCACTCCCAGACCACGCCCTTCGGCCCGATCGGGCCAAAGGTGCTGAGGTGCTCCCACTCCCGCAGATCGGACGACTCGTAGAACAGCACCTGGCGGTCGTCGGCCTCGACCGCGACCAGGATCCAGCGCGCGCGCCCCTCGTTGTCGACGTACCGGGTCACCTTCGGGTCCCGGAACGCGGCCGTGCCCCGGTCCAGGACCGGGTTGGCGGGGTCGCGGTCCCAGGTCCAGCCACCGTCGGTGCTGGTGGCCCTGGACTGCGCCTGGTGCTGGTCGTCGTAGGCACTGGTGTACAGAGCGGTGAGGGTGCCGTCCTCCGGGGTCCGCGAGGCGACGACGGAACCCGAGAACACCTGTTCGCCGTCCCGGTAGCGCAGGGCCACCGGGTGCTCGGTCCAGCGCAGCAGGTCCGGGCTCGTGGCGTGCCCCCAGCTCATGTTGCCCCAGTCCGGGCTCTCCGGGTTGTACTGGTAGTACACGTGCCACAGCCCGCCGTGGTGCACGAGCCCGTTGGGGTCGTTCATCCAGTTGCGCCGGGGAGTGAGGTGGAACCGCGGCCGTGTCATCCCTGCCGGGGCCGGTGGCCGGGGGGTGTCGATCCGGTCGATCGCCGTCATGGCATCCCCTCAGACCGAGGACCGGCGGACCGGGGGACAGGCCACGAGCAACCGCCCGACCTCACCCTCCAGCCCGAGCAGCACACGCACCCCGGCCGCCCCGAGTTCGTAGTGCGGCAGGGCCACCGTGGACAGCGGCGGGCGCAGATGGGCCGAGATGACGTCCTGGTTGTCAAAGCCGACCACGGCCACGTCGTCCGGGATCCGCCGACCGTTCTCACGCAGGCCGTCGTACAGGCCCATCGCGACCCGGTCGTTGTGGCAGAACACCGCCGTCGCCCCGGAGGCGAGGACGTCCGAGGTCGCCCCGTAGCCGCCCTCCTGGTGCGGTTCGACCGGGAACACCAGGTCCTGGTCGAAGGTGACCCCCGCCGCGTCGAGTGCCGCGCGGTACCCGGCGAGTCGCCCTGCCTGCGCCGGCGACGGCGTCGTGGTGTTGAGGAAGGCGATCCGGCGGTGCCCCGACGTGAGCAGTTCCTCGGTCGCGGTGCGCCCGCCCTGTTCCTCGTCGGGGACGACGGCGGGCAGACCGCTGCCCTCGGCGAAGCAGTCCACCAGGACCGCGTCGGCCTGGTGCAGCGCCTCGGGGACGGCGATCTCCCTGTGGTACCAGGTCGAGTAGAGGATCCCGTGCACCTGGTGTTCGAGCATCATCGCGATGGCGTCGTTCTCGGCCGCGACGTTGCCTTCGGTGTTGGCGACCAGGAGAACGTACCCGTGCTTCCAGGCCTCGTCCTGGGCGCCGTGGATGATCTGCCCGGCGAAGGGCGTGGTGGCGATCGCGTCGGCGACCAGGCCGATGAAGCGGGAGGACCCCTGGGACAGGGTCTTGGCCAGGGCGTTCGGGCGATAGCCCAGCACGGCCACGGCGTCCTGGACCCGGCGGCGTGCCTCGTCGCCGATCCGGGCACCCGCCTTGTTGTTGACGACGTGCGACACCGTCGCCACCGAGACCCCTGCCGCTCTCGCGACGTCCCGCATCGTCGGGGGGTGCCCGGCCCTGCCGTGATCGGTGTCGTTCATCCCTTGACCGCTCCGCTCTCCAGACCCTGGATCATCGCCTTGTTGAGGACCAGGAAGACCAGCAGCAGCGGCGTGACCGTCACGCACACCGCCGCGAACGTCGCCGTCCAGTCGGTGTTCCCCATCGCCCCGATGTAGTTCTGCAGTCCCAGCGGGATCGTCTTGAGCCCATCCGACAGCACGAACGTGTTGGCGAAGATGAAATCGTTCCAGATGAAGATGCTGTTCACGAGGACGACGGTGATGATCGTGTTCGTCGACAGTCGCAGGGTGATCTGGCTGAAGATCCGGTACGGGCCGGCACCGTCCAGTGAGGCGGCCTCGTAGGTCTCACGGGGGATGTACTCGTAGAACGAGGAGAACAGGTAGACCGCCATCGGCAGGGCGAACGCCGCGAGCGGGATGATCATCGACAGGTGCGTGTCGAGCAGCCCGACCTGCGCGTAGTCGATGAACAGCGGGACGAGGGAGATCTGCACCGGAACGACGATGCCCATCAGGAACAGCCCTCGCACCAGCGGGCTCAGGCGGAAGCCCAGCACCTGCAGCGCGTAGGCCGCCATCATGCCGGCGACCACGATCAGCAGGCTCGCGCCGACGGTCACGATGAAGCTGTTCGCGATGTTCAGCCAGAGATTGCCGGTGGAGAACGCCCGGCTGTAGTTCTCGAGGGTGAAGGAGGACGGCAGCGCGAACGGATTCCCGCCCGCGAAGTCGGCGGCGGTGCGGAAGCTGGTCAGGAGCAGCCACACCAGGGGGTACACCTGGACGACCACGATCACCACGATCGTCGCGGTGAGGAGCGCACG
>NZ_JANZKP010000020.1 GCF_025642745.1 Cellulomonas sp. RIT-PI-Y
ACCGCCCGGGTCCGCGCCGTCTCCGGCCCCCGGATCGCGGACCTGGTGCTCGCCGCCCTCCGCCGCACCCTCACCGACACCCTGACGACGGCCGACGACGGCACCGCCTTCGTGATCACCGGCGACATCCCGGCGATGTGGCTGCGCGACTCCACCACCCAGCTCACCCCGTACCTGCGGTTCGTCGCCGACTGCCCGCCGCTCGCCGACCTGGTCGCCGCCGTGGTGCGGCGCCAGATGGCCTGCCTCGACCACGACCCCTACGCCAACGCGTTCAACGACGGCCCGACCGGCGCGCACTACGACCCCGACGACGTCTGCGACGACCCGCACGTCTGGGAGCAGAAGTACGAGGTCGACTCCCTCGCCTACCCGGTCACCCTCGCGCACCGGCTCTGGCGGGAGACCGGCCGCACCGACCACCTGGACCACCGCACCCACCGCGTGCTGGCCACCGTCGTCCACCAGCTCCGGGTCGAGCAGCACCACGACGACTCGGCCTACCGGTTCGCCCGCGCGGGCGCCAAGCCCACCGAGACCCTGGCCCGGGACGGCCGCGGCACGCCGGTCGCCGTCACCGGCATGACCTGGTCCGGCTTCCGCCCCTCGGACGACGCCTGCACCTACGGCTACAACGTCCCGGCCAACCTGTTCGCCGCGCAGGCCCTGCTCGCCGTCGCCGACCTCGCCCGGGACGTCTACGCCGACACCGACCTGGCCGCCGACGCCCGTGCCCTGTCCCGGGAACTGGTCGACGCCGTGCACGCCCACGGCACCGTGCCGAGCACCGACGGCGGACACCCGATCTACGCCTACGAGGTCGACGGCCTCGGCCACGCCCTGTGCATGGACGACGCCAACACCCCGTCCCTGCTCTCCCTGCCGCTGATCGCCCCGGACGTCGTCGACCACGACATCTGGCGCACCACCCGCCGGTTCGTGCTCAGCCCCGCCAACCCCTACTACTTCTCCGGCAGCCACGCCGCCGGGATCGGCAGCCCGCACACCCGTCCCGGCCGGATCTGGCCGATCGCGCTCGCCGTTGAGGGTCTCACCGCCACCCCCGCCGACCGCGTGCGCCTGCTGCGACTGATCGCCGACACCGATGGCGGCACCGGCCGGGTGCATGAGAGCTTCGACCCGTCCGACCCGACCGTGTTCTCCCGCCCCTGGTTCTCCTGGGCGGACTCGATGTTCTGCGAACTCGCCCTCACCGTCGCCGACGACGCCCGACCGCACCACACTGGAGAGACCCCGATGAGCACCAAGACCGCCGTGTCCACCCCGCACGCCCCGGCCCCCGCGCACACCTTCCACCAGGGCGTCCGCACCGGCCCGTTCGTCCAGGTCTCCGGCCAGGGTCCGGTCGACCCCACCACCGGCGAGTACCTCCACCCCGGCGACGTCGCCGCGCAGACCACCCGCACCCTGGAGAACGTCCGCGCCATCGTCGAGGCCTCCGGCGCCAGCTTCGACGACGTGGTGATGCTCCGTGTCTACCTGACCACCCGGGACGACTTCGCCGCGATGAACGACGCCTACGGTGCCTTCGTCCAGGAGCACTGCCCGAGCGGGGTGCTGCCGAGCCGGACCACCGTGATGGTGGAGCTGCCGCGCGAGGAGATGCTGGTGGAGATCGACGCGTTCGCGATCACCGGCTGACCCCGGTCCGGCGGGATCCGGTCAGCCGTCCGCCGGGAACCGGATCCCCGCCGCCAGCCGCGCCGCGGTCTGCACCCGGCTGACCGCCAGGCTGTCCGCCAGCCACGCCGCTCCGGTCAGCCGGTCGTCGTCGGCGATCACCGAGCCGAACGCCCGGAACTCGATCGCCAACCGGTCCGCCGCGCCCCCGTCGTCGAAGGTCTCGACGGTGCCGTCGTTCAGCTCCAGCCGGACCTCGCCCACCAGGTTCGGCGACAGCGCGGTGGTGATCCGTCCGGCCGTGCCCTGGATCAGCCCGCCCTGCGGACCCGCGGAGTCCTTGGCCGCCGTGCAGGTGGCCACGAACGTCGGGTAGCGCAGCACCAGCACCCCGCTGGTGTCGATCCCGCGCTCGACGTTCGGCGTGTAGACCGCCGACTCCGGCTCGCCGAACAGCCCGAGCACGAAGTGCAGGTTGTACAGCCCCAGGTCCATCAGCGCGCCCCCGGACTGCGCCGGGTCGAAGGCGGGTAGCACCTCCCCGGAGCGGAAGGCGTCGTACCGCCGGGAGTACTGGCTGTACTGGCTCTGCACCAGCTTCACGTCCCCGACCCGCGGCAGCCACTCCCGGACCTTGCCGTAGGTGCCCAGGTGCACGGTGGTGATCGCCTCGAACAGGAACAGTCCCCGCTCGGCCGCGAGCGCCGCCAGCTCCTCCGCCTCCGCGACGGTGCTGGTCATCGGCTTCTCCACGATGACGTGCAGCCCACGCTCCAGCGCATCGCGGGCGTAGACCACGTGCGCGACGTTCGGCACCGCGACGTAGACGGTGTCGATCCCGGAGCCGAACAACTCGTCGACGCTGTCGGTGACCAGGCCGACCCCGGTCCGGGCGGCCAGCTCGCGGGCGTTCTCCAACGACCGCGGCCGGGCCAGCAGGCCGACGACCTCCAGCCCCTCGATCCGCGGAGCGGCGTGCTCCAGGAACTCCGCCACCATGGCGCCCGCACCGACGATCCCGAGTCTCATGGGGGCAGTATCCCCCGGCGTCCTACCCTGGCCGGGTGGCCGACACCCGACTGAGACGCGTCGCCGTCCTCGTCCTGGAGGGCGCCAAGCCGATGGACGTCGGCATCCCGGCCCAGGTGTTCACCCGGCGCCCGAGCATGCCCTACGAGGTCCGGGTCTGCGGCCCCGCCCCCGGGCTGGTGCGCGGCGGCGACGGCCTGTCGTACCACGTCGCCCATGGCCTGGACGCGCTGGAGTGGGCGGACATCGTCTTCGTCCCCGGCTACCGCACCCCGGACCGCGAGGACCCGCCACCCGCCGTCGTCGCCGCCCTGGTCGCGGCGCACCACCGCGGCGCGGACCTGGCCGCGATCTCCACCGGAGCCTTCGCCCTGGCCGCCACCGGCCTGCTCGACGGCCTCCGCGCCACCACGCACTGGCACTACACCCGGGTGTTCGCCGCGCGGCACCCCCGGATCACCGTGGACGAGAACGTCCTGTTCGTCGACGAGGGCCGGCTCCTGACCTCAGCGGGCGCCGCCTCCGGGCTCGACCTGTGCCTGCACATCATCCGCCGGGACCTCGGCATCGCCCCGGCCAACCACGCCGCCCGCCGCCTGGTCGCCGCCCCGTACCGCAGCGGCGGCCAGGCCCAGTACGTCCCCCGCCAGATCCCCGAGCAGCTCGGCGAGCGCTTCGCCGCCACCCGGGAGTGGGCCATGCATCACCTGGACGACCCGCTGACCCTGGACGCCCTGGCCCGGCACGCCGCGGTCTCGCCCCGGACGTTCTCCCGGCGATTCGTCGAGGACTCCGGCTACACCCCGATGGAATGGGTGCTGCGCGCCCGGATCGACGTCGCCCGCGAACTCCTCGAACGCTCCGAACGGTCGGTCGAGCAGATCGCCGCCGACGTCGGGCTCGGCTCCGGCGCGAACCTGCGGCGGCACTTCCACCGCGTCCTGCGCACCACGCCGAGCGAGTACCGCCGCACGTTCTCCCGCGGCGAGTAGCTGGCCGGATCCTCACGGACCGTGGCGCTCCGGCCACTGTCGAGCCGGTTCGCGGCCGACGACTCTGGTGGAACATTCAACCGCCACCACCGGGAGACGACCATGACCCGCATCGCCATCAACGGTTTCGGACGCATCGGCCGCAACGTCCTGCGCGCCCTCCTCGAGCGCGACAGCGCGCTGGAGGTCGTCGCCGTCAACGACCTCACGGCCCCCGACGCCCTGGCCCGACTGCTCGCCTTCGACTCCACCGCCGGTCGCCTCGGCCGCGCGGTCGAGGTCGACGGCGACACCCTGGTCGTCGACGGGCGCCGCATCACGGTCCTGGCCGAGCGCGAACCGGCACAGCTGCCGTGGGCGGCCCTCGACATCGACATCGTCCTGGAGTCCACCGGACGGTTCGCCGGCGCTGCGGCCGCCCGCGCCCACCTGGACGCCGGGGCCCGCACCGTCCTGGTCGGCGCGCCCTCCGACGGCGCGGACGTCACCCTCGCCTACGGCGTCAACACCGACGCCTACGACCCCGCCGTGCACACCCTGATCTCCAACGCCTCGTGCACGACCAACGCCCTGGCCCCGCTCGCCCAGGTGCTCGACCAGCTGGCCGGGATCGAGCACGCCTTCATGACCACCGTCCACGCCTACACCCAGGAGCAGAACCTCCAGGACGGCCCGCACCGCGACCCGCGCCGCGCCCGCGCCGCCGCTCTCAACATCGCCCCGACCACCACCGGCGCCGCCAAGGCCATCGGCCTGGTCCTCCCCCAGCTCGACGGCCGCCTGTCCGGCGACTCCATCCGCGTCCCGGTCCCGGTCGGCTCCCTGGTCGAGCTCAACGCCACCGTCACCCGCGACGTCACCCGCGACGACGTGCTCGCCGCCTACCGCGCCGCCGCCGACGGGCCGCTCGCCGGGGTGCTGGAGTACTCGGAGGACTTCCTGGTCTCCTCGGACATCACCGGGAACCCCGCGTCGTCGGTGTTCGACTCGCTGCTGACCCGGGTTGACGGCCGGCACGTGAAGGTCGTGGCCTGGTACGACAACGAGTGGGGATTCTCGAACCGGGTGGTGGACACGCTGGAGCTGATCGGGCGGTCGCAGGGCTGAACGGCGCGACCACTCGTCCGCCGATGACGACGCCCGCTCTGCTCGGTCTGCGGCGCAGCGCAGGTGACCACGTGCAGCCGCGTGGAGCTCACGGGCGCGGCGAACGGCAAAGGCCCGGACCACCTGGTCCGGGCCTTCGTCACCGATCTGCATCGGCACTGTGTAGCGGGGGCAGGATTTGAACCTGCGACCTCTGGGTTATGAGCCCAGCGAGCTACCGAGCTGCTCCACCCCGCGTCGGTGAATAGAACACTACGCGAGTCCGACCGAACGGCCAAATCCGCACGGCGTGCGCTGGCTCACACACGACGACGCCCGGCCCTCACAGGGACCGGGCGTCGTCGGTGCTGGGTCAGCCCCCGGAGGACTCGGTGTCCGCCGCGATCGCGTCCTCCAGCGCCTGCTGCAGCCGCTCCTGCGCGTCGCCGTAGGCAGCGAAGTCGCCGTTGGCCAGCGCCTCCTGCCCCTCGGTGAGCGCCTGCTCGGCCCGGTTCAGCGCGTCGGTGCGACGGGTGGTCGCGTCGCCGCTCGGGGTGCTGGTGGCGTCCGGGTCCGGGGTCGCCGTGGCGTCCGGGTCGGGAGTCTCGCCGGCCGACCCGTCGCCGGTGTCGTCGCCGGCATCGGGTTCGACGATCTCGTTCCCGGCGTCGCCGGCCTCGGTCCCGGAGTCGCCGCCGAACACCTGGTCCAGCGCCTCGTCCAGGGTGCTGGCGAAGCCGATCTCGTCACCGAAGGCGACCAGGACGCGCTGCAGCAGCGGGACCTGGGTGCCGCTGGACGCCTGGACGTACACCGGCTGGACGTAGAGCAGCCCGCCGCCGACCGGGAGGGTGAGCAGGTTGCCGCGGATCACCGAGGACCCGCCGCGTTCCAGGATGTTCAGCTCGTTGGAGACCGCGGGGGTCGAGCTGAAGTTGTTGTTCATCTGGTTCGGGCCGGGGATCGTCGAGTCGCGTGGCAGCTCGAGCAAGCGGATCTGGCCGTAGGTGTCGGCGGGATTGCCCGCCTCCGATCCTGCCTCGGCGTCGACCGCCACGTACCCGGTGAGCACGTCCCGGGCGCTTCCGCCGGACGGGATGTAGGTGCTCATCAGGGAGAAGCTGGCCGCGTCCTGACCGGGCATCTGCAGGGTCAGGTAGTACGGCGGCTGGGCGACGCCCGCGGACTCCCCGGCGGTCGGGTCGTTCGGGGTGCGCCAGAAGTCCGACCCGGTGAAGAAGGTGTTCGGGTCGGTCACGTGGTACTGCCCGAGCAGGGTGCGCTGCACCTTGAACAGGTCCTCCGGGTACCGGATGTGGCTCATCAGGTCGGAGCTGATCTCGGAGGCCGGGGTCAGGGTGTTGTCGAAGACCTTGGCCCAGGTCTGCAGGACCGGGTCCTCGGTGTCCCAGGCGTACAGCGTGACGGTGCCGTCGTAGGCGTCCACGGTGGCCTTGACCGAGTTCCGGATGTAGTTGACCGTGCGCGGCTCCAGGGCCTGCACCGTGCTGGAGTTCTCGGTCAGGGCGTCGGTGGTGGCGTCCTCCAGGGACTGCCGCGCGGCGTAGGGGTACTGGTCGGAGGTGGTGTACCCGTCGACCATCCACACCACCCGGCCGTCGACGACCGCGGGGTACACCCGGCCGTCGAGGGTCAGGTACGGGGCGACCTTCTGCACCCGCTCGACCGGGTCCCGGTCGTAGAGGATCTGGGACTCGCTGGTCACCCGGTCGGAGAACAGGATCTGCTCGGAGCCGAACTTGATCGAGTAGAGCAGCTTGGTCCAGAGGTTGGTGATCTCCGGGCCGGCCGAGACCTCGTCGGTGGGGAACGTCGTGCTGACCGCGCCGTTGGCCGCCTCGTCGCTCGGGTAGTCGAACTCCCAGCTGTCCGTGCCCTCGGGGGCGCCGACGATGGAGTAGTCCGGCGAGTTCTGGCCGAAGTAGATCCGCGGCTCGTACTCGCCCAGCTCACCGCTGGACGGGATACCGGACTCCCAGAAGTCGGGGGCGCCGGTGGAGGTGGTGGTGTTGCCGTAGGCGGCGACCACGCCGTAACCGTGGGTGTAGATCGTCGCGTCGGAGTTCCAGTTCCGCCGGTTGGCGTCCAGACCGTCCAGGTCGATCTCGCGGACCGCGATCACGGTGTCCCGGCTCTCGCCCTCGATCTCGTACCGGTCGACCGACAGGGTGTCGGCGAAGGAGTAGAAGCCGCGGATCTGCTCCAGCTGCCGGAACGACGGCGAGACCTCCTGCGGGTCGAGCAGGCGGATCGATGCGGTGGTGTCGGCGTCCTCGCGGAGCGCGCCCGGGGTGGCGTCGGTCTCGGCGTTGTAGGACTGGACGTCCACGTCCTCCAGGTTGTACGCGGCCAGGGTGGCGTCGATGTTGCGCTGGATGAACGGCGCCTCGGACTCCTGCTGGTTCGGGTTCACCTGGAACCGCTGCACGACGGCCGGGTAGATCCCGCCGATCGCGACCGCGCCGACCACCATCACGCCGATGCCGAGGGCGGGGACCCGCCAGCTGCCGCGGATCGCGGTGAAGACGAACATCAGCGCGACGAGCACCGCGATCGCGGCCAGGATCTGCTTGGACGGGATGACCGCGTTGACGTCGGTGTAGGACGCCCCCTCGAACCGGTCGCCCTGGCTGGTGAGCACCGAGTACTGGTCCAGCCAGTAGTTCCCTGCGATGACCAGCATGAGCACGGCGCCGGTGATCGACAGCTGCACCCGGGCGGCCTTGGTGGTGCGCGGAGTGCCGTCGGACGGGCCGATCCGCAGGCCCCCGTACAGGTACTGGGTGACCAGACCGGCGATCCCGGCCAGCACGACGGTCGCCATGATGAACGAGACCACGAACCGGATGCCGGGCAGCTGGAACAGGTAGAAGCCCAGGTCGATGCCGTACTGCGGGTCATCGGTGCCGACCGGGGTGGCGTTCAGCCAGAGCTGGACGGTGCTCCACTGCTGGGAGGCGGCCACACCGGCGAACAGGCCGAGCACCGCCGGGCCGACGATCACGACGACCTTGCGCAGCGGCTCGATGGCCTCCCGGTAGGAGTCCAGGCTGACCTGCTCGCGGTTGGACGGCGCGTAGATCGGCCGACTGCGGTACGCGACCGTGACCGAGATGAAGACGGCCGCGGCCATCACCAGGAAACCGGCGGCGAACAGCGCCGTCCGGGTCCCCCACTCGGTCCACAGCACGGTCGCGAAGCCGAGCTGGTCGAACCACATCACCTCGGTCCAGAACTGGGCCATGAGCACCACGGCGAACACGATCACCAGCAGCACCAGCGCGGTGATCACCAGCGGGTTGCGGCGGCGGCGCGCGCCACCTCCGGCTGGCCGTGGGGGACGTGGCCCCTGCGGTCGAGAAGCGGACGGGTTGGCGAAGGCCACGGTGGTTCCTCGTCGTCGGCGAACGGGTCAGGCGCATCACGCCCTGTGCGGGTCAACGTGCCAGGTGATCCACAGGTTCCCACAGGTCCCGTCCAGCGGTGCGAGGATGCTGCCCGTGACTGAGACGACCGCTGCGACCGACCCCACCGCCACCCCGCTCGCCCAGGCGGTGGTGGAGATCGAACGCCATGTGGCGACCGGCGGCTGGGACGGCCCGGTCCGGGTCTTCGCCCTGGTCCGCACCGCGAGCGCCCTGGACGCCGAGCCCGCGCTCGCCCAGCAGCTGCCGCCGGAGGTGCTGGCCGCCGCGGCCGCCGAGCCGGGGCACCTGACCTCGGTGGAGCAGGAGGGGCTGCCCGCCTCGGACGACCTGGAGGGCCTGCTCGGTGCGATCGCCTGGCCGTCCACCGTCGACGGTGCCGCGGTCACCGTCGAGCGGGTCGTGCTCCCGCCGGAGGCCGAGGACTCGCTGCCCGAGGACCCGCAGCAGGCGTTGGACGCGCTGATGGCCCACCCGGACCGCCAGGACGTGCGCCTGGCGGTGGGCGTGCTGCGGGACGGGTCGGCCTGGTGCGCGATCCGGCAGCGGTCGATGGACGCGGATCAGGCCGTGGGCCAGGGACCGGACGCGGTGCCCGGTCTGATCGAGGCGTTGCGGGCGACGCTGGCCTGAGCCCGGGGCGGCCTCAGCCGCAGGTCGGCAGGTCCGCGGTGTCCCCGGAGCCGATCGCCTCGACCGCCTCACGGGCGCCGTGCAGGCTGTCGATCTTCACCACGCTCAGCCCGTCGGGGATGTTCCCGACCACCTCGTCGCAGTTGTCAGCGGGGGCCAGGAACCAGCTCGCGCCGTCCCGCACCGAGCCGGCCATCTTCTGCCGGATCCCGCCGATCGGGCCGACGTCCCCGTTCAGGTCCATCGTGCCGGTCCCGGCGATGTGCACACCGTTCGCCTCGTCCTCCGGGGTGAGCCGGTCGATGATCCCGAGCGCGAACATGGTGCCCGCGCTGGAGCCGCCGATGTCCTCGATCCTGATCGACACGTCCACCGGCAGGTCGAAGGCCGGGTCGATGTAGACACCGAGCTGGCTGCCGCCGCCGTCCTTGGCGGTGGTGGTCACCGGCACGTCGACCGGCTGACCGTCCCGCTCCAGTCCCAGGGTGAGGGTGGTGCCCGCGTCCGTGTCGTCCAGCAGGTCGATCAGCTGCGCGTAGGACGTCATCGCGACGCCGTCGACAGACACCAGCACGTCGTCCTCCCGCACGGCGTCCTCCGCCGGGCCGCCCTCGACCGTGCCCGCGATGGTCATGGTCGTCGGCACCTCGTACCCGAGCTCCTCCAGCGCGGCGACGGTGGCGTTCTCCTGCGAGGTCGTCATCTGCGCCTGGTTCTGCTCGGCGATCTGCTCCTGGGTGGCGCCCTGCGGGTACACGTACTCGACCGGCAGCACCTGGCTGGACCCGCTGAGCCAGCCCGCGACCACGCCGACCAGCGTCGCCGGGTAGCCCGGGCCACCGGTGCTGGACACCGTGGTCAGCCGGAGCTCGCCGGTGGAGTCGTAGGTCTCGGCGCCGGAGATGCTGATCAGCGGCTCGCCGTCGTACTCGCCGAGGGTGTTCAGGGTGGGGCCGGGGCCGTTCACCACGTAGGGCACCGGCAGCAGCAGCATGCCGAGCAGCAGCGCCGCCGAGCCGAGCATCCCGAAGGTGAGCAGGGCGGCACGTCGGGTCACCGGCGGACTGACGGGTTCCTCCGGGCCGAAGACGTCTGCGGGCCGGGGCTGTTGCGGGTCGGACACCGGACGATCATGCCGCACCCGGCTGGGACTTCCCTGCGCAGCCCGCACGCGGCCCGCACGCTGCGCCCTGAGCGAACCGGGGCCGTCCGCCCAGGGTCCGCACAGGGATCGGTCGTTACCGTGGTGCGACCACGAACACCGGGAGCTCCGATGGACGACGTCTCACCCACCTCCGGCCGGCCGGAGGGTTCCGCCTGGGAGCAGATGCTGCGGCAGATGTTCGGACCCGAGGCCGACGAGGCCCTGCGCCAGATGCGCGAGCAGGGTCTCGACCCGGCGCAGATGGTCGCGGCCTCCGGCCTGCCCGACGACCCCGCGGCCCTGCAGCAGATGATCGGCCAGGTGCAGCGGATGCTCGCGTCCAGCGGTGACGGCCCGGTGAACTGGGACGTCGCGCACGACGCCGCCCGGCAGATCGCGGTCACCGGCGGCGACCCGGTGCTCAGCCCGCAGCAGGCCCGCGAGGCCACCGAGGCGTTGTCCGTCGCGGAGCTCTGGCTCGACGCCGCCACCGATCTGCCCCCGGCGGGCGGCCCGGCCCAGGCGCTGTCCCGTTCGGAATGGGTGGAGCAGACCCTGCCGACCTGGCGCCTGCTGACCGAGCCGGTCGCGACGTCGATGTCCCAGGCCCTCGCCGAGACGCTGTCCAGCCAGCTGCCCGAGTCGATGGACCTGCCGCCCGCCTTCGCCGGGATGCAGGCCGACCCGGCGACGATGATGCGCCAGCTCGGGTCCCTGGTGTTCGGCATGCAGGTCGGACAGGCCGCGGGATCGCTGGCCCGGGAGGTGTTCGGACTGACCGACGTCGGTCTGCCGCTGGTGCACTCCCCCGCCACCGCGCTGGTGCCGGGCAACGTCGGGGACTTCGCCGAGGGGCTGGAGGTCCCGCTGGAGGAGGTCCGGCTGTTCCTGGCCGCCCGGGAGGCGGCGCACGCCCGGCTGTTCACCCACGTCGGCTGGCTGCGCGGACACCTGCTGTCGGCGGTGGACGCCTACGCCCGCGGGATCTCGATCGACCTGGAGAGCCTGGAGGAGTCGGTCCGCCAGATCGACCCGACCGACCCGCAGGCGCTGCAGGGCGCGCTGTCCTCCGGGGTGTTCGCTCCGCAGAACACCCCGGAGCAGCAGGCGGTGCTCGAGCGCCTGGAGACCGCGCTGGCGCTGGTCGAGGGCTGGGTGGACGAGGTGACCGCGGCCGCCACGCTCCCGCACCTGCCGCACACCATGCAGCTGCGGGAGATGATCCGTCGTCGTCGCGCCGCCGGCGGACCCGCGGAGCAGACCTTCGCCACCCTGGTCGGCCTCGAGCTGCGACCCCGCCGGTCGCGGGACGCCGCCGCGCTGTGGGCACTGATCGCCCGGGAGTCCGGGCCCGAGGGCCGGGACGCCGTCTGGGACCACCCGGATCTGCTGCCGACCGCCGAGGACCTGGACGACCCGTCGGGCTACCAGGGCCGGCGGCAGGCCGCCCAGGACGAGCACGCCGACCTGGACCGGGCGCTGGCCGAGATCCTGGGCGAGGAGGAGGACCAGGGCTGACGCCTAGTCGTCGCCCTCCTCGTCGGTGGACTGCGGCCGGCCGCCCTCGCGGTCCGCGTAGGACCAGCCGTCCAGGAACCCGCGCGCCCGTTCGGTGCGCGGGTAGGTCTCCAGCTCGGCCCAGAACTCCGGGCCGTGCCCGGCGTGCAGCAGGTGGTTCAGCTCGTGCAGCAGCACGTAGTCGGTGACCCAGGCGGGCATGCCGCGCAGCCGGTCGGAGATCCGGATGCTGCCGTCCCCCAGGCTGCACGATCCCCAGCGCTGGCCCTGGTTGGACGACCAGCGCACCGACGACGGGACGGCGCGGCCACCCAGGTAGCGGTCGGAGAGCTCGACGGCGCGCTGGGCCAGTCCGTCGTCGGAGGGCCGTCGGCGCTGTTCCTGCCGGGCCAGCCGCTCGACCATCCGGCCGACCCACTCCCGCTCCTGGGCGCGGGTGAACCGTGCCGGGATCGCGACCACGGTGCGGCCGTTCTCCCGGAACGCGGTCACCGTCCGGGACCGGCGCCGTGAGCGGCGCACCTCCACCGGGCCGGGCAGCAGCTCGGCGGCGTCCGGCGCGCTCGACGCCGCAGCGGCACCGGTGATCTCCGGCCCGCCGGTCCCCTCCCGGTGCTGGCGCACGGACAGCACCGTAGCGGGTGCGCAGGTCACGCCGTGGGAATTCGGCGCCCGAGGGGGTCGCCCCGGGGACGCCCGGACGTGAATACTGGGCCCCCTGCGTCCGCGATGGCCCGAGGAGATCCGATGTCCGACACCTATACCGGCGAGTTCTACTGCGTGAAGTGCAAGGAGAAGCGGGAGACCACCGGCGACGTCGTGATCTCGGACTCCGGCCGCCGGATGGCCAAGGGCGTCTGCCCGGAGTGCGGCACCAAGCTGAACCGGATCCTGGGCAAGGCCTGACTTTTCCCTCTGTGGACAACCGGTCCGGGCCCGCCCGGCCGTGCCACCGTGCTGCCAGGAGGTGGCGCGATGCGACTACGGCGCGGACTACGGGTGCTGCGCACCGGCGACGACGAGGTCCAGATCGGGACCGACCCGAGGTGGTCGGTCCGGCTGCACGGCCTGACCGCGACGCAGTGCCGCGCGGTGCTGCGGGGCACGGAACGCCCGTTGCGACCGGCGCTGCCGGAACCCGTCCTGATCGAGCTCGACCGGCTCGGTCTGCTGCGGGCGCCCGTGCTGCGCACCACCCCGATGCCGGACCGGCTGGTGCCGGACGTGCTGGCCACGGCCCTGGTCGGCGACGGTGACCTGCGCGAGGTGCGGGAACGACGTGCCGCCGCCACCGTCACGGTCGGCGGACTGGGCCGGACCGGGATCCTGATCGCGACCACGCTGGCCGGCGCCGGGGTCGGCACCGTGCTGCTGGACGACCGTCGCCGGGTGCTGGACGCCGACGTCGGCACCGGGTTGTCGCCCGCGGACGTCGGGCACCGTCGGCAGACCGCGGCCGCGCAGCTGCTGCGCACCGTCGCACCGGGGGTCCGGACCGGGTCGACCGACCGCTGGGGAAACGCGCCCACCGTGGTGGTCACGGTCTCCGCCGACGCGGCGGACCCGGAGCAGGGCCTGCGACTGATGTCCGCCGGACTGCCCTGGCTGCCGGTGGTGCTCCGGGAGGCGGATGCGCTGATCGGACCGCTGTCCGTGCCGGGCGGACCGAGCTGCCAGCGCTGCGTGGAGCTGGCCCGGGCGGACCGCGACCCCCAGTGGCCGCGGGTGCTGGGGCTGCTGTGCTCCGGCGATCGGGTCGCGGCGGAGCCGGTGGTGCTGGCGGCGGTGGCCGGGGGCCTGGCCGCCGCGGAGGTGCTCCGCGTGGTGGACGGCGGTCGGCCGATGACCGCGGGCCGTCAGTACGAGGTGCCGATGCCGTCGGTCGAGCCGAGGTTGCGGGTCTGGGCGGCGCACCCGGAGTGCGGATGCGCCGCCCTGCCGACGTCGGACGGGAAGGTCGCGGACTGAACCGGCATGTCAGGCCGCCGGGGTGGCGTCCTTGCGGGGCCGGCCACGGCCACGCTTGACCGCCACGACCTGTCCCGCGACGAAGACCTCTCCGCCCCAGACCCCCCAGGGCTCCTCCCGCTCCAGGGCGCCGGCCAGGCATCCCTGGATCAGGGGGCAGTCCCGGCACAGGGCCTTGGCCTGCTCGACCTCGGAGGTGCGCTCGGCGAACCAGAGCTCGGGGTCGTGGGAACGGCACGGGATGAGTCCCGCGACCAGGTCGTCGAAGTCGTCGGTGCCGGACGTGACGGGGGGCCAGGGACCGGAACCGCCGAGTCCGATCGTGTCGAGCAGCGAGGTGAGCCGCACGATGTCCTCCTGAGGTGATGCGAGTGCTGATGGGGCGGGCGGGTCCCGCCGCTTCCCACCTCGCCCCTGACATCAGGTCGGGACAAAGAGAAAGGCCACGGAATCCGGGGGACTCCGTGGCCTGCAGGGCTGGCGCTCTAGCTGAGCGTCCCTGGGTCGACGGAGCCGGGGGTGTGGGCGTCACCGCTGCCACGCAGGCGGCCGGTGTAGCCGAGGGTGGCGAAGCCGCCACGGGTGTTCATCCGCACTGCGGACACACCACTCCCCTGGACCCAACCGAAGGTGGACACCTGGATCGGCAATGCGATGGCATCGGAACCGATCATGTCGAGCGTCTTCACAGGGTCCACCTCCTCTCGTATCCGACCGGTCTGTCGATCCACAGCACGGCCTGTCTCATCGGGCAGGAGTCACAGTAGAGCGGCCCTCCCGAGGGGCACAACCGAATTAACCAGAAACTTCTCGATGGCTCGCGACCAGGTCCAGCAGCTCGGTGCCGTAGCGGTCGATCTTGGCCGGTCCGATGCCGTGGATCCGCGCCAGATCGGGCACCGAGGCCGGTCGCAGCTCGGCGATCGAGGCCAGCGTCGCGTCGCCCAGCACGGTGAAGTCCGGCTTGGAGGTCCGGCGGGCCAGCTCCTGGCGCCAGGACTTCAGCGCGGACAGCAGCGCCGGGTCGGGGGTGCCGGTGGTCCGGGGCACCGACTCGGTGTCGCGACGGCCGAACCTCCCGCGTCCGTCGCTCGGCCACAGCCCGTCCAGGAACCGGGACCGGCGGCGGTTGCCCCGGCCGCCCGGTGTGCGCGAGCGCGCGTAGGACAGCTCCAGGTGCTCCCGGGCCCGGGTGACGCCGACGTAGAGCAGGCGACGCTCCTCCGCGAGGTCTGCGGTGGTGTCCGCCGACGCCCACGGCACCAGCCCCTCACTCAGACCGGTCAGGAAGACCGCGTCCCACTCCAGGCCCTTCGCCGCGTGCAGCGAGGCCAGGGTGACGCCTTCCACCGTCGGCGCGTGCTGCACCGCGGCACGGTCGTCCAGGTCGGCCACCAGGTCGGCGACCGTGGCCCGGGTGCCCGCGCGCTCGGCGGACGCGGCCAGCTCGTCGGCGAGCGCGACCAGGGCGGACAACGAGTCCCAGCGCTCGCGCGAGGCGCCCCGTGCGGCGGGCGGCTCCTCCGACCAGCCCACCGCCCGCATCGCGTCCCGGGCGGCCTGCGGCATCGAGTCGTCGGGATCGGCGGCCACCGCGGCGCCGCGCAGCGTGGTGATGGCGTCCCGGACCTCGCGCCGGGCGAAGAACCGCTCGCCGCCGCGCAGCACGTAGCCGATCCCGACCGCGGCCAGTGCCTGCTCGTAGGCCTCGGACTGCGAGTTGATCCGGTACAGCACCGCGATCTGGCTGGGCCGGGTCCCCGCCGCGATCAGCCGGCCGATCCGGGTCGCGACCCCGGCGGCCTCGGCCTCGTCGTCGTCGTAGACCGCGAACCGCACCGGCCCGGCGGAGGGGCGCTGCGCGACCAGTTCCAGCGGCTCCCAGCCCGTGCCCCGGGGAGCGCGGCGCAGCACCTCGTTGGCCAGACCCACCACCTGGGGCGTGGAGCGGTAGTCCCGGACCAGCTTCACCACCTGGGCCTTCGGGTGGTCCGCGGTGAACCGGGTCAGGTAGTGCGGCGTCGCCCCCGCGAAGGAGTAGATGGTCTGCGCCGGGTCGCCCACCACGCAGAGCTCGTCCCGGCCACCGAGCCACTGGTCGAGCAGGAACTTCTGCAGCGGGGAGATGTCCTGGTACTCGTCGACCACGAACCGGCGGTACTGCGAGCGGACCTCCTCGGCGACGGCGCCGTTGTCCACCAGCATCCCGGCCAGCAGCCAGAGGATGTCCTCCATGTCCATCCCGCCGCGGGCGTCCTTGGCGTCCTCGTACGCGGTGATCAGCCGGGCGATCACCTGGTGGTCGTGCCCGGCGGGGGCCGGCCGGCCGGCGGCGGCCGCGGCGGTCTCGTAGTCCTCGGCCGTGATCCGGCTGACCTTGGCCCACTCGATCTCCGACGCCAGGTCGCGCACCGCGACCCGGTCCACGGACAGCCCGAGCCGGTGGGCGGCGTCCGCGACCACCGGGGCCTTCTGTGCCAGCAGCTCCGGCACCGGCCCGCCGACCACCCGCGGCCAGAAGTAGCGGAGCTGGCGCAGGGCGGCCGAGTGGAAGGTACGGGCCTGCACCCCGCCGACGCCCAGGTCGCGCAACCGGCTGCGCATCTCCCCCGCGGCCCGGGCGGTGAACGTCACCGCCAGCACGCTGGTCGGGGCGTAGACGCCGGTGCGCACGCCGTAGGCGATCCGGTGCGTGATCGCGCGGGTCTTGCCGGTGCCCGCGCCCGCGAGCACGCAGACCGGCCCGGTGAGGGCGCCGGCCACCGCGCGCTGGTCGGGATCGAGGGCGTCGAGCAGGTCGTCGGGGGACATCGCTGGCATCCTCGCACCTGTCGCCGACAGGTCGGGAATGCCCGGCACCGTGGGCGGTGTTCCCCGCGCAGGACCCCGAGGAAAGGAAACCCCCGTGACTCAACTGACCCAGGAGCTGCCCGCCCAGGGCTCGGTCACGATGTTCACCACGACCTGGTGCGGCTACTGCCGTCGGCTGAAGACCCAGCTGGACAGCGCGGGCATCGGCTACACCGAGGTCGACATCGAGCAGTTGCCGGACGCGGCCGCCTTCGTCGAGCGGGTGAACGGTGGCAACCAGACCGTGCCGACCGTGCTCTTCCCGGACGGTTCGGCGCTGACCAACCCCTCGCTGGTGCAGGTCAAGCAGACCCTGTCCGTCTGAGGCTCAGGCCCCGCCGTCGTCCGCGTGACCGGCGGGGCCCGCCGCGGTCGCGACCACCGAGTCGCGCCACGCGTCCGGCTGCGGCCCCGGCGGGAGCTCCCCGCCGAACCAGTCCTCGATCAACGCCCGGGCGATCGACGTCGACGGCGGCAGCACCACGTCGCCCACCGCCACCGCGCGGTGCAGCTCGGACCGGGTGAACCACTGCGCCGCTGCCAATTCCTCGCCGTCGACGGTGATCTCCGTGCTGAGCGCGTGGGCCCGGAAGCCCAGCATCAGCGACGCCGGGAACGGCCAGGGCTGGCTGCCCTGGTACTCGACGTCGCCGACCACCACGGCCGACTCCTCGCGTACCTCGCGCCGGATCGCATGCTCCACCGACTCCCCCGGCTCCACGAACCCGGCCAGCGTGGAGAACCGCTTGGCGGGCCAGGCCGCCGAGTTGGCCAGCAGCAGCCGGTCCTGGTCGTCGACCACCGCCATGATCACCGCGGGGTCGGTCCGCGGGTAGTGCTCGCTGCCGTCCGCGACACAGCGCCGCACCCAGCCGGACTGCACGGTGTAGGTCACCGCCCCGCACCGCGGGCAGCGCGGGTGCCGGACGTGCCACTCGTAGAGCGCCACCGCCGCGGTCGCCAGGCCGGCGTCCCGGGCGGACAGCTCGGCGCCGATCTCGCGCAGCGGCACCCAGCGGGTCCCGGCGGGCAGGGCGGCGGCCTCCGGCTCCGGCACGTGGTGCGCCAGGTAGGCGGGCGGCGTGCGCTCCGACGACTCGGTGGCCGCGACCCCGGGGATCCGGTCCGCGTCGTCGTAGCCGAGGAACGCCCAGCGCTCGGCCAGCGAGCCGGTCGGGGCGCGGAGGGCCGCCTCGGCGGGTGCGAACCAGACCACGGACGGCCGTCGGCCGTCGGTGCGCGCCACCACCCGGCCGGCGCTGACCAGGAGCACCCGGCTCTCCGGCAGCTCGATCAGACGGTCCAGCAGGGCGGGGTCGCGGCGGAGGTCGGCGGCACGGTCGGTCACCGTGCGCGACAGCGGGAGTTCGGAGTCGAGCACCTCGTCACCGTACGCGTCCGGACCGGCGGTCGCAGAGCCGGTCGGCCCCCGGCCGGATCGGGATCGCCTCCGGCCCCGCGGTCACGCCCGGGGATCGCCGACACGCCGGAACGGGACACGCCCGGACGTACCGAGCCCCGCACCCGCGTGTCCCGCCTACCCTGTGGGGGTGCGTTCACCCCTTGCCCTCGCCGCCCTCGCGACCGTCGCCGTGCCCGGCTTCGACGCCCGGGCGGTGCGCGCCACCGATTCCGGGGGCGACGACGACACCGCGGTGGTGACCGACGCCGGCAACACCCGCTGGGTGGTCCGCGCTCCGCGCACCACCGCCGCCGGAGCGGCGCTGGAGGCCGAACTGGTGCTGCTCGCCGCACTCGCCCAGGCGGTCGACGACGAGAAGCTGCCCTTCGACGTGCCGCGCACCGTCGGCACCGCCCCGCTCGAGGAGGGCGGCCGTGCGGTGATGTACCGCCAGCTCAAGGGCCGCCCGGTCGCCCTGGACCGGTTGCAGCCCGGGCCCGGCACCGCCGCCGCGCTCGGCCGGGCGATCGGCGCGCTGCACGAGCTGCCGCCCACCCTGGTCGAGGAGGCCGGGCTGCCGGTCTACGACGCCGCCACCTACCGCCAGCGCCGCCAGTCCGAGGTCGACGAGGCCGCCCGCACCGGCCGGGTGCCCGCCACCCTGCTGCGGCGTTGGGAGGAGCGCCTGGAGGACATCGCGCTCTGGAAGTTCAGCCCCACCGTCGTGCACGGCGACCTGTCCGCCGACCACGTGCTGGCCGCCGACGGCGAGATCACCGGCGTCCTCAGCTGGGGCGAGGCCAAGGTCGCCGACCCCGCCGACGACCTGGCCTGGCTGCTGGTCGCCGCCCCGCAGGACGCCGTGGACTCCGTGATGGAGGCCTACCAGCTGCGTCGCACCGAGCTCACCGACCCGTTCCTGGCCGACCGCGCCCTGCTGGCCGGGGAGCTCGCCCTGGTGCGCTGGCTGCTCTACGGCGTGCGGTCCGGCGACGACGAGGTGATCGCGGACGCGGTGTCCATGCTGGACGAGCTGGACGAGCAGACCCGCGAACTGCCGGAGACCGGCGGGACCCCCGCGGTCGACGTCGACTGACGACTCCGCCGGCCCCGCTTCACCCCTGCGTGACCCCGAGCAGCATGCGCTCGATGTCCTCCGCGCCGAGCAGTCGCTCGGGTCGCACGGTACGCCCGGTGCCGACGTAGCAGAACGCCGCGCTCACCCGGTCCAACGGGGTGCCGGTCCACCGCGACCAGGCCAGGCGGTACACGGCGAGCTGCAGTTCACGGACCGCGGCGGACTCCGGATCGGTCGGCGGTGCGCCGGTCTTCCAGTCCACGACCACCACGGCGTCCTCGCCGGGGCGGGCCGGGTCGGCGAACACGGCGTCGATCCGGGAGCGCAGCACGTAGCCGCCGATCACGGTCTCGACATCGGCCTCGACCGCCACCGGGCGCAGGTCGGCCCACTCGGTGGCCAGGAAGTGCTCGCGCAGGGTCAGCTCGTCGGCGTCGACCGGCACCGAGTCGTCGTCGGCCCCGGGCAGGTCGTCGATGTCGACCAGCGTGGACTCGCCGAAGAAGCCCTCCACCCAGGCGTGGAACCGGGTGCCGCGACGGGCCTGCGGGGACGGCCGTTGCGGCACGGGTCGGCGCAGGGCGCGCGCGAACTCGGCGGGATCGCCCGCGAGTCTGACCACGGCGGACGCGGACAGGTGGGCGGGCAGTTCGACGTCGGCGCCGGGCCGCGAGTCGTCCTCGCGTTCGGCGAGCAGCAGGCGGACGGTGCGGTCCCAGGGGGTCGGGGTGTCGTCGGGTCCGGCGGCGCGGGCGGCGAGCACGGCGGCGGCGGCGGTGCGGACCAGGTCGCGCCGGGTGCCGGTGCCGAAGGGGTCGGCGGGCCAGAGCACCGCGGTCTCGGCGGACTCGCGGGGGTTGGGCTGGTCGGGGTCGGGCAGCTCCGACCAGTCCTCGACCTCGGCCAGTCCGGCCTCGACCACCTCGGTGAGGAACAGGGAGGGCGGCCGGGGACGGCTGGCGTCGGCCCACCACGCGCCGGTGAGCAACAGTGCGGCCCGGGCGCGGGTGAAGGCGACGTAGGCCAGGCGACGTTCCTCGGCGACCTGGTGGTCCCCGGCGTCCCGGCGGAACCGCTTGCGGCGTTCGGCCAGGTCCTTGGGGTCGGCGGCGCCCGCGTACGCGAACTCGGGCAGGTCGTGCCGGTCGCCGCGCAACGGGTAGGGCAGCTCTCCCAGGCCGGTGAGCCAGCCCGAGTCGACCGGGCCTTCGGTGCCCTGGGTGCGGGTGGCGGGCAGTCCGCCGTCGACCAGACCGGCCACGGCGACCACGTCCCACTCCAGGCCCTTGGCCGCGTGCACGGTCATCAGCTGCACCGCGTCCGGATCCGGCTCGGTGACCGGCATGTCCAGGCCCTGTTCGTGGGCGTCCGCGGACTCCAGCCAGGCCAGGAAGCCGCCGAGGGTGGGGTCGTCGGTGGACTCGGCGTACTGCACGGCGACATCGCGGAACGCGTCCAGGTGTGCGCGGGCCCGGCCGGGACTGAGCCCGGGACGCGCGGCGACCTCCAGGTCCAGGCCCCACAGCCGTTCCGCCTGCACGACCAGCTCCGGCAGGGAGAGGTAGGTCTGCCCGCGCAGCGCGCGCAGCACCCCGGCCAGTTCGGCGAGCCGGCCGCGTCCGACCTCGCTGAGCGACCGGCCCCGGGCGCTCCGCCAGCCCGGCGGCGGCAGCTGGTCCACCGCGTCCACGATGCTGCGCTCGTCCGCCACGTCGGCGGCGGCGGGGACGTCACCGGCGGCGGCGCGGCGGTCCAGGCCCTCGGCGACCTGCACCGACCAGTCGGCCAGCGCGTGCAGGTCCGCCGCGCCGACCCGGAGCCGGGCACCGGTGAGCAGCCGCATCAGGGCGTCACCGCGGGACGGGTCGTGCGCGGCCTGCAGCAGGGCGACCACGTCGACCACCTCGGGCGTGGCCAGCAGTCCGCCGAGTCCGACCACCTCGACCGGCAGGCCCGCGTCCCGCAGGGCGGCGTGCAGCACCGGGAACTGGGCACGCTTGCGGCAGAGCACCGCGGCGCCGACCCGGCCGGAGCCGTCCGGGCCCGCGGGCCGCCAGCGCCCGGCGACGAACTCCGTGACCGCCCGCGCCTCGTCCTCGACCGTGGGCAGCATCCGGGCCGCCACGTGCCCGGGACCGGCACCGGGGCGTGCGCCGAGCTCGGGCAGGTCGATCCTGGCGTTCTCCGCCCGGCGCAGGGGTGCGGCCACCAGGTTCGCGGCGGCCAGCACCGCGACGTCGTTGCGCCAGGACGTGGACAGCTGGTGCAGGTCGGCCCGCCGCCGGTCCCCGTCCTCCGTCACGATCGGGAAGGTCTCCGGGAACCGCTCCAGGCCGCCCGCGCTGGCGCCCCGCCAGCCGTAGATCGACTGGTGCGGGTCGCCGACCGCGGTCACCGGGTGCCCGCCGCCGAACAGCGAGGACAGCAGGACCAGCTGCGCGTAGGAGGTGTCCTGGTACTCGTCCAGCAGCACCACCCGGAACCGGCCGCGCTCGGTCGCCCCGACCTCCGGCACGTCCCGGGCCAGGCGGGCCGCGATCGCCACCTGGTCGCCGAAGTCCAGGGCGTCCGAGGCCCGCTTCCGCCGGCGGTACTCGGCGACCAGGTCCAGCACCCGGGCGCGCTCGCCCAGGGCACCGACCAGGGTCCGGATGTCGGCGTACGGCGCGCGGGGCGGGGTGCCGGGCGGGGTTGCCTCGATCGCCTCGACGATCTGCTCGATGCCGCGCCGGGCGGCCTCCGGCTCCAGCAGGTGCTCGTCCAGCGCGCCGGACAGCGACAGCACGGCGTCCACCACGGTGGAGACGGCCGCCCGGGTGTCCAGGTCGGCGGTCCAGGACTCGACGACCTGGCTCGCCAGCTGCCACTGGGCGGCCTCGCCGAGCAGCCGCGCGGCGGGCTCGACGCCCAGACGCAGACCGTGGTCGCCGACCAGGGACGCGGCGTAGGCGTTGTAGGTGGAGACGGTCGGCCGGGCGATCGTGGCCAGCGCGGTGTCCTCGGCGGCGGACAGGCCGGGCAGCACCAGCCCCTCCGACGACGCGGCGCGGGCCAGGTGCCGCAACCGGCGGCGCACCCGTTCGGCGAGCTCCCCGGCGGCCTTGCGGGTGAAGGTCAGGCCGAGCACCTGCTCCGGCGCCACCATCCCGTTGGCGATCAGCCAGACCACCCGGGCGGACATCGTCTCCGTCTTCCCCGACCCGGCGCCGGCGACCACCAGGGCCGGGCGCAGCGGCGACTCGATCACCGCCACCTGCTCGTCGGTCGGCGGATCGCGGCGCAGGAGCCCGGCGATGTCCCGGGCGGACAGCGTGCTCACTGCACCACCTGCCCGCCCTCGTCGCGGACCGGGCAGGACCGGCGCACCGGGCACCGGTCGCACATCCCGTTGACCGTGGCGTGGAAGGTCGACGCGGCCATCCGCTCGGCCACCTCCTCGATGTGGCTGCGCGCCCAGGAGGTCTCCGGTTCGGGGCCGAGGCCGTCCTGCGGGCGGACGGCGGCCTTCTTCTGCACGTCGGAGACGAACACCAGCTGGGCCCCGACCGCGTGCGCGCCCTCCGGCAGCCCGTCCACCCGGCCGGCGTCCACGGCCAGCTGATAGGCGCCGAGCTGCGGGTTGGTCGCGGTGTCCTCGGCGCTGGGCAGGGTGCGCCCGGTCTTCAGGTCGACCACCCGGACCGCGCCCTCCCCACCCGCGGACTCCACCCGGTCGATGCTGCCACGGACCAGCGCGCGGTCCAGCGGCAGCTCGAAGCTCGCCTCCACCGCCAGCGGGTCACCGGCCTGGGCGAAGTACCCGGCCAGCCGCTCGATCATCCCCTCGGCCCGTCGGCGTTCCAGGGTCGCGGGCCAGCCCTCGCCCAGCCCGAGCTCCGGCCAGCGCCGGTCCAGCTCCCCGGCGAGCTCGGCGCGGCTGCCCTGCGGGAGCCGCTGCGCGATGGCGTGCACCAGGGTGCCCAGGGTCTGCCGGGAGGAGTTCGGCGCCGTGCCCCCGGCGGCCTCCAGCGCCCAGCGCAGCGCGCAGGTCCCGGCGGTCTCGATCCGGGACGGCGACACCGGCACCCGCTCGCCCTCGGGCCACAACGGATCGTCGGTGGAGACCGGGGCCAGTCCGTGCCACTGCGCCGGGTCGGCACCGGGCACCCCCGCGTCCGCGAGCCGGGCCAGCACCCGGGCGGCGGCCGGATCGGCGGCACCGAGCCGGGCGGTGTGCTCCAGCCGGGCGCGCAACGACCCCACCAGTCCGCGCAGGTCCAGCGGGGCGGGGGCGCCGACCTTGCGCGGGTCCTCGTCCTCCTCCTGGGCCTCGACCAGGTCCAGGAAGGGCGAGGGCTGCTCCTCGGAGTCGGCCACCGCGGTGACCAGCAGCAGCCCTCGTGGCCGGGAGACCGCGACGTAGAACGAGCGCAGCTCGTCGGCCAGCACCGCGGCCCGGGCGGCAGCACCGTGGTCCGCCCCGTGGTCGTCGGACCGGCCGGCCACCACGTCGACCAGGGTCTGCGAGCCGAGCAGCGAGTCCCGCAGCCGCAGGTCCGGCCAGACCCCCTCCTGCACCCCGGCGACCGCGACCAGCTCCCACTCCCGGCCGGCCGCCCCGGCGGGGGTCAGCACGCTCACCGCGTCCCGGCGGGCCCGGGCGGCGATGGTGTCGGCGGGCAGCTCTTGCGACTCCACCCAGTCCAGGAACGCGGCAGGCCGGGCCTGCGGCATCCGGTCGACGTAGGTCTCCGCGGCCCGGAACAGCGCGAGCACCGCGTCCAGGTCCCGGTCCGCGCGTGCCCCGCCCGGCCCGCCCGCGAGCGCCGTCCGGCGCCACGGGTCGGCGAGCGCGGCGGTGTCCCACAGCGCCCAGAGCACGGTCTGCGGGTCGGCTCCGGGCGCACGGGCGGCCTCCCTCCCCCGGGCCAGCACGGTGGCCAGCCGTTCCATCGGCCGACGGGACACGGCGGGCAGGGTGGCGACCCGGAGCGGGTCCCCGAGCGCCTCGACCAGCAGTTCGTCGGAGGTCCGGCCCCGGCGATCCTCCGTCGCCCCGGCGATCTCCTCCGCCCGCAGCGCCCGGCGCACCCGGCGCAGACCGACCGCGTCCAGCCCGCCCAGCGGGGAGCAGCACAGCCGCGCGGCCTGCTCCGCGTCCAGCTCCCGGCCGCCGAGCTCCTCGCCCAGCACCACCCGGAGCGCGTCCAGCAGCGGGCGGACCGCGGGCTCGTCCTTCAACGGCACGTCCGACCCGACCACGGCGACCGGCACCGCGGCCGAGCCCAGCGCGCGGCGCAGGGCGGTGACCTGGCCGCCGGAGCGCGCGATCACGGCCATCTGCTCCCACGGCACGCCCCGTTCCAGGTGCGCGCTGCGCAGGGCGTGCGCCAGATACGCCGCCTCCTGGGCCGCACTGGGCAGCACGGCGGCCCGCACGGTGCGATCCGGCGCGGCGGGGGTCTGCGAGGCCGCCCGCCGGTGCTGCGCGCCGCCGACCACCGCGATCCGCTCCGCCACCCGGGCGGTGACCGCCCGCAGCGCACCGCCGTGCCGGCGGACCCGGTCCAGCACCAGCCGGGCGGCACCGAACTCGCCGGGCCCGTCGCCGATGGCGTCCGCGCGCCCGACCAGCCCCGGGGTGGCGCCGCGGAAGGTCTGCACCGCCGCGTCCGGGTCCGCGACCAGCAGCAGCCGCGCCCCGTCGTCGGCGAGCACCCGCAGCAGCCGGGCGGTGGCCTCGGTGGACTCCTGGTAGTCGTCGACCACCACCAGCCGCCAGCGCGGGCGGGGACGGCCGGGCAGGTCCTCCTCCCAGTGCCGCAGCGCGTCGGCCGCCTCCTCGACCACCACGGCGGGGTCGAGGCGCGCCCCGACGTCCGGGGTGGTGCCGCGCAGCCCGGTCACGTCCAGGTACTCCTGGTACAGCACGGCGGCAGCGACCCAGGCCGGCCGGTCGTGGGTGCGCCCCAGCCGCGCCAGGTCCACCGGATCCAGACCGCGTTCGGCGGCACGCATCACCAGGTCGCGCAGTTCACCGCGGAACGACCGCAGCCCGATCGTCTCCGCCGGGACGCCCTCGGGCCAGACCAGGTCGACGCCCTCCCCCGCCAGGTGCCCGGCCAGCAGCTCGGCCAGCGCGAGGTCCTGCTCCGGCCCGGAGATCAGCACCGGCGGCGGGTCGCCGACCAGCACCGCGCGCTGGCGCAGCACCGAGAAGGCCGCCGATGCCGCGGTCCGGACCATCGCCTGCCCGCTGGTCCGCCGCACCCGGGACCCGATCCGGTCGCGCAGCTCCGCGGCGGCCCGGCGGGAGGCGGCCAGCACCAGCACGTCGTCGGGGCGCAGACCGGCGGTCCAGCCCCTGTCCGCGGCCAACGCCTCCGCCACCGCCTCGACCACGAGTCCGGTCTTGCCCGCACCCGCCGCACCGGTCACCAGCACCGCGGACTCCGCACCGGACAGCAGCAGGTCCACCGCCGCCCGCTGGTCGCCGCCGAGCGCCACCGGCGGGGCCACGTCGGCCAGCGCGGGGCGCACCAGTCGCGGAGCGGAGAGCATCTGCACCCCCCGATCCCACCACATGGGACCGACATCGGACCGCCGCTCCACCCGGTCGGCGGGCTGGCTATCATCGCCCGATGGCGACCCCTCCCACCGGCCAGGGACGACCGGCCCGCATGCCGCGTGACCTGCGACGCGCCCAGGTGCTGCGCGTCGCCCAGGAGCTGTTCACCGCCGAGGGCTTCCATCACGTGTCGATGGACGACATCGCCGAGCGGGCCGAGGTGAGCAAGCCGGTGCTCTACCGGCACTTCCCGTCCAAGCTCGACCTGTACCTGACCGTCGTCGACGCCCGGGGCGCGGACCTGCTGTCCGCGGTGGACGCCGCGATCGCCGAGGTGCCGGACGCCCGGAACGCGATCACCGGCGTGGTCGCGGCGTACCTGCAGTTCGTGGACCGCACCGGCGAGGCCGCGGCCCTGCTGTTCGAGTCCGACGTGATGCACGACCCCGATGTCCGGGCCAGGGTCGAGCGCGCCACCGATCTGGTGACCGGCCGTCTGGAGCAGGTGCTCGCCGGGGTGCCCGGTCTGGCCCCGTCGCCGGTGGCCGTGCTGGCGCCGTGTCTGGCCGCGATGGCCCAGCAGGCCGCCACCCGGCGGCTGCGCGACCCGCACGCGCCGGACGCCCGGCAGACCGCCGCGCTGGTGACCCGGCTGGCCTGGGGCGGGGTGCGCGACTTCCTGCCGGATCCGGACGCCGGCCCGGCCTGACATCGGCCGAGGGCGAACGCAGGCACGTCCGGCCGGCGTCCGACCTAGGATGACCGCAGCAGGCACCCGCCGGGTGCACTCAGCTCTGATGCGAGGAGACGACGAAGCGTGGACATCACGATCGGTGTGCAGAACCTGCCCCGCGAGCTGGTGATCGAGTCGGCGCAGAGCGCGGACGAGGTCGCCGCCGCCGTCGAGGCCGCCCTGGGTGGCAAGTCGACCCTGGAGCTGACCGACGCGCGCGGTCGCCGGGTGATCGTCCCCTCGGCCGCCATCGGCTACGTGGAGATCGGCACGGAGGCCAAGGGCACGGTGGGCTTCGGCGCCCTCTGACCCGGTGACGACGAAGGCCCGCTCCCCTCTCCGGGGTGCGGGCCTTCGTGCTGCGGCTCCCGGGTGCGGGCGGTCGTGCCGACGCTCCTGGGGTGCGGGCCGTCGTGCGGACCTCAGGCGGTGAGGCCGAGCCGGCTCATCCGGCGGGTGTGCTCGGCGGTGAGCTCGCCGAACAGCTTCGGGTCCGCGGCCGGGGCCTCGTCGGCGGGCGCCGCGGCGGGTGCGCCGTCCCGGCGTCCGACCAGGCGGACCAGGCTCGGGTGCGCGGCCATCGCCTGCTGCACCACGCCCAGCGCCTCGCCGACCAGCCGACGACCCCACAGCGCGAGCCGGGAGACCAGCACCTCGTCCTGCGCCCCCGCGGTCTCCAGCTCCGCGACCGCCAGCTCGGCGTGCGCGGCGTCGTCCAGCACCTCGAGCAGCAGCTCACGGGTCACCTCGTCCACCGCGCCCGCGGCGATCCGGCAGAAGTCGTCGGAGACGCCCTCGGCCACGTAGGACCGCAGCAGACGCTCCCACCAGGTGCTCGGCTGGGTGCGGTGGTCGAAGTCCTCCAGCAGCCGGGTGTACGCGCCGAGGCTGAGCTCCGGGTCCCCGCCCAGCTCACCGACCCGGGCCAGCACCCGGTCGCGCCGGTCGACCGCCGCAGCCGCCAGTCGGCTGAGCTCGAGCTGCTGCGCAGTGGTCGGCGCCTCGCGCGCGTCGTCCGCGAGCCGGCCGAAGGCGACGTGCTGCAGATGGGCGACGAGGCCGAGCAGCTCGACGGTGTCGGCGTGGTCCGCACGGTCGGCGGCGGCCTCGGGACGGCCCTCGGTGGCGGCAGAAGTCATCCGTCGATCGTAGCCCGCCCGGCTATGCTGGCCCACAGCACAGGGGAAGTCCGCGACCTGGTGGTGGGGAGGCGCGTCCGTCCGACGTACCCCCTGAGAGGTCCTCCGTGCATGCGCTCTCCGCATACTCACGCCTGTTCGCGCTGACCGGTCCGCTCTACGTCCTGGTCGCGTTCCTGGGCCGGCTGCCGATGGCGATGGCCCAGGTCGGCACCCTGATGCTGGTGTTCCGGGCCACCGGCTCCAACGAGGTCGGCGGCGTCGCCGCCGGAGCACTCGCCGTCGCCAACGCGATCGGAGCACCGATCGCCGGGATGCTCTGCGACCGCCACGGCCAGCGGATCGTGGTCCTGGTCCAGTCGCTCGCCGGGACCGCCGGGCTGATCGGCCTGGTGCTGCTCGCCCACCACGGTGCCCCGAACCCCGCCATGATCGCGATGTCCGCCGCCCTCGGCGCCGTGCTGCCGCAGGTCGGCCCCCTGGCCCGGGTGCGCTGGCGTCCGCTCGCGGCCCGGTCCGGCAGCGACCAGCGCCGACTGGTGGACGCGGCGTTCTCCTACGAGGGGGCCGCCGACGAGGCGTCCTTCGCGCTCGGCCCCGCCCTGGTCGGCATCGCGGCGGTCCTGGTCTCCCCCGCCGGAGCGCTGATCACGGCGGCCGCGCTGCTGGCGGTCTTCGGCACCGCCTTCGCCCTGCACCCCACCGCCCGGCTCACCGGCCCGGCGGTGCACGCGGCCAACACCATCCCCGCCCGGACGACCGGCACGGACCACCGCCCGGTGGACGGCCGGTTCCTCACCGCCGGGCTGCTCGTGCTGATCCTCGCCCAGTGGTCGGTCGGCGTGCTGTTCGGCGCGACGCAGACCGGCACCAACGCTCTGGCGGACTCGGTGGGCAAGGCCGGGGTCACCGGCCTGGTGCACGCCATGCTCGGGGTGAGCTCCGCGCTCGCCGGGGTGGCCACCGCGTTCATCCCGGCCCGGGTGCCGCAGCGCCGCCGGATGCTGGCGGCGGGCGTCGCGCTGATCGCGCTCTCCTGGCCGCTGCTCCTGGTCGACTCGCTCGGACCGCTGATCGGTGCGGTGGCGGTGCTCGGCTTCGCGATCGCCCCGTTCATGATCTCGGTCTACTCCCAGGCCGAGCACTCGGTGCCGCCCGCCCGCAGCGCCCTGGCGATGACCCTGCTCGCAGGGGCCACCAGCATCGGGTACGCCTGCGGCGCCGGGGTGGCCGGGTCGCTGGCGGACTCCTCCGGGCACACCGCGGCCTTCGGGGTCACGGTGGCCGCGACCGCACTGGCCCTGGTGCTGGCAGTGGTCCGCCAGCGCGGGTCCCGCGCCGCCGTCTGACCGGATCGGTCCCGGCGTCCGCGCACGTCGCCGGGACCGATCCACGGCCGTGCCGTAGGATGACCGCCGTTAGCGGTTGCCCGGTCGTCTCGACGACGGCGCGCCGAGCCGTTCCGTGTGTCACTCGCGCGGGACCGCCGGCGGCACACCTGCACGATCGGCTGCCGGACCAGACCGTGGCGATGCCCGTCGCTGCCCGGGGCCAGCCCCCGCGCGATGTGCGGCCCGCCACCTGCACGAGTGAAGAGTCCTCCGTGACCACAGACACCACCACGAACGAACCTCTGCCCGAGGACATCGCGGCCGAGACGATCGACGCCCCGACCGCCGCCTCGGTGCAGGCCGCCGACGTGACCTTCGCGGACTTCGACGTCCGTCCGGAGATCGTCGCTGCCCTGGCCGACGCCGGGATCACCACCCCGTTCCCGATCCAGGCGATGACCCTGCCGGTCGCGCTGGCCGGGCACGACATCATCGGCCAGGCCAAGACCGGTACCGGCAAGACCCTCGGCTTCGGCGTGCCGCTGCTGCACCGGGTGATCGCCCCCGCCGAGGACGGCTGGGACACCTTCCCGAACCAGGGCAAGCCGCAGGCGCTGGTGATCGTCCCGACCCGTGAGCTCGCCGTCCAGGTGGCCGGTGACCTGCAGACCGCCTCCAAGCGGCGCAGCGTCCGGGTCGCCCTGCTCTACGGCGGCCGCGCCTACGAGCCGCAGATCGAGATGCTGAACCGCGGCGTCGAGGTGGTCGTCGGCACCCCGGGCCGGATGATCGACCTGATGAACCAGGGCCACCTCGACCTCACCGCGGTGCGCTGCGTCGTGCTGGACGAGGCGGACGAGATGCTCGACCTCGGCTTCCTGCCCGACGTGGAGAAGCTGCTGGCCCGCACCCCGGCCTCCCGGCACACCATGCTGTTCTCGGCCACCATGCCGGGCGCGGTCGTCGCGATGGCCCGCCGCTACATGACCCAGCCGACCCACATCCGGGCCAACCAGCCCGACGACGAGGGCGCCACGGTCAAGAACATCAAGCAGGTCATCTACCGGGCGCACGCGCTGGACAAGGTCGAGATGCTCGCCCGCATCCTGCAGGCCAAGGACCGCGGCCTGACGATCGTCTTCGCCCGGACCAAGCGCACCGCCGCCAAGGTCGCCGACGAGCTGGTCGACCGTGGCTTCGCCGCCGGAGCCCTGCACGGCGACCTCGGCCAGGGTGCCCGCGAGCAGGCGCTGCGCGCGTTCCGCAACGGCAAGGTCGACGTGCTGGTCGCCACCGACGTCGCCGCCCGCGGCATCGACGTGGACGACGTGACCCACGTGGTGAACTACCAGTGCCCCGAGGACGAGAAGACCTACCTGCACCGCACCGGCCGCACCGGCCGCGCCGGGCACAAGGGCACCGCGGTCACCTTCGTCGACTGGGACGACGTGCCGCGCTGGTCCCTGATCGACAAGGCGCTCGGCCTGGGCATCCCGGACCCGGCCGAGACCTACTCCTCGTCGGAGAACCTCTACACCGACCTGGACATCCCGGCGGGCACCACCGGCCGCCTGCCCCGCTCCCAGCGCACCCGCGCCGGGCTCGAGGCCGAGGTGCTCGAGGACCTGGGCGAGACCGGCAAGCGGCACACCAGCGGACGCTCCGAGGGCGGGCGCGGACGTTCCGAGGGCGGGCGCTCCGAGGGCGGCCGTGGCGAGCGCTCCGGCGACCGTCCGGCGCGGCAGCGGAACCGCCGCTCCGAGGCGCCGCGGTCCGATTCGGCCGAGGCACCGCGGTCCGAGTCCGCCGAGGCACCGCGGTCCGAGTCCCCGGCCCCGGCCGGTGACGCCGTGACCGAGGGCGGTGACGCACCGCGTCGTCGCCGTCGTCGCCGTCGCGGCGGTTCGGGCTCCGGCACGGCCGCGCCCAGCACCGAGAGCTGACCGCTCGACCCGCACGACCCCACGGAGGGCGTCCCGTCGGTCCGACGGGACGCCCTCCGTGCGTGTGAGACGGTCCGCGGCGACCCTCCGGGCGCTCCGAGCAGCCGGCGGCGGCAGACCCCGCGAGGACGGGCGGGCCTCAGCCCGCGGACGGCGTGGGCAACGGTGGCTGGGCGGCGAGCGCCCAGCGCACGACGCGGGTGAGGACGGCGCCGACGACGGGCGCGAGCCAGCGGTCGAGCCACGGGCGATCCGGCAGGCCCAGGGGCTCCCGGCAGGCCCGGGGCAGCAGCCCGATCGCCGCGAGCACCAGGCCCCGGTAGGGCAGCCGTGCCGGCAGCGGCAGCGGTGGCTCGTGCAGCAGGAACCGGGCCGCGTCCCGCGCCGCCGCACTCCCCCGCAGCTCGGGCCGGAACCCGTCCAGCTCCGCCCGCAGCTCCCGCACCGTCTCCGGGGGGTCGAGCACTCCGAGCTCGCGTGCCGTGCGGGCCGCCTCCGCCACGTACCGATCGCAGTCCCGGGCGGACAGCGGCCGTGCCCCGAACCGCTGGTGGGCGGTCAGGAAGGCGTGCACCTCCGCCACGTGCACCCAGCGCAGCAGGTGCGGGTCGGAGGCGGCGTAGGGCTCCCCCTCCTCGGAGAACCCGCTGATCCCCGCATGGATCTCCCGGACCGCACGGGTCGCCTGTCCGGCGTGCTCCGCGGTGCCGAAGGCGGTCACCGCCAGGAACGCGCTGGTCCGCTGCAACCGTCCCCAGGGGTCACCGCGGTAGCCGGAGTGCGCCGCCACCGCGGCCATCGCCCGCGGGTGCCAGGACTGCAGCAGCAGCGCGTTCAGACCGCCGATGAACATCGACGCGTCGCCGTGCACCTGACGGATCGGGGCGTCGGGGGCGAACCAGCGGTCGCCCGGGGTGCCGTGGATCCGGTCGCGGATCCGGTTCCCGTGCGGGCCGGCGACACGGTCGAGCAGGGCGGTGGACAGGCGGGTGCGCAGCGAGGTCACCGGTCGATGCTCACGCGGACCGGCCGGATCGGCACCCGGAAGCTAGCCCGCCGCGATGAACGCCCGCACCGCGTCCGCGACCAACTGCACCGCGATCGCCGCGAGCAGCAGACCGGCGATCCGGGTGACCAGCGTGGTGCCGGAGTCGCCGAGCACGCGGTTGATCACGCCGGCGAACCGCATGGCCAGGAACAGGCACAGGTGCACCGCCACGATGCCCAGGCCGATCGAGACCCAGTCGGCGGCGGTGCCGTCGCTCTGCTGGACGAACACCATGGTCGCGACGATGGCACCGGGTCCGGCCAGCAGCGGGGTGCCGAGCGGCACCAGGGCCACATTGACCTTGCTGTTGCCGGAGGGCTGCGGGTCCTCGGACTTGCCGGTGAGCAGTTCCATCGCCACCAGGAGCAGCAGCAGACCACCGGAGGCCTGCAGCGCGGGCAGCGAGATGTGCATGTAGGACAGCAGCCCCTGGCCGAAGACCGCGAACACCAGGATCACGCCGAACGCGACCAGGATCGCCTGCCGGGCGGCCTTGGCCCGCTGCTGCTTGGTCATGGTGCCGGTCAGCGCCAGGAAGATCGGCACGGTCCCGGGCGGGTCCATGATCACGAACAGGGTGATGAAGACTTCACTGAACAAGCGCCAGTCGAGAACCGCGCTCATGCTCGCACCACCGGTGTCCGTCCCTCCGACTCGATCCGCCCCAGCACCTCCGGGGCGGTCAGATTCTCCCCCAACCGGTTCGGTTTTCCCGCACCGTGGTAGTCGCTGGACCCGGTGGCCAGGACCCCGAGCCGTCGTGCCAGCTCCCCGAGCCGGGCGCGCTGGGCGGCGTCGTGGTCCCGGTGGTCCACCTCCAGCCCGGCCAGTCCGGCCTCGACCAGGTCCTCGATCACCCGGTCCGGCACCACCCGGCCGCGTCCGTCCGCGCCCGGATGCGCGAACACCGGCACTCCGCCCGCCGCCCGGATCGCCTGCACCACGTCGACCGCCTCCGGCGCGTAGTACGGCACGTAGTAGCGGCTGCGCCCGGCCAGCAGACCGTCGAACGCCGCGGACCGGTCCGGCACGACGCCGAGCACGACCAGCGCGTCCGCGATGTGCGGACGACCGACCACGGTCCCCGGCTGCTGCACGGCGGCGACGTCCGCCCAGGTGATCGGGTAGTCCACCGCCAGCCGCTCGACGATCTCGCGTCCCCGGTGCTGACGGGCCTCCCGGGTGCGCGCGATCAGGGTCGCCAGCGCCGGGTGCTCCGGGTCCTGCAGATAGCTGAGCAGGTGCACGCTCACCCCACCGACCAGGGCGGAGACCTCGGTGCCCCGGACCAGGGCGACCCCGGTGACCGGCACCGCGTCGGCGGCCTCGGCCCAGCCGGCGGTGGTGTCGTGGTCGGTCAGGGCGACGACGTCCAGCCCGGCCTCCGCCGCCGCGGCCAGGACCCGGGCGGGCGGCTCGGTGCCGTCCGACACGGTCGAATGGGTGTGGAGGTCGATGCGCACCGCCGCAGCCTAGTGAGCCGGTGTCAGACTGGCCCCATGAGCGACACGTCCGAGCAGTCCCTCGCCGACCGCGGCTCCAACCGCAGTCAGCGCCCGCAGTCCGCCGCCTTCATCGACTGGGTGACCTCCGGCTGGGCCGACCGCCCGGCGAGCACCGCCGCGCGCGGTGCGGCCGCCGACTTCACCGCCGTCCGCCGGGCGACGCTCTCCGCCGAGTTCCCGGGTCAGCGCCTGGTGATCCCGGCCGGCGCGTTCAAGGTCCGGTCCAACGACACCGACTACCGGTTCCGCCCGCACTCCGCCTTCGCGCATCTGACCGGGCTGGGCTCGGAGCAGGAGCCGGACGCGGTGCTGGTCCTGCACCCCGCCGCCGACGGCGAGGGTGACGAGCTGCCCGACGGCACCCGCAGCGGCCACCGCGCGGTGCTGTACATGCGGCCCCTGGCGTCCCGGGACACCGAGGAGTTCTTCGCCGACGCGCGGTACGGCGAGTTCTGGGTCGGTGCCCGCCCGACCCTGGAGGACATGGCCGCGGTGACCGGCCTGGCCACCGCACACGCGAACGAGCTGCGGGACGCGCTGGCCAAGGACGTCGGCGCCGACGGCGTGCAGGTGCTGGTCGTCCCGGAGGTGGACGACGCCGTGGAGGCGGTGGTCGAGGAGATCCGCGAGACCCCGCAGGCCGAGCTGGACGCCCGGCTGGCCGAGGCGCTGTCCGAGCTGCGGCTGATCAAGGACGCACACGAGGTCGGCGAGCTGCGCGCCGCGGTCGCCGCCACCGCCGAGGGCTTCGAGCAGATGGTCCGCCGGCTGCCGGAGGCGGTCGCGCACCGCCGGGGAGAGCGCGTGATCGAGGGCACCTTCCTGGCGAAGGCCCGCGAGGAGGGCAACGACGTCGGCTACGAGACGATCGCCGCCGCCGGGTCGCACGCCACCACGCTGCACTGGACGGACAACGACGGTCAGGTCCGCGAGGGCGAGCTGGTGCTGGTCGACGCCGGGGTCGAGGTCGACTCGCTGTACACGGCCGACATCACCCGCACCCTGCCGGTCACCGGCACCTTCACCGCGGACCAGCGCCGGGTCTACCAGGCGGTGCTGGACGCGGCGGACGCCGCCTTCGCCGTGGCGGTGCCGGGCAACCGGTTCCGGGACGTGCACGCCGCCGCGATGGAGGTGATCGCGGCCCGGCTCGAGGAGTGGGGCATGCTGCCGGTCACCGCCGCGGAGTCGCTGAGCCCCGAGGGCCAGCAGCACCGGCGCTGGATGGTGCACGGCACCAGCCACCACCTCGGTCTGGACGTGCACGACTGCGCGCAGGCCCGCCGGGAGATGTACCTGGACGCGGTGATCGAGCCCGGCATGGTGTTCACGATCGAGCCCGGTCTGTACTTCCAGGCCGACGACCTGCGGGTGCCCGAGCAGCTGCGCGGGATCGGCGTCCGGATCGAGGACGACGTGCTGATCACCGCCAACGGCAACGAGAACCTCTCGGCCGCGCTGCCGAGGACGCCGGAGGAGATCGAGCGCTGGATGGCCGATCTGCTGGGCTGACCCCGCCGCACACGACGAAGGCCCCGTCCCGGGTGATCGGGACGGGGCCTTCGTGGCTGTCAGCGCTGCTGCTGCTCCGGGGCGTCCGGATCCTGCGGCGGCGCGGTCGGGGCCGGAGGCTGCTGCTCGGCGGGGGCCGCGTACTGGCCGTACTGCGGTGCCGGGCGATCGGCCGGGGCGGCGGGCTGGGCCGGGGCCGCAGGCTGGGCCGGTGCGGCCGACTCCGCCGGTGCCGCGTACTGCCCGTACCGAGGCTCGGCCGGACGGGGCGGTGTGGGGCCGGTGGGCGCGACCGGGGCCTGCGGGTGCGCAGCTGCCGGGTTCGACGGCGGAGCGCCGAACGGGGCGGCCGGGGCAGCCGGCTGGCCGGTGCGGACCGCGCCGACCTCACGCAGCAGGGTGCGGGCCTCGTGCGCCTTCTCCGTGGCACACAGCACCGCGTACTGGCTGGCCACGATCTGGCTCTGCGAGGTGAAGTCCCGCTTGCCGCCGGTGATCGCGTAGCTGACCACGCCGAACAGCAGGCCGAAACCACCGCCGACCACCATCGCGACCAGCAGGATGCCGAGCGAGTTGGAGGTCAGCATGAACAGCAGGCCGATGAAGATGCCGAACCACACGCCGGACAGGAAGCCCGACAGGGCCACCCGCGGGTAGGTCAGTCGCCCGGTCACCCGCTCGACCATCTTCAGATCGGTGCCGACGATCGTGACGTGCTGGACCGGGAACTGGCGGTCGGAGAGGTGATCGACCGCGCGCTGCGCCTCCAGATACGTGCCGTAGGACGCGACCGTCTCTCCCTGGGGCAGAGTCGGTGTCGGGGGAACGCGAGGACCACCGGTGAAGGACATGACCACATCCTCGCGCACCCCGAGCACCGGTGCCAGAGAACACGGGTGGCCAGCAGGGAACTCATGGCGGGCGTCCAGACTTCGTCCAGGTCGGCGGCGAAGCGCTCCGACCGATACGCTCACCGCGTGAGCGGCGCCGGAACCCGAGTCTTCGTCGCGCGCCTGGCGGGGACCCCCGTCTTCGACCCGATCGGTGATCAGGTCGGCCGGGTGCGCGATGTCGTCGTCCTCCTCCGACCCAAGGGCGCCCCGCGCGCGGTCGGACTGGTCGTGGAGGTGCCCGGCAAACGCCGGGTGTTCGTCCCGCTGACCCGGGTGACCGCGATCGATCCCGGTCAGGTCATCTCCACCGGTCTGGTGAACATGCGCCGGTTCGAGCAGCGTCCGTTCGAGACCCTGGTGGTCGGCGAGCTCTTCGACCGCACCGTGCCGCTGACCGACGGCTCGGGCACCGCCACCGTCGAGGACGTGGCGATCGAGCGGCAGCGCAACGGAGACTTCCTGATCACCAAGCTGTTCGTCCGGCGGCACCGTCCCGGCCGTGGCGGGCTGCTGCGCCGGCGCGGCGAACCCGAGCTGATCGACATCGACGACGTCGCCGGCCTGGCCCGCATGACGGAGAACCAGGGCGCCGCCCTGCTGCTGGCCCAGTACGACGAGCTGAAGCCCGCCGACCTGGCCGACGTCATGCACGACATGGGCACCACCCGCCGGCTGGAGGTCGCCACCGCGCTGGACAACGAGCGGCTGGCCGACGTCCTGGAGGAGCTGCCCGAGGACGACCAGGTCGCGATCCTGTCCGGCCTGGAGCGCACCCGCGCCGCGGACGTGCTCGAGGCGATGCAGCCGGACGACGCCGCCGACCTGCTCGGCGAGCTCCCGGACGACGAGCAGGCCGAACTGCTCGGGCTGATGGAGCCCGAGGAGGCCCGTGACGTCCGCCGTCTGCTGGCCTACGAGGACAACACCGCCGGTGGTCTGATGACGACCGAGCCGGTGATCCTCGGCCCGGAGACCCCGATCGCCACCGCGCTGGCCCACGTGCGCCGCCGCGACCTCACCCCGGCGCTGGCGTCGATGGTGTTCGTGGTCCGGCAACCGGTGGAGACCCCGACCGGGCGGTTCATCGGCGTGGTGCACCTGCAGCGGATGCTGCGCGAACCCCCGCACGAGCCGCTGGGATCGATCGTCGACACCGACATCGACCCGGTGCCGCCGGAGACCCCGCTGCTCGCGGTCACCCGGCGGCTGGCCACCTACGACCTGCTGGCCATCCCGGTGATCGACGAGGAACGTCGCCTGATCGGCGCGGTCAGCGTGGACGACGTGCTCGACCATCTGCTGCCCGAGGACTGGCGGGAGACCGACGAGGAGGTGCAGCCCGAGGCACCGGCGACTGTGGAGGGAGGCACCCGTGCCTGAGCGTCTCGATACCCCGAAGGCCGCGCGGCGGACCTTCCTCCCCCGGTTGCAGGAGGACGCCTTCGGCAAGATCTCCGAGGGCATCGCCCGGTTCATGGGCACCCCGCTGTTCCTGTTCTATCTGACGATCTTCTGCATCCTCTGGCTGTCCTGGAACGCCTGGGGCCCGGAGACCCTGCGGTTCGACAGCGCGGCCAACGGCTTCACCGCACTGACCCTGATGCTGTCGTTGCAGGCCTCCTACTCCGCGCCGCTGATCCTGCTCGCGCAGAACCGGCAGACCGACCGGGACCGCGTGACCGCCGAGCAGGACCGGCAACGCGCCGAGCGGAACCTGGCCGACACCGAGTTCCTGGCCCGGGAGATGGCGGCGCTGCGCATCGCGCTGTCCGAGGTCGCGACCCGTGACTTCGTCCGGTCCGAGATCCGGAACCTGCTGGAGGAGCTGGCCGAGGACCGCGAGGACTCCGGCCCGCACTCCGACCACCGCTGAGGCGCACCTCACGTCACCGGCGGGTCTTCGGCCCTGGCCGGGCCGACCGGGAGCCGACCTACGATGGACGGCATGACAGCCGCCCTGGACCACCGCGACCCCGAGGCGGTCGCCGCCGCCGTCCGTGCCGCGCTCGAGCACGTGATCGACCCGGAGATCCGGCGGCCGATCACCGAGCTGGGGATGGTCCGCTCGGTCGACGTGGACACCAGCGACGACGCCGGCGCGATCGTCACGGTCGGCATCGACCTCACCACGGCGGGCTGCCCGCTGCGCGACACCATCACCCAGGACGTCACCGGTGCGGTCCAGGCGCTGGACGGCGTGCACGAGGTCCGGATGGCGATGGGCGTGATGAGCCCCGAGCAGCGCGCCCAGCTCACCGAACGACTGCGCGGCGGCCCCGAGCCGGTGATCCCGTTCACCCAGCCCACCTCGCTGACCAAGATCTACGCGATCGCCTCCGGCAAGGGCGGGGTCGGCAAGTCCTCGGTCACCGCGAACCTCGCCGCCGCGATGGCCGCCGACGGGCTGCGGGTCGGCGTGATCGACGCGGACATCTACGGCTTCAGCCTGCCCCGGATGCTCGGCGTCACCCAGCCGCCCACCCGGGTGGACGAGATGCTGCTCCCGCCGATCTCGCACGAGGTCAAGGTCATCTCGATCGGCATGTTCGTCCCGCCGGGCCAGCCGGTGGTGTGGCGCGGGCCGATGCTGCACCGCGCACTCCAGCAGTTCCTCTCCGACGTGTTCTGGGGCGACCTGGACGTCCTGCTGCTCGACCTGCCGCCCGGGACCGGCGACATCGCGATCTCGGTGGCCCAGCTGCTGCCCGGCTCCGAGCTGATCGTGGTCACCACCCCGCAGACCGCGGCCGCCGAGGTCGCCGAGCGTGCGGGGTCGATCGCCGCGCAGACCCGCCAGCAGCTGGTCGGCGTCGTGGAGAACATGGCCTGGCTGGAGCAGCCGGACGGCACGCGCCTGGAGCTGTTCGGCTCCGGCGGCGGCCGGCGGGTCTCGGAGAACCTGTCCAGGCTCTCCGGCGGCGACGTGCCGCTGCTCGGCCAGGTGCCGCTGGACATCCAGCTGCGCGAGGCCGGCGACGGCGGCACCCCGGTCGTGCTGTCCGACCCGGACTCCCCCGCGGCGGTCGCGCTGCGCGGGGTGGCACGGAGCCTGGCGTCCCGGGCGCGGGGGCTGGCGGGCAAGTCGCTGGGGCTGACGCCGATCCGGCACTAGGGACAGCAGCCCGGTCGTCGGCCCGACATGGCCGGCGGGGATCAGCCGAACCGACCGCGCAGGTCCTCGACGATGCGCGGGACGCTGGTCGGCGGTCGGTGGACCACCTCGCCCGGGACACCCAGCCGATCGTCCGGCAGCCACCACTCCGCCATCTGCTCCGGTGTGAAGTCGGAGGCCTGCGGTCGGTCGGCGTGCCGCGCCAGCGTCTCGGCGAACGGCACATCGAGGTAGACCACAGTCGCGTCGTGGTCCGCGATCAACGCCCGGAGCATGTCCCCGTATCGCTCGGCGGCGAGGATGCCCTCGACCACGGTGTGCCGGCCCTCCCCCAGTGAGGCGCGCGCGATCAGGTCGATCATCTGCGGCGCCAGCCCACCGGCTCGTCCCCTTCCCAGAGCAGCGTGCGCCGGATCTGATCCTGTTCGACCAGCGTCGTGCGTCGACCGAGCTCGGTCCGCAGCGTTCGCGCGATCGTGCTCTTGCCCGAGCCCGACGGGCCGCGCAGGACGAGCAGATGGGGCATGGGACGAGGCTAGCCACCACCGCCCACGAGGTCGGTACATCCGCGCCCACTTCGGTACCCCAGGTACCGAACTCGACACCGGGGTACCGAACTCGCGGGGCGCCGGTGGTGCCGTGGCGCCGGACTCGCCGGGCGCCGGTGGCGCCGTGGCACCGGACTCGCCGGGCGCCGGTGGCGCCGTGTTGGTTTCTGTTCGGTTGTGGTGGATACTGTCAATCGTGCTGGCCAGTCAGAGACAGGATCGGATCGTCGCCGAGGTGCGTGGCCGGGGTGCGGTGCGGGTCGCGGACCTGGTGGAGCTGCTGGACGTGTCGGAGATGACCGTCCGACGCGACATCACCGAACTCGATCGGGCCGGACTGGTCCGCCGGGTGCACGGTGGCGCGGTCGCCCCGGACACCCTGGCCCGGCCCACCGACGAGCCCGGCTTCGAGGCGAAGACGACCTGGGCCGCGGCGGAGAAGGAGTCGATCGCCGACCTGGCCGCGCAGGAGATCGCGCCCGGTCAGGCGATCGCGCTGTCCGCGGGCACCACGACGCACCTGCTGGCCCAGCGGATCGCCGCCGGCACCGAGCTGCGGCCCCTCACCGTGGTGACCAACTCCCTGCCGGTCGCCGAGACCCTGCACCGGGCGGCGCCGGGGGTCGCCCCGCTGGACGTGATCCTCACCGGCGGCTCGCGCACCCCCTCGGACGGCCTGGTCGGGCCGGTGGCGGACGCCGCACTGGCCACGCTGCGGGTCGACCGGCTGTTCCTCGGGGTGCACGGGCTGGACGCGAGCGGACTGATGACGCCGAACCTGGCCGAGGCCGCCACCGACCGTGCGCTGCTGCACGCAGCAGCTGCCGTCACGGTGCTGGCCGACCACTCCAAGTGGGGTGTGGTCGGACTGGCGCACATCGCCGCGCTGGAGGCGGTCGACACAGTGATCAGCGACGACGCCCTTCCAGCCGAGGCCCGGATCGCGCTGTCCGAGGCCGGGTGCCTGTTGCGCACCCCCCACGAGCCCGGCACCACCCCGGCACCGACCAAGGAGCACTGACCGTGACCGTCGACAGCACCCTGCTCACCCCCGGCGTGCGCCGGACCCGGACGTCGATGGCGGACGGGCGGGACCTGTTCTACTTCGACGACTCGGCCGCCTACGTCAGCGGCGAGCGGGTCCGCCGGCTGGACGACCCGCGACCGCTGCCGGACCGGTTCGCCCCGGTGGTCGGCGAGGACGGTGTCGCCCGCCCGGTCACCGGACCGGAGCTGCGCCGCGACCCGCTGACCGGGGACTGGATCCCGATGGCCGCGCACCGGATGAACCGCACGTTCCTGCCCCCGGCGGACGCGAACCCGCTGGCACCGGCTCGACCGGGTGCGGTCTACCAGGACGGCGAGGTCCCGGACACCGACTACGACGTCGTGGTGTTCGAGAACCGCTTCCCGTCCCTGATGGCGGTCCCCGGTGTCCCGGACGAGGTCACGTTGCGCGACGGCGAGGAGCTGTGGCCGACCCGCCCGGCCGCCGGCCGCTGCGAGGTGATCTGCTTCAGCTCCGACCCGACCGCCTCGCTGCGTACGGTGTCCCCGGCCCGGATGCGCACCATCGTCGAGGCCTGGGCGGACCGCACCGCGGCGCTGGGCGAGCTGCCCGGCATCGAGCAGGTCTTCGCGTTCGAGAACCGCGGCAAGGAGATCGGGGTCACCCTGCACCACCCGCACGGTCAGATCTACGCCTTCCCGTACCTGACCCCGCGCACCGAGGCCATGCTGACCCAGGCCCGCGAGCACCACGAGCGCACCGGTCGACTGCTCGGCCGGGATGTCCTGGACGCGGAGCTGCGCGCCGGGGACCGGGTCGTGCTGGAGTCCGAGCACTGGGTCGCCTACGTGCCGTTCGCCGCTCGCTGGCCGGTGGAGGTGCACCTGGCGCCCCGTCGCGACGTGCCGGACCTGCCCGCACTGACCGACGCCGAGCGCGCCGACCTCTCCACCACCTACCTGGAGCTGCTGCGCCGCCTCGACCTGTTCTTCGAGCAGCCGGACGGCACGCCGATCCCGCTGCCGTACATCTCCGGTTGGCACCAGGCCCCGGTCCGCGCCGGTCGCGAGCTCTCCCGGCTGCACCTGCAGCTGTTCTCCGTCCTGCGCGCCCCCGGCAAGCTCAAGTACCTGGCCGGCGTCGAGTCCGGCATGGCCGCCTGGATCAGCGACACCACCCCCGAGCGGATCGCCACCCGACTGAAGGAGCTGGCCCGATGACCACCTGGATCGACGCCTGGTCGCGCACCGACGGCGACACCCGGGCCCGCGCGCTGTTCGCCGAGCGGTTCGGCGCCGAGCCCGCCGGCGCGTGGTCCGCGCCGGGCCGGGTCAACCTGATCGGCGAGCACACCGACTACAACGGCGGCCTGTGCCTGCCGTTCGCGCTGCCGCACCGGACCTACGTCGCCGTCACCCCGGTGGACTCCGACCGGATCCGGCTGATCTCGGCGCAGGAGGAGGGGGTCCGCGAGGTCGACCTGGCCGCCGTGGCTCCCGGCACCGTCGAGGGCTGGCCGTCCTACGTCGCCGGGGTCGCCTGGGCGCTGCGCCAGGCCGGTCATCCGGTCCGGGGCTTCGACATCGCCGTCGACTCCTGCGTGCCCTACGGCTCCGGGCTGTCGTCCTCGGCGGCGCTGGAGTGCGCGGTCGCCGTGGCCCTGGAGGACCTGTTCGGCCTCGGGCTGGCGGGGACCGACGAGGGCCGCACCACGCTGACCGGCATCTGCGTCCGGGCCGAGAACGAGATCGCGGGCGCCAACACCGGCGGCATGGACCAGGCGGTGTCCCTGCGCGGGCAGGCCGGGCACGCCCTGGAGCTGGACTGCCTGGACGACTCGGTCCGCCAGGTGCCCTTCGACCTGACCGGTCACGACCTGGCGCTGCTGGTGATCGACACCAAGGCCGAGCACTCGCACGCCGGGGGCGAATACGCCGCTCGCCGCGCCGAGTGCGAGCGCGCCGCCGAACTGCTCGGGGTCGGGACCCTGCGGGAGATCGGGCTCGACGGTCTCGGTGACGCCCTGGCCGACCTGGCCCGGCTCACCGGTCCGGAGGGGGACGGTTCCGCGGTCGCCGAGGTGCTGGTCCGTCGGGTCCGGCACGTGGTGACCGAGATCGGCCGGGTGCAGGAGTTCGTCGAGCTGCTGGACGACGGTCGGGTGGACGAGGTGGGCGCCGCGATGGACGCCTCGCACCTCTCGCTGCGCGACGACTACCAGGTGTCCTGCCGCGAGCTGGACCTCGCGGTGGACGCGGCCCGATCGGCCGGCGCGCTCGGCGCCCGGATGACCGGCGGCGGATTCGGCGGCTCGGCGATCGCGCTGGTCCGGGCGGACGAGGTCGAGCGGGTCGCCGAGGCGGTGGCGGCGGCGTTCGACGACGCGGGCGTACGGGCTCCGGCGTTCCTGGTGGCGACGCCGGAGGGTCCGGCTGCCTAGTCCGCCCACCCCCGCACCCGGTGCAGGACGGCGGACTTCGGGTATCGCCCGCCCGCGGGTCCGACGTCGAACAGGTCCAGCATCAGCAGCAGCGGGTAGTCCGGCGCCTGGTCGATCTCCCGCACCACCTCCCCCTCGCAACCGATCACGGTGCGGCCCGCACCCCAGAGCACGGTCCAGGTATGAGGCCGACTCACGTCCAACGGCACCTCGACCTCGGTCATGTCGGTGACCAGCCGAGGGTCGTGATGCGCCTTGAGGCCGGTGCGGACGGTGGTGCTCGCGCCGATCGCGGCGGCGTCGATCTCGGCCACGCACAGCTCACCGGAATCGTGGGGACTGTCGCGCTCGACTCCGACCAGCCAGATCGCCAGCATGCAGCCCTGGTCTCGGCTCGCTGACGCGGTCACGTCCACTCGGCCCCTCCTGGGCGCGAACATCAGTCGTTCCGGGGACGGACTGCGGACGACCAGGCCGTCCGGGCGATGCCGGTGCATGCCGCGGGTGGAGCCGAGCGACCCGGACCATGTACCGGTCTGCAGGTGGGAGACCCGCAGCGGGGAGTCCTCAGGTCTCCAATCGGGCTGGTCAGCCTCGATACGCAGGGCCAGTCCGCCCTCGACGATCCGGGTGCGGGCGGCCGACCGGTCAGGGGTGGTCCAATGCGGCAGGTAGTGCGGCACCCAACGGCGCGGATCTGGACCTGTCGCGAAATCGTCGTCCAGATCGGGATCCCGTTCGGGAGCGTCGGGCAGCCTGCTCACGGCCGCTCCATCCGCCCCGCGTCCAGGTGCATCGCGAACAGGATCGAGTACGGGTCCCCACCGGGGGTGGGCTCGCGCTCGGCCAGTTCGGCGAAGAAATCGGTGATCCTCCCGACCAGTTCGGCGTGTTCATCGGGGGACAGCCGCACGCCGAGCCGGGTCATCTCCACCGACTGCTCCGGGGCCTCGGCCAGTTCCTCCAGGAACGCGTTCACCATGACCTGCTGCTTCCCCGGGAACGGGGGCATCCGCCAGGAGCGACCGGTCGCCCGGTAGGGCACCTCCCGGGACCCCCGGGCACCCCGGCGGACCGGTTCGGCGGCCAGGAACCCGCGATCGACCAGGGTCCGCACGTGGTGCAGGACGGTGGCCGGGTTCTTACCCAGCCGCTCGGCGATCTCCCGGTTGGTGTGCGACTCGTCCAGGCACAGCCGCAGGATCCGCAGCCGCAGCGTGGAGGCGAGCGCACGGGCATCGGCATCCGGATCGGGTGCGAGCTCGGTCATGTGGTCCATCGTACTGATTGACTTTTCCCAATCACTCGCGGGACCCTCGTGCCATGACCGCTCCCCGCCGTTCGTTGATCCACCATGCCGACTTCCGCCGGTTGTGGGTGGGCGACGCGCTCGGGCAGCTCGGCGCGCAGCTCACCGGACTCGCGCTCCCGATCCTGGCGGTGCGGCACCTGGCGGCGACCGAGGCGCAGATGGGGCTGCTCACCGCTGCCGAGACCGCCGCGTTCCTGGTGATCGGCCTGCCGGTCGGCGCCTGGGTGGACCGGATGCGCAAACGCCGGGTGCTGATCCTGGCCGATCTGGTGCGCGCGGCCACCTTGGCGGTGGTCGTCGTGCTGGCGCTCACCGGACACGGGTCGATGCCGTTGCTCTACGTCGGGGCCCTGGTGATCAGTGCAGCGTCGGTGTTCTTCGACGTGTCGCACCAGTCGTACGTGCCCGGACTGGTCGGGCTGGACCACATCGGTGAGGGCAACGCCAAGCTGCAGGCCACCCAGTCGGTCGCGATGGTGGTCGGCCCGGCCCTCGGCGGCGTGCTGCTCCGGCTGGTCAGCGCACCGGTGGTGATCGCAGTCAACGCGGTGACGTACCTGCTGTCCGCCGTCGCGGTCGGACGGATCCGCGCCCGGGAGGAACTGCCGCCCGCGCACACCCGGCGGCCGTTGCGGACGGAGATCGCCGAGGGGCTGTCCTTCGTGGTCCGGCAGCCGTTGCTGCGCCGGATCGTGGCCTGCACCGGGATCGCCAATCTGTTCTCGGCGGTGTCGAGCGCGGTGGTGGTGATCTTCGCGCTCCGGGAACTCGGGCTCGACGAGGCCGCCTACGGCACCGTGCTGTCCGCGGGCGCGGTGGGCGGTCTGCTCGGCGCGGCGGTCTCCGACCGACTGGCCCGCTGGGTGGGCGAGGGCCGGATCATCCCGCTGTCCGCGGTGGCCTTCGTCCCCGGCACCGCGCTGACCCCGCTGGCGGCGACGCTGCCGGTGCCGCCGCAGCTGACCTTGATCGTCGGCGGGTTCTTCCTCTCGTTCTCGGTGGTGGTCTACAACGTGGCGCAGGTCAGCTTTCGGCAGCGACTGTGCCCGCCCACCCTGCTCGGCCGGATGAACGCGTCGGTGCGGTTCATCGTCTGGGGCGCGATGCCGCTCGGCGGACTGGTCGGCGGCTGGCTCGGGCACGTGTACGGCGCGCTGCCCACGCTCTGGGTGGCGGCGGCCGGCGCTGCGCTGTCCACGCTCCCCGTGCTGTTCTCCCCGCTGGTCCGGATGCGCGAACTGCCCGGTCCCGCACAGCCGGTGGAGGTCTGACCGCCGCACGGGGATCGGCTCGCGGTCACCCGACCACGCGCCGACCCGGTCGAGCTCCACGGGCGACATGTCGCCTACGGGCGCTGTGACCAGGCATGATGAGGGTCATGCTCCGCGTGTTGCTCGCCGCTGTCATCGGCATGTTCGCCACCTCCGTGGTCCTCACGGTGACCGAGATCGACGACGGGCACTGGGTCTGGCTGCCGGTCACCGGCACGGCGATGACCCTGCTGCTGATCGTGGTCAGCGTGGTGAAGGTGTTCGCCGGCAGCAGCGCCGCCCGCGTGCCGGACATCGAGGCCGCCGACCGGGACGGGCGGGTGTTCCTGGCCAAGATCCTGGACGTCCGCGCCACCGGCAGCTCGATCAACGACAACCCGGTGTGCGAGATCCGGCTGCTGGCCCAGCCGCGCACCCGCGCTGCGTACCAGACCAGCACCCGCACCCTGGTGAACCTCGGCCGCCTGGCCGGCCTGCAGCGCGGCGCGATCGTCGTGGTGGCCCAGCCGGACGCCGATCGCCCCGAGCTGACCCTGCTGGAGCAGCCGCCCGCGCACTGGCAGCGCCTGGCCGACACCGACAGCCGCCTGCAGGCGATGGACGCGGCACCGGAGTGGACCATGCCGCCCGCCCGTGGCCGCAACCGGGACGGGCTGCTCCGGATACCCGCGATCGTGCTGGTCCTGGCGTTCGTGGTCGGTGCCGGCATCCGGATCTGGCCGGTGCGGGACGTCGCGCTCGCCGTGGTCCAGGGCCAGTCCGTCGAGGAGGCCACGGGTGGGGTCGACGGCACCACCACCACGCCGCCGACCGACCCGGCCGCCGACGACTCCCCGACGGTCGAGCCGATGCTGTTCCAGGCGGCCCAGACCCAGCAGGTGATCGACGATCTGGTCGCCGCCTCCGGGGTCACCCAGTTCACCGCGGTGCAGTTCATGCCGACCTACGCCACCGCCGACGGTCTGACCAGCCCGGACGCCGTGACCACGGACAGCTGGCTCTGGCGCGACGGCACCGCCCAGCACCAGGGCCCCGAGCTCATCCAGTCCGACGCGGCGGATCTCCCCGACGAGCTGTTCGACGTCACCACCGTGGACTGGTCGCTGATCGAGGGCCTGGTCGCCCAGCTCCCCGCCCTGACCGGCATCGACGACCCGGATCCGGTGGTCTACGTCCGGCGCGCGGTGTCCTCCCGGGTGACCACCCCGGTCGAGTTCTCGCTCAGCACGGACGACGACTACGACGACGCGTGGATCAGCGCGGACGCCACCGGGCAGATCGTCGAGATGGACGGCGGGGCGCCCGACTCGCCGGCCGCCCAGTGGGAGGCCGCGAACGGCTGACGGCCGGCGGGCTCAGACCGCGTAGTCCACCAGCACCGGCGAGTGATCGCTCCACCGCTCGTCGTAGGTCGGCGCCTTGTCGATCTCCACCGAGCGGACCTTCTCCGCCAGGCCCGGGGTGGCCAGCTGGTAGTCGATCCGCCAGCCCGCGTCGTTGTCGAAGGCCTGCCCGCGCCAGGTCCACCAGGTGTACGGGCCCGGGCCCTCGCCGCCGTGCTCCCGGCCCAGGTCGTGCCAGCCGAGCTCGTCGAACCAGCGGTCCAGGTAGACCCGCTCCTCGGGCAGGAAGCCGGCGTTCTTCCGGTTGGTGCGCCAGTTCTTCAGGTCGACCTCGCGGTGGGCGATGTTGAGGTCCCCGGCGACGACCACGTCCTGCCCGGAACCGGCCAGCTCGGCGAGCCGCTTGGTGACCACGTCCAGGAACGCGAACTTCTCGTCCATCTTGGGGGTGCCGGCCTGGCCGGAGTGGATGTACGCGGACACCACGGTGAGGCTGCCGCCGTCCGGCAGCTCCAGGTCCGCCTCCACCCAGCGGCCGGTGTCGACGGGCACCCCGGTGCCCAGCCCGATCCGGATCGCGCTCATCGGCAGCCGGGACGCGATCGCGACGCCGGCCCGGCCCTTGATCTCACAGGCCTCGTGCGCGAGGTCCCACTCCTCGGTCGACAGGAAGTCGCTGAGGATCTCGTCCGGAGCCCGGACCTCCTGCAGCAGCATGACGTCCGGGCGGCGCGCCGCCACCCAGTCGCCCATCCCCCGCTTGTACGCGGCCCGGATCCCGTTCACATTCGCAGTCGCTACCAACACGCTGTCCATCCAACCCCACGGCACCCACACGTCCCGCACCGGCCGGCGGTGCGACCGCTCACACCCCCGCTGGCACCGACCCCGCGCACGGTGATCTGATGCCGGGATGACCTTCACCGACGACGCCGACGCCCGCACCGCCGACCAGCTCCGCGCCGCCGGCAGTCTGAAGTGGTCCCAGTTCCCGGACCGGATCGGGGCGTTCGTGGCCGAGGCCGACTTCGGCACGGCACCGGCCGTGAGCGCCGCGCTGCACGCCGCGGTCGACGCCGGCCGGCTCGGCTACCAGTCGCCCGCCGACGTCGACCGGATGGCCCACGCCTTCGCCGGGTTCGCGGAGGCCCACCACGGCTGGACGGTGCCGGTGGACCGGGTCCGTCCGCTGCCCGACGTGTTCACCGCGTTCCGGGCCGCGATCGAGCAGTTCACCTCCCCCGGCGCCGCGGTGATCCTGCCGACCCCGGCGTACATGCCGTTCCTGACCCTGCCCGGGTCGCTCGGCCGACGGGTGATCGAGGTCCCGCTGGTCGAGGTCGACGGCCGGATGACGCACGACCTGGCTGGCATCGGCCGGGCATTGGACGACGGCGGGGAGCTGCTGCTGCTCTGCAACCCGCACAACCCCACCGGCCGGGTGCTGGACGCCGACGAGCTCTCCGGGATCGCCGCCGTGGTCGACGCGCACGGCGGCCGGGTGTTCGCCGACGAGATCCACGCCCCGTTGGTCTACCCCGGCCGTGCCCACCTGCCCTACGCCGCGCTCAGCCCAGTCACCGCGGGGCACGCGTTCACCGCGACCTCGGCGAGCAAGGCCTGGAACATCCCCGGGCTGAAGGCGGCGCAACTGGTCCTGAGCAACGACGCCGACGCCGAGCGCTGGGCGACGATCGGCGAGGAGTACGAGAAGGGCGCGTCCACCCTCGGGCTGATCGCCGCGGCCGCCGCCTACACCGACGGCCGGGACTGGCTCGCCGAGGCGGTGCACTACCTGGACGGCAACCGCCGGCTGTTCGCGGAGCTGGTCGCGGACCGGTTGCCCACCGTCGGTTTCACGCCCCCGGAGGGCACCTACCTCGGCTGGCTCGACCTGCGCGACGTCGGACTCGGCGACCGCCCCGCCCGCGCGATCCCCGGCGTCGCCCTCACCGACGGCCTGGCCTGCGGCGCGGCGGGCGCCGGCTTCGCCCGGGTCACGCTGGCGACCCCGCGCCCCGTCCTCCGCGCCATCGTCGACCACCTCGCCGCCACGATCGCCTGACTGTCCCCCCTCACCCCGGCCCCGCCCCCGGCCCCGGTCCTGGCCTGGCCTGGCCCGAGCGTTCCAGCGCGACCCGAGGTCGGCAGTACACCCCTCCAGGGCACCGGCAGACTGCCGAACTCGGGCACAACTGCCGAGTTCGGCCGCACGTCGCCCGATCCGGTGCAGTCGGCGGCCCGGCCCCGGCCCCGGCGTCCCAGCGCGGCCCGAGGTCGGCAATACACCCCTCCAGGGCACCGCCAGACTGCCGAACTCGGGCACAACTGCCGAGTTCGGCCACACCTGGCCCGGTCCGGCACCGCGCGTGGCCCGGTCCGATGCCCCGCGTGGCCCGGTCCGGCGCCGCACGTGGCCCGATCCGGTGCCGGCGAGTTCGGTACCCGCGCACCGACACCATGGGGCGGGGTGCCGCAATCGCGGCCGATGCACCGAAGCCGGCAGGGACGCCCCACCCCTGCACGCGACGACGCCCGCCCCCACACCGGGAGCGGGCGTCGTCGCGTGCGGTTCAGAGGGCGCGCTCGGCGGCCTCCACCACGTTGGCCAGCAGCATGGCGCGGGTCATCGGGCCCACGCCGCCGGGGTTGGGCGAGCGCCAGGCGGCGATCTCCGCGACCTCGGGATCGATGTCCCCGGCAATCCGGCTCATGCCGGTCTCCGGGTCGGTCACCCGGGACACCCCGACGTCGATCACCACGGCGCCCGGCTTCACCAGGTCCGCGGTGAGGATGCCGGGCACACCGGCGGCGGCGATGATCACGTCCGCGTGCCGGGTGTGCTCACCCAGGTCGGCGGTGCCGGTGTGGGTGAGCGTCACGGTGGCGTTCACCGCCCGGCGGGTCAGCAGCAGGCCGATCGAGCGACCGACGGTGGTCCCGCGGCCGATCACGACCACGTCTGCCCCCGCCAGGTCGACACCGTGCCGGGTCAGCAGCTCGATGATGCCGCGCGGCGTGCAGGGCAGCGGGGAGTCGATCTCCTCGTTGACCCGCAGCACCAGTCGGCCCAGGTTGGTCGGGTGCAGGCCGTCCGCGTCCTTGGCGGGGTCGACCAGCTCCAGTACCCGGTTGGTGTCGATCCCGCGCGGCAGCGGCAGCTGGACGATGAACCCGGTGCACTCCGGGTCCGCGTTCAGCCGGGCCACGGCCGCCTCGATCTCCTCCTGACCGGCGTCGGCGGGCAGGTCCTCCCGGATCGACGCGATGCCGACCTCGGCGCAGTCCCGGTGCTTGCCCGCGACGTAGGAGAGCGACCCGGGGTCCTCGCCGACCAGCAGCGTGCCGAGTCCGGGCCGGACGCCGCGCGCCGCCAGGGCGGTCACCCGCTGGGCGAGCTCGGCCTTGATGGCGGCCGCGGTCGCCTTGCCGTCGAGAATCCGTGCGGTCATCTCAGTACTGCTTCAGGCCGGGGTACAGCGGGAAGGAGTCCGCGAGCTTGGTCACCCTGGCCCGCAGCGCCTCGACGTCCGCCGACTGCCCCTGGGTCAGCGCGGTGGCGATCACGTCCGCGACCTCGGTGAACTCCGCGTCGCCGAACCCCCGGGTGGCCAGCGCCGGGGTGCCGATCCGCAGACCGGAGGTCACCCGCGGCGGACGCGGGTCGAACGGCACCGCGTTGCGGTTCACGGTGATGCCGACCGCGTGCAGCAGGTCCTCGGCCTGCTGGCCGTCCAGGTCCGAGTTCCGCAGGTCGACCAGCACCAGGTGCACGTCGGTGCCGCCGGTCAGCACGGAGACGCCCGCCTCGCGCACCGCGGGGGCGGTCAGCCGGTCGGCGATGATCCGCGCGCCGTCGATGGTGCGCTGCTGACGATCCCGGAAGTCCTCGGAGCCGGCGATCTTGAACGACACGGCCTTGGCGGCGATCACGTGCATCAACGGGCCGCCCTGCTGGCCGGGGAACACCGCGGAGTCGATCTTCTTGGCGTACTCCTCCTTGCTCAGGATGAAGCCCGAGCGCGGGCCGCCGATCGTCTTGTGCACGGTGGAGGACACCACGTCGGCGTAGGGCACCGGGGACGGGTGCAGCCCGGCGGCGACCAGACCGGCGAAGTGCGCCATGTCGACCCAGAGCTTGGCGCCGACCTCGTCCGCGATCTCCCGCATGGCGGCGAAGTCGAGGTGCCGGGGGTAGGCCGACCAGCCGCCGATGATCACCGACGGGCGGTGCTTGAGCGCGGCCTCGCGGATCGCCTCCGGCTCGATCAGGTGGGTGTCCGGGTTCACGCCGTACGCGGCGACGTCGTAGAGCTTGCCGGAGAAGTTGATCTTCATGCCGTGCGTCAGGTGTCCGCCGTGCGACAGCTCCAGGCCCAGGATCCGGTCGCCGGCGTTGGCGAGCGCGTGCAGCACCGCGGCGTTGGCGGTGGCGCCGGAGTGCGGCTGGACGTTGGCGTGCTCGGCGCCGAACAGCTCCTTGGCCCGGGTGATCGCCAGCGTCTCGGCGATGTCGACCTGCTCGCATCCGCCGTAGTACCGGCGACCGGGGTAGCCCTCGGCGTACTTGTTGGTCAGGACCGACCCCTGGGCCTGCAACACGGCGCGGGGGACGAAGTTCTCGCTGGCGATCATCTCCAGCGTGCTCTGCTGACGGGTCAGCTCACCGTCCAGGACGGCGGCGATCTCGGGGTCGACCTGGTCCAGGCCCTGGTCCAACAGCGGGGTGTGCTCGGCGCTCATGCGTCTCCTCGGCACTCAGCGGGCTCGGTCGCGGAAGACCGCAGCCTCAGGCGGCGTTGATCCGACCGACGGGCCCAGGCGTCCGACCCGAAGTCTCCAGCTGTGTCGCTCCCCGGTGGTGCCCCACCTGTGCGCCAGTTACGACGCGGACACCATAGCAACCCCGGGTCAGTGCGCGACCGGCTCGTCCGCGACGTCGGGGTCCCCCATGATCCGGCGCAGGTAGGCGTAGGTCAGGTCGCCGACGGTCTGGTCGTGCTCGTGGGTGTAGCCGTGCTTCTCGTACATGGCCAGGTTCTGCACGGAGTCACGTCCGGTGAACACCCAGACCTCCTCCACGTCCGCGGGCATGTGCGGCAGGATCGACAGCAGCAGCTGGGTCCCGATGCCGTGACCCTGCTGGTCCGGGGCGACCGCGAATCGGCCGAGGGTGGCCTTCTTGCCCTCGAACACCACCCGGATGGATCCGACCATCCGGTGACCGGCCCAGGCGCCCAGGGTGACGACACCGTCCGCGGCCAGGTCGGCACGCAGCTCGCTGAGGGTCTGGGTCAGCGGCGGGATGTGGGCGTCGTTGTACTGCTGGGCCTCCGTGACGAATGCGGCCCGGCGCAGCGTGAGCAGTTCGCCCGCCTCGGCGTCGTCGACGGGCCGGATGGTCAGCTCGGTCTCGCTCATGTCCCCATCGTCTCAGCCAGGCCCGGGTTCCGACCACCCGGAGGTCCTGAGTCTGGACACCCGGTTCCCTGTGAACCGGGCGCGGGTACTCTCGCCGTCGTGTCGACCTCGCCCGCCTCCGCCTCCGGCACCTCCTGGGTGCTCTCGCTGTCCTGCCCCGACCAGCCCGGCATCGTCGCCGCGGTCGCCGGTCTGCTGGCCGAGCACGGCGGGAACATCACCGAGTCGCAGCAGTTCGGCGACCCGCTGTCGGGGCTGTTCTTCATGCGGGTCGAGGTCGCGGCCGCCGCCTCCCGGGACGCGTTGTCCGCGGGGTTGGAACCGCTGGCGGACCGGTTCGGGATGACCTGGACCCTGGACGTCGCCGGCCGGCCGATGCGCACGCTGATCCTGGGGTCGACCGCGGCGCACTGCGTGAACGACCTGGCGTTCCGCCAGCGGTCGGAGAGCCTGCCGATCGACATCGTCGGCCTGGTGTCCAACCACACCGCGCTCGCCGATCTGGCCGCGTTCTACGGGATCGACTTCCACCACGTGCCGGTGAACCGGGAGACCAAGGCCGCCGCCGAGGCCCGGCTGCTGGAGCTGGTCGAGGAGCTGGACGTCGAGCTGGTCGTCCTGGCCCGCTACATGCAGATCCTGTCCGACGACCTGTGCCGCACCCTGTCCGGTCGGGTGATCAACATCCACCACTCGTTCCTGCCGTCGTTCAAGGGCGCCCGGCCGTACGCGCAGGCGCACGAGCGCGGCGTGAAGCTGATCGGAGCCACCGCGCACTACGTGACCGGAGACCTGGACGAGGGCCCGATCATCGAGCAGGACGTGGAGCGGGTGGACCACACCCGGGGCGTGAACGACCTGGTGGCGCTGGGTCAGGACGTCGAGCGACGGGCGCTGGCCCGGGCGGTGCGCTGGCACGCGGAGCACCGGGTGCTCCTCGACGGGCACCGCACCATCGTCTTCCGGTAGACCCCTAGAGCACGTGCGACGGCCGGATCGCCCGGCCGTCCGGGGTGATCCCGGTGATCGCGGCGATCAGGTCCTCGTAGGAGGCGTGCTCGGCGTCGAAGTCGCCGTTCACCCGGCCGAGCCGGAGCACCACGATCCGGTCGGCGACCGCCTGCACGTCGACCATCGAGTGGCTGATCATCACCACGCCGAGCCCGGCTTCGCGCAGCCGCTCGACCATGTTCAGCACCTCGGCGGTCTGGGAGATGCCGAGCGACGCCAGCGGCTCGTCCAGCACGACCACCTTGGGCTGCCCGACCAGCGCGCGCGCCACGGCCACCGCCTGCCGCTGCCCGCCGGACAGCGAGCTCAGCGGGGCACGCACCGAGGGCACCCGGGCGGCCAGCTGGTTCAGGACCTCCCAGGCGCGCTTCTCCATCAGCCGCTCGTCCAGCAGCCCGCCGCGACGCAGCTCCTGACCGAGGAACAGGTTCTGCACCACGTCCAGGTTCTCGGCCAGCGCCGGGACCTGGAACACCGCGGCGATCCCCCGCTCGCGCGCCTCGCGGGTGTTGGTCAGGGCGACCCGCTCCCCGCCGACCTCGATCCAGCCGGAGTGCGGCAGCAACGCGCCGGACATCACCCGGGCCAGGGTCGACTTGCCCGCGCCGATGTCGCCGACCACGGCGACCACCTCGTGCGGGTGGACGTCCAGGTCGACGTCCACCAGCGCCCGCACCGCGCCGTACCGGTAGGACACGCCGCGAACCGACAGGGCTGGTGTGCTCGTCCGTGAGGGCACCGGTCCTCCTCCACTGCTGTGGGTGGTCATCCTGCCACCACCAGGGACTCCGCCACGCCCGCATGGTCCATCGCCAGCGCGAGCGCGCCCCGCACCTCGGCCTCGGTGCCCAGTGCGGTCGCGACCACCTCGACCGGTCCGACCGTGCTGGGCAGGGTGCGTTGGACCAGGACCGAGCGGAAGGTGTCGAGCAGGATCGCCCCGGCCTCGGCCAGCCGTCCGCCGACCACCACGACCTCCGGGTCGAGCAGATTGCAGGTGTCGGCGGCGGCGACCGCGAGCAGGCGTCCGGCGTCGGAGATCACCCGCCGGCAGCCCGGGTCGCCGTCCTGCGCCCGGGCGATCACGTCCGGCAGCGTGAGGTGCCCGTGGCTCGCCTCCAGCATCCGCAGCAGGGCCGGGGCGCCGATCACCGCGTCCAGGCAGCCGCGATTGCCGCACCGGCAGATCGGGCCGTTCTCGTCCACCGTGATATGGCCGAACTCGCCCGCCGCGCCCGCCCGGCCGTGCACCAGCTGCCCGCTGACGATCAGCCCCGCGCCCACCCCGTGCGACACCTTCAGGTAGACCACGTGCCGTCGGCCGGCTGCGGCGCCCTGCCGGAGTTCGGCCAGCGCGCCCAGGTTCGCGTCGTTGTCCACGAACACCGGTGCGCCCAGCCGCCGCTCCAGCACCTCGGTGACCGAGACGCCGTCCCAGCCGCGCAGCACCCCGGCGGACACGATCCGCCCGGTGGCCGGGTCGACCGGTGCCGGGACACCGACCCCGATCGCGAGCAGTTCGGACAGCCCGGTGTCCAGGCTCTCCACCAGTTCGGCGATCAGCAGGGCCGCCCGCTCCAATCCGGCGTCCGCGCGGTGCTCCGGCGGCAACGGCATCCGCTGCTCGGCCAGGATCTGCTGCCCGGCGTCGGCGATCGCGACCCGCAACGACCGGGAGCCGAAGTGCACCCCGGCGACCAGACCGAGGTTCCGCGCCAGGGTCACCTGCTGGGCGCGACGGCCGCTGCGGATGCTGGAGGAGGTGTGCAGGACACCGGCGGAGGTGAGCTCCTTGACGATGTTCGACACGGTGGCGGGTGACAGCCCGGTGACACCGGCCAGCTCGACCTGCGTGAGGGAACCACGCTGCTGGACGGCACTCACGATCCGGGCGCGGTTGGCTTCACGGAGCGAAGACTGCGAACCCGGGGTCACCCTCTCAGTGCCCACCCCAGGAGGATAGCGCCGCCGCTGCGCGGGTCCGCACCAGCGCGCGATTGGGTTCAGGTCGTGACGTCAGCGCGGTTGGTACCATCGTGGTACCACCCACCGGAGGAAGGATCCTCATGGCCCGCACGCTGCGTCTGTCCGACGAGGCCGAACACGCCGTCACGAGCCTGGCCGCCGCCGAGAACATCTCGCAGAACGAACTCATCAGCCGCGCCGTCCTCGACTACGCCGCCAAGCGGACCTCCGTCCGCGACGCGCTGCTGGCCGAGATCGTCGCCGAGGACGCGGAGATCCTCGACCGCCTGGCATGAACACGGTCCACCTCGGCCCCGACGACCTGCTGGCTGCCGCGAAGGCGTTCCTGGGCGCCGATCCGGTGCTGCGCGATCCGGGGGCCCTGATCGCCGCCGCGGTCCAACCCGGCACCACCTGGGAGGGCGTCCCGCTGTACCCGACTCTGGACGACAAGGCCGCGGCCCTGCTCGTCAGCATCGTGGCCAATCATCCGCTGGTGGACGGCAACAAGCGCCTCGGCTGGGTGAGCACGCGGTTGTTCTACGCGCTCAACGGCCGGCGCTTGTCGATGCCGACCGACGAGGCGGTCGCCTTCGTGCTGTCGATCGCCGACGGCAGCCTGCGCGACGTGCCACAGGTCGCTCGACGACTCGCCGCCGCAGCGGCATGACGGAGGCCCACCCCGGACCGAGCCGGGATGGGCCTCCGATGACGGTCGGGCCGGTCAGCCCAGGCGCGCCGCCAGGTTCTCGTCCAGCGCCGCGAGGAAGTCCTCGGTGGTCAGCCACGCCTGGTCCGGGCCGACCAGGAGCGCGAGGTCCTTGGTCATCTTCCCGGACTCGACGGTCTTGACCACCACGTCCTCCAGGGTCTCCGCGAAGGTGATGACCTCGGGGGTGGAGTCCAGCTTGCCGCGGTGCTTGAGGCCACCGGTCCAGGCGAAGATCGACGCGATCGGGTTGGTCGAGGTCGGCTTGCCCTGCTGGTGCTGGCGGTAGTGCCGGGTCACCGTGCCGTGGGCGGCCTCGGCCTCGACGGTCTGCCCGTCCGGCGTCATCAGGACCGAGGTCATCAGGCCGAGCGAGCCGAAGCCCTGCGCGACGGTGTCGGACTGCACGTCGCCGTCGTAGTTCTTGCAGGCCCAGACGTAACCGCCCTCCCACTTCATCGCGGAGGCGACCATGTCGTCGATCAGCCGGTGCTCGTAGGTCAGGCCCTTGGCCGCGAACTCGGCGGCGAACTCCGCGTCGAACACCTCCTGGAAGATGTCCTTGAACGCGCCGTCGTAGGCCTTGAGGATGGTGTTCTTGGTGGACAGGTACACCGGGTAGTTCCGCTGCAGGCCGTAGGCGAAGGACGCCCGGGCGAAATCGCGGATCGACTCGTTGAAGTTGTACATGCCCATCGCGACGCCGCCGGCTTCGGGGTAGGTCACGACCTCCTGGTGGATCGGCTCGGAGCCGTCCGCCGGGGTGTAGGTGAGCGTCAGGGTGCCGGCGCCGGGGACCTTGAAGTTGGTCGCCTTGTACTGGTCGCCGTGGGCGTGCCGGCCGATGATGATCGGCTTGTTCCACCCCGGCACCAGGCGCGGGATGTTGCTGATGATGATCGGCTCGCGGAAGACCACGCCGCCGAGGATGTTGCGGATGGTGCCGTTCGGCGACACCCACATCTTCTTCAGGCCGAACTCCTCGACCCGGGCCTCGTCCGGCGTGATGGTGGCGCACTTGACGCCGACGCCGTGCTCCTTGATCGCGTGCGCCGCGTCGACCGTGACCTGGTCGTCGGTGGCGTCGCGGTTCTGGATCGACAGGTCGTAGTACCGCAGGTCGATGTCCAGATAGGGGTGGATCAGGCGGTCCTTGATGAACTGCCAGATGATCCGCGTCATCTCGTCGCCGTCGAGCTCGACGACCGGTCCCTGCACCTTGATCTTCGCCATGCGCGCCAGATTACTTGACGTCGAGATATCTCGGGTCGTCAGGCCGACTTCCAGGCGGCGCACAGGCTCTGCTGGCATGCTGAGTGGCCGAGTCGGTGCCAGGAGCACGACCCACCGCCGCGACGCAGCATCCGCGGCTCCATCGATCTGACGAACGACGGGATCACCATGTCGCAGGAGAAGCCCGGCACCCCGGGCGAGCCGGAGAACACCCCGCAGCAGCCGGAGACCACCCCGGACGCCCCACACCACTGGTGGAGCGACCCGGCATCATGCCCGGGTT
>NZ_JANZKP010000021.1 GCF_025642745.1 Cellulomonas sp. RIT-PI-Y
CGGGTCGGCGTAGGTCGGGTCGGTCTCCAGCGCGGACACCACCCGTTCCGCCACCGCCCGTGGCTTGTCCTGGCTGAGCTTCGCCTTGCCCTGCCACCGGCTGACCCGCAGCCGGAAGCCGACCGCCCCGGGGGCGATCCGGTGCGCGTACTCCTCGGGCACCGCGACCGGGTCGGGCATCGGCGCCTCGTACCGGTCCACGGTGTCGGCCATGATCCGGTACGACTCCTCGGCGTCCAGCAGCTCGACGGTGCCGTACAGGTGCACGGCGACGTAGTTCCAGGTCGGCACGGCGGGGGTGTAGCCGTACCAGCCGGGCGAGATGTAGCCGTACGGGCCCTCGACGATCAGCAACGCCTCGCGCGTGCCGTCGATCTGGTGCAGCACCTCGTCCGGACGCCCCAGGTGACTGAGCACGGTCAGCGGCGCGGCGGGCCGGCACCAGCGGTCGGGCAGTCGGCCGGTGACCGGGCCGGGAGCTGCAGCGAGCACGTCGTCGGCGGTGTCCAGCAGCACCGGGACGTGCGAGGCGACCGGGCCGTCGTCGGTGACCGAGACCAGCGTCGCCCAGCCGTGCTCGCGGATCAGGGCGCGCACCCGGGCCTCGTCGGCCAGCAGATAGTCGGTGGTGTGGATCACGCGGCCATCTCACCACCGTCCGGGCAGGACGGGTATGTCGGGCCGGTAACAGTTTCATTTCCTACTGAACTTTCAGCATCCAAGCTATTGACCGGGCGTTTCGCGGTGGGCTCGACTGGCCCCACTCCGGTCGGCCGATCACCCCCCGCGCCGCTCCGCGATGAGCCTCATCCCCATGCTCCGCCCCCTGTGCAGTGTGAGAGGCGCCCGTCGGCGCCCGAGTGGAGGACCCCCATGAGCAGGACCCGTCTCCGGCTGGCCGCCGGTGCCCTGGTGATCGCCGTCGCCCTGACCGCCTGCGGCAGCGGCGGCAGCGACCCGGACGGCAGCACCGACGCGGGCGGTCCGACCGCCGCGATCAGTGTCGCGATCACCGACCCGGTGCAGCTGATCCCCGGTCGCCAGACCGTGGCCTACGACTTCAACATGGCGGTGTGGGCCCCGCTGACCTGGGTGGACGACGCCGGGGAGACCAGCATGCTGGCCGCCGAGTCGATCGAGTCCGAGGACGCCACCACCTGGACGATCACCCTCCAGGACGGCTGGACCTTCCAGGACGGCACGCCGGTCACCGCCCAGTCCTACGTCGACTCCTGGAACGCGGTCGCCTACGGCCCGAACGCCTGGGAGAACTCCGGTCAGCTGGCGAACGTCGTCGGCTACACCGACCTGAACCCGGCCGAGGGCGAGCCGGCCACCACCGAGATGTCCGGCCTCACGGTCGTCGACGACCTCACCTTCACCGTCGAGCTCACCGGCCCGGACGGCCAGTTCCCGATGCAGGTCTCGCAGGGGCAGACCGCGATGTACCCGATGCCGGAGTCCGCCTTCGACGACTTCGACGCCTACAACACGCACCCGGTGGGCAACGGGCCGTTCCAGCTGACCAACGACTACGTGGAGAACGAGTCGCTGGTGGTGGAGCGCTACGACGACTACGCCGGCACCGAGCCGACGGTGGACCGGATCACCTTCGTCCCGTACACCGACACCACCACCGCCTACACCGACGTGCAGGCCGGGAACATCGACATCGCGGGGGTCCCGGCGGCCCGGCTGCCGCAGGCGAGCGCGGACTTCGGCGATCGGCTCTACTCCTTCGAGGCGGCCGGGATCAGTTACCTCGGCCTGCCGCTGACCGATCCGCGCTACGCGGACGTCCGGGTCCGGCAGGCGATCTCGATGGCGATCGACCGCGACACCATCAACGAGGTCATCTACGGCGGGACCTTCACCCCGGCCACCGCGCTGACCCCGGCGGTCGAGGCGGGGACCCCGGAGGGCATCTGCGGGGAGTACTGCGAGTACGACCCCGAGGCGGCCAAGGCGCTGCTCGACGAGGCCGGCGGGTTCGACGGCACGATCGACATCTACTACCCCGGCGGCAGCGGCCTGGACGACCTGTACAACGCGATCGCGAACAACCTGCGGCAGAACCTGGGGGTCGAGGCCGTGGCCACCCCGTCCACCGACTGGGCGGAGTTCTACGACACCCGCCTGGCGGGCAACCTGACCGGTCCGTTCTTCTCCCGCTGGGGTGCGCTGTACCCGAGCCAGCAGAACACGCTGCGGGCGTTCTACGTGGAGAACGGCGGGTGCGCCAACTGCATCCCCTACTACGAGCCGGAGGTCGCCGAGCTGATCGCCGCCGCCGACGCGGAGGTGGAGCCGGACGCGGCCGCCGAGGCCTACGCCGCGGTGCAGGAGCGGATCATCCAGGACTTCCCGGCCCCGCCGCTGTTCTTCGAGACCTACTCCTACGTGACCAGCGAGCGGGTCGCGGAGCTGCCGACCTCCGCGGTGGGCAATCCGACCTACACCGCGGTCGTGCTGAACGAGGGCGCATGAGCGCACCGATCACGGCGGGCCCGCACGGCGATGTCGGCGACATCCTCGACCGGGCCCGCCGGGTCCCGCCCGTCGACGGCTTCCCGCCGGTGGACGAGCTGATCGCCTGGTTCGACGACCTGGCGACCGGGCATCCGGACCTGATCACGCGCCGCAGGATCGGCACCTCGCGGCTGGGCGAACCGATCCCGATGTTCACCGTCGGCCACGGCCCGCGCGCCCATCTGCTGTTCGCGGGGGTGCACCCGAACGAGCCGATCGGCTTCCGCACCCTGCAGCACCTGGCGTCCGAGCTGGTCACCGACCCGGTCCTGCTGACGGAGAGCAACGCCACCTGGCACCTGATCCCGTGCATCGACCCGGACGGCACCCGGCTGAACGAGGGCTGGTTCGCCGACCCCGCCGACCGGATCGCCTACGCCCGCCGGTTCTACCGGCCGGCAGGGACCGAGCAGGTCGAGTGGACGTTCCCGTTCGCGCACAAGGACGCCTACTTCGACGACGTGATCCCGGAGACCCAGGCGCTGATGCGGGTGATCGACGAGGTGCAGCCGGACCTGATGGTCTCGCTGCACAACGCCGAGCTCGGCGGCGTCTACTACTACCTCTCCGAGCAGGTCCCCGGCGCGATCGAGGCGCTGCACGCGGTCGCCCCGGCGGTCGGCCTGCCGTTGGACACCGGGGAGCCGGAGTCGCCGTCGCTGACCCAGCTCGCCCCCGCGGTGTTCCTCGCCGGGTCCGCCCGCGACGACTACGACTACCTGGAGTCGCTCGGCCTGGACGCCGCGTCGATGGTCGGCGGCGAGGGCTCCGCGGAGTACGCCCGTCGGCACGGCACGGTGTCCCTGATCGCCGAGCTGCCCTACTGGTCGCACTCGGCCGCGGAGGACACCTCGCCGTCCGGCACCCGGTACTCCGCGGTGATCCGGGAGCGGGCGGCCGGGCTGGCGTCGATGTCCGCCGCCCTGACCGAGGTGCTGGCCGAGGCCGCACCCGACCTGACGATCCGCAGCCCGTTCCTCCGGGCCAGCGAGGCCTTCGTCCCGATGATGGCCACCCAGGCGGTCGCGGAGGAGCGCCGCGCGGACGCGCTCACCGCCGACGACCGGATCGCCACCGTCGCCGAGGTGTTCAGCAATCAGGACGTGGTGCGCTGCTTCCGCCTGCGGTACGGCGGCATGCTGCTGCGCGCGCTGGACGCCGAGGTCGCGGCCGGGGTCGCCACCGCGCGGGTCCGGCGGGTGCACGAGCGGATGACCGCGCTGTACGTGGACTGGGCGGAGGAGGCCCGGGCCGGGACCGAGGGGCTGCGGGTGCTGGACGTGCACCGTCTGGTCGGCGTCCAGTACGGCGCGACCCTGGCGCTGTCCCGCCTGATCGGCGTCCGGGACGGCAGCGCATGACCCGGTACCTCGGCCGGCGGGCCGTCGAGCTGGTGATCGTCTTCCTCGGCGTGACCCTGATCGTGTTCCTGATGGTGTTCGCGCTGCCCGGCGACCCGATCGCGGCCCTGGGCGGCGACCGCCCGTTGCCTGCCAACGTGATCGCCGAGCTGCGCGGCCGCTACCACCTGGACGAGCCGGTGCTCCAGCAGTACCTGCGCTACCTCGGCGGCCTGTTCACCGGGGACCTGGGCACCACGTTCCAGGGGCAGTCGGTGGCGGACCGGATGAGCTCGCGCTGGCCGGTGACCATCACCCTGGCCCTGACCGCCTGGGGCATCGAGGTCGTGCTCGGGGTGCTGCTCGGCCTGTTCGCCGGACTGCGCAAGGGCCGGTTCGGCGACCGCCTGGTGCTGGCGGGGACCATCCTGGCGACCAGCGTGCCGGTGTTCGTGGTCGCGGTGACCGCGCAGCTGGTGCTCGGGGTCCGGCTGGGCTGGTTCCCGGTGGCGGGCACCGCCGACGGGTGGCCGTCCGGATACCTGCTGCCGGCGACCGTGGTGGCGATCTTCGGCCTGGCGTCGGTCACCCGGCTGATGCGCGGCTCGGTGATCGACACGCTGAACTCCGACTTCGTCCGGACGCTGCGGGCCAAGGGGCTCCGGGAGCGCCGGGTGGTCGGGGTGCACGTGATGCGGAACTCCGCGCTGCCGGTGATGACCTATCTGGCGATCGACCTGGGCTACCTGCTCGGCGGCACGGTCGTGGTCGAGGGCGTGTTCAACCTGCCCGGTGTCGGACAGCTCCTGTTCCAGGCGATCCGCACCCACGAGGGCCCGACCGTGGTCGGCGTCTCCACCGCGCTGATCCTGATCTTCCTGCTGACCAACCTGGTGGTCGACCTGCTCTCCTCCGTGCTCGACCCGAGGATCCGCCATGAGTGACACCGTGGCCGCACTGGCCCCCACCGCTCTGCCCCCCGCCGGTCGCGGCGTCTGGCGCACCCTGCGCCGGCGTCCGGTGTTCTGGGTGTCGGCCGCCGTGCTGGCGGTGCTGGCCCTGATCGCACTGGCCCCGTCCTGGTTCGCCGGGTGGTTCGGGCACGGCGACCCGCGCGCCTGCGACCTGACGAACTCCGGCCGGGCCCCGGGCGGAGGGCACGTGTTCGGCACCGACGTCCAGGGCTGCGACGTGTACGCGAATGTCATCTACGGCACCCGGGCGTCGCTCACCGTCGGTCTGCTCTGCACCGCGCTCGCCCTGGTGGTGGCGCTGGTGGTCGGCACGCTGGCCGGGTTCTACGGCGGGCTGCTGGACCGGGTCATCGCCCGGCTCACCGACGTGTTCCTGGGCTTCCCGTTCCTGCTCGGCGCGGTGGTGGTGCTGACCAGCATCGGCACCCGGTCGGCGGTCACGGTGGCCCTGGTGCTGGCGCTGTTCAGCTGGCCGACCATGGCCCGGCTGGTGCGCGGGTCGGTCCGCGCCGTGCGCAACGCCCCCTATGTGGAGGCCGCGCAGTCGATGGGCCTGCGGGACCGGCGGATCATCGCCCGGTACGTGCTGCCGAACTCGATCGGCCCGGTGCTGGCGATCGCCACCACGATGGTCGGCGGTGTGATCGTCTCCGAGTCGACGCTGACCTTCCTGGGGCTCGGACTGCGGTCGCCGTCGATCTCCTGGGGCCTGCAGCTGTCCAGCGCGCAGACCTACTTCCAGACCAGTCCGCACATGCTGATCTTCCCGAGCATCTTCCTCACCGTGACCGTGCTCGCCATGATCGCTCTGGGCGACACGCTCCGTGATGTGCTCGACCCCAAGGGCCGTTGAAAGGGACTCCATGACGCACCGCACCGAGACCATCCGCTCCGCAGCACCGTGGCTGCTCAGCTGGGTCGCCCAGCAGGCCGCCTTCCGCCGGGCCACCGGCGTCCAGGTGGCGATCCGCTCCGGCGAGGAGGTGGTGCTGGACGGTGCCTGGGGTCTCGCGGACGTCACCACCGGGGAGCCGTTGCGCACCGACCATCTGTTCCGGATCGCCTCGCACTCCAAGACGTTCACCGCCACCGCCGTGCTCCAGCTGGCCGAGCAGGGCCGGCTCCGGCTCGACGACCCGATCGGGCAGTACGTGCCGGAGCTGTCGGGCCACCCGGTCGCGACCCGCACCCTGCGCGAGCTGCTCGGACACCAGGCGGGCGTGATCCGGGACGGCGACGCCGCCGACTTCTGGCAGCTCGACGGCCCGTTCCCGGACCGCGCTGCCCTGCTCGACGACGTGCTGGCCCACGGCGAGGTCTTCGGCCCGAACCAGCACTTCAAGTACTCGAACGTCGGCTACTCGCTGCTCGGTCTGGCGATCGAGGCGGTCACCGGCACGACGTACGCGGACCACCTGCGCACGGCCGTGATCGAGCCGCTGGGCCTGACCCGGACCGGCGCGGAGTACGACCCGGCCCGGTCCACCGAGTACGCCGCCGGTCACACCAGCCTGCTGGACGCCGGCGACCGCCGGGAGCGGATCGACCACGTCGACACCCGCGCGATGGCCGCCGCCACCGGGTTCTACTCCACCGCCCGGGAGATGACCAGCTACGGCGCCGCGCACTTCCACGGCGACGACACCCTGCTGACCGACGCGTCCAAGCGCCTGATCCAGCGCCAGGAGTCGGTGGTCACCGCCTACGGCACCGAGACCGGTCGCTACGGCGTCGGGATGGACCTGCGCACGATCGGCGATCGGGACCTGGTCGGGCACTCCGGCGGCTATCCGGGGCACATCACCCGCACCTACATCGACCCGGTCGGGCAGCTGGTGGTCAGCGTGCTCACCAATGCCCTCGACGGACCCGCGGACCCGATCGCGGTCGGCCTGATCAAGCTGATCGACCTGGCCCTCGACCCGCCCGCCGACAGCACCCCGGTCGCGCACCCGGAGCGGTACACCGGCCGGTTCGCCAACCTCTGGGGGATCAGCGACATCGTCGAGCTCGGTGGTCGCCTGGTCCTGATCCGCCCCACCGCCGCGGAGGCCACCGCCGGGTACGAGGAGCTGACCGTGATCGACGAGGACCACCTGCGCATCCACGCCGGGCCGGGCTTCGGCACCGTGGGCGAGGTGCTGACCCTGGACCGGCACGACGACGGCTCGATCCGCTCGATCCGATCCGCGATGACGCAGTGGCCGATCGACGACTTCCGCGCGCGCCGCACCGAGATGACGGCCCGGCGATGAGCGACGACGCCCTGGACCCGGAGGCCCTGGCCTGGGTGGAGGAGTTCGCCCTGACCTGGGACGGCTCGCACTCGGCCCGGATGGAGGGCCGGATCGTCGGCCTGCTGATGATCGCGGACGCGCCCTACCTGTCCTCGCAGCAGATCTCCGCCCTGCTCACCGCGAGCGCCGGGGCGGTCTCCACCGCGACCCGGAGGCTGGTCGAGGTGGGCTTCATCAAGCGGCACGTCGTGCCCGGGGACCGGAACCACTACTTCCGGGTCGAGGACGACATCTGGGGCTCCTGGCTGGCGACCGAGCGGCTGTACCTGCCCAAGCTGCAGAAGGTGATCGAACAGGGTCTCGCGCACGCCGGAGGGGCACCGGGTCCGCGCACCCGCCTGGACAACGCCAGTCACTACATGGAGTGGCTGGCCAGCCACCACCGCCAGATGCTCGCCGAGTGGGAGGCCTACCGCGACGGTCTGGCCCCGGAGAACGGAGCACGATGAGCGCACCCCTGCTGACCGTCCGGGACCTCACCGTCACTTTCCGGATCGACGACGGTCGCGCACCCGACGTCGACGCCGTGCGCGGGATCTCCTGGGAGCTGCACGCCGGGGAGGTGCTCGCGGTGGTCGGCGAGTCCGGCTCGGGCAAGTCGGTGACCTCGCTGGCGATCCTCGGACTGCTGCCCGGCACCGCCCGGGTCACCGGCTCGGCCACCCTCGGCGGACGGGAGCTGGTCGGGCTGACCCACCGCGAGCTGTCCGACGTGCGCGGCAAGCGGGTGGCGATGATCTTCCAGGACCCGTCCAACTCGCTGGACCCGGTGTTCACCATCGGCGCCCAGCTGGACGAGATGCTGCGCCGGCACCTGCCGGACCTGGACCGCCAGGCCCGTCGTGCCCGGTCGGTGGAGCTCCTGACCCTGGTGGAGCTGCCCGACCCCGAGCAGCGGCTGCGGTTCTACCCGCACCAGCTGTCCGGCGGTCAGGCCCAGCGGGTGATGATCGCGATGGCGCTGGCCTGCGACCCGGAGGTGCTGGTCGCCGACGAGCCCACCACCGCCCTGGACGTCACCGTCCAGCAGGAGGTGCTGGACGTCCTGCGCCGGCTCCGCGAGCGCACGCACACCGCGATCGTGCTGATCACCCATGACATGGGCGTGGTGGCCGACCTGGCCGACCGGGTGGTGGTGATGCGGGACGGCGCGGTGGTGGAGACCGCCCCGGTGGCCCAGCTGTTCGCCGACCCGCACGCGGACTACACCCGGACCCTGCTGGCCGCGGTCCCGCGGATCAGTGCCACGCCCCGGCCCTCGGACGCGGACACCCAGGTCCGGCCGACCCTGAACATCGAGGAGCTGGTGGTCGAGTACCGGGACCGGCGCGGCCGCGTGGTGCGCGCGGTGGACGGGGTCACGCTGCGGATCCAGCCCGGTGAGATGGTCGCGCTGGTCGGCGAGTCCGGTTCGGGCAAGTCGACCCTCGGCCGGTGCGCGCTGGGCCTGGCGCCGCTGACGTCGGGGACGGTCGAGGTGGTCGGCACCCGGCTGGGCAAGGACACCCCGCGGGCCATCCGCGCGGCCCGCACCCGGATCGGCGTGGTGTTCCAGAACCCGGCCGCCTCGCTCAATCCGCGCTACACCATCGGCCAGTCGGTGGCCGAGCCGCTGCGGGTGCACGCCGGGCTGCGCGGCGCCGCCCTGGACGCGCGGGTCGCCGAGCTGCTCGACTCGGTCGAGCTGCCCGCCGCCTGGGCCGAGCGCTACCCGCACGAGCTCTCCGGCGGCCAGCGGCAGCGGGTGTCCATCGCCCGGGCGATCTCCCTGGACCCCGAGCTGCTGATCGCCGACGAGCCGACCAGCGCCCTGGACGTGTCCGTGCAGGCGACCGTGCTCGATCTGTTCCGGGACATCCAGCGCCGGCTCCGGTTCGCCTGCCTTTTCATCAGCCACGACCTCGCCGTGGTGGACGAGCTCGCCGACCGGGTGGCGGTGATGCACCACGGGACGCTGGTCGAGGTCGGCGAGCGATCCCGGGTGCTGTCCGCGCCGGAGGACGCGTACACCCGCCGGCTGCTCGCGGCCGCCCCGGTGCCCGATCCCGCGGCGCAGCGGGCACGCCGCGCCGAGCGGGCCGTCGCGTCCTGAGCCGGAGCGGGGGCACCTCGTGACCCCGCCGCCACCCAGACCGGTCCCTGCGAGCTGGGTGTCGGCCGGCACTCAGACGAAGTTCCAGTTGCGCAGCCCGTCCCGGCCCTCCAGCCCGAGCTTGCGCAGCACCGCCGCCATGTGGTTCTCCACCGTCCGCACGCTCAACCGCAGCCGCCGGGCGATCTCCCGGTTGCTCAGTCCACGGCGGGCCATCACCGCCACCTCGCGCTCCCGGGCGGTCAACCGGTCCAGCCGGTCGTCGTGGTGCAGGCCGGGGCGGGGCACCACGCCCTCGTCCACCAGCCCGTCGGTCCCCGTGCCGAGCTCCTGCAGCAGCTCGACCGCGGTGCCGACCATCCCCGGTGACACCGCGGGACTCACCCGGGGCAGCGCGGCGGCGATCGCGGCGGCGTCCTCGGCGACGATCGCGCGGCCCAGGCGCAGGTAGGGCGCGAGCAGGGGCGACCGGACCCGGGCGAACACGGCCTCGATCCGCGCCGCCTGCTCCGGTGGCGGCATCCGGTCCTGCGCCAGCCAGTACGTGAGCGCGCACGCGTCCATCCCCTGGTCCGCGGCGCGGTCCCCGGCGTCGGTGAGCACCCGGGCCGCTGCCACCGGATCCCCCGCGGCCCGGCACACCGCCGCCCGGGCCAGGGGACTCAGCGCGCACAGCACCTGGGCGTGGTGCGGCCGCTCACCGAGCTCCCGGGCCAGCACGTCCACGATGTCGTCGTCCCCCGCGGCGGCCAGGATCGCCGCCCCGATGCTCAGGCCCCGCCGGTAGAAGGTGTGGTCCGCCGGACCGGGCGACCCCAGGCTCAGCGCGGTGTTCAGCACCCGCCACGCCTCCTCGTTCCGTCCCGCGTGGAACAGCACCTCGGTCAGGGCCGCCGAGTGCACCCGGATCCCGGTCAGCGAGCGCGCGTCGTAGGCGGCCTCCAGCAGATGGCGCCCCCAGCGCTCGGCGGCGGCCGCCTCCCCGCTCATCAGCAGGGCCAACACCCGGATGCCGTCCGCGTAGTAGGCGGCGTCCGGCGCCACCTCCGCCGGCACCGACTCGGCGTGCTCCAGTGCCAGATCCGGCCGGCCGGCGTCCAGCAGCGCCCCCGCGGCCACCACGGTCTGCCAGGCGTCCAGCCACGGCAGCCCGGTGGCCGGCACCGGCAGCGCACCCTCCGCGCGCTCCAGCACCCGGGTCCGCAGGCCCTCCACCCCCTGGATCGCGGCCAGCACCCGGGGGTGCCGGGCGCCCGGCAGCGACGCCAGCTGCTCGGCGCCCATCCCGCTCCAGCGCGCCCATCGGATCCGTTGCAGGCAGAACCGCACCAGCTCCTGGACGTCCTCCCGTCCGGTGACCACGGTGCCGGTGAACACCGCCTCCAGCTGGGTGCGGGCCGGGCGGCGCTGCAGCCGCTCGAGGTACCGGTTCGCGGCGGGGACCGTGGGATCGTCCAGCCAGCCCCGGGCGGCCGCCGACTCCTCCGCCGCCGCGTCCGCCAGCACCAGGTCGGAGACCTCCACGCTCCACCGGACGTAGTCCTCGGCCGCCCGACGGGTGCGCGCCGACAGCAGCGCGCGCAGGTCGTCGTCGTGCCGGAACGGCAGGTCCACCCCGGACCCGCACCGCTCGGTGGCCTGGCGGGACAGCTGCCGGGCCCGGTCGGCGGTGATCGCCGACCGGAGCGCGGTGCCGAGCGCCGGGGGCGCCACCGCCAGCTGCGGCTGCCCACCGCCGGTCCGGGCGTGCTCGATCACCCGGTTCGCCCCGACCAGTTCCCGGAGCAGCCCGCCGCCGATCAGCAGCTCACCGGTGTCCCGGTCCACCGGCCCCAGCCAGGACAAGAGCTCCAGCGCCGCCACCTGCTCCGGTGTGGCACGGGCCAGCAGGGCGTGCGCCACGGCGTCGCCCGGCACGTCGTCGAACTGGCCGGTCTTCTGCCAGATCCCGTCCCGGCGATCGATCACCCGGGCATGCCGTGCCCCGTCGACCAGGGCCAACGCCACCCGGGGGTTCCCGGCGGACCGGGACAGCACCGCGGAGGTCAGCGGCACGTCCACCGGACCGTCCAGGGCACCCGAGATCAGCCGGGCCATCGCCCGGAAGCCCATCGGGGCCAGCGCCTGCCGGGCCGGTGCCCGCTCCGCGACCAGCCGGGCCGGAGCGTCCGGCAGCTGACCCGCGCCGGAACGGACCGTCGCCACCAGGGTCACCCGACGGGTGCGCACCACCCGCAGCAGCACCGTGCAGGACGCCTCGTCCAGCTGGTCGAGGTCGTCCACCAGCACCATCGCCCGCCGCCCGCCGAGTTCGCCCAGCAACCACCCCGCCGCCTCCGCCGCCCGGCCCGGGGTCGCGTTCTGCGGGAAGGAGGGGTGGGTGAGGAACGCGGCCAGCGGGGACTCCCCCGCCGCGCGCAGCAGCACGCTGCCGGTGCCCTGGCGGGAGGCGTGCGCGAGCAGCTGGCGCAGCATCAGGGTGCGGCCGGAGCCGACGTCACCGGACACCAGCACGTCCCGGCCCAGGGCGAGCCAGCGCCGGATGTCGGCGAACGCCTGGTCGGCCACACCGAGCAGCGGGGGTCCCTCGAATCGTCCGTTCACACCGCTCACTCTCTGGGTGGCGATGCCCTACTCAGCAGGGGTTCCGGCCCTCCTACGCACCCCGTCGGCCCGATCCGAGCACTCAGTGCGGTGCGATCGCCGTGCTTCGTCCCCTTCTGAGTACCTACCTCGGCCGAGTCGTGCTGACGCTGGTCCCGGTGCCGAGGGTTCCTGACACGTCCGATTCACCCGCCCCGGATGGTCGGGGTCAGGGCTCGTCCACCGATGGACCTGTCATGGTCACTCCCCTGCCGTCCGCGTCCTGATCCACCCATCCGGCCCGCCTCCCGCTCCGAACCCTCCTCGACCGACACCCGAGGAACGATTCGAGGAGCGACGATGCGACTCCGCACCCAGCGCACCAGCTACGCCGTGGCCATCATGGCCGCGGGCCTGACCCTGACCCTCGGCGCCTGTTCCGGCGGCGACGACTCCATGACCTCCGGCGCGAGCAGCGCCTCCAGCCAGGCCACGGACGAGCACACCGACATGGCGATGGACACCGGCGTCGAGCCGGTCAGCACCGGCGACCCGTTCGCCGACGCCCGCACCGCCGCGGCCCACATGCCGGAGACCGGGCTGACCCTGGCCACCGGACTGGCCAAGGCCACCGACACAGCCGGCGAGGTCGACTCCGACGCCGCCACGCTGCGCGCCAACCTGACCGCCATGCTGCAGGAGCACGTCTACCTGACCGGCATCGGGGTCGCCACCGCCTACACCGCGGGCGCCGACTCGGACGAGTTCGCCGCCGCCAAGTCCGCCCTGGACGGCAACACCCAGGACCTGACCGACGCGATCGGCTCGATCGCCGGGGACGACGCGGCACAGACCTTCGACCAGGTCTGGACCGACCACGTCGGCTACTTCGTGGACTACGCGGTCGCCAAGAAGTCCGGCGACCAGGCCGCGGCGGACGCCGCCCAGGCCAATCTGACCACGTACACCCAGGACGCCGGGGCGTTCTTCGAGCAGATCTCCGACGGTGCTCTGCCCGCCGCCGCCGTGACCGAGGCGCTGGCCATGCACGTGTCCACCATGTCGGCCGCGATCGACGCCCTGGCCGCCGGCGATCCGACCGCCTCGGACACACTGCGCGCCGCGGCCGATCACGTCGGGATGGACGCCGCCACGATCGCTACCGGGCTGGCCACCAGCGCCGACCTGTCCGGCGACCCGATGGACGACGCCTCCACCCTGCGGTCGAACCTGACCGCGCTGCTGCAGGAGCACGTCTACCTGGCCTCGTACGCCGTGTTCACGGCCTACACCGCGGACGGAGGCGTCGACTCCGAGGCCTTCACCGCCGCGGCCGCCACCCTGGACGCCAACTCGGTCGCCCTGTCCGACGCGGTGACCTCGCTGGCCGGTGCGGACAACGGCAGCGCCTTCCTCGACCTGTGGCGCGAGCACATCGGGTTCTTCGTGGACTACGCCGTGGCCGACGCCACCGGTGACGAGGACGCCCGTCAGCAGGCGCTGCTCGACCTGGACGGCTACCGCCCGCAGGCCGGCGACTTCTTCGAGAAGATCAGCGACGGCGAGCTGCCGTCCGCCGATGTCGCCGCCGGTCTGGGCATGCACGTGTCGACCCTCGCGGGCGCGATCGACTCGCTCGCGAAGACGCTGGTCGGCTGATGAGCCGTGGCGCCGGTCCTCTCCAACGCGCCGGCCGGCGCCACGCCCACTGGGCCGGGTGCGGGTGCGTGCGGCACACTGTCGCGCGTGCCCGTACCCGGAACCCACCCCCTCGCCGACGACACCCTCGACCGGGTCGCCGCCGGTGATCAGGACGCCTTCGCCGCCCTCTACGACGCGGTGTCCCCGGCGGTGCACGGCACCGCCCTGGCGGTGCTCCGCGACCCGGACCACGCCGCCGAGGTCACCCAGGAGGTCATGGTGGAGATCTGGCGCACCGCCTCCCGCTACGACCGCCGCCTCGGCTCCCCGCGCACCTGGGCCACCACGATGGCGCACCGCCGGGCGGTGGACCGGGTCCGGTCGGTCCAGGCCCAGCGCACCCGGGACCAGGCCGCACTCGACCGGGACCGGCCGGTGGACTACGACCACGTGGCCGAGCAGGTCGAGGGCCGGCTGGAGGCCGAACGACTGAGGCACTGCATGGACGGCCTCACCGACACCCAGCGTGAGTCGGTGACGCTCGCCTACTACGGCGGCCTCAGCTACCGGGAGGTGGCGGAGGACCTGGACGCCGCACTCCCCACCATCAAGAGCCGCATCCGCGACGGGCTGATCCGCCTGCGCGACTGCCTGGGCGTGACCCGATGACCGAGGACAGCATGAGCCCCCACGACCCGCACGATCTGCTCGCCGCCTGGGCGATCGACGCCGTCGACCCCGACGAGCGCGCCGCCGTCGAGCGTGCCATGGCCGAGGACCCCGCGCTCGCCGACGAGGCGGCCGGGTTCCTGGCCACCGCCGCGGTGCTGGGCGCCGCCCGTTCGGTGGCCCCGCCGCCCTCCCTGCGCGATCGGGTGCTGGCCGAGATCGACACCCTCGGCCGCGGGCCCGGCGACGTGATCCCGCCGGCCGGCCGGAGCTCCGGCAGCCGTCGTCCGAGCGGACGCACCGACGCCCGGCGTCCCGGCGGCCGGACGTTCCGCCGGGTGCGCACCGTCCTGGTCGCCGCGGTTCTCGCGGTCGCGATCGCGCTGCCGTCGGTCACCGCCTGGCAGCAGCACCAGCGCGCTGTCCAGGCCGAGGCGCGGGCCGACCGGATCACCGCCCTGCTGGCCAGCCCCGGCGCCGAGCTGCTCTCCGGGGACCTGACCTCCGGTGGCACCGCGACCGCCGTCGTCACCGACGACGCGGCCCTGGTCAGTGCCGAGGGCGTGGCCGACCCGGGCGACGGCAAGGTCTACCAGCTCTGGGTGATGCGGGACGGTGTGCCGGTGCCGGACGCCACCACCGGCCTGACCGGTGACGGCTTCCAGATCGACACCACCGCGTACCGGGCCGGCGACGGCCTGGCGCTGACGGTGGAGCCGGCCGGCGGCTCCGACGCCCCGACCACCGATCCCGTGGTGGTGCTGCTCCCGACCGCCTGAGCGGTCAGAACGGCAGGTCGGTGCCGGTCAGCCGCCGGTAGGCCTCGCGGTACCGTTCGCCGGTGCGCTCGACCACGTCGGCGGGCAGCTCCGGCGGCGGCGTGTCGCCCGACCGGTCCCACCCGGACTCGGCCGAGGTCAGCCAGTCCCGGACGAACTGCTTGTCGAAGCTCGGCTGCGCGCGCCCCGGCTGCCACCCGTCGGCGGGCCAGAACCGGGAGGAGTCCGGGGTGAGCACCTCGTCGCCGAGCGCGACCTGCCCGGTGGTGGGGTCGATGCCGAACTCGAGCTTGGTGTCGGCCAGGATCACGCCCCGGTCCCGCGCGATCGACTCGGCCCGGGCGTAGACCGCCAGGGTCAGGTCGCGCAGCTGCTCGGCCCGGTCGGCCCCGATCCGCTCGGCGACCTGCGCCAGCGTGACGTTCTCGTCGTGCTCGCCCAGCTCGGCCTTCGTGGCAGGGGTGAAGATCGGCTCCGGCAGCCGGGATCCGTCCACCATTCCGGCGGGCAGCGGGATCCCGGTCACCTCACCACCGGTCACGTACTCCGCCAGACCCGACCCGGTCAGGTAGCCCCGGGCCACGCACTCCACCGGGAACATGTCCAGCCGCCGGCAGACCATCGCCCGGCCGAGCACGTCGACCGGCACGTCCGGCGCCGCCGCACCGACCACGTGGTGCGGCACCAGGTCCGCCAGCTGGTCGAACCACCACAGGCTGAGCTGGGTCAGCACCACGCCCTTGCCCGGGATGCCGGGGCTGAGCACGTGGTCGTAGGCGCTCACCCGGTCCGAGGCGACCACCAGCACCACGTCGCCGTGCGCCTCGGTGACCGCTGCCCCCTCCTCCTGCGTGGTGTCCGGGACGTAGAGGTCGCGGACCTTGCCGGAGTACGTGTGGGTCCAGCCGGGCAGCGTGGGAGCGGTCATGGCGTCCATCCTGCCGCAGGGCGTGCGATGCTCGCCCCATGGATCTTCCCCTGGTGTGGTCGCTGCTGGTCCTGGTCGCGGGACTGTGGAACCTGATCGTCTGGCCCCGGTTCGGGCAGCGGATCGCCAAGGACCCGCGGGCCCGGGACGCCGACGGACGCCCGACCACCTTCCTCACCGTGCACCTGGTCCTGATCGGCGTCTCGCTGCTGCTCGGTGTCCTGCTGGTCGTGCTGGGCGTCCTGACCCTGGTCTGAGGCTCAGACCTTCGCGGCGATGTCGGTCCGGTGGTGCGACCCGGCCAGGCCGATCCGCTCCACCCCCGCGTAGGCGGCGGTCCGCGCCGTCGCGAGATCCGCTCCGACGCCCACCACCGACAGCACCCGGCCCCCGGCGGAGACCACCGCGTCGCCCTCCTGCCGGGTGCCGGCGTGCAGCACGTGCACCGCGTCCAGCGACTCGGCCTCGGCCAGCCCGGTGATCGGATCACCGGTGCGCGGTGCGGCCGGGTAGCCCGCGGAGGCGACCACCACGGTCACCGCCGCGTCGTCGCGCCATTCCAGGGCGGGGAGCGTGTCCAGCGCCCCGGTCGCCGCCGCGTGCAGCACCCCGGCCAGTGGGGTCGCGAGCCGGGCCAGCACCACCTGGGTCTCCGGGTCGCCGAACCGGGCGTTGAACTCCACCACCCGGGTGCCTCGCCCGGTCAGCGCCAGCCCGCAGTACAGCACCCCCACGAACGGCGTGCCGCGCCGGGCCATCTCGTCCACGGTCGGCTGGGCGACCTGCTGCACGACCTCCTCCACCAGACCGGCCGGCGCCCACGGCAGCGGCGAGTACGCCCCCATGCCGCCGGTGTTCGGGCCGGAGTCACCGTCGCCCACCCGCTTGAAGTCCTGCGCCGGGACCAGCGGCAGCACCCGGGTGCCGTCGCAGAGCACGAACAGCGACACCTCCGGCCCGTCCAGGAAGTCCTCGACCACCACCCGGCCGCCCGGCTTGGCCAGGCACTCCGCGGCGTGCGCCGCGGCCTCCGCCCGGTCCGACGTGACCACGACGCCCTTGCCCGCGGCCAGCCCGTCGTCCTTGACCACGTAGGGCGCTCCGAACGCGTCCAGTGCGGCGTCGATCTGTCCGGGCTCGGTCACCACCCGCGGCTCCGCGGTCGGCACCCCGGCGGCGGCCATCACCTCCTTGGCGAAGGCCTTCGACCCCTCGAGCCGGGCACCGGCGGCGCTGGGCCCGAACACCGGGATCCCGGCGGCCCGCACCGCGTCCGACACCCCCGCCACCAGCGGCGCCTCCGGTCCGACGACCACCAGCTCCGCACCCAGCCGGGTCGCGAGCGCGGTCACCGCGTCCCCGTCCAGCTGGTCCACCTCGTGCAGGGTGGCGACCGTGCCGATGCCGGGATTCCCGGGGGCGGCGTGCAGTTCGGTGACGGCGGGGTCCAGGGACAGCGACCGGGCCAGCGCGTGCTCCCGCGCCCCGGTGCCGACGATGAGGATCTTCACGCGGGTGACCCTACCCAGGCCCGGCGTCCGACGGGCTCCCCGTCCGGTTGCGGACCCGGCGCCACGACCGGAGGATCGCCCCAGCGCGGCGCCCTCCGTCCACGACGACGGTGGGCGCCGTCCGCCTTCACCCCAGGAGCAGGAGGACGCGACCCATGTCCGATCAGTACACCTTCCAGGACCCGATCGCCCAGTACCCCATGCCGCAGCCGCCGGAGCAGAGCCAGGACGGCCCCGGACTGGACAGCGCCCTGACCCCGCGCGCCGACCACGGCGAGGACACCTACCGCGGCTCCGACCGCCTGACCGGCCGCAAGGCCCTGATCACCGGTGGCGACTCCGGGATCGGCGCCGCGGTCGCGATCGCCTTCGCCCGCGAGGGGGCCGACGTGGTGCTCTCCTACCTGCCCGAGGAGCAGGAGGACGCCGAGCGCATCGCCCAGCTGGTCCGGGACGCCGGTCGCCGCGCCGTGCTGGCCCCGGGCGACGTCGCGGACGAGACCTACGCCCGGTCGCTGGTGCACACCGCCGTCGACGAGCTGGGCGGCCTCGACCTCATCGCGAACATCGCCGGTCGCCAGCAGTTCGTCGAGGACCTGGCCGACCTGAGCTCGGAGTCCTTCGACCAGACCTTCCGGACCAACGTGCACGCGCTGTTCTGGATCGTCCAGGAGGCGCTGCCGCACCTGCCGAAGGGCGCGAGCATCATCAACACCTCCTCGATCCAGGCGTACAACCCGTCACCGATCCTGGTCGACTACGCGACGACGAAGGCCGCGATCAACACGATCTCCAAGGCGCTGGCCCAGCAACTCGCGCCGAAGGGGATCCGGGTGAACGTGGTCGCTCCGGGTCCGATCTGGACCCCGTTGCAGGTCGCGGGCGGCCAGCCGCCGGAGAAGCTGCCGGAGTTCGGCGAGCAGACCCCGTTCGGCCGGGCCGGTCAGCCCGCGGAGCTCGCCCCGGCCTATGTGTACCTGGCCTCCCAGGAGTCCAGCTACGTCTCCGGGGAGACCCTGAACGTCAACGGCGGCACGCCGACCCCCTGAGTCCGTCCGCCCCCTCGCCGCCCCCGGTCCGCGCGCTCAGTCGTGCGGGGCGGGGGCGTCGTCGTCCACCACCGGGACCACGTCGACGTAGACCCGGATCCGGCGCCGCGGGTCGTGCCCGCCCTCGGCCTCCGCCGCCCGGGCCCGGTCCAGGTGGTCGACGACGACCGCCTCCAGTGCGCCGCCCAGCGCCTCGGCCTCCGCCACCGTGAGCCGGCCGCCGCTGGTCAGCATGGTCGCCGGCTCGGACCACACCCGGTCGTCGAAGGCCCGCGCGCCCCACCGGGTCAGCGCCTGCACCCGGTCGGCCAGCGCCCACTGCCGCGCGCTGTCCAGACCGGCCCTGCCCTGCGGGTCGTCCCGCAGCTCGGCTGCCTCCGCCCGGAACGCGACCGGCCGCCACCAGCGCTCGCGCCCGCCGGAACGTTCCGGGTCGTCCTCCACCAGCCCGTGCCGCTCCAGCTGGCGCAGGTGGTACGAGGTCTGCCCGGTGCTCTCCCCGAGCTCCTTGGCGAGCTGGGTCGCCGTGGCGGAGCCGTGGTCCATCAGCCGGCTGAGCATCGCGGTGCGCAGCGGGTGCGCCAGCGCCTTGAGCGCGCTGGCGTCGACGGGACGGTTGCCATCGGACATATGCAGAGATACCTTTGCAGAGACTTCTTTGCAGATCTTCCTCTCTCAGCCTAGCGAGGTCCGATGTCCGTCACCGCCACCGTGTCCCCCGCGGACACCGACCCCAGGGACACGGACACGGCCGACCCGCGACCGGCCCCGCTCGGCCGCCGGTTCCACGCGCTGCTCGGCAGCACCGCCGCCGCGAACCTCGCCGACGGTGTGATCCAGGCCGCCGCGCCGCTCTACGCGTTGACCCTGACCCGCGACCCCGGCCAGATCGCCCTGCTCACCGCCGCCGCCTGGCTGCCCTGGCTGCTGCTCGGCTCGCACGCCGGGGTCCTGGTCGACCGCACCGACCGCCGCCGGGTCCAGGCGCTCGCCCTCGGCGCACGCGTCGCCCTGCTGTCCGCCGCCGCCGTCCTCGCGATCACCGGCGCGATGTCGATGACCGCGCTGATCGTCCTGCTCCTGCTCTACGGGGTCACCGACGTGCTGGTCGACCTGGCCGAGTCCGCCCTGGTGCCCGACCTGGTGCCGCGCGCCCGGCTGGCGGCCGCGAACGGCCGGATCATCGGTGCGCAGCAGGTCGCCGGGGCATTCCTGGGCGCTCCGCTGGCCGGGCTGCTGCTCGCCCTGGGCGCGGGGTGGGTCTTCGGCACCCCCGCGCTGATCGCCGCGGTCGCCGTCCTGGTCCTGCTGCTCGGCGTCCGGGGCCGCTACCGCGCCGCCGCACCGGCACCCTCCGACGAGGGCGGCGACCGCCCGGCCGCCGAGCCGCGACCCCGTGGCTGGAGCCGGCTCGTCACCCCCGACCTGCGCGAGGGCTTCGCCGCACTGTTCGGCCACCCGGTGCTGCGCCCGCTGCTGGTCAGCGGGTCGGTCACCAACATGTGCTTCACCGCCTACACGACCATGCTCGTGCTCTGGGTGGTCGGCCCCGGCTCCCGGGTCGGGCTGGACGCCGGGTTCTACCCGCTGCTGACCACCGGTCTGGCGCTCGGCGCCCTCGCCGGCTCGGTGCTGGTCGAGCCCCTGGTCCGCCGACTGGGCGAGATCCGGGTGCTGCTCGGCGGCTGGGTCCTGATGCCGCTCCTGCTCCTGGTGCCGGTGGCCGTCCCGCACCCGGTCGCCATCGGCGCGGCCCTCGCCCTGATCGGGATGGCGAGCACCGGGTCGAACGTGCTGAGCCAGTCCCTGCGCCAGCGATTGATCCCCGGTCGGCTGCTCGGCCGGGTCGGCGGTGCCTCCCGGGCGATCGGCTACGGCCTGATGCCGCTCGGTGCCCTGCTCGGTGGCGTGGTCGCCGGGCACGCGGGCGTCGGCACCGCCCTGCTCGCCGCGACGCTGCTCGCCCTGCTCGTCCTCGCCTACCCGCTCGCGACCGTCCGCCAGCGGATGGTCGACTGACGGACTCAGCCCAGCAGGTCGTACCGGCTGACCGTCGCCTCCCGGCCGGGACCGACCCCGATCGCGGAGATCCGGCACCCGGACAGCTCCTCGAGGCGCTCCAGGTAGCGGCGCGCGTTCAGCGGCAGGTCGTCGAACTCGCGGGCGCCGGTGATGTCCTCGGTCCAGCCGTCCAGGTACTCGTAGACCGGCTTCGCGTGGTGGAAGTCGCTCTGGTCGTCCGGCATCTCGTCCACCCGGCGGCCGTCGACGTCGTAGGCCACCGCCACCGGGATCCGGTCCCGGCCGGTCAGGACGTCGAGCTTGGTCAGCACGATGTCGGTCAGGCCGTTGATCCGGGAGGAGTACCGGGCGACCACGGAGTCGTACCAGCCGGTGCGGCGCGGACGACCGGTCGTGGTGCCGAACTCGCCGCCGGTCCGGCGCAGCCACTCGCCGTCCTCGTCGAACAGCTCCGTGGGGTACGGGCCCTCACCCACCCGGGTGGTGTACGCCTTCGCGACGCCGACGATCCGGTCTAACCGGGTCGGACCGACGCCGGAGCCGGTGCAGGCACCGCCCGCGGTCGCCGACGAGGACGTCACGAACGGGTAGGTGCCGTGGTCGATGTCCAGCATGGTCGCCTGCCCGGCCTCGAACACCAGGGTCTTGCCCTCGTCCAGCGCCCGGTTCAGCACCAGGGGGGTGTCCGCGACGTACGGGCGCAGCCGGTCGGCGTAGCGCAGCAGGTCCTCGACCGCCTCGTCCACGGTGATCGCCCGGCGGTTGTAGACCTTCAGCAGCAGGTGGTTCTTCTGGTCGAGGGAACCCTCGACCTTCTGCCGCAGGATCTTCTCGTCGAACAGGTCCTGGATCCGGATGCCGACCCGGTTGATCTTGTCGGCGTAGGCCGGGCCGATCCCGCGACCGGTGGTGCCGATCCGGCGCTTGCCGAGGAACCGCTCGGTGACCTTGTCGATGGTGCGGTGGTACGGGGCGATCACGTGCGCCGCGGAGGACACCAGCAGCCGCTCGGCGCTGACGCCCCGGGCCTCCAGCGCGTCGATCTCCTCGAACAGCACCTCGATGTCGACCACGACGCCGTTGCCGATCACCGGCACCACACCGGGCGACAGGATCCCGCTGGGCAGCAGGTGCAGGGCGTACTTCTCGCCGCCGACCACCACGGTGTGCCCGGCGTTGTTGCCGCCGTTGAACTTCACCACGTAGTCGATCCGCGACCCGAGCTGGTCGGTGGCCTTGCCCTTGCCCTCGTCGCCCCACTGGGTCCCGAGCACCACGACTGCCGGCATGTCCTCACCACTCCCGCCCGCTCCAGCGTCGGGCCCCGCTCACGCGGACAGCCCGGGCGCAGGGCAGCAGGCAGCCGCGCACCATCGTCAGAGCGTACCGGGCGGCACCCCCGCTGGTCAGCGCCGAGGCTCAGCGCAGCGCGGCGACCTCGGCCGCGGAGGTCCCGGAGTCCACCAGGAACTGGGCGCACCGGGCCGCCTCCTCGTCCTCCTCGATCGCCTCCGCGGCCTCGGCGAGGGCCAGCAGCGCCCGCAGGAAGCCCTGGTTCGGGGCGTGGTCGGCGGGGATCGGCCCCTGCCCGCGCCAGCCCGCCCGACGCAGCGCGTCGAGCCCCCGGTGGTAACCGGTCCGGGCGTAGGCGTAGGCCGCGACCGGGTCGCCCTCGTCCGCGAGCGCCCGCTCGGCCAGCAGCGCCCAGGCCAGCGACGACGCCGGGACCTGACGCGCGGCCTCGCGCGGGTCGCCCCCGGAACCGAGCACGACGCGCGCGTCGCCGTCCGCGCCCTCCGGGAGCAGGGTGGGCTCGGGCTGGAGCAGATTGTGACCGGTCATCGCGCCAGTCTGTCACCCGCATGCCCGACCGGCGTGCGCAGGGCACGACTGCTGATTACCCTCGATCGCGCGCGTGTCGCGGACCCCTCCCCCTGCCCCGCCCGCGCCGGAGGATCGATGATCGAGATCGCCACCTCGGCCACCACCACCACGATCGCCATCTCCGGCGATCTGGACCTGGCCGAGCGGGACCAGTTCCCCGAGATCACCGCGCGCGTGGTCGGCCTGCGCCGGCAGCTCCTGGTGATCGACATGTGCGGAGTCACCTTCATGGACTCCACCGGCGCCGCGTTCCTGATCTCGCTCGCCGACTCCTCCCGCAAGCGCGGCGGCGCGACGGTGCTGCGCGGCGCGGACCCCCGCGACCTGTTCGTGCTGGAGATCTGCGGCGCCCTGGAGCTGTTCCGGCTGGACAACGACCACGAGTGTCCGCCGCGCGACACCGAGCGGGCCGCAGCCACGGAGGCCGGCAGCACCGCCTGAGACTCACCTGCGGGACAGCGCCTCGACGTCGGGTCGCACCCGCGCCCACACCACCTTGCCGGCGCGGGACGGGCGCCACCCCCAGTCGGCCAGTCGTTCGACGATCCGCATCCCGAACCCGCCGATCCGGCCGGGATGACCCTCGGTGGCCACCGGGGGCACCGGATTCGAGTCCTCGACCTCGATCCGCAGGCCGTCGCCGGTGTCGTGCAGCCGCAGCGTCACGCGGCCCCAGCCGTGCAGCACCGCGTTCGCCACCAGCTCGGAGACCACCAGTTCGGCATTCGCCGGGTCGCCCAGCTCCCAGGCCGCGCAGGTGCGGACCACCGCGTGCCGCGCCCGGGCGATCGAGGCCGGCTCACCGGGCAGCTGCCACCGCCGGCTGCGCACGTTGCCCGCGACCCCGACCCCGTCGGCCAGGTCCGGGATCCGCACCACCACGACCGCGACGTCGTCCTCCGGCCCGTCGGCCAGCCGGGCCAGCAACTCCTCACCGATGCCCGCCGCGTCCACCGCCGTCGCCCCGGCCGCCACCTGCTGCAGGGCGGACAGCCCGTCCCGCAACGGTCGCGCCCGGCGCTCGATCAGGCCGTCGGTGTAGAAGATCAGCACGTCACCCGGCTCCAGGTCGATCTCCGCGGTCTTCCGCGGGCCGTTCCCGAACCCGACCAGCGGGCCACCGGCACCGTCCAAGGTGGTCACCGCGCCGGACCGCACCAGCAGTGCCGGCAGGTGACCCGCCCGCGAGTACGCCAACCGCCAGGACGGACACCCGGACCCCTCGTCCCGCCGACGGGTCAGCGTGGTCAGCACCAGACCGGCCGAACGCGGGATCCGCATCCCGGCGACGAGGGTGTCCACCCGCTCCAGGACCAACCCCGGCTCGGTGACCTCGAAGGCGTAGGCCCGCACCACGGAACGCAGCTGGCCCATCGCCGCCGCGGCCTCCACGTCGTGCCCGACCACGTCGCCGATCACGATCCCGACCACATCGGGGTCGATCTGCGCCACGTCGTACCAGTCCCCGCCGACCTGGGCGTAGACCACGTTCGGCGCGTAGTAGGACCACACGTCCAGCCCGTCGACCTCGGCCTGCTCGGGCAGCATCGCGCGTTGCAGGGTCTCGGCCACCCGGTGCTCACGGGCGTAGAGCCGCACGTTCTCCACCGCGAGCCCGACCCGGCGCGCGGTCAGCGTCAGCACCGTGCGGGTCTCCGGATCCGCCGCGCCCTCGACCGGCCGGAGCACCACGACCATCACGCCCAGCACCCGGTGCCGACCGGGCACCGGCAGCACCAGCACCTGCTCCGACCCCTCCGCCGCGGTGCCCGCCATCCGCAGGCGCAGGTCGGCGGCGAGCCACCCGGAGGCGGTGCCCGGTGCGGCGTCCGCGAGGTCCAGCACCACCGGTTCGAGCGGCTCGTCCAGCAGCCGCTGCACCGGGTCGCAGCCGGCGTTGGAGAACCGGCGCGGGTGCCCGCTCGTCGGTCCCGGCGCCACCGGGCGCCGGCCCGCGGGCAGCTCCGGGGCGACGCCGTCCGCGTGCGCGAGCCCGCCGTCGTCCAGGTAGAACGCCGCCCACCGGACCACGCTGGCCCCCAGCAGGTCGGCGATGTCCCGCAGACCGCCCGGGTCCTCCAGGTCCATGATCAGGTCGGAGACCCGGGCCACCAGACCGAGCGCCGCGCTCTCCCGGCGTGCGCCCTCGACCTCGGCGGAGAGCACCGCGTCCCGCTCGACCTCGGCCGACACGTCGACCATCACCACGATCCAGTGCGTGATCGCGTCCTCGTCGTCCCGCACCGGAGTGAGCACGCTGCGGGCCCAGAGCGTGCCGCCGTCCGCCCGCGGCAGCCGCATCAGCACACTGGACGGCCGGCCCTCGGCGAGCGCGCCGCGCACCGCGGACAGCGCCGCGTCACCCGTGGTCCGGCGCAACCGGTCGACCGGGTCCACCAGGTCGTCCAGACCCAGACCGGTCATCTCGGTGAAGGCGGCGTTCACGAAGACGACGGGTCGTCCCGGCGCCGTCGCGGAGACCACCAGCACCGGCAGCCCGGTCAGATGGGAGGCGCCGTCGAGCAGGGCGTCCAGACGTCCGGAGGCGTCGGCGCGCTCAGCGGAGTTGACCACCACCACCTCCGATCGTCTAGCGTTCCCGGCAGGCGATGCCAAGGGCAGAATGACGGGTCAGTCATCCGGTCCGAGAACCGGACGAGAGGAGCACCGTGCGCGACGGTAACAGCACCCCGCCGAGCGGGCCCAGCACGGGCCACCGCGCGGATCAGCCCGACCCCGCCACCGCCGGCACCCCGCACGACGCCGGCGAGCCCGGTTCGGTGCATGTGATCCGGGCGGAGGACCGCACCCGGATCGTGCTGTCCGGCGAGGTGGACGCGGATCTCGGCGCCGATCTGGCCCAGGCCGGGGACGACGCCGAGGCGGCCGGGCTGCCGATCGACATCGACGCCCACCACGTCACGTTCATGGACTCCTCGGGCGTCGCGTTCCTCGCCCGTCTGGCCCAGCGCACCGAGCACCGGATCCGGCTGATCAACGTCCCGCCGACCGTGCAGTTCCTGCTGGAGATCACCCGGATCGGCGAACTGCTCGACGTGGTCGAGGACCCGCAGGCCTGACCCGCGGCGCACGCCTCCCGGAGCACGCACGACGAGGCCCCGCGCACCCTGAGGTGCGCGGGGCCTCGTGCTGTCGGGCGTCGGCCCGGCGGTGGATCAGCGCATGCGCTGACCGGCCGAGCGCAGCTGCTGGCTGGCCTCGACGATGCGAGCAGCCATGCCGGCCTCGGCCAGCTTGCCCCAGGCGCGCGGGTCGTAGGCCTTCTTGTTGCCCACCTCGCCGTCGATCTTGAGCACGCCGTCGTACTGGCTGAACATGTGACCCACGACCGGACGCGTGAACGCGTACTGGGTGTCGGTGTCGATGTTCATCTTGATGACGCCGTTGTCGACCGCCTCGGAGATCTCCTCCGCGGTGGAGCCGGAGCCGCCGTGGAACACCAGGTCGAAGGGCGACTCCTTGCCGAGCTCCGCGCCGACGGCCTTCTGGATGTCGGCCAGGATCGACGGACGCAGCTTGACCGCGCCCGGCTTGTACACGCCGTGCACGTTGCCGAAGGTCAGGGCGGTCAGGTAGCGGCCCTTCTCGCCCGAGCCCAGCGCACGGACCGTGGCCAGGCCGTCCTCGGCGGTGGTGTAGAGCTTCTCGTTGATCTCGGCCTCGTGGCCGTCCTCCTCGCCACCGACCACGCCGACCTCGATCTCGAGGATGGTGCGGGCGGCCTGCGAGAGCTCGAGCAGCTCGGCGGCGATCACGAGGTTCTCGTCCAGCGGGATGTCCGAACCGTCGAACATGTGCGACTGGAAGGTCGGGTTCTCACCGCGCTTGACCTGCTCGGCCTCCAGGGCCAGCAGCGGGCGGACCCAGGAGTCCAGGTTCTTCTTCACGCAGTGGTCGGTGTGCAGGGCGACGGTGATCCCGTAGCCCTTCGCGACCTCCTGGGCGTAGGCGGCCAGCGCCAGGGTGCCGGAGACGCGGTCCTTGACGGTGGAGCCGGAGGCGTACTCCGCGCCACCGACGGACACCTGGAGGATGCCGTCGGACTCGGCCTCGGCGAAGCCCTGCAGCGCCGCGGTGACAGTCTGGGAAGAGGTGACGTTCACGGCCGGGTAGGCGAACTTGCCCGCCTTGGCCCGGTCGATCATCTCGGCGTACACCTCGGGGGTTGCGATGGGCATCGCGGCAGCTCCTGTCGGAAGGGTTCGCTATCGGTCAAAGTCTGGCACGTTCTCGGCAGTGGGTGGACGGGACCCTGTGCCCATGAGACGCCGGACCGGCGAATCCACAGGTCGTGACCTCATCGTCCGGTCTGCGCCGCCGACGTCCGCACCGCGCCCAGCAGCCCGAGTCCCACGCTGATCCGGTCCCCGACCTCGATCAGGTCCTCCGCGATCCCGGCCAGGTCCCGGTCGCGCAGCACGGTCAGGCCCCCGGAGATGCTCAGCGCCGCCACCACCGACCCGCCGGCGTTCCGGATCGGCACCGCCACGCAGAACCGGCCCAGGGCGAGCTCCTGGTCCTCGTAGCACCAGCCCCGGGCGGCCGACGTGCACAGGTCGGCGGTGAGGGCGTCGTGGTCGGTGAGAGTGCGCTCGGTGTACTGCTCCAGGTCCCCCAGCAGCTCGACCCGTTCCGCCTGGCTGAGGTCGAGCAGCAGCACCTTGCCGAGCGCCGAGGCGTGCAGCGGCTGGGCCATCCCGACCATGGTGTGCGACTTGCGGGTCAGCGCCCCCTCGAAGTGGCACAGGTAGACCGCGTGGTCCCGGTCGCGCACGGCGACGTTGGCGGTCAGGCCGGTGCGGTGGGCGAGCTCCTGGGCCGCCGCGCGCGACTCGCGGTGCACCGGGTTGTGGTTCAGGCCCTGGCTGGCGAGCAGCAGCACGGCGGTGCCGATCCGGTACTCCTGGGTCGACGGGTCACGGCGGACGTAGTCCAGACGTTCCAGGGTGGTGAGCAGCCGGCTGGTCGTCGAGGGCCCGAGCCCCACCGCACGGCCGATGTCCGAGGCGCGCAGCGCACCGGTCTCCGCGGACCCGAGGGCCTGCAGCACCAGTGCTGCCCGCTCGATGCTCTGGTTCGGCGGCGTGTTCGGCATGGCCGACAGTGTGGCAGGTGGCACTCAGTGCACCTTGACCGCGCACACGGTCACCGCGGGCGACCCGTTGGTCGCCGTGACGACCAGCCGCAGACCGGTGGTCCGGGTCTCGGCGACCGGGTGCACCCGGTGCCGGTGCCGGTTGCCGGTGACCTCGGTCAGCACGGTCCACTCCCCGTCGGCCAGGGCCTCGATCCGGTAGTCGCGCAGCAGGTCGGGGGCGACCTCCCAGTGGGTGCGGTGGTGGTGCAGGTTGATCAGGTCGGCGTCGACGTCGTCGTTCAGCACCAGGTCGACCTCGGTGACGGCGACCGGCTCCGGCCAGCGCAGCTCCAGGGCGACCGGGCCGTCCGCCAGGGCCCCGGGCCGCGACGACCACAGGTGCGGCCCGCCGAACGGTCGCTGGTACCCGTCGGCGACCCGCTCCGCGCGCCACGCCCCGGAGGGCTCGTCGACCGAGAACGCGAACGACCGGCCGCGCAGCGAGCGCACCTCCCAGTCGGTGACCGGCTGGTCCTGCTCGTCCGGGATGTGGTCGTCGAAGGCCTGGTCGCCGGCGTGCTTGGCCCGCATGATCTGCACGCCGTACGGGTGACCGGTGGTCAGCGGCAGGCGCACGCCGGGTGCGGCACGCAGCACCAGGACGACGTTCCCGTCGTCGTGGTGGTCCAGGCTCAGCACGGTCTCCCCCGATCCGGCCGGCACGGGGGCGGTCAGCGAGCGCAGGTGCCGGACCGGCACGTAGTTCTGCGGCCGGCCGGTGGACCACAGCTCCGCGTGCAGCGTGGTGGCCTCGTCGGACTCGGTGCGCAGCCGCAGGGTACCGATCGCGGGGTCGACCGGCAGCACGACCGCCGCGTCCCGGTCCAGGTCGAAGCTGCCCTCCACCGGGTACGGCAGGGTGCTGAGCGCGGTGAGCTCGCTGGTGGCGGTGAGACTCGCGCCCGGTGCGAGGTCGGTGGGGTCGTCGGCCCGGACCCCGATCAACGGCGCGTCGGTCCGGATCAGGGTCTGCTGCAGCAGCCGGGTGTGCTCGGGGACGGTGCCGAGGTCGCGCGGGGTGAGGCCCCGGGTGGTGATCAGGTGCGCCGCCGTGCCCGCTGCCTGGCCCTGGGTGCAGCAGGTGGCCATCACCCGGGTGGAGCCGAAGGCCACGTGCGAGGCGGAGATGTCCCGCCCGGCGAACAGCAGGTTGGTCACGTTCCGGGAGTAGAGGCTCCGGAACGGGATGTCGTAGGTGCCGTCGGTGTACCGCTGCTGGGCGCCGGCCTTCTCCGCGTACACGCCCTCCACCGGGTGCAGATCGATCGACCAGCCGCCGAAGGCCACCGCGTCCGGGAACCGGCGCTGCTCCAGCAGGTCCTGCTGGGTGAGGGTGTGATCGCCGACGAACCGCCGGTACTCCCGCTTGCCGGGGATCGCCCCGACCCAGTCCAGCGTGAGGGTGTCGGCCTCGAAGCTGCCGGAGTTCTTGATGTGGTCCCAGATGCCGTAGACCACGCTCCACAGCTCGTCGCGGATCCGCTCGTTGTCCGCGACGGTGTCCAGTTCGCCGCCCCACTCGATCCACCAGTAGTTGCACCCGTTGTCCCCGGTGCGGATCGCGCGGTTGGCCAGGATCGGGGTGCCGGCGATGTCCCGGGCGATGCTCGGCGGGACGAACTTCTCCGGCTTCCCGGTGTCGTGGGTGGAGAAGAAGATCGAGGAGCCGAGCAGCTCGTCGTCGGGGAGCTCGGGCGCCCAGGGCTCGTCGTACTGCGCGCGCCCCTCCCGGCCGATCCGGTGCTCGGCCCCGGCCATCGCGCCGATCAGGCCGTCCCCGGTGCAGTCCAGGAACACCGGCGCGGTGAAGGTGGTCTCGATCTCGGAGCCCATGGTCCAGCCGGTGACCGAGGCGATCCGGGACGGGTCGTCGTCGGCCAGCGCGAGGGTGCGCACGTCGGTGTTCAGGTGCAGGGAGACGTTGGGCTCGGCCCGCACCAGGTCCAGCACCACCTGATCCCAGTAGATGGCGTTGCCCTGCGGGTTCCGGAACTGGTTCTCCAGGAAGAGCTCGCCCATGATCCCGGTCTCGCGGGCGAACCGCTGGGTGCCGTGTGCGGTGGCCCCGACCACCCACACCCGGATCTCGCTGGACGAGTTCCCGCCCAGCACCGGCCGGTTGGTGATCAGGGCGACCCGGGACCCCAGACGGGCGGCGGAGACGGCGGCGGCGGTGCCGGCCAGCCCGCCTCCGATGACGACGACATCGAACGCGACGGTGCGTGACTGCATGACCCGAGGCTATACCCATCCAGCGGGTGTGTATTCCCACTCAGTGGCAACTAATCCCCGAACAGTGCTACGTTGCGGCACCGCAGGGGCGACGTTCTCCACGACGAGGTGAGGATCCGATGACCGAGGACCTGAGGAAGGCGAGCCGCGACAGCGGCGAGGCCGTGATGAGCGACGGCGACCGCCAGCGCAGGATGCGCAAGGTGATCCTGACCGCGGGCGCCGGGCACTTCGTCGAGTGGTTCGACTTCGGCCTCTACGGCACGCTCGCCACCGTCATCTCGATGCACTTCTTCCGCGAGGGCAACGCCCAGGCGGCCATGCTGTCCACCTTCGCGATCTTCGGCGCCGGCTTCGTCATGCGACCGCTCGGCGGCCTGTTCTGGGGCTCGATGGGCGACCGGATCGGCCGCAAGACCACCCTCGCGTCGGTCATCCTGCTGACCAGCGGGGCGACCTTCGTGATGGGCCTGCTGCCGACCTACCAGTCGGTGGGGCTGCTGGCGCCGGCGCTGCTGGTGGTCGTGCGCCTGGTGCAGGGATTCGCGGCGGGCGGCGAGAGCTCCGGGGCGACCGCGCTGCTCGCGGAGTACGCCCCGAGCAACCGCCGCGGGTTCGTCACCAGCTTCATCGACGTGTTCGGCTTCGCGGCATTCATCGTCGGCGGCGGGCTGGTGTTCCTGGTGACCGCGCTGGCCGGCGAGGACGTGCTGAACGGCTGGGCCTGGCGCGTGCTGTTCATGCTCGCGCTGCCGCTCGGCCTGATCGGGCTGTACCTGCGGTCCCGGCTGGAGGACACCCCGGAGTTCCAGGCCGCGAAGGCCTCCGGCGACACGGTGAAGAACCCGCTGCGGCAGTCGATCACCAAGGGCTGGAGGTCGCTGCTGTTCTGCGTCGGGTTCGTGGTGATCAAGGCGGTCGGGCACTGGATCCTGCAGACCTTCATGCCGAGCTACCTCAAGCAGGACCTCGGCTACAGCGCCACCGTCGCCTACGGCGCCACCGTGATCGGCTTCATCGTGATCGCCGCGCTGGTGCCGGTGTTCGGCCTGCTGTCGGACCGGATCGGCCGCCGACCGGTGATGATCTTCGGCTGCACCGGGTTCCTGCTGTTCAGCTACCCGACGCTGATGCTGATGGGCTCCGGGCACTTCTGGGCGGCCACGCTCGCGATGGCCCTGCTCGGCCTGTTCATGGCCGCGTACGACGGCGCGATGAACGCCGCGATGGCCGAGCTGTTCCCGACCAACATCCGCTACGGCGGCATGTCCATCGCGTACAACGTCTCGGTGGCGATCTTCGGCGGCATCACCCCCGCCTTCGCCGCCTTCCTGATCAGCCGGACCGGCGACAACCTGGCCCCGGCGTTCTACGTGATGGCCGCCGCGGCGGTCACCCTGGTCGTCGTGCTCCGCGCCCGGGAGACCGCACGGGAGCCGCTGAGCCACGCCTGAGGTCAGGCGTGCCGCAGCATCCAGGCGTGCATCGCGATCGCCGCGGCCGCGCCCGCGTTCATCGACCGGGTGGACCCGTACTGCGTGATGTGCAGCACCGCCTCGGCCGCCTCCTGGGCGGCCGGGGTGAGCCCGGTCGACTCCTGCCCGAACAGCAGCACGCACTCCCGGGGCAGCGGGTAGCCCTCCAGCGGCACCGACCCCGGCACGTTGTCGATCCCGATCACCGGCAGCCCGGCCTCCGCCGCCCACGCCACCAGGTCCGAGGCCTCCGGGTGGTGCCGGACGTGCAGGTAGCGGTCGGTGACCATCGCCCCGCGCCGGTTCCAGCGCCGCCGGCCGACCACGTGCACCCCGGCCACGTTGAACGCGTTGGCGGTCCGCACCACCGACCCGATGTTGAGGTCGTGCGCCCAGTTCTCGATCGCGACATGGAACGGGTGCCGCCGGGTGTCCAGGTCCGCGACGATCGCCTCCACCGTCCAGTACCGGTACCGGTCGGCGACATTGCGGCGGTCGCCCTCGGCGAGCAGCTGCGGGTCGTAGCGCGGGTCGTCGGGCAGCGGCCCGGTCCAGGGCCCGACGCCCACCTCACGGTCATCGTTGGTCACACCGGACATCGTCCCCGATCCGCACAGTGCCCTCACACCGGGTCCCGGGGGCCGCGCGGCCCGGCGGCCGTACGCTGGTGGTCATGTCCCTGACGACCACGCTGGCCGCCCTCCCCATGATCGGACCCCGGCCGGCGCTGGGCCCGGACTGGCTGAACGCCGATCACCTGATCCAGTCCTTCGGGACCTACGCGCTGATCGGGATCGTCATCGTGGTCTTCATCGAGACCGGCCTGCTGTTCCCGCTGCTGCCCGGCGACTCCCTGCTGTTCACCGCCGGCGCGCTGGTCGCCCAGCAGCAGCTGGACTTCCCGCTCTGGCTGCTCTGCCTGCTGATCTTCACCGCGGCGTTCGCCGGCGACCAGCTGGCCTACCTGATCGGAGCCAAGGGCGGCCGCAAGCTGTTCTCCCGCCCGGACTCGCGGATCTTCAAGCAGAAGTACATCGACGAGACCTACAAGTACTTCGACAAGTACGGCGGCCGGACCATCATCATCGCCCGCTTCGTGCCGATCGTGCGGACCTACGCCCCGGTCGCGGCCGGGGTCGGCAGGATGAGCTACCGGCACTTCGTGTCCTTCAACGTGCTCGGCGCCCTGTTCTGGGGGGTCGGGGTCACACTGCTCGGCTACGCGCTCGGCAACATCCAGTTCGTCAAGGACAACATCGAGGCGCTGATCGTGCTGATCGTGCTGGTCTCGGTGATCCCGATGGGCATCGAGATCCTCCGGGCCCGCCGCGACGCGAAGCGGGAGCGGAGCACACCGGGGAGCGCGGCATGACCGCACGGCCGATCTCCTCCTGGCTGTCCGACATGGACGGCGTGCTGGTGCACGAGGGCGTGGCCCTGCCCGGCGCACCGGAGTTCGTCCGCAGCCTGCGCGAGGCCGAACTGCCCTTCCTGGTGCTGACCAACAACTCGATCTTCACCCCGCGCGACCTGCGCGCCCGGCTGGCCGGGTCCGGGATCGACATCGACGAGTCGTCGCTGTGGACCTCGGCGCTGGCCACCGCGCAGTTCCTCACCGACCAGATGCCGAACGGCTCCGCCTACGTGATCGGCGAGGCCGGGCTGACCACCGCGCTCTACGAGGCCGGGTACACCCTCACCTCCGCCGACCCGGACTTCGTGGTGCTGGGCGAGACCAGGACCTACTCCTTCGAGGCGATCACCCGGGCGATCCGGCTGATCCAGGGCGGCGCGCGATTCATCGCGACCAACCCGGACGTGACCGGCCCCAGCCAGGAGGGCGACCTGCCCGCCACCGGCGCGGTCGCCGCGATGATCACCGCCGCCACCGGCCGCCAGCCGTACTTCGTCGGGAAGCCGAACCCGATGATGATCCGGTCCGCGCTGAACCGGATCGACGCGCACTCGGAGACCACCGCCATGATCGGCGACCGGATGGACACCGACGTGGTGGCCGGGATCGAGGCCGGGCTGCGCACCTTCCTGGTGCTGACCGGCTCGACCCGCCCGGACGACGTCGCGCGCTACCCGTTCCGGCCCACCCAGGTCGTCGACTCGATCGCCGACCTGGTCGAGCGGGTGCCGGACTGGGCCGCCGAGCGCTGAGGGGCCGGGGACGTGCGGGTGCCGAAGGGCTGGATCCCGGACCAGCACGGCGCGTGGGCCATGCTGCTCGCCCCGGTCCTGGTCGGCTCGCTGATCGGTGACACCTCCTGGTGGCACCTGCTGCTGGCCGTCGCCTGGCTGTCGTCGTACGGCACCTACTTCGCCGCGACCCGCTGGCTGCGGTCGGGACGGCGGGCGCGGTACCGCCCACCGCTGCTCGGGCACGCCGCGCTCCTGGTGGTGCTCGGCGGCGGGCTGCTGATCGCCCGGCCCGGCCTGCTCCGGTGGGCGCCGGTCTACGCGGTGCTGCTGGCGGTGTCCCTGGTCTGCTCGCACCGCCGGGCCGACCGGTCCTGGCTGAACGACGTGGTCACCGTGCTGTCCGCGTCGCTGATGACCGTGGTCGCCGCGGGGCTGGACGGTCCTGCTCCCGGTGACTCCTGGATCGCGGCGGGGCTGCTCGCGGCGTACTTCCTCGGCACCGTGCCCTATGTGAAGACGATGATCCGGGACCGGGGGAAGCCCCGCACCTACCGGATCTCCCTCGGGTACCACGCGGCGCTGCTGATCGGGGCGTCGGAGGCCGCCTGGTGGCCGGGCAGCCCGGGGCGGACCTGGCTGCTGGTGGCGATCGCGGTCGCACTGCTGCTGCGGGCCGCGCTGCTGCCGCGGCGGGACCGGGTGCGTCCGGCGGTGGTCGGCGCGGGGGAGGTCGTCGCGACGGTCGCGGTCGTCGCCGGCACGCTGCTGGTGCTCTGAGTCAGCCGGTCCGGCCGAGCAGGTCCGCCACCGCCCACAGCGTCGCCACCCGGGGCAGGATCCGCTCGACGTCGGTCTCCCCGACCGCCCAGGACAGCGCACTGCCGCCCTGGAACCGCAGCACCTGCAGCTGGGCGTCCTCCCGCAGCAGCCGGTTGCGCAGCTGCTCGTCCAGCACCAGGACCCCCGGCTCCACCGCCCCGACGTGCCACACCGCGTCGAACCGCGGGTCGCCGGTGGGCGACTCGGGCATCAGCTCGAGGGTCGGGGCCAGGATCCGCGGGGTCAGCTGCACCACCGGGCCGTCACCGGGCAGCTCCAGCACGATCACGTGCCGCTGGTGCTGCGGGGTGGTCGTCGTGCCGGGGCGCCGCCGGCCGTTCCAGGTCCAGGTGAACGAGCTGACCGGGAACCCCCGGTAGGACCGGCCCAGCTCCTCGCTCGCCCGGCCGGTCGGCTCGGTGAACGGCGGCGACCCGCGCCACGGGCCGTCGGGGGCGACGGTCGCGGTCCACCCGTTGCGCCCGGCCCAGTCCGCGACCGCCTCGCGCCGCTGCCGGGACCGGGTCCGCAGCACCGAGAACCCCACCAGGGCGATCATCGGCACCAGGACGAGCAACGCCCAGCCCCGCTCCGGGCCGTCCAGCACGGCGGCGCCGACCCCGCCGACCACGGCGAGCGCCAGCAGGGCCAGTGGGAAGGGGTCGAGCCTGCGCGGCGTCACGCCAGCCCGAGGTCGGACAGGCTGAACAGATAGTGGTAGGGCACGCCGTAGGCCTCGATCTTCTGCTGCGCCCCGGTGTCCCGGTCCACGATCACCGCGACGCCGCGCACGTCGGCACCGGCCTCCCGGGCGGCCTCCAGCGCGGTGATAGGCGACCCGCCGGTGGTCGAGGTGTCCTCCAGGATCACCACCGGGCGACCGGCGATGTCCGGGCCCTCGATCCGGCGCTGCATCCCGTGCGCCTTGGCCTCCTTGCGGACCACGAAGGCGTCCAGGTCCTGGCCACGGGAAGCCGCGGCGTGCAGCAGCGCGGTCGCGACCGGGTCGGCGCCCAGGGTCAGGCCGCCGACCGCCTCGATGTCCGCGGTGCCGAGCCCGACCTCCTCCAGGTGGTCCAGCAGCACGTGGCCGACCAGCGGGGCGGCCCGGTGGTGCAGGGTGATCCGGCGCAGGTCGACGTAGTAGTCGGCCTCCTTGCCCGAGGACAGGGTGACCCTGCCGCGCACGACGGCCAGCTCGGTGATCAGGTCGCGCAGCTGCTCGCGCGGGGTGGGGGACATCGCGGTGTTCACGTCCCCCAGGGTACGGCTCAGTCGCCGAAGCCCAGCGTCCGCCGGGGCTGGTTCAGCGCGCGCACCGCGGAACGGGGCAGCACCCGCAGCAGGGCCGAGCCGGCCCGGTAGCGCAGGCTCGGGGTGGAGATCACCGCGCCGCGGCGCACGTCGGCCAGCGCGGTGGCGACCACGCGCTCCGCGCTCAACCAGGCGATCTCCGGGACGCGCTGGTCGATGCCGGCCCGCTCGTGGAACTCGGTGTGGGTCAGACCGGGGCACAGCACGGTCGCGGTGACCCCGGTGCCGTGCAGCTCGGAGGCCAGGCCCTCGGTGAAGGTCCGGACCCATGCCTTGTGCGCGGAGTAGGTGCCGGTGGCGGTGAGCGCGGCCACCGACGCGACGTTGAGGATCGCGCCCCGGCCCCGGCGCACCATCGGTTCGGCCGCGGCGCGGGACAGCACCAGCACCGCCCGGACCATCAGGTCGAGCGCCGCCAGCTCCCGCGCCAGGTCACCGGTGACGAACCGCTGATGCAGCCCCAGCCCGGCGTTGTTCACCAGCAGGCCGACCGGTCGCTCGGTGCTCCGCAGCCGCTCGGCGACCCGTTCCAGGTCGCCGGAGTCCGTGAGGTCGGCGGGCAGCACCTCGACGTGGATCCCCGCGGCGGCCCGCAGCTGGGCCGCCAACCGCTCCAGCCGGTCGGCGTCCCGGGCGACCAGGACGACGTCGTGACGGGCGGTGGCCAGCTGCCAGGCGAACTCCAGGCCCAGCCCGGCGGAGGCTCCGGTGACGAGTGCGGTTCCCATGGGCGTCACCCTACGCAGGACTCCCCCGCACTGTCGGGACGAACCGGTAGCGTGCCCGTCATGCGCCTCGCCACCTGGAACGTGAACTCGATCCGTGCCCGCGTCGACCGGGTGATCGCCTTCCTGGAGCGGTCCGGCACCGACGTGCTCGCCATGCAGGAGACCAAGTGCAAGGACGAGCAGTTCCCGCGCGAGGCCTTCGAGGCCGCCGGGTACGAGATCGTCACCAGCGGGTTCAGCCAGTGGAACGGGGTGGCGATCGCCTCCCGGGTCGGGATCACCGACGTCGAGCACGCCTTCGCCGGGCAGCCCGGCTGGGGCGAGGACCCGGTCACCGAGGCCCGGGCGCTCGGCGCCTCGTGCGGCGGGGTGCGGGTGTGGAGCCTCTACATCCCCAACGGCCGGGAGATCGACGACCCGCACTTCGCCTACAAGCTGGCCTGGCTGGAGGCGCTGCGCACCGAGTCGACCCGCTGGCTCGCCGAGGACCCGGCCCTGCCGGTGGCGATGGTCGGCGACTGGAACGTGGCCCCGCTGGACACCGACGTCTGGGACATCGACGTCTTCGCCGGGCGGACCCACGTCACCCCGGCGGAACGGGACGCGTTCGCCGCCTTCGCCGCCGCGGGGTACACCGAGGTCTCCCGCGAGCACCTGCCCGCCGAGCACACGTACACCTACTGGGACTACCAGCAGCTCCGGTTCCCCAAGAACCAGGGCATGCGGATCGACTTCACCTGGGCCTCCCCCACCCTGGCCGCCCGGGTGTCCGAGGTGACCATCGACCGGAACGAGCGCAAGGGCAAGGGCGCCTCCGACCACGTGCCGGTGGTACTCGAGATCGCCGACGCCGCCTGACCGGGTGAACCCGCCGGTGCCGACACCGCCGCTGGGCTAGGTTGCCCGGTATGAGCAGCGACGACCAGGGTGCCGAGCGCCGCTCGCCCTACGGTCCTGCGGGCGGGTGGACGCCTGCCGCCGGAGAGCCGCAGGGCGCCGCGGAGTCGCAGGGCGCCGCGGCGCAGCTCCCCGGCTACCAGCCGCCGCCGGGCACGTTCCTGCCCGGGCCGCAGGACCCGACCCGATCCACCGAGGCCTGGGCGACCGGGAACGCTCCGTCGTGGCAGCCGGCACCGGTCCAGCATCCCGGGTACCCGCCGCCGGTGCCGGTGCCCTACGGCGCGCCCTTCCCGCCCTACGTCGGCCAGTCGTACACGACGCCCGGCGGGTACCCCCAGATCTGGGCGCCGCCCCCGCCCTACGACGGCCTGGCGATCGCCTCGATCTCCACCAGCGGCGCGGCGGTCGTGCTCGCCTTCCTGACCCCGTTCTTCCTGCTGGCCGCACCGGTCGGTCTCGCGCTCGGCATCTGGTCGCTGGTCCGGGTCCGGCGGACCGGCGCGCAGGGCAAGGCCCTGGCGATCACCGGCCTGGTGCTGGGCGGGCTCGGCACCCTCGGGATCCTGGCGCTGGTCGCGCTCCTCGGGCTGGTGCTCTGGGCGTTCGGCACCGGATTCTGAGCTACAGCGCGACGGTGAGGTTCGCCTGCACCTGGGCGCGGACCGGGGCGAGCATGTCGATGCGACCGTCGGACAGCAGCCACTGGACCTGCATGCCGTCCATCACCGCGATCAGCTGGCGCGCGGCGGTCTGCGGATCGACGCCCTCGCGCAGCTGGCCGTCCTCGGCGGCCTCCCGGTAGGACACCGCGATCGCCTCGACGCTCTGCTCGTACCGGTCGACGAAGTAGTCGTGCGCGGGGTGGTCGGCGGCGGTCGCCTCCGCGGAGACCACCGCGAACAGCTCGACGATCCCGCGACGGCCGGCGTTCAGCCGCACCAGGTCGACGGTCCGCCGCAGCGTCTCGACCCCGCGGGTGCCCGCACCGGCCATCTGCCGCCGGGCGGCGACGTCGCGCTGCTCCAGCACGGCCAGCAGCAGAGCCTCCTTGGTCGGGAAGTGGTGCAGCAGTCCCGGGTGCGAGATGCCGCACCGGGCGGCGATGTCGCGCAGACTGGCGCCGCGGTACCCGGACTCGCCGAAGATCGCCACCGCCTGCGCCAGGATCTCCGCCTTCTTGGCCCGCCCCTTGGCGTATCCCGGCAATGCCTCGGTGCTCATTCGCTCGCCCTCTCCGTCGATGGTCGGCGCCGACAGGCGATTGTGACACCGACCAGTCCCGCCGAGCGGGCTGGGCACAATGCCGACCGAACGGTAGGTTAGTAGCAACCGCCCGGCGACCGACCCCCGGGCCATCGCACGCGGAGGTGCCCCATGACCGACGTCTTCGACGTCGAGCGCGTTCTGGCCGAGCTCACCCTGGAGGAGAAGGCGGCCCTGACCTCCGGCTCCGACTTCTGGCACACCGACTCGGCCGACCGGCTGGGCGTGCCCCGGGTGATGGTCACCGACGGCCCGCACGGTCTGCGCAAGCAGGCCACCGAGGCCGACCACCTGGGCCTCAACGACTCGGTGCCGGCCACCTGCTTCCCGCCGGCCGCCGCGCTGGGCTCGTCCTGGGACGCCGACCTGCTGCACCGGGTGGGCGCCGCCCTCGGCCGGGAGACCCGGGCCAACGACGTCGCGGTCCTGCTCGGCCCGGGCATCAACATGAAGCGCTCGCCGTTGTGCGGCCGGAACTTCGAGTACCTGGCCGAGGACCCGGCGCTGGCCGGCCGGCTGGGCGTCGCCCTGGTGTCCGGCGTGCAGAGCCAGGGCGTGGGCACCTCGCTCAAGCACTACGCCGCCAACAACCAGGAGGCCGACCGGATGCGGGTCTCCGCGGAGGTCGACGAGCGGACCCTGCGCGAGATCTACCTGCCCGCCTTCGAGCGGGTGGTGAAGGAGGCGCAGCCGTGGACGGTGATGTGCTCCTACAACAAGATCAACGGCACCTACGCCTCGCAGAACCACTGGCTGCTGACCGAGGTGCTCCGGGACGAGTGGGGCTTCGAGGGCCTGGTCGTCTCCGACTGGGGCGCCGTCTTCGACCGGGTCGCCGCACTGGCCGCGGGTCTGGACCTGGAGATGCCCGCCTCCGACGGGCGCACCGACGCCGAGCTCGTCGCCGCGGTGCGGGACGGCTCGCTGGACGAGGCCGTGCTGGACGTGGCGGTCCGCCGGGTGCTGGGCATGATCGCGCGCGCCCTGCCGGCCCTGGCCGAGCCGGGCACCCTCGACCACCCCGCGCACCACGAGCTGGCCCGGGAGGCCGCCGCCGCCGGGTCCGTGCTGCTGAAGAACGACGGCCTGCTCCCGCTGACCGGCGACGACGCGACCCGCGCCGTGGTGATCGGCGAGTTCGCCCGGACTCCGCGCTACCAGGGCGCCGGCTCCTCGCAGGTGAACCCGACCCGTCTGGACGACGCGCTGACCGCGCTGCGGACCGCCACCGGGACCGAGCTGCCGTTCGCCGCCGGGTTCTCGGTGGCCGGGGTCCCCGGCTCGCAGGACGCGGACGACGACGCGCTGCTGGCCGAGGCGGTCGCCGCCGCGCAGGACGCCGGGACCGTTCTGCTGTTCCTGGGCCTGCCGGCGCCGGACGAGTCTGAGGGCTACGACCGCACCCATCTCGGGCTGCCCGCCAACCAGCTCGCCGTGCTGCGCGCGGTGGCCGCGGTCAACCCGCGGGTGGCCGTGGTACTGGCCAACGGCTCGGCGGTCACCGTCGAGTGGCAGGACGACGCCGTCGCGGTGCTGGAGTGCTGGCTGGGCGGCCAGGCCGGTGGCTCCGCGGCCGCCGACCTGCTGCTGGGCGTCCGCAACCCGTCGGGTCGCCTGGCCGAGACCATCCCGCACCGGATCGAGGACACCCCCGCGTTCGGCAACTTCCCGGGCGAGGGCGGGCAGGTCCGCTACGGCGAGGGCATCCTGATCGGCTACCGCTGGTACGACACCCGTGCGATCGACGTGGCGTACCCGTTCGGGCACGGCCTGTCCTACACCAGCTTCGGCTACGACGGCCTGACCGCCGAGGTCTCCGGCACCGGCGCGGACAGTGCGGTGCGGGTCGCCGTCACGGTCACCAACACCGGCGACCGGGCCGGTGCCGAGGTGGTGCAGGTCTACGTCGGCGACCCGGAGGCCGCGGTGCTGCGACCGGTGCGCGAGCTCAAGGGCTTCGCGAAGGTCGAGCTGGCACCGGGCGAGTCCCGCCTGATCGAGATCGAGCTGGACGCCCGGGACCTGTCCTACTGGCACCCGGTGCTGCGGCGCTGGGTGGTCGGCGGCGGCCGGACCGTGATCGAGGTCGGCGCGTCCTCCCGGGACATCCGGGCCACCGCCGAGGTCACCGTCTCCGGCGAGCCGATCGTGACCCCGCTGGACACCGAGTCGACCTTCAACGAGTGGCTGCACCACCCGACCGGCGGCGCGGTGCTCACCGGTCTGCTGCCCGAGGGCATGCTCGAGTCGGAGATGATCGCGATGCTGGCGGACGCACCGCTGCGCTCGCTGATCGGCTTCGGCATGGTGGACCCCGGCGAGGACGGCCTCGAGGGCATGCTCGCCCGGGTCTGACCCCGCACCCCACGACGGGCCCGCCACGGATCCTTCCGCGGCGGGCCCGTCGCCTTCGCTGCCGACGTCGGCACCTCCGCCGCGAGGTCGGCCACCGGGGCACCGACCTCGCGGCCGACGTGCCGGACCCGCGGGTTGTGGGAGGCATCACGTCAGGGCTGGGGCGGTGGTCCCGGTGCCGGTCGGAGGCCGGATGAGAGGCTGACGGCGTCGGGCGCGGACGGTGCCCACGGACGAGGGGCGCGGAGAGATGACGCAGGTCGTGGTGGTCGGCGGCGGCTACGGAGGCGCACGGGTGGCCTCGCTGCTCGACGACGTGGCCGAGGTGACCCTGATCGAGCCGAAGGACGCCTTCGTGCACGCCTCGGCGGCTCTGCGCGGCGCGGTCGACCCGGCCTGGGAGGAGCGGGTCTTCGTCCCCTACGACCGGCTGCTGACCCGGGGCACCGTGGTGCACCAGCGGGTCGAGCGCGCACTGCCGGACCGGGTGCAGCTGGGCGACGGCACCACGATCGACGCCGACTACCTGGTGCTCGCCACCGGCACCGCCTACCCGTTCCCGGCCAAGTTCCTGGAGTCCGAGACCGTGGTCGCCCGGGCCCGCCTGGCCCGGATGCGCGAGGGCCTGGCCGCCGCCGAGCGGGTGCTCGTCGTGGGCGCCGGGCCGGTCGGCCTGGAGCTGGTCGGCGAGCTCCGCGAGCACTTCCCGGCACTGCGGATCACCGTGGTCGACCAGGCCGAGGACGCGCTGAGCACCGGCGAGTACGCCCCCGAGCTGCGAACCGCCGTGCACGAGCAGCTGGACGGCGTGGACTTCGTGTTCGGCTCCCGGCTCGGCTACCTGCCGCCGGTCGACGTCGGCGTGTACGAGCCCTTCGCGGTGGAGACCGAGTCCGGGGCCCGGATCGAGGCACAGATGTGGTTCCGCTGCTACGGCAACCAGGCCGCCAGCGACTACCTGGCCGGGGCGCTGGCCGCCGAGCGCACCGGTCTGGGCCAGGTCCGGGTGGAGCCGACGCTGCAGGTCCGCGGCCTGCCGACCGTGTTCGCGGTCGGTGACATCACCGACGTCCCGGAGTCCAAGCGCGCGTCGGCGGCCCGCACGCACGCCGACGTGGTCGCCGCGAACCTGCGCGCGCTGATCGCCGGACAGCGGCCCACCGCCACCCACCACCCCGAGCCGGAACGGATCGTCCTGCCGCTGGGCACCCGGGGCGGGGCCTCCCAGATCGTCGACGCCGACGGCGAGCGCCGGATCCTCGGCGCCGAGGAGACCAGCCGGATCAAGGGCCAGGACCTGTTCAGCTCCGACATCGCGGAGCTGTTCGGTCAGTTCTGAGCGCGCTGGTTGCGGAGTCGCCCGACGACGAACTTCGCCAGCAGGACCACGATCACCGCGTACACGGCGTAGTTGATGTAGTCCGAGTAGTGCCCGACGTCCTCCCACTGGGCGCCCAGCACGTACCCGGCGGTGACCAGCGCGCTGTTCCAGACCGCCGACCCGAGGGTGGTGTAGAGCAGGAACTTCGGCTGGGACATCTTCTCCAGCCCGGCCGGGATCGACACCAGCGAGCGCACCACGGGCACGCAGCGGCCGATCAGCACGGCCGCGCCGCCGTGCCGGGTGAACCAGCCCTCGGCCCGGTCCAGGTCCCCGACCTCCATCAGCGGCATCCGGTCCAGCCAGCGCCGCAGCCGGTCCCGGCCGAACCAGGCACCCAGCCCGTACAGGACCCACGCGCCGAGCACCGCGCCCAGCGTGGCTCCGACGATCGCCCAGCCGAGGGACATCTGGCCCTGCGAGGCCACGTATCCCGCGACCGGCAGCACCACCTCGGACGGGATCGGCGGGAACAGGTTCTCCAGCGCCACCAGCAGGCCGACGCCGAGCGGGCCGAGCGCCTCGACGACGCTCACCACCCAGCCGGCCAGGCCGGTCAGCTCGGGGCCGCCCGTCGCGGCGGCGGACAGGGGTGCGGTCGTGAACGCAGCGGTGATGGGCGCAGCGGGGCCACCGGCCAGGGCGAGGGTCGGATTCATCCCCGTGATCCTCACACGGCCGGTGGCCGGGCGCTCAGTCGTTCACCGGCTCCACACGGGTCAGGTCCAGGCCGGACACGTCGCCGGCCGGCCGGTCCACCCGCACCGTGTCGCCGTCGTGCACCTGCCCCGCGAGCAGCAGCCGGGCCAGCCGGTCGCCGATCTCCCGCTGCACCAGCCGGCGCAGCGGCCGGGCCCCGTACGCGGGGTCGAAGCCCTCGATGGCCAGCCACTCCCGGGCGGCGGGGGTGACGTCCAGGTGCAGACGGCGGTCGCGCAACCGGGCCGCCAGCGCGGCCACCTGCAGGTCGGTGATCTCGGTCAGCTCGGCCAGGGACAGCGGCTGGAACATCACCACGTCGTCCAACCGGTTGAGGAACTCCGGCTTGAAGTGCTCGCGGACCGCGCCCATCACGGCGTCCTGCTTGGCGGACGGGTCGAGCATCGGGTCGGCGAGGAACTGCGAGCCGAGGTTGGACGTGAGGATCAGGATCACGTTCCGGAAGTCGACCGTCCGGCCCTGGCCGTCGGTCAGGCGCCCGTCGTCCAGCACCTGGAGCAGGATGTCGAACACCTCGGGGTGCGCTTTCTCCACCTCGTCCAGCAGCAGCACGGAGTAGGGCCGGCGACGGACCGCCTCGGTCAGCTGGCCGCCCTCCTCGTAGCCGACGTAGCCGGGCGGGGCACCGATCAGCCGGGCGACCGCGTGCCGCTCGGCGTACTCGGACATGTCGATCCGGACCATGGCCCGCTCGTCGTCGAAGAGGAAGTCCGCCAGCGCCTTGGCCAGCTCCGTCTTGCCGACACCGGTGGGGCCGAGGAACAGGAACGAGCCGGTGGGCCGGTCCGGGTCGGAGATGCCCGCCCGGGCCCGGCGCACCGCGTCCGACACGGCGGCGACCGCCTGCTGCTGCCCGATCAGGCGCTCGCCGAGCACCTCCTCCATCCGGAGCAGCTTCGCGGTCTCGCCCTCCAGCAGTCGCCCGGCCGGGATGCCGGTCCAGGCGGCGACCACCTCGGCGATCTGGTCCGGGCCGACCCGGTCCGCGATCATCGGCTCCTGGGCGAGTGCGACCTCCTCCGCGGACTCCGCGGCCGCGATCTGCTTCTCGACCTCCGGGATCTCGCCGTAGTTGATCCGGCTCGCGGTCGCCAGGTCGCCCTCCCGGACCGCCCGGTCGGCCGCCGTGCGCAGCTCGTCCAGCTTCGCCTTCAGGTCGCCGACCAGGTTGTGCCCGGCCTTCTCCTGCTCCCAGCGGGCGGTCAGACCCGCCAGTTCCTCCCGGCGGTCGGCGAGGTCGGCGCGCAGCTTCTCCAGCCGTTCGGCACTGGCCGGGTCGTCCGCCTCGGCCAGCGCCAGCTCCTCCATCTCCAGCCGGGTGACCGCACGCTGCAGCTCGTCCACCTCGACCGGGGAGGAGTCCAGCTCCATCCGCAGCCGGGACGCGGCCTCGTCGACCAGGTCGATCGCCTTGTCCGGCAGCTGCCGACCGGCGATGTACCGGTCGGACAGACCGGCGGCGGCGACCAGCGCGGCGTCCGAGATCGTGACCTTGTGGTGCGCCTCGTAACGCTCCTTCAGCCCGCGCAGGATCGCCACGGTGTCCTCGACGCTGGGCTCGCCGACGTACACCTGCTGGAACCGGCGCTCCAGGGCGGGGTCTTTCTCGATCCGCTCCCGGTACTCGTCCAGGGTGGTGGCACCGACCAGCCGGAGCTCGCCGCGGGCCAGCATCGGCTTGAGCATGTTGCCCGCGTCCATCGCACCCTCACCGCCCGCGCCGGCACCGACTACGGTGTGCAGCTCGTCGATGAAGGTGATCACCTCGCCGTCGGAGGAGGTGATCTCGGACAGCACGGCCTTCAGGCGCTCCTCGAACTCCCCGCGGTACTTCGCCCCGGCGACCATCGCGGCCAGGTCGAGCGAGATCAGGCGCTTGCCGCGCAACGACTCGGGGACGTCTCCGGCCACGATCCGCTGGGCCAGGCCCTCCACGACGGCGGTCTTGCCCACCCCGGGTTCACCGATCAGCACCGGGTTGTTCTTGGTGCGCCGGGACAGCACCTGGATGACGCGGCGAATCTCCGAGTCGCGGCCGATCACCGGGTCCAGTCGACCGTCGGCGGCCCGTTGGGTGAGGTCGAGGCCGTACTGCTCCAGGGCCTTGTAGATGCCCTCCGGATTCGGGCTGCTGACCTTGCCGGTGCCCCGGACGGACGGCAGGGCGGCGAGCAGGGCCTCCCGGGAGGCCCCCTGGGCACGCAGCGCGTCGGCGACACCGGTCTGCCCGGCCGCGAGCGCGATCAGCAGGTGCTCGGTGGAGACGTAGTCGTCACCCAGGGTGCGAGCCTCGTCCGAGGCGGTGGTCAGCACCGTGGCGAGCTGCCGGGAGGCGGCGGGCGCCGCGGCCGTGGAGCCCGATGCGCTCGGCAGCCCGACCAGCACGGCGCGCACCGAGCGGCCCAGCGACTGACGGTCGACGCCGACCGCGTCCAGCAGCCCGTTCGCGACTCCGCCGTCCTGCTGGAGCAGGGCGTTCAGCAGGTGGGCCGGCTCGATCTGGGGATTGCCCGCGGCGGTCGCCTGCTGCACGGCGTCGCCGAGGGCGTCCTGCGACTTGGTGGTGAACTTCGCGTCCAACGCTGTCCCTCCGGGTGTGTGTCGATGACTGCTACCAGGTCCAACCGAGGCGAAGTTGAGTGTATTCCGCTCAACCTTGAGTCGCGAGGAGCCGCAACTGGGTGACAGTCGGGCGGCCCGAGCGTTGACTCGGCAGTCACACCGTTCTGTGACTCCCCGGACCCCCGGCGGACACCTGCCGGTAACGCCTCTGCGACCGGAGAGGTAGCGGGCACGGAGCTGCCGAGACTCCGGTGTTATGTCTGGTTCTGGCGATTCATGACCGGACAAATACGGGCACACCGGGCAGCTTTGTGTGACACATCTCACAAACGCCTGAGTTGGGTTTGCCACGCCGCACCAGCCGCCCACAGTCTGGGCACCTCGCCGCACCGCGAACCGGGCGAGCGAGCCGACCCCTCCCTCTCACCCGATCTGTTCACCTGAACGGGTGATACGATCCCCGATCCAGTCACAGCGCAGTCCTCCCCGACGACGTCAGCACCCAGTTGACGTCCCACCTCCGGGAAGCGCACTCCAGCGCCGCGTCAACGTCGCCGACGGCATCCTCCGAGCCCCTCCGCTCCGACAGCCGACGAGGTGACGCGCATGTTCATCTTCATCCTGCAGATCCGCCACATGCTCGACGAACAGGCCGAGCTGTACCTGTTCACGGTGTTCTCCGCCCTGGTCTGGGCGCTCTGGCTGATCAAGGTCGCGCTGTCCCGGCGCTACCGGCCCTACCTCGAGGAGCACCACGAGACCACCAGCGTGGTCGTCCCCGTGGTCGACGAGCCCCTCGACCTGTTCCGTGACGTGCTGACCCGGGTCACCGAGCAGCGGCCGGACGAGGTCATCGTGGTGATCAACGGCAAGCCCAACCCCGGCCTGGAGGCGATCTGCGAGGAATTCGCGCCGCTGGTCAGCTGGGTGCACACCCCGATCCCGGGCAAGCGGAACGCGGTGAAGATCGGGACGGAGCTGTCTCGGTTCGACATCACGGTGCTGCTGGACTCGGACACGATCTGGACCCCCGGGACCCTCCGCGAGCTGGTCAAGCCGTTCGCCGACCCGAAGATCGGCGGGGTCACCACCCGGCAGCGGATCCTGGAGCCGACCCGCTCCTGGATCACCCGCTGGGCGGACTGGCTGGAGAACTCCCGCTCGCTGTACTCGATGCCCGCCCAGTCGGTGCTCGGCCAGGTCGGCTGCCTGCCCGGCCGGACCATCGCGTTCCGGCGGACGATCCTGGACCACGTCATGGAGGACTTCATGACCCAGCGGTTCATGGGCGTCTTCCTGGAGGTCTCCGACGACCGCACGCTGACCAACCTCACGCTCAAGGCCGGGTACCGGACCGTCTACCAGCACACCTCGCTGGTCTACACCGACGCCCCGCTCGAGGTGAAGAAGCTGTTCAAGCAGCAGCTCCGCTGGGCACGCGGCAGCCAGTACAACACCCTGCGGATGCTGCCCTGGATGCTCGGGCATGCCCCGATCCTGGCGGTGTTCTTCCTGTCCGACATCCTGCTGCCCTTCCTGCTGGTCGGGACGATCGCGGGCTGGATCTACCGCTCGGCCAGCGGCACCGGCGTGAACCTCTACCAGGCGGTGCTGGAGGCCTACGGCGCCCATGCCGGCTGGTTCTGGGTGATCGCGCTGATGATCACCTCCTCGGTGCTCTCGATGGCGATCCGGCAGATCCGGCACCTGCAGGAGGTCCCTGGCGACTTCTTCCGCCTGCCGGTGTTCATCATCGTGTCGACCTTCTTCCTGATGCCGGTCCGGCTGCTCGGCTTCCTGCGGATGGCGCACGCCTCCGGCTGGGGCACCCGCGCCGGGGCCTATGCCGGTGGCGACCCGGGCACCGAGACCGCACCCGCCGCGCCACAGCCGGACGACCGGGGACTGCTGGCCGAGCTCGAGCTGATGAGCCGTCCGGCTCCGGTCGACGTGGTGGACCGGGACGAGCCCGGCCTCGGCGGTCCCCGGCCGGTCGACCAGCGCACCGCCGACGGTGCGCTGGTCACCGAGACCCGGACCGCCCCGGTCACCGCACCCACCCGACGCGCGCACCGTGCGCCGGTGCCCGCACCCGCGCCGGCCCCGAAGCGCCGCCGGCTCAACCCGCTCGCCGCCATCCCCTACGGCATCGCCGTGGTGATCTTCGCGCTGGAGGCCCTGCTCTATGTCTGACGCACCGATCAAGCTGACCGGACCCGGGGCCACACCCGGCAAGGCCTGGTGGGCGCCCTCCATGGGCCGGATGACCACCAAGGCCCGGATCGCGACCGTGTCCATCGTCGCCGCACTGCTGGCGATCACCCTGGTGGTGTGGAACCTGCCGACGGTCTCCCAGATCGTCACCGGGGAGAGCACCACACCGGAGCTCACCGCCCGCGAGCAGGAACTGATGGCCGAGAACCAGCGGCTCCAGGACGAGCTCGACACCTCCCGTGCGCAGTCCGACTCGCTCCGCGACGTGGTCGCGGACGAGCAGGCCGCCCGCAAGAAGGGCGAGGACGCCCGCGCCCAGGCCGAGGCCGAGCGCCAGGCCTCGGCCGGGTCCTCGGCGTCCTCCGGGTCCTCGTCCGGGTCGTCCTCCTCGTCCGGGTCGTCGGGTCGCACCTCGGGCTCGGGCAACCGGGGCACCGCCAGTGCCGCCGCACCGGCCGCCGGCAGCGAGGGCGGCGCCGCCAACCCCTCCGCCCCGCAGCCCACCGAGCCGGACGCACCCGCACCGGTCACCAAGCCCAGCGCCCCGACCAAGGCCGAGCTGCTGAACCCCAGCACCCGGTACTTCGGGATGTACACCGAGCAGGCACCCTTCAACTGGGCGACCTTCGACGACGCCGCGCAGGAGGTCGGCCGCAGCCAGAACCTGGTCGGCTACTTCGGCGGCTGGGACCAGACCTACCGGTCCAACGCGGTCACCCGGTCCTGGGAGCGTGGGCTGCTGCCCATGCTGACCTGGGAGTCCCGGCCGATCGCCGCCAAGAACGACGTGGTCGAGGAGCCGGACTACACGCTGCCGAAGATCATCGACGGCGACTTCGACGCCTACCTGACCCAGTACGCCCAGGACATCGTCGCCACCGGTCTGCCGCTGGCGATCCGGCTCGACCACGAGATGAACGGCGTCTGGTACCCGTGGGCCGAGTCCACCGGGTCGGGCGAGTCGATCAACGGCAACAGCCCTGGTGACTTCGTGAAGATGTGGCAGCACGTGCACGACATCTTCGAGGCCAACGGCGCGAACGACCTGGTGATCTGGGTCTGGTCGCCGAACATCGTCAACAACCTGCCCACCGCCAAGCAGGGGCTGGACACCCTCCAGGGCCTCTACCCCGGCGACGACTACGTCGACTGGGTCGGAGTCTCCGGCTACCAGCGCCCGCCCTACAAGGCCGACAACGACGCCACCTTCAGCTACACCTTCGACCGCACGCTGAACCAGCTCCGGCAGCTGACCGACAAGAAGATCCTCCTGGCCGAGGTCGGCGCCTCCGAGACCGGTGGCACCAAACCCGCCTGGGTGCAGTCGTTCTTCCAGGGCTTCGACCCCGGCCGCAACGACGACGTGATCGGCTTCGCCTGGTTCAACCTCGCGGTGACCACCTACGTCGACGGACAGCTCTCCACCAACGACTGGCGGGTGGACTCCCGGGCGAACTCGCTCGCCGCGTTCAGCACCGGCCTCGCCGACCCGGCCCGGAACTTCGGCGGACAGGTGCTCGCCACGGCCACCACCGGGACCACCGAGCAGTCCACCGCCCAGGCCCAGCTCACCGCACCCGCGGCCACCCCGGAGCCGACCGCCGAGCCGACCGCCGAGCCGACGGCCGTACCCACCGCCGAGCCGACCGCGACACCCGGCACGAGCGCCGACCCCACGCCCACCCCCTCAGCCAGCGGCACCGGGGCCACCCCGTGAACCGCCCGACCCGCCGCACCCGCCGACTTTCCGAGGAGACCGCCATGAACGACCCGTTCCTGAACGCCGCCGAGCTCTCCGCCGCCGACCTGTCCGAGGCCGTGCCCGCCCCGGCACCCGACGGCTCCCCGATCCGGATCGCCGTCTTCGGCACCGGCTACCTGGGCGCCACCCACGCCGTCGCGATGGCCGAACTCGGCTTCGAGGTCTGGGGCGCCGACACCGACCAGAGCAAGGTCGACGCCCTGGCCGCGGGGAAGGTGCCGTTCTACGAGCCCGGACTCGACCCACTGCTCGCCCAGCACCTGGACGCCGGTCGGATCCGGTTCACCACCGACCTCGCCGCAGCGGCCGCCTGGGGCGACGTGCACTTCATCTGCGTCGGCACCCCGCAGCAGAAGACCTCGCACGCCGCGAATCTGTCCTACGTCGAGTCCGCCGCGACCACCATCGCCCGGAACCTGACCAAGGACGCGCTGATCGTCGGCAAGTCCACCGTCCCGGTCGGCACCGCCGCCCGGCTTCGTGAGCTGATCGCCGCCGAGGTGCCCGCCGGGCTGCGGGCGGAGCTGGTCTGGAACCCGGAGTTCCTCCGGGAGGGAAAGGCCGTCCAGGACACCCTGCACCCGGACCGGATCGTGCTCGGCGGCACCAGCGCGCAGGCCGAGGCCACGCTGCGTGAGGTCTACGCCGGCCCGATCGCCGAGGGCACCCCGGTCGTGGTCACCGACCTGCCGACCGCCGAGCTGGTCAAGGTCTCCGCCAACGCCTTCCTGGCCACCAAGATCAGCTTCATCAACGCCATCTCCGGGGTGTGCGAGGCCGCCGGTGCCGACGTCACCGTGCTCGCCGACGCCCTCGGCCACGACACCCGGATCGGCCGCCAGTTCCTGGACGCCGGACTCGGCTTCGGCGGCGGCTGCCTGCCCAAGGACATCCGCGCGCTCATGCACCGGGCGAACGAGCTCGGCGCCTACCGCGCATCCGCCCTGCTGCAACAGGTGGACGAGATCAACATGGGCCAGCGCGAGCGCGTGCTCGACCTGGCGGTCCAGGCCTGCGGCGGCTCGGTGCTCAACCACCGGATCGGCGTGCTGGGCGCGGCCTTCAAGCCGCACACCGACGACGTCCGGGACTCCCCCGCGCTGAACGTCGCCGCCGCGCTGCACCTGCGCGGCGCCCAGGTCACCGTCTTCGACCCGGAGGCCGGGGACACCGCCCGCCGGTCGTTCCCGACCCTGTCCTACGCGACCAGCGTCGAGGAGGCGGTCGAGGGCACCGACGTGGTCCTGGTCCTCACCGAGTGGGACCAGTTCACCACCGCCGACCCCACCGCCCTCGCCCCGCTGACCCACGCCCCGCGGGTGATCGACGCCCGCGGCAAGCTCGACCCGCAGACCTGGCGCGGGGCGGGCTGGGAGTTCGCCGGGCTCGGCCGGAGCGTCGCACCCGCGGCCTGAGGCCCATCGGGGGTGCCGGACCGCCGTCCAGGGGAGGCGATCCGGCACCCCCGGTGCTGTGATAGAGGTCACGACCGCCCAGCTCGAGGAGAGCGTCATGACCGTGCGCGACCAGCCCTGGCCCGAGGGCACCCCCTGTTTCGCCGAACTGACCACACCCGACCTGGACGCGGCCGAGGCCTTCTACGGGCCGCTGTTCGGCTGGACCTTCGACCGGGGTCCCGCGGAGATGAACCACTACACCACCGCCCTGCTGCACGGTCACCGTGCCGCGGCCTTCAATCCGCCGATGCCCGGCGCCCCGCAACCGGCGGGCTGGCTCACCCACCTGAGCACCGCAGACGCCACCGCCTCCGCCGCCCGCGCCGCCTCCGCCGGGGCACAGGTCCTCCGTGCCCCGATGCCGGTGATGGAGTTCGGCACCCTGGCCGTGATCGCCGACCCGTTCGGCGCGGTGTTCGCACTCTGGCAGGCCAAGAGCGACATCGGCGCGCAGATCGTCGACGAGCCCGGCGCGATGTACTGGAACGAGCACATGTCCCCGCACCTCGCCGCCGCCCAGGACTTCTACCGGACCTTGTTCGGCTACCACTACGACGACATGAGCGCCCCCGGCTTCGAGTACGCCACCTTCGACGTCGGCCACGGGGAGATCGGCGGCATGGGCGGCGGCTCGGAGATCGCCCGCTGGGTCGTCACCTTCGCGGTCGCCGACACCGACGCCTCGGTCGCGGAGGCCGTGCGGCTCGGCGGCACCGTGCACCACGAGCCCGAGGACAGCCCCTACGGCCGGATCGCCGGGATCGCCGGACCCTTCGGCGAGCGGTTCTACCTGATGTCGACCGGCCGGCCGGACACCCCGGAGGCCTGACCGATGACCCTGGGCCCCGCCCTCTCCGGCCTGGCCGCCCTCCTGCTGCTCGCCGGCTGTGCCGGCGGTGTCGACCCCGGCGACGGCACCGCCGCGACCGCCACACCCACCGCATCCGAGAGCGACACGGCGACCCTGGACCTGACCGCCGGCTCCAGCATGATCGGCCTGCCCGCCGAGCTCGGCACGGCACCCACCGACTCCGCCGCCGGTGCGGCCCGCATCGCCGACGACGGCCTGATCGCCATCGTCACCTTCGGCTCCTCCACCTGCCCGCAGGTCCCCGACTCCCCCGCCACCGGTACGGACAGCGCCGTGACGGTCACCTTCCCGACCCCGACCGACGGCCCGTGCACCCTGGACTACGTGCCCGCCACGACCGTGATCGCCCTGCCGGACGGGGTGCGGGCGGACAGCGACCTGAGCGTGACGATCGGCGACTTCGGCGCGGTGACGCTGCCGGTGGGGTCGACCGAGGCGGTCTGGGTCACGGGCTGAGCGGGTCGAGCGGGCTGAGCGATTTGACCCTGCACCACGGTGCGAGGTGGACCCACCGGTCTGCTCGACGACCAGTGTCCCGACCCGGCGGCGCCCTGCCCGATCGTGCGGGCCCTCGGCGGGGACTGAGTCCACCCACGGGCCCGGTGCGGCGCACTACCCTCGTCGCCGTGCAGAACGACACGTCCGACCGGCTGCCCGGTTCCGACTTCCACCCCGCCCCTCAGCTGCGCGGGGGGCCGCTGCGCACCTTCCACCCACGCCGGGCACCGCTCGGGGCGCACCGAGCGGACGCCCTGGAACGCCTCTGGCCGTCCTACGGGGTCTCGGTGCACGACCCCGAGCTCGGCCTGCCCCCGCTGACGTCCACCGGCACGCTCGACACCACGGCCCTGTTCGGCCGGAGGGCGCCCCTGGTGGTCGAGATCGGCTCCGGCATGGGCGACGCCACCGCCGCGATGGCCGCCGACGACCCGGACCGGGACTACCTGGCGATCGAGGTGCACCTGCCCGGCATCGCGCACCTGCTGACCCTGATCGAGGACGCCGACCTCACGAACGTCCGGCTGGCGCACGGCGACGCGCTCGAGCTGTTCCGCACCCGGATCGCACCGGACAGCCTGGATGCGGTGCACGTCTTCTTCCCCGATCCCTGGCCCAAGGCACGGCACCACAAGCGACGGATCATCGCGCCCGAGCACGTCGCCCTGATCCGGTCCCGGCTGCGCCCCGGTGGCGTGCTGCACTGCGCCACCGACTGGGAGCCCTACGCGGAGCAGATGCTGGAGGTGCTGACCGCGGACCCCGGGCTGAGCAACCCGCACGGCGGCTTCGCCCCCCGGTCGGCCACCCGCCCGGTGACCCGGTTCGAGCAGCGCGGCGTGGACGCGGGCCGGACGATCCGGGACCTGGTAGGGGTCAGGACCGTGGACTGACCGCCCTCGATCTGTCGATCAGGTCCAGGCGTGCTTCACACACGCGCCGATGGAGCCTCCCGTCCATCCCGCTGCGACGGCGATACAGGGCGCGCACGCCACCATCGTGGCGCAGGCGGCGGAGCACGCGACGCTGATGACCGCGAGAACGGCCCAGTTGATCCCGATCTGGTTCAGGCAGTTGTTGAGCTTCTTCCAGCTCAATCCCACCGGCACGACCTCGGCGGATGACACCTCGGCCTCAGGATCGAGGAGGGTCAGGTCCTGGACGAGAACGCCGTCGGCCCACATCCGGAAGGCCACGGCATCGTCACCCGCCATCGCGCAGCCATCTCCACGATCGCGACGTCGTCACCGACGATCGAGAACGTCACGCACGACACCTCGGGCAGGTCGGTGCCGATCAACGGCACCGTCACGAGGGTGGTGGCGTCGATCGTGTGGACGGTCGCCGACGTGTCATCGGCGCGCAACCCGCTGGCCGGGACGAAGCCTGCCGCCCGCACCGTTGCGAGAACATCCTGCGCGTGCGAGTCCGATACCGCGCCGAGTTCACTCTGCGTCGCGGCGATCTCACTCACGAGGTCCGAGACCGCGCCCTCACTCAGGTCAGGCGTCACCGTCGTGTCCGGCGCGCTGATGCGCGTCGCCACGAGGCCGACCGCGGAGGACGGCAGCACGAGGGAGTCCGGGACGGTGGGAGGTCGCGCGCTGATCGTCGCCGTCGCCAGCCCGCATGCGACCAGGGCCGCAGCCACAGCGACCACCACCGAACCGGTCCAGCGCGGTGGTCGCTGTCCACGGCCGACGTGGAGCGCGATGATGCCCGCCCCCACGAGCATGCTGAATCCTGCGAGCCAGAACAGCACCGCCACGTCAGCGAACACTCGGAGACGGCTGACGGCGATGATGCCGAGTGCCAGCAGCACCATCGCGATCACACTGGACCTTCGATCGCCATGACCCTGGCGTCCTGTCATGGGGAACCACCTCTTTCGGCCGCTCGCGACACCCCAGCCCCGTTGCTGAACGGTCGAGGGCATCGTCGGGAGCGCTGGGTGGTCCTGGTCCAGGGGATCACGGCGTGTTGAGTGCGCGAACCCGGGGATTGAGTGGGCGAACTTCAGGGGTGAGCGCCGTCAGCCGTTCAGCTCCCCGATCCCCACCACCCGGTCCGCGGTCCGCACGGCCCCCGGACGGTGCGCGATCACCAGCACGGTCCGGCCGCGGCAGACCTCGACCAGGGCGTCCTGGATCTCCGCCTCGGTGGCGACGTCGAGCTGGCTGGTGGCCTCGTCCAGGATCAGGATCGGGGCGTCGAGCAGCAGGGCGCGGGCGATCGCCAGGCGCTGGCGCTGCCCACCGGACAGGCGCTCGCCCATCTCCCCGACCCGGGTGTCGTAGCCGTCGGGCATGGCGACGACGGCGTCGTGCAGAGCGGCACGACGGCAGGCCTGCTCGAGGTCGGCGTCGGTGGCGTCGGGGGCGGCGAGCCGGAGGTTGGCGGCCAGGGTGTCGTTGAACAGGTAGGTGCTCTGGCCGACGACGGCGATGTGCGCGCGCAGGTCGTCCAGGGCGACGTCGCGAATGTCGACACCGCCGAGCAGGACCCGGCCGGACTGCGGGTCCCAGGCCCGGGTGAGCAGGCTGACCAGGGTGGACTTGCCGGAGCCGGAGGGGCCGACCACGGCGGTGGTGCTGCCCGCGGGGATCTCCAGTCCGACCCGGTCGAGCACCGGCCCGGCGGCGCGGGCCCGGGTGGGCAGGGCGTCGTCGGGGTCGAGCTCGGGCACCGGATAGCCGAAGGTGACGTCCTCGAACCGGATGTCGAGCGGTCCGTCGGGCAGCGGGACCGGGTCGGCGGGGCTGGTGGTGGCAGGTGCGGCGTCGGTGATCCGCCAGATCCGGCGGGCGGCGGCGAAGGCCTGTTCCAGGTCGGGGGCGACGTCCTCGACCGCGAGCACCGGGGTGAAGACCGCGAGCGCGACCACGACGGTGACGACCAGGCCGTCCCAGGCGAGCAGGCCGTCCGCGGTCCGGGCCGCGCCGATCAGCGCCACCGCGGCGACCGCGGCGACCATCAGCACCGCGTTGGCGGCGCGGCGGCGTGCGGTCCAGACCGCGAGCACGTCCAGGCCGGAGCCGACCCGGTCGGCCAGCTCCCGCGCCTCGTCGCGACGGCGACGTGCGGCACCGAATGCCAGGACTTCCCGGACGCCCTGCAGGGACTCGGTGACCAGCTGGGCGAGGCGACCGCGCTCACCGCGGACCCGGGTGGCGGCCTCGGCGCTCGGGCCGCGGCCCCAGGCAGGCACCCCGGCCCCGACCAGCACCAGGAACGGCAGCAGCACCAGCGCGAGCACCGGGTCGGTGGTGACGGCCAGGGCGGTCAGCGTGATCACCGGCACGAGGACGGCGCTGAGCGCGGGCACCAGGGTGTGCGCGAAGAACACCTCGACCCGGTCGACGTCCTTCGTGGCGCGGTTCACCAGGTCGCCGGTGCGGCGGGACAGCACCCCGGCCGGGGACTGCGGGGCCAGGTGGTCGTAGAAGTCCACCCGCAGCATGGCGAGGGCCCGGAACGCGACCGCGTGGCCGGAGAACTGCTCCAGGTAGCGCAGCACGCCCTTGACCAGGGAGAGGACCACCAGGGTCCACACGGTCGGGGCGATCGCGGCGGTCGGGTCGGTCGCGACCCGGGCGATCCCGGCGGCGGCGACGGCGAGCAGGGCGATGCCGATCAGCTGACCGATCACCCGGCAGATCAGGGACAGGCCGAGCGGGGGCAGCACCGGGCGGC